>NZ_POSP01000003.1:3190145-3828175 GCF_002885975.1 Paucibacter aquatile | reverse complement strand
CCTCACGGGCAATTAGTACTGGTTAGCTTAACGCATTACTGCGCTTCCACACCCAGCCTATCAACGTCCTGGTCTCGAACGACCCTTCAGGGGGCTCAAGCCCCGGCAAGACTCATCTTGAGACGAGTTTCCCGCTTAGATGCTTTCAGCGGTTATCTCTTCCGCACTTAGCTACTCGGCGATGCCACTGGCGTGACAACCGATACACCAGAGGTGCGTCCACTCCGGTCCTCTCGTACTAGGAGCAGGCTCTCTCAATCTTGCAGCGCCCACGGAAGATAGGGACCAAACTGTCTCACGACGTTTTAAACCCAGCTCACGTACCTCTTTAAATGGCGAACAGCCATACCCTTGGGACCGGCTACAGCCCCAGGATGAGATGAGCCGACATCGAGGTGCCAAACACCGCCGTCGATATGAACTCTTGGGCGGTATCAGCCTGTTATCCCCAGAGTACCTTTTATCCGTTGAGCCGATGGCCCTTCCATACAGAACCACCGGATCACTTTGTCCTACTTTCGTACCTGCTCGACTTGTCAGTCTCGCAGTCAAGCACGCTTATGCCAATGCACTATCAACACGATTTCCGACCGTATTTAGCGTACCTTCGAACTCCTCCGTTACACTTTGGGAGGAGACCGCCCCAGTCAAACTGCCCACCATACACTGTCCCCAATCCCGATAAGGGACCAAGGTTAGAACCTCAAACACACCAGGGTGGTATTTCAACGTTGGCTCCATGAGAACTAGCGTCCTCACTTCAAAGCCTCCCACCTATCCTACACAGATCTGTTCAAAGTCCAATGTAAAGCTACAGTAAAGGTTCATGGGGTCTTTCCGTCTTTCCGCGGGGAGATTGCATCATCACAAACATTTCAACTTCGCTGAGTCTCTGGAGGAGACAGTGTGGCCATCATTACTCCATTCGTGCAGGTCGGAACTTACCCGACAAGGAATTTCGCTACCTTAGGACCGTTATAGTTACGGCCGCCGTTTACTGGGACTTCAGTCAAGAGCTTGCACCCCATCATTTAATCTTCCAGCACCGGGCAGGAGTCACACCCTATACGTCGACTTTCGTCTTTGCAGAGTGCTGTGTTTTTAATAAACAGTTGCAGCCACCGATTCTCTGCGGCCCCATTCTGCTTCGAGAGTAAATCTCTACACATACTAGAGGCACACCTTCTTCCGAAGTTACGGTGTCAATTTGCCGAGTTCCTTCTCCAGAGTTCTCTCAAGCGCCTTAGAATACTCATCTCGCGCACCAGTGTCGGTTTGCGGTACGGTCGTCAATAGCTGAAGCTTAGTGGCTTTTCCTGGAAGCAGGGTATCACTCACTTCGTCTGCAAGCAGACTCGTTATCACGCCTCATCTAAGCTCTCCGGATTTGCCTAAAGAGCACGACTACACGCTTGAACCAACTATTCCAACAGTTGGCTGAGCTAACCTTCTCCGTCCCCACATCGCACTATTGATCGGTACAGGAATATTTACCTGTTTCCCATCAGCTACGCATCTCTGCCTCGCCTTAGGGGCCGACTCACCCTACGCCGATGAACGTTGCGTAGGAAACCTTGCCGCTTTCGGCGAGGGGGCTTTTCACCCCCTTTAACGCTACTCATGTCAGCATTCGCACTTCTGATACCTCCAGCAGGCTTCACAACCCACCTTCACAGGCTTACAGAACGCTCTCCTACCACGTGCAATAAATTGCACATCCGCAGCTTCGGTAACTGGCTTAGCCCCGTTACATCTTCCGCGCAGGACGACTCGATCAGTGAGCTATTACGCTTTCTTTAAATGATGGCTGCTTCTAAGCCAACATCCTGACTGTTTTAGCCTTCCCACTTCGTTTCCCACTTAGCCAATTTTGGGGACCTTAGCTGGCGGTCTGGGTTGTTTCCCTCTTGAGTCCGGACGTTAGCACCCGGTGCTCTGTCTCCCAAGCTGTACTCATCGGTATTCGGAGTTTGCAATGGTTTGGTAAGTCGCCATGACCCCCTAGCCATAACAGTGCTCTACCCCCGATGGTAATACTTGAGGCACTACCTAAATAGTTTTCGGAGAGAACCAGCTATTTCCAAGTTTGTTTAGCCTTTCACCCCTATCCACAGCTCATCCGCTAATTTTGCAACATTAGTCGGTTCGGACCTCCAGCACCTGTTACGGTACCTTCATCCTGGCCATGGATAGATCACTTGGTTTCGGGTCTACACCCAGCGACTAATTCGCCCTATTCGGACTCGATTTCTCTACGGCTTCCCTATTCGGTTAACCTCGCCACTGAATGTAAGTCGCTGACCCATTATACAAAAGGTACGCAGTCACCCTTGCGGGCTCCTACTTTTTGTATGCATGCGGTTTCAGGATCTATTTCACTCCCCTCCCGGGGTTCTTTTCGCCTTTCCCTCACGGTACTAGTTCACTATCGGTCGATTACGAGTATTTAGCCTTGGAGGATGGTCCCCCCATATTCAGACAGGATTTCTCGTGTCCCGCCCTACTTGTCTTACGCTTAGTTCCACACCGCAGCATTTCTCATACGGGGCTATCACCCGCTATGGCCGGACTTTCCATTCCGTTCTGATATACACGATGCTAAAACGTAAAGGCTACTCCAATTTCGCTCGCCGCTACTTTCGGAATCTCGGTTGATGTCTTTTCCTCGAGCTACTGAGATGTTTCAGTTCACCCGGTTCGCCACAATGACCTATGTATTCAGTCAGAGTTACCCCTCGCGGGGTGGGTTTCCCCATTCGGAAATCTCCGGATCAAAGCTAATTTGCCAGCTCCCCGAAGCTTATCGCAGGCTATCACGTCCTTCGTCGCCTGTAATCGCCAAGGCATCCACCACATGCACTTAGTCACTTGACCCTATAACTTTGACAGCGCTGACTGCACTGTCGTCAAGGACTCGTACAGAGCCTCTCAGCTCCATACGTTTATTGAGTATTCACGCGTTACGCCGTTCTTCATACCTAAACAATTTCTTGCTCAGTTGAAGTCTTGTGTTTGACGCAATCAAAAGCTACTAGCGGCACGGTACGCTCACCCCCTTTACGAGATGGCGCTTTCCGCTAGCAGCGCTGATTCGACTCTACAAATTGTTAAAGAACAACAGCCGACTCTTTCGAGCCTTATGACTGACAAACCAGAACAACCGCTCACGCCTTCGCGCAACGGATGCTTTGGTTTGTCAACCATGGCACAGAGTAATTGGTGGAGGATGACGGGATCGAACCGACGACCCCCTGCTTGCAAAGCAGGTGCTCTCCCAGCTGAGCTAATCCCCCGGGATCTCTTCAAATCCGTGGTGGGTCTGGCTGGATTCGAACCAGCGACCCCCGCCTTATCAAGACGGTGCTCTAACCGACTGAGCTACAGACCCACGCGTTTCTTGCGTGCACTGCCTCTCAGTAACGCTCGCCTGTTGAGGCCAGCTCGGCAGGCTCACGCTATTACTCTGATGTTGTATTCACAGCCGATAAGTGTGGGCGCTTAAAAATGAGTCATGTGGATCTCGCTGGTCATCTGCTGCATGCAGCAAACAACTGCTCGACCATTTTCTAGAAAGGAGGTGATCCAGCCGCACCTTCCGATACGGCTACCTTGTTACGACTTCACCCCAGTCACGAACCCTGCCGTGGTAATCGCCCCCCTTGCGGTTAGGCTAACTACTTCTGGCAGAACCCGCTCCCATGGTGTGACGGGCGGTGTGTACAAGACCCGGGAACGTATTCACCGCGGCAAGCTGATCCGCGATTACTAGCGATTCCGACTTCACGCAGTCGAGTTGCAGACTACGATCCGGACTACGACCGGTTTTCTGGGATTAGCTCCC
Organism: Paucibacter aquatile; assembly: GCF_002885975.1. Taxonomy (NCBI): domain Bacteria; kingdom Pseudomonadati; phylum Pseudomonadota; class Betaproteobacteria; order Burkholderiales; family Sphaerotilaceae; genus Roseateles; species Kinneretia aquatilis. The sequence continues at coordinate 3,824,334 of NZ_POSP01000003.1, read as the reverse complement.
CCTCGCGGGTTGGCAGCCCTCTGTACCGGCCATTGTATGACGTGTGTAGCCCTACCCATAAGGGCCATGATGACCTGACGTCATCCCCACCTTCCTCCGGTTTGTCACCGGCAGTCTCATTAGAGTGCCCTTTCGTAGCAACTAATGACAAGGGTTGCGCTCGTTGCGGGACTTAACCCAACATCTCACGACACGAGCTGACGACGGCCATGCAGCACCTGTGTCCAGGTTCTCTTTCGAGCACTCCCACATCTCTGCAGGATTCCTGGCATGTCAAGGGTAGGTAAGGTTTTTCGCGTTGCATCGAATTAAACCACATCATCCACCGCTTGTGCGGGTCCCCGTCAATTCCTTTGAGTTTCAACCTTGCGGCCGTACTCCCCAGGCGGTCAACTTCACGCGTTAGCTACGTTACTGAGAAGAAACCCTCCCAACAACCAGTTGACATCGTTTAGGGCGTGGACTACCAGGGTATCTAATCCTGTTTGCTCCCCACGCTTTCGTGCATGAGCGTCAGTACAGGCCCAGGGGATTGCCTTCGCCATCGGTGTTCCTCCGCATATCTACGCATTTCACTGCTACACGCGGAATTCCATCCCCCTCTGCCGTACTCTAGCTATGCAGTCACAAAGGCAGTTCCCAGGTTGAGCCCGGGGATTTCACCTCTGTCTTGCATAACCGCCTGCGCACGCTTTACGCCCAGTAATTCCGATTAACGCTTGCACCCTACGTATTACCGCGGCTGCTGGCACGTAGTTAGCCGGTGCTTATTCTTCAGGTACCGTCATTAAGTCTCTGTATTAGAGAAACTCGTTTCTTCCCTGACAAAAGCGGTTTACAACCCGAAGGCCTTCTTCCCGCACGCGGCATGGCTGGATCAGACTTGCGTCCATTGTCCAAAATTCCCCACTGCTGCCTCCCGTAGGAGTCTGGGCCGTGTCTCAGTCCCAGTGTGGCTGGTCGTCCTCTCAGACCAGCTACAGATCGTCGCCTTGGTGGGCTTTTACCCCACCAACTAGCTAATCTGATATCGGCCGCTCCAATCGCGCGAGGCCTTACGGTCCCCCGCTTTCACCCTCAGGTCGTATGCGGTATTAGCCACTCTTTCGAGTAGTTATCCCCCACGACTGGGCACGTTCCGATACATTACTCACCCGTTCGCCACTCGTCAGCTTAACCTGTTACCGTTCGACTTGCATGTGTAAGGCATGCCGCCAGCGTTCAATCTGAGCCAGGATCAAACTCTACAGTTCGATCTTGATTTACTCAACGGAATCGACGAAACCATTTACATGATTCCATCTAATTTCCGTGAGCGTTTAAAGTCTAAGAGACTTGATACTCGTCACCGAGCATCAAAACTCACCTTCAAACGCCCACGCTTATCGGCTGTTAATTTTTAAAGAACCAAGAGAGCCAAGCTCATCTTGACAAGACCGACTCGCATCGAATCTTGCGTCTGTCGACTGCTTTGCAGCTCGTCAACAGCACAGAAGCGAGATTATGACTGATTTTCTTTCTACTCGTCAAGCATTTCTGCAAGATTTGTTTTGAATCTCAAATCACATCGAATTGCTTCGATCCCCGCCGCCCAGATACTCAAGCAACTCTTTCGAGTCACTCGCTGACTTCCGAAGATGTATTTCTGTGCAGCGAAGCCCTCTACTGTAGCACAGAAATTTTTGGCTCAGCAAGATTTTCGCTCGAAAGTTTCATGGCAGTCCAGAGGCCACTGGATCGCCACACAGGATCAAGGACGGATCGAGGACGGCAATCAGCCCGTCAAGTTCCGTGAGGTGGCCCGCCTGAATCCAAACGCTTTGCTCGCTCACATGCCGCTGCGGGCGCGAACAACACGGATACATCAAGCGCCGTTCACGCCCGATGCCCGCCGGACAGCCATCATTGCAGGCTGTGCGTAACCTTGTGCGAAGCGAACACCGCCTGCGCCTCGCGCTGAGGATCTTCACTGGCCAAGACTTGGGGCAACACACGCGCCAGGCGAGCGGCATCGGCGCGCAAGATGCGCTGCTTGACCGACGGGATCTGCGACGGGTGCATGGAGAAGCTGCGCAGACCCATGGCCAGCAGCAGGTCCGTGAAGACCGGATCACCGGCCATTTCGCCGCAGACGCTCACAGATTTGCCCGCGGCGACCGATTCCGCAATGGAGCGCGACAACAGCTGCAACACCGCCGGATGCCAGGGGTCATACAGATGGGCCACGGCCTCGTCGGCGCGGTCAATGGCCAGGGTGTACTGAATCAAGTCATTGGTGCCGACCGAAACGAAATCGACATGACGCAAGATCAGCGGAAGCATCACGGCCGCCGCGGGAATCTCCACCATCACCCCCAGATCCACTTTCGTGAAGGCCTGGCCGGCGTCGGTCAGCTGCTGCTGCACCTTCTTGACCGATTCCAGGATCTGCCGCACCTCGCCGAGATGCGCCACCATGGGAATCAAGAGGCGAACCTTGCCAAAAGCACTGGCGCGATAGATCGCACGCAGCTGCTGGCGGAACATGCTGGGCTCGGCCAAGCTCCAACGGATGGCGCGCAAACCCATGGCCGGGTTGAGCACATGCTCGTGGCGCAGCTCGCTGGCACTCATGCGATCGAGCGGCTTGTCCGCCCCCACGTCCACCGTGCGGATCGTCACCGGCATGCCACGCATGGCCTCGACCGCCGCTTTGTAGGCGATGAACTGCTCTTCCTCGCTCGGCAGCTCACCGCCGCGGTTCATGAACAAGAACTCGCTGCGGAACAGGCCCACGCCCGTGGCACCGGATTCAATGGCCCCGGCCGCATCCGCCGGCAGCTCGATATTGGCGTGCAGCTCGACCCGCTCGCCGTCCAGCGTCACCGCCGGCGTGTGGCGCAAACGGGTCAGGCGGGCGCGCTCCAGCTCGCTCTGGCGCTGACGGAAGCGGTACTCCTCCAGCATGATGGGCGAGGGGTTGACGATCACCGCACCAGCATCGCCGTCGATGATGACCCAATCGTCGTGGCGGATCAGGCGCGAGGCCTCGCGTGTGCCCACGACCGCCGGGATGTCCATGCTGCGCGCCACGATGGCGGTGTGCGAGGTCTTGCCGCCAATGTCGGTGATGAAACCGTGGAACACGCTGCGCTTGAACTGCATCATGTCCGCCGGTGCAATATCGGCCGCCACCAGCAACAGCGGGTCTTCGCCAGCGAAATCACGCTGCACCACACTGGCAGCATCGACCGGCGCATGGCCTTGCTCGCGCGCCAGGGCGCTGAGTACCCGCTCGACCACCTGCTCCAGGTCGGCTTTGCGCTCCCGCAGGTAATCGTCTTCCATCTCATCGAACTGCCGGGCCAGCACCTCCAGCTGGGCAGACAGCGCCCATTCGGCGTTGTAGTGGCGCTCGATGATCCACTGCTTGGTGGCACCGGTCAGCGCGTCGTCGTGCAACAGCATCAAATGGACATCGAGCAAAGCGGCCAGCTCGTGCGGTGCATCGCCCGGCAGGTCTTGTTTGAGGGCCTCCAGCTCGGCGGCCACCACATCGCGGGCCCGCAGTGCGCGCTGGATTTCCGATTCGATCTGCGCCTCGGCAATGAAGTAATGCGCCACATCGACCCGGCTGGACGCCACCAGCACCGCCCGGCCGATGGCCACGCCGCGCGAAACAGGGATACCAAAGACCTGGAAGCTCATGCGCCGACTTTAGCAGCGCCGATGGCTCAAGACTGGCGTCATCGAGACGTCATTCCAGCGTCACGGCCCCGTCATTGCGGCCGCCGAGCATGGCGAGGCCAACAACGAACCGCTCGAGGCCACCAATGAGGGATCTTCCGCTGCCCACGCTGCCCTTCTCCGATCTGCGCGCCCTGAAGACCGAGCGCCGCCCCGGCATGACTCCGCCCGCGGTGCTGCGCCCGGCGCCGGCTGCCGCGGCACCCGCGCGTCTGGACGTCAGCTGGGCTCGGCATGAAGACGATGTGCGCGAAGCCCAGCGCCTGCGCTACCAGGTCTTCGCGGAAGAGATGGGCGCCCGCCTGAGCGTGCCACCCGGCGCACCGGCCCGTCACGACATCGACACTTTCGATGCGTTTTGCGAACACCTGCTGGTGCGCGAAGTCGACGCCCATGGCCGCGTCGGCCAGGTGATTGGCACCTACCGCGTGCTGACTCCGGCCGCCGCCAAGCAAGCCGGCGGCTGGTACAGCGAGACCGAGTTCGACCTGACCCGCCTGCGCGGCCTGCGCGAGCAAATGGTGGAACTGGGCCGCTCCTGCATCCACCCGGATCACCGCTCGGGCGGCGCCATCATGGCGCTCTGGGGCGCGCTGGCGGAATTCATGATGCGAAACAAGCTGGACACCATGATCGGCTGCGCAAGCGTCAGCATGCGCGACGGCGGCCATTTCGCGGCCAGCCTATGGAAGCAGCTGGAGCAAAGCCATCTGGCCAGCATCGAGTGGCAGGTGCGCCCTCGCCTGCCGCTGCCGGTGGAAGAACTGCGCTACGATCTGGTGGTGGAAGCGCCGCCGCTGATCAAGGGCTATCTGCGCTGCGGCGCCCGCATCCTGGGCGCACCGGCCTGGGATCCCGACTTCAACACCGCCGACCTGCCGATGATGATGCGCCTGGCCGACCTGCCCTCGCGCTACCGCCGGCACTTCATGGGCGGCCAGTGAGGGCCGCCCGGGCGGGGCTCACTGGCCCTCGCCGAACTTGTCGTTGACCAAGGCCGTGATGGCGTCCTGAGCCGCTTGCTCATCGACGCCATCGGTTTCCAGCTCAACCTGGGAGCCCAGTCCAGCCGCCAGCATCATGACGCCCATGATGCTCTTGGCATTGACGCGCCGGCTGTTGCGACTCATGAAGACCTCGCACTGAAAACTGCCCGCCAGCTTGGTCAGCTTGGCAGAGGCGCGGGCGTGCAAGCCCAGTTTGTTGCTGATGGTGAGCGTGGACTTGATCATTGAAACTCAGGACTCCAAAGAAAGACGATTCACCGTCGGCAGCCATCGATACGCGAGCGCCCTGCGAATCAGGGCGCAGCACCCGGGGTCTCAGACAAGACAATGCCCGACTGCCCGCCCCCGCTGGCCCGCTCGGCCAGGCTGGCCAGCGGTTGGCCGGCGTAGCACAACGAACGCCACAACATCGGCACATTGACCCCGCTGATCACCTGCACCGTGGCACTGCGCAAGCGCAAGGCCGCATTGCTGGGCGTGGCGCCGAACACATCGGTCAGCACCAGGTTCTCGGCGTGGCCGCCAGCCAGCAGCAGGGCGCGTGCCGCGCTCTCCACCGCCTCGGCGGACATCTCGGGCGTCACATCCAAGACCTGCAATTGCCGGGCGCAATCCGGAAAGGTGTGCTCTGCCACGGCTTTCAAGGCAGAGGCAAGCGGGGCGTGAGCGATCAAGAGCAGTCCGGACATGGCATCCCATTATCAATGCAGCTCAGCCGCCGGCCGGCTGAAACCCGCTCTGCCGCACACGGCAAGAAGCGGTCTTTTTCATCCATACCGAAGCTCAGGTCTCCAGCTTCATCGCGTTGATGAAGCCATCCCAAGCCGCCGGCTGGCGCTTGGGTGCCAGCATCAGCACCTGGTAGACCCAGAGGCCGCGGGTGAACAGGGCCAGATCCACCTCGCTCGCGCCCGCCCCACCGGGGCCAGCCGGGCTGCGCAAATGCAGCTGCACGGCCTCCGGGCTTGGCGTCATGCCAGGCACCTGGAGGGCTTGCGGCGCGCCGGCCTCAGCGGCACCCAGCTTGCTCAGCACCGACTCACGCATCTGCCGCATGGCCGGTGTGACCAGCGCCGGGTCGCGCACCTCGGCCCAGGAGACCGAGAACGTGATGCCGTCGGCCTTGCACTGCGCCATGCCCATGCGCACCGGCTCACTGGCCGTGGCCGGGCGGCTGTGCACCTCAGGCTTGCAGGGGAACATCAGCAAGAGGCCCGAATCGGCCGGCCGCACCTCGCGCCAGTCCAGCCCTGGCGAACAGGCCGCCAGCGAAGCCGGCAACAGGAAAACACAAGCCCAACGCGAAAACGCGGGGCGGCGGCGGAACGGGCGAGGCAATGTCATCCGGGCATTATCGGAGCCCGGCACGCAGCGCCAGCACGCACAATGATTCGCATGAATCCATCGCAGACGAAATCCTCCTCGATGCCGGGCGCGGACACGGCTTCCACTCCGCAGGCCCAGCAGGCCCCGCACCTCGCCTCCCTGCTCCCGCCCATGGCCCTGGCCGGCGTGCGCGTGCTGGACCTGTCGCGCGTGCTGGCCGGCCCCTGGTGCACCCAGACCCTGGCCGACCTCGGCGCCGATGTAATCAAGGTCGAGCGCCCCGGCAGCGGTGACGACACCCGCGCCTGGGGCCCACCCTATTTGAAAGACGCGCAAGGCCAGGACACCTCGGAAGCGGCCTACTACCTGGGCGCCAACCGCAACAAGCGCTCGATCGCCATCGACATCGCCTGCGCCGAGGGTCAGGCCTTGATCCGGCGCCTGGCACAGCAGGCCGATGTGCTGGTGGAGAACTTCAAGGTCGGGGATCTGGCCCGCTTCGGCCTCGATGCACAAAGCCTGCAGGAGGCCAACCCGCGCCTGGTGGTCTGCTCCATCACTGGCTTCGGCCAGACCGGGCCCTACCGCGACCGGGCCGGTTACGACTACGCCATCCAGGGCATGGGCGGGCTCATGAGCATCACCGGCGAGCGCGACGACAAGCCCGGCGGCGGCCCGCAAAAAGTGGGCGTGGCGGTGGCCGACCTGTTCACCGGGCTCTACGCCACCGTGGCCGTGCTGGCGGCCCTGCGCCATGCCGAAGCCACCGGGCGCGGCCAAATCATCGACATGGCCTTGCTGGACACCCAGGTGGCCATGCTGGCCAATGTCGGCGCCAACTTCCTGTGCACCGGCCGTGCGCCCAGCCGCCTGGGCAATGCCCACGCCAATATCGTGCCCTACCAGGTCTTCGCGGCCAGCGACGGCCACCTGATTCTGGCCGTGGGCAACGACGCGCAGTTCGCCAAGTTCTGCGAGATCGCCGGCCACAGCGAATGGGCGCAGGATCCGCGCTTTGCCCTCAACAACGCGCGCGTGCGCCACCGCGCCGAGCTGGTGCCGCTGATCGAAGCGGCGCTGCTCACCCAAGCGCGCGACCACTGGCTGCGTGCGTTGGAGGCCGCCAAAGTGCCTTGCGGCCCGATCAACAACCTGGCCGAAACCTTTGCCGACCCGCAGGTGCAGGCGCGCGGCACCGTCGTGCCCCTGGCCCACCCGCTCAGCGACGAGCTGCGCGTGGTGGCCAACCCCATCAAGCTCTCGCTGACCCCGGTGAGCTACCGGCACGCGCCGCCGCTGTTGGGCCAGCACACGCGCCAGATCCTGAGCGAAGCCGGCTGCAGCGAGGCCGAGATCGAGGCCTTGCTCGCCAGCGGCGCGGTGGCCTGAAGCGGCAGCAGGCGCTTCACCCTAGCCCCTCAAATCAGCGGTATCTGCATGCAAATCCCCAGCTTCAGCGTGCAGATTTCACCGAAATGCCACCAGCCGGCCTGCCACTCGGGTTTGCCCCCGGATCGGGGGATGGACGCTGAGCGGCTTCACCATGACCATGGCGACCGCTGCGGGAAACGCCCACTCGATCGCTTCCCAGGCCGATAAACACAAGAAACGCAACGCCCGCTTCAGCAGCAGCAAACCCCACCGCCCCGCCCCTGTCATGCGCACCCCGCTCCCCCCTTCTGCCAACGCCAACGCTGCGAACGATGTCGCTGGCGAGCCGAGCCATGCGCAGTGGGCCGAGATCGTGCAGCAGCTGGGCGCCGAGATCGCCGGGCCGCTGAGCTCCGCGCTGGAGCGCATCCACAAGCTGGTCAGCACCGGCCAGATCGACCGGCAAAGCCTGCGCGCCCTGCGTGAAAGCGTCAGCCAGGCGCGCGAGGCCGGCATGGTCGGCCAGCAGCTGGCCCGACTGGCCTCCGGGCGCCTGCACCTGTCGCGCGAAAAAATGCATCTGACCCAGGTGCTGCGCAGCGTGCTGGCCCAACGCAGCCGCGAGACCCAGGCACGTGGCATCCAGGTGCGCCAGGTGCTCAAGCCCATCGAGGTCATGACCGATGGCTCCCTGCTGTTCGCCCTGCTCAATGCCTTGATGGACTGGGCCTTGGCCAGCACGCACAGCTCCATCGACCTGCGCCTGGACCTGACCCCCTGGCCGGCCAAGGCCCGCCTGGTCTGCCGCTTTGCCCATCGCTCGCTGGACCTGCTGGATGACCCGCGCGCCGCTGAAACCCCGGCCACCCTGAACTCCCTGGCCTGGCGCCTGGTCGAACAGACGGCCATCACCCTGGGCGTGCTGCCGCTGCGCGAGGACGAAGCCGGCATCACGGTGCTGACGCTGGAGTTCCCCCACATCGTCGGCGACGAGGCCAATGGCCTGGCCGCCACCGAGCGCGCGCTCGACGCACCCAGCGAAGGCGAGAGCTCGCAGGACTATCCGCCCTCCAGCAATTCCAAACCCCTGGCCGGCAGCCATGTGCTGGTGATCGCCCAGCGCCGCGAGCTGCGCAGCCAGCTGCAGGCGGCCATGCAGCACATGGGCCTGATCATCGATGTGGTCGGCAGCATGGAGGAGGCCGCCCAGTTCTGTTCCGAAGGCCTGCCGCATGGCATCGTCTTCGAAGCCCGCCTGCGCGGGCCCGAGTTCGACCGTCTTTACGCCGAGGCCATGCGTGAAGTGCCGGACTTCAGCTTTGTGGAAGTGCTGGACGAGGCGCACAAGACCCAGCTCTCCACCGCCACCCCCGACGGCCTGGCGCGCATCTCGCGCCAGCATCTCAACGACGCCCTGCCTTCGGTGCTGCTGTTCGAACTGTCCAAAGGCCTGTGAAGGCAGCGCCACGGCGCAGGCTCTAAACTCCAGGCCATGACGACATCGAAGACCTCCCGCCTGCTCGCCCCCGCCTTGCTGGCCCTGGCCCTGGCCGGCGGGGCCTACCTGGCCTACCAGAGCCTGGGTGCCCGCGAAACCGCGCCGCGGGTGGACTATGTGCTGCTGGACGGCAAGAAGGCCGATTCCAGCCAGTGGCGGGGCCAGGTCATGCTGGTCAACTTCTGGGCCACCAGCTGCACCACCTGCGTCAAGGAAATGCCGCAGATCGTCGCTACGCATGAGAAGTTCAAAGGCCGTGGCTTCGACACCCTGGCGGTGGCCATGAGCTATGACCCGCCGGCCTTTGTTGCCAAGTTCGCCGAAAGCCGGCAGCTGCCCTTCGGCGTGGCCATCGACAACACCGGCCAGATCGCCCAGAGCTTCGGTCGCGTGCAGCTGACCCCGACCACGCTGTTGATCAACAAGCGCGGCCAGGTGGTCAAGCGCTATGTCGGCGAACCGGATTTCGCGGCCCTGCACGCCCTGGTCGAAAAGCTGCTGGCCGAATCGGTCTGAGGCCCGCGCGAGCGCTTGCATGTCGAGGACGCGGCCAACCACCCACAGGCGCTGCCTCTGCGCCCTGCTCGCGGCGTTTGCGCTCGGCACGCACCACCCGGTCTGGGCTGAAGACGGCCCGGGCACCAAGCCCGCGGCGCCCTTGGTCCTGGCCGGCGAGGACGATTGGCCGCCCTACAGCGCCGCCGAGAAGCCCGGCGCTGACACGCAGCGCCCGCCGGTTGGCTTCAGCGTCGACCTGATCCGCGCGGCCCTGGCCACGCAAGGTGTGCAGGTGCAGATCGTCACCGTGCCCTTTTCGCGCTGCATGCTCTACGCCAAGACCGGTCAGGTCGCGGGCTGTTTCAACGCCACCATCACCGACGACAACCGCAACGACTACGTCTGGCACCAGCCGGCCATGTTCGAGGAAGAGCTGTCCATCTTCGGCCGGGCCGATGACAAAAGCCCCGAGATGCGCTTGTCCGATCTGCGCGGCAAGCGGGTGGCCTACACCAATGGCTACACCTATCCCAGCGAGTTCATGCACGACGCGCGCATCCAGAAGTTCAGCGCCGTCTCGGATGCCGCCCTGATCCGCATGCTCTTGAGCAAACGCGTGGACTACATCCTCTTGAACCGCACGCCGGCCTGGCTGCGCATCGACAACACGCCCGAGTTCCGTGGCCAGCTGCGCCGCACCGGGCTGATCTCCATGGATGGCTTCTGGGTCGCGTTTTCCAAGCAGCACCCGCAGGGCGAACGCCTGGCCCAGCAGTTCAGCCAGGGCCTGGCGCAGATGCGCAAAGACGGCAGCTACCAGCGCCTGGTCGACGAGTTCAGGCGCCGGGTCCGCTACCGTTGAGCGCGGCGCCGACCCGACGACAGGCCACGTTCAGGACGCGGCCGGGGCTTCCGCGCCGGCGGCCAGCACGCCATGCGCCTGCTGGTCGGCGTGGTAGCTGCTGCGCACCATGGCGCCCACGGCGGCGTGGGTGAAACCCATCTTGTAGGCCTCTTCCTCGAACATCTTGAAGGTATCCGGGTGCACATAGCGGCGCACCGGCAGGTGGTGACCGGAAGGAGCGAGGTACTGGCCGATGGTCAGCATGTCGATGTGGTGGGCGCGCATATCGCGCATGACCTGGAGGATCTCCTCATCCGTCTCGCCCAGGCCCACCATGATGCCGCTCTTGGTGGGCACGCCCGGCACTTCTTCCTTGAAGCGCTTGAGCAGGTTGAGGCTGAACTCGTAGTCCGAACCCGGGCGCGCTTCCTTGTAGAGGCGCGGCGCGGTTTCGAGGTTGTGGTTCATCACGTCCGGCGGTGCGGCCTTGAGGATGTCCAGCGCACGGTCCATGCGGCCGCGGAAATCGGGCACCAGCACTTCGATCTGGGTCGAGGGGCTGAGTTCGCGCACCTTGCGGATGCACTCGGCAAAGTGGCCGGCGCCGCCGTCACGCAGGTCATCGCGGTCCACGCTGGTGATCACCACATACTTGAGCTTGAGCGCGGCGATGGTCTTGGCCAGGTTCTCGGGCTCGTTCACATCGAGCGGATCGGGGCGGCCGTGGCCGACATCGCAGAAGGGGCAGCGGCGGGTGCACTTGTCACCCATGATCATGAAGGTGGCCGTGCCCTTGCCGAAGCATTCACCGATATTGGGGCAGGAGGCTTCTTCGCAAACCGTGTGCAGCTTTTGCTCGCGCAGGATCTGCTTGATTTCGTAGAAACGGGTGCTGGGCGAACCGGCCTTGACGCGAATCCAGTCGGGCTTTTTCAGCGTCTCGGCGGGCACGATCTTGATCGGGATGCGCGCCGTCTTGGCCTGGGATTTCTGCTTGGCCGTGGCGTCGTACGCCTCGCCTGTCTTTGCTTCGTGAGTGATGTTCTCGGTCGCCATGCCAGCCTCGTTTCGTCAACGCTCCAGCTGGGCTTGCAGCCGTTCCCCGAAGCGTTGGGCCACTTCGGGCCAATCCGCAAAAACCCCAAGTGTAACGAGGTCCACCGTGCGCAGCCCCGCATAGCCACAGGGGTTGATGCCCGAGAAGGGTTGCAGGTCCATGGCCACGTTGAGGGCCACACCGTGGTAAGTGCAGTGGCGCGTGACCTTGATGCCCAGGGCCGCCACCTTGCCCAGGCCGCGGAAGGGGTCGTCGGCCGGCGCCGGGCCGGTCAGCGCCGCATGGGCAAACGGGTCGTCCAGGCGCACGTAAATGCCCGGCGCGCCGGCCACGCGGTGACCGGTGACGCCGTAGCTGTCCAGCGTCTGGATCACCGCCGTTTCCAGGCGGAACACAAACTCACGCACATAGATGCCCAGGCGCTGCAGGTTTACCAGCGGGTAAGCCACCACCTGGCCGGGGCCGTGGTAGGTCACCTGGCCGCCGCGGTTGGTCTGCACCACCGGGATGCCGGCGGGGGCCAGCACATGGTCGGCCTTGCCGGCCAGGCCTTGGGTGTAGGTGGGGGGATGCTCGCAGAGCCAGAGCTCGTCTTCGGCCTCGGGCCCGCGCTGTTCGCTGAAGGCCCGCATGGCGTCGACCGTCTCGGCGTAGTCGACCCGGCCCAGGTTTTTCACAATCATGGCGACATGGTAGCCAAGCCTGCAGGGCGGCGGGAAATCGGCTACCGTCTGGCCCTTTCCGAAACGGAAGCTTTCACCGATGCAGCCGATACACACTTTCTCTCTTTGGAAGAAAACCGTCTGGACGGCGGCCTTGCTCGCCTTGAGCAGCAGCGCCGCGCTGCATGCCCAGGAAACCCCAGCGCCCGAGACTCCGCCCACCCCCTTGGAGCGTGCCGTTCAAGCCTACGAAGCCGGCGAGCTGAAGACTGCCGCGCGCGCATTCACCGCGCTGTCGGCCCAGGCTCGCCCCCTGCCCCTGGCCGACTACAACCTGGCCATGATGCATTTGCGCGAAGAGCTGCCCAAGCCCAGCGCGCGCCGAGCCGAGCGCCTGCTGAAGCGAGCGGCAGCAGGCGGCCTGGTGCGCGCCGAGCTGGCCCTGGCCCAGCTCTACGAGCAAGGCCTGCTGGGCAAGCCGGACCTGGCCAAGGCCAAGGAATGGAATCTGCGCGCCGCCAAACGCGGCAGCAGCGAGGCCCAGGTCGCCCTGGCCACGGCCTTCTACCTCGGCCGAGGCACGCCGGCGGACCCGGAGCAGGCTGCGCACTGGTACCGCGAGGCGGCCAAGGCCGGGGATGTAGGAGCTCAGTACCTCTTGGGCTCGATGTACGAGAGCGGGTATGGCGTGCCGGCCGACCTGCGCCTGGCGCGCTATTGGTACGACATCGCAGCGCGCAATGGCGACGAAGGTGCGCCCTACAAGATCAAGGCGATCGACGCGCAGTTGGGAAACTAAGCCCCAGCTTGCTCAGAGCACGACCTTGACCATGGGGTGAGTCGTCAGCGTGCGATACAGCTCGTCGAGTTGTTCGCGGCTGGTCACGCGCACGGTGATGGTCAGGCCCAGGTAGTTGCCGGCCTTGCTGGGGCGCTGCTCCACGGTGGCGGCGTCGAAGTCCGGGTCGAAAGCCTGGGCCACCTTCACGATGGCCTCCACATAACCCTCGACCTTGGCGCCCATGACCTTGATTGGGAAGTGCGAGGGGTAGGTGATCAGCGACTGCTCGGGCGGGATGTCCGGCGGCGGCTGCATGGGAGGGACTTGGCTCATGGTGCTTCTTCAACAATCAAAAGATTCGGATCAAGGGACGCAGATGCGTCGTTTCAGATCGATTGCAAGGGCTTGGCGCGCTGGTAGGCCTCGTAGAGCCGGGCGTAGACCGGGCCGGGCTTGCCATGCAGGGCGCCATGGCCCACCGGCTGGTGGTCCAGGCGGGTCACGGCCAGCACTTCCTTGCCGGCCGAGCTGAGGATGATCTCGTCGGCCGCAAACAGCTCGGCCTCGGAGATGGGCCGCAGGTTGTAGCCGATGCCGCACTCTTCGCAGAGCTCGCGCAGCAGCTCGACACGGATGCCTTCGAGCAGGTCCTCGCTGCGCGGCGGGCCCAGCAAAGCGCCCTCCTTGACGATCCAGACATTGGAGGAGGCGCCCTCAGTCAGGAAACCGTCGCGCAGCAGAATCGTCTCGGCCGCGCCCTCGTCGGCCGAGATCTGCCGGGCCAGCACATTGCCCAGCAGGGAGATGCTCTTGATGTCACCGCGCTGCCAGCGGAAATCACGCGCGCTGATGCAGGCCACGCCGCGGTGCCGCTCTTCGGCCGACATCGGCTTGGAGGCCATGCTGTAGGCAAACACCGTGGGCACGGCGCCCTCGGGCATGGCGTGGTTGCGCGGCGCGACGCCGCGCGTCACTTGCAGGTAGATCAGCTGCTCGTCCGCAGCCACGCCGCGCACCAGCTCACGCGCCAGCTCCAGCCACTGCGCGCGCAGCAGCGGGCTGGTGATGCGCAGCTTGGCCAGGTTGCGCTCCAGCCGCTCCATGTGCGAGTCAAAGCGGAACAGGCGGCGCTCGTAGACCGGCAGCACCTCGTAGACCCCATCGCCGAAGATGAAGCCTCGGTCCATGACCGAGATCTTGGCCTCGGCCAAGGGCTGAAACGCGCCGTTCAGGTAGCAACGGACATCAGGCAAAGCAAGCATGGGGCGGGCCTCCGGCTCCAAAAAACAGCGTTCTCGTCAGCCCCAAGCTTACGCCCGCGGCGCGCGGGCCAGGCTCAGGAGATCACTTGATCCACAAACGCATGGCGTCCCAGGCGCGACCGAAGATGCCGGCCAGCGGCACCTCCTCCAGCACCACCAGGGGCACCTCGGCCACCGGCACGCCGCCGGCCGTGCTGACCTTGAGCGTGCCCACGCGTTGGCCCTTGCTCAGCGGTGCGACCAGCGGATCGGTGCGCTCGATCTGCGTCTGCAGCTTGGCGCCGTCGCCACGCGGCACGGCCACGAACACCGCACCCGCCGCGCCCAGCTTGGCCTGCGGGCTGGCGCCCTTCCAGACCGGCACGGTGCTGATGGCGGCGTTCTTGTCAAACAGGCGCACGGCGTCAAAGGCCGAATAGCCCCAGTTCAGGAGCTTCTGGCTCTCCGTCGCACGCGCTTCCTTGGAGGCCGTGCCCATGACCACGCTGAGCAGGCGGCGCTTGCCATTGGGGAACTCGCGCTGGGCGCTGGAGACCAGGCAATAGCCCGCGGCTTCGGTGTAGCCGGTCTTCATGCCGTCGACGCTGGGGTCGCGGCGCAGCAGCAGATTGCGGTTTTCCTGGCGGATCTTGTTGAAGGTGAACTCGCGCTGCGAGTAGTAGCCGTAGTACTCGGGGAAGTCGCGGATCAGGTTGGAGGCGATGATCGACAGATCGCGCGCGCTGCTCTTGTGGCCAGGCTCGGTCATGCCGGTCACGTTCTTGAACTGCGTGTTTTTCAAGCCCCAGGCCTGGGCTTGGCGGTTCATCAAGGCCACGAACTGCTCGACCGTGCCGGCCACGCCTTCGGCCAGGGCCACGGACGCGTCGTTGCCGCTCTGGATGATCATGCCGCGCAGCAACTCGTCGACCTTGGGCGTCATGGTCGTGTTGATGAACATCAGCGAGGGGTCGCCCTTGCGCTCGTCCCAGGCGCGGGTGGAGACGGGCAAGGCCTGCTCCAGGGTCAGGCGCTTGTCGCGCAGGGCACCAAACACCACATAAGCCGTCATCAGCTTGGTCAGCGAGGCGGGGTCATTGGGCGTGTCGGCATCGCGCTCGGACAGCACGCGGTTGGCGCTCATGTCCAGCAGCAGATAGCTGCGCGCAGCGATCTCGGGGCCGGGCTGTTGAGCCGCGGCTTGGGCCGGGGCGGCCGTTGCCTGCGCCAGCGCCACGGGCGAGACCAGGGCCGAAGCCGCGGCCAGAGAGATAGCGAGGGGGAGCGAATAACGATTCATCACAGGGGTTCTTTCGACTCGGGTTCAGGCGAGTCCAGGCAGGGAAACAGGGGCAGGCGTGCTCAAGCGCGCCAGTTGCGCACGACCAGATTGCGCAGCAGGGGCAGCTGGCCGTGGAAAAAATGGCCGACGCCCGGCACCACCACCACCGGCAGCGACTGCGGCCGCGCCCAGTCCAGCACCGAGCTCAGGGGCACGACATCGTCCACCTCGCCGTGGATGACCAGGGTCTCGGGCGGCACGGGCGCGGTGTCGAAGCGACTGGTCGCCGGGCCCACCAGCGCCAGCCGTTCGGCGCGCTGGTCCTCGGGCAGGCGCAGCGCGGCTTGCGAAGCCACATAGCCGCCAAACGAAAAGCCGGCCAGCACCAGGGGCTCGCCCGGCTCGCGCAGCGCGGCCAGCACGGCCAGGGCATCGTCGATCTCGCCGCGGCCCTCGTCCCAGCCGCCTTCGGACTTGCCGATGCCGCGGAAGTTGAAGCGGGCCACGCGGTAGCCCAGCTGCACAAAGGCGCGCGCCAGGGTCTGCACCACCTTGTTGTCCATGGTGCCGCCCTGGGTCGGGTTGGGGTGGCAGACCAGGGCCAGGCCGCGCGTGGGCGGCATGGGCAGATCGGCATGGCCGCTGGCGGGCCGGTCGATGGCGCATTCAATGGCACCGGCCGGGCCCGGCACCAGGCGCTTTTCGGTCAGGGAATTCATCGCGAAACCGTGGCGGCGTCAGCGGCCGACGCTGTCGGGCAGCACCAGGCGCTCAACCACTTCACCGCCCTTGAGGTGCTTGTCAACGATCTCGTCAATGTCGGTCTGGTCGACGTAGGTGTACCAGACGGCCTCGGGATAGACCACGGCCACCGGGCCACCGGCGCAGCGGTCCAGGCAACCGGCCTTGTTGACGCGCACGCCGCCCTGGCCGCCCAGGCCCAGTTCGCGCACCCGCGCCTTGCAGTGGTCGAAGCCCGCCTGAGCGCCATGCTGAGCACAGCTGTTGTCACCGTTTTCGCGGTGGTTCAGGCAGAAGAAGATGTGGCGCTCGAAATAGCTCATGCCGCCATTGTAGGGAGCCGAGGCAAGAAACCCTGGGGTTCACCCTTTGTTTCAGGACTCGCGGCGGGCGATCATGCGCAGCAGCCAGGCCAGGGCCGCAAACGGCCAGACCCAGCCCAGCCATTGGGCCAGGCCGTACATATTGATGAATCGACCCAGCTCCCAGGTCTGAAGGCGTTCTTCGAGGTAGGGGTCGGTCGGTGCTTGGCTGACCAGGGCGATCAAGCTGCTCAGCACGATCAGGCCCAGGGCCGCATTGACCCGCCGCGGCAAGGCGCTGGCGGCCATGCCGAGCAGCGCCCCCACCAGCAAGCCCGGCCCGCTGGCCAGGGTCAACCAGGACCAGGCATGTTGCGGGCCGAAGTTGAGGCCGGTGGAAATGGCCGTGCCCAGCGCGCCCAGGCCCATTGCACCCAAGCCCAGCGCCAGCCGGCGCTTGCCCGGCCGCGCCACCGACAAAGCCACCAAGGTGGGCGCCAGCACGCCCAGCGCGATGGCAATCGCCTCCAGCCCCGGCGGCAGGGCGCGGGCCGCACTCTCGCTGAGCTCATCACCCCATTGCAAAGCCCAGGGCGTGCCGGCCAGCAAATCGACCGCCGCCACCTGCAGGCGCGGCAGCCATTGGCCCAGGCCCAGCGGCACCGGCGTCGGGAACAGCAGGCCCAGCGGCCAGAGCGCCAGCAGCGCCAGCGCACCGGCACTGTGCGGCTGGAACCAGTAATCGCGCACATCCTCCCAGCGCCGCAGACCGCCCAGGCGGTAGAGCAGCCAGGCCAGCCCCACCCCGAGCCAGGCACCGGCACTGTTGAGCAAAAAATCGCCCAGGGCGGGCACCCGGCTGGGCAGAAAGTACTGCAGGGTCTCGAGGCTGTAAGACAGCAGCGGCCCGGCCAGCAGGCTCAGCGGCCCCCCGCTGCGCAGACGCCAGCCACTGCGCATGGCGGCGGCAAAGCAGAGAAAACCAAAGGGCAGATAGCCCGCCAGATTGGCCTGCAGATCGATCCAGCTGGCATAGCGCGACCAGGGCAAGCCCAGCATGCCGCGCCCGTCCAGGCCGGGCGGCCAGACCCAGGGCCCGAAAGGATAGAGGCTGGCGTAGACGATCAGGGCCGTGCAAGCCAGCAGCAGCCAGGAGGCAGAGCTTTGGCGGCGCACCATGGCGAGCCCAGAGCTCAGAAGGGCTTGACGACCACCAGCACCACGATGGCGATGAACATCAGCACGGCCGACTCGTTGAAGACCCGGAACCAGCGGTGACTGCGGCGGTTGGCCGACTGCTCAAAGCTGCGCAGGATGGATTTGCAGGCGTGGTGATAGCCGATCACCCCGATCACCAAGAGCAGCTTGGTGTGCATCCAGCCCTGGTTGAAGCCGGCGAAATTGAGCGCCCACATCCAAGCACCCAGCACCAGCGCCGGGATCATCAGCAAGGTGGCGAAGCGGTAGAGCTTGCGTGCCATCAGGAGCAGGCGCTCGCGCTCGGCATGGCTGTCGGCCGGCACCATGGCCAGGTTGACGAAGATGCGCGGCAGGTAGAACAAGCCGGCAAACCAGCTGGCCACGAAAACGATGTGAAAGGCTTTGATCCAGAGCATCGCCGCATTATGCGGGGCGCTTTCGCCGGGGCAGGAACCGGGCTTGAGGTGGGAGCAAAAACGCTCTGCAAACCGGCTGCAGATGCCACGCGAAGATCTTGCGGGCAAAAAAAGGCCCCGGCCACAAAGCCGGGGCTGGAAAGCCTTATCGCTGTCATCACGCTAAGGCTCCTGCTCAGGGAGGAAAAGCAGGGAACGACCACCTTGCGGCTATCATTCAGAGTGAATTTTAACATAAGCGTCATCGGAGGGCGCATCAGGGAAGTCGCGTAGATTGCGCAGTCCCTCACGCATGCGAACGAGGAAGCGGCCGATCCGGCCCCGCCCCGGCGCGCGCGCCACCTCCTGCCACGCCATCTCTCCCGGAGTTGATCAGTGCCCCTGCCCGCCCCCTACCCCGCCAGCCGCCCCCGCCGCCTGCGCCGCGATGCCTTCACCCGGGCCCTGGTCCGCGAGCACCATGTGCGCGCCAGCGATCTGATCCTGCCGGTGTTTGTGCACGAGGGCGAGAACCGGGTCGAGCCCGTGGCCTCCATGCCAGGCGTGGCCCGCCTGAGCCTGGACCGTCTGCTCGACGTGGCGCGCGAATGCGTGGACCTGGGCATTCCGGTGCTGGCGCTGTTCCCGGTGATCGATGCCTCGCTCAAGACCCCCGACGGCCGCGAAGCCACCAATCCCGACGGCCTGGTGCCGCGCGTGGTGCGGGCGCTCAAGGAACAGGTGCCGGAGCTGGGCGTGCTGACCGATGTGGCCCTGGACCCCTTCACCAGCCACGGCCAGGACGGCGTGCTGGACGAGCGCGGCTACATCCTCAACGACCAGACCGTTGAGATCCTGACCCAGCAAGCCCTGGTGCAGGCCGCCGCCGGTGTGGACATCGTGGCACCCAGCGACATGATGGACGGCCGCATCGGGGCGATCCGCACGGCGCTGGAAGCCCACGGCCACATCCACACCCGCATCATGGCCTACAGCGCCAAGTACGCGAGTGCCTTCTACGGCCCCTTCCGTGACGCCGTCGGCTCGGCCGCCAACCTCGGCAAGGCCGACAAGAAGACCTACCAGATGGACCCGGGCAACAGCGACGAGGCCTTGCGCGAAGTCGGCCTCGATCTGGCCGAAGGCGCCGACATGGTGATGGTCAAGCCCGGCATGCCTTACCTCGACATCGTGCGGCGTGTGAAGGACGAGTTCCGCGTGCCCACCTTCGCCTACCAGGTCAGCGGCGAGTACGCCATGATCAAGGCGGCGGCCGCCAACGGCTGGCTGGACCACGATGCGGTGATGATGGAATCCCTGCTGGCCTTCAAGCGCGCCGGCGCCGATGGCGTGCTGACGTATTTCGCGCTGGAAGCCGCGCGCCTGCTCAAGCAAGCGAAAGCCGGCTGATCCCTGGGATGCGCCTGTTCCACATCCACGGCGACCAGTTCACCGAGCTGAGCCAGCTGCCGGCCGATTTGCCCGGCGATGGCTTCCTCTGGCTCGGTTACGGCCGGCGCGAGTTCGAGCTGCAGCTGGGCGAGATCCAGCAAGGCCTGCAGCGCTGGGGCTGTGGTCAGCTGGTGGACTTGCATGTCTCTGACCTGCTGAACAACCAGCTGCCCTCGCATTTCGACTACACCAGCTGGTACGACCTCTTGGTGTTTCGGCGCCTGGCCGCTGCGCCCGGCCATGAGCATCTGCTCGCCGACCCCGAGCATGGCACCCTGCACAGCACCCATGAGGCGCTCAAGGCCATCGACACCAGCCCGGTGGGCTTTGCGGTCTTCGACCGGGTGCTGCTGACCGTGCACCCGACCGACTGCTTGGTGCGCGACTACTTCGCCAGCAAGATGGGCGCCCTGGCCGAGGGCCGCGATCTGCGCGGCAGCGCCCGCCTGCCCAACAGCCCGGCCGAACTGATGCTGCGCATGGTCAACCACATGGTGGACAGCTATCTGGAGCTGCGCCGCCTGCTGACCCGGCAGATGACGGCGCTGCAGCGCACGCTGATGGATGCCAACAGCCATTTCGAGGACTGGCCTCTGCTGCTGGAATCGCGCGACGCCTTGCACCGGCTGGAGGACACCTGCGAGGACCAGCGCAGCGCCATCCAGGAATGGATCGATGTGCTGGACGATTGGCCCTCGGCTGAGGAGCCAGCGGCACAACGCGAGCGCGAGCTGCTGCGGGTGCGCTCACGTGATGTGCAAGAACACATCGAGCGGGTGCTGGCCCATGTGCGGCGCATGGAGTCGTCCAGCGAGTCGGCGGTGCAGATGCACTTCTCGGCCCTGGGCCACCGCACCAACTCCATCATGCGCACGCTGACCGTGCTGACCGCCATCTTCCTGCCGCTGAACCTGATCACCGGCATCTTCGGCATGAACTTCGACGGCCTGCCCCTGATCCACAAGGCCGCCGGCTTCTGGGTCGCCTTCGGCCTGATGCTGGCCGTGGGCCTGGGCCTGGGCCTGTTCTTCTGGCGCAAGCGCTACCTGGGCACGCGCCACGGCTGAGACGTCGTTTCAGCGCGCCGCGTACGGGTCGGCAAAACCGAGGGCCTGCATCAGCTCGCTTTCACGCGCTTCCATGCAGGCGGCTTCGTCGTCTTCCTCGTGGTCATAACCCTGGGCATGCAGGGTGCCATGCACTAGCATGTGGGCGTAGTGCGCTGCCAGATCGAGGCCGGCTTCTTTCGCCTCGCGCTCGACCACTTCGGCGCAGATGACCAGATCGGCCGTCACCACGGGTTCGTGGCTGTAGTCGAAGGTCAGCACATTGGTCGCGTAGTCCTTGCTGCGGAACTCGCGGTTGAGCTGCCGCCCCTCCTCGGCATCGACGATGCGCACGGTGATCTCGCCCGGCAGCTCCAGGGCGCTGCGGATCCAGCGCGCCACCTTGTGGCGGGGCAAGAGCGCCTTGTGGCGCGGGTCGGCAAATTGCAGGGACAGGCTCAGTTCGGGCAGGCTCATGGCGCGGCTTTCTTGGTTTTGGTGGACGAGGCCGGGCTCGCTGAACGGCCGTGCGTCTCGTAGGCATCGACGATGCGGGCCACCAGCGGGTGGCGCAGCACATCGGCGCTGCTGAAATGGGTCATGGCCACGCCCTCGACGCCGGCCAGCACCTGCTCGGCCTCGACCAGGCCGCTGTTCACGCCCTTGGGCAGGTCGATCTGGCTGGTGTCGCCGGTGACCACGCAGCGGCTGCCAAAGCCGAGCCGGGTCAGGAACATCTTCATCTGCTCGGGCGTGGTGTTCTGGGCCTCGTCCAGGATGACGAAGGCATGGTTGAGCGTGCGGCCGCGCATGAAGGCCAGCGGGGCGACTTCGAGCTGGCCTTTCTCAAACGCCTTGCTGACCTTGTCGAAACCCATCAGCTCGTAGAGCGCGTCATAGAGCGGGCGCAGATAGGGGTCGACCTTTTGCGTCAGGTCGCCGGGCAGAAAGCCCAGGCGCTCGCCGGCCTCCACGGCCGGGCGGGTCAGGATGATGCGCTGCACCGTGCTGCGCTCGAGCGCGTCGACGGCACAGGCCACGGCCAGAAAGGTCTTGCCCGTGCCCGCCGGCCCCAGGCCCAGGGTGATGTCCTGATTCAGGATCTGGTGCAGGTACTCGTGCTGGCGCGGCGTGCGGGCGGCCAGATCGGCGCGCCGGGTGCGCAGCACGATCTCGCTGGGCGCGGCCCGGGGCAAGACAGCGGCAGCGCGCTTCACCGTGCTGCGCCGGGCCATGCGGGCCGGGCCCAGCTCGGCGACCGCCTCGGCCAGGGCCACATGCATCAGCTCGGGCGGAATCGCCCGGCGGCTGCGCTCGTACAAAGCCAGCAAGAGCTGCAGCGCGCGCTCGGCCGCGGCCTTGGGGCCCTCGATGCGCACACGCTCGTTCTGGCGACCGATGCGCACGGCCAGGGCCAGCTCGATCTGGCGCAGATGTTCATCCAGGCTGCCGCACAAATGGGCCAGACGCTTGTTGTCGACCGGGGCAAACTCGTGGTGAAGAATCACAGGGGCACTTTCTTCTAGGGATTTGGCAACAAGTGCATTGTCGCGCGGGCTTCTTGCACATGGGAGAGACGCCTCTGTCCTGCACAATCGGGCCCCATGCTGAGCCTGTTACAAGAAGAAACGCCCCACCCGCTCGCGGCCGCAGCCGCGGCCTCTGAACCTTGCTCCCATCGCCTCGCGGCAAAGCCCGCACTTCGAGGACTGGCCGGCCTGACGCTTTGTTTCATCGGCAGCCCCACGCTGGCGGCGGGCACCGGGGCATCGAGCGGCCACGCGGGGCTGAGCTTCGGCCTGGCGGGCATGCTCCTGATGATGGCCTTGAGTGTGTTGACCCTGGCCTACCGCCACGGTCATGAGCGCGGTGCCGGTTTGGGTCTGGGCGGGTGGATGCTGAGCCTGGCCCTGACGGCCGTGCTGAGCGTGGTGGGACCGATCGGCAGCGCCACGCTGGCACCGGCCCTGAACCTGGGCCTGCTGGCACTTGCCACCTGGTGCAGCCTCAAGTTCTTCCTGAGCCGCACCTTGCCCATGCCGCTGTGGCAAGACCTGCTGCTGCTGGGCCAGATGCTCTTGCTGCCGGCCCTGTCCAGCACCTTGCAGAACAGCCCCAGCCCGGCCACGGCAGCCTGGGCCGGCCCTTTGCACCAGTTCGCGCCGATCTGGCTGGCGCTGCAATCGCTGCTGGCCATGGCCAGCGGCTGGAAGCGGCGCGTGCGCCGGCCTGACGCTGAAGCCAAAGATGGCGGCAACGCTGCGGCCAGCCGTCGGCAGGAGGCCCGCTTCACACCGACTCTGCTGCTCGTCTGCGGCCTCGGTCTGCTGGCCGGCGCGGCGGCCGCAGCCCTGACCGGCGTGGCAGCCATCGAGCTTGGCTTGGCCCTGGGTCTGCTGCTGCCGCTGAGCCTGCTGGCCCTGGGCCTGCAGTACCTGCTGAGCTTCGCCCAGGACCGCCTGGAGGCCGAGAAGGAACATGCCCAGTTCGAGCACCGCATGCAGGAGCGGGTCACCGAAATGGAGCGCAATTTCGGTGCGCTGGCGGAGCAGCGTCTCGAGCAGGTCACCGAGCGCGAGCGCAAGCGCATTGCCGCCGACCTACACGACGACCTAGGCGCCAAGCTGCTGACCATCGTGCACACCAGCGAGTCGGACCGCATCTCCAGCCTGGCCCGGGAGGCGCTGGAAGAAATGCGCCTGTCGGTGCGCGGCCTGACCGGCAAGCCCGTGCATCTACTCGACGCTCTGGGCGACTGGCGCGCCGAGGTGGTGTCGCGCCTGGGTCAGGCCAATATCAATGCCGAGTGGAAGTCGCCGTCGGAAGACATCACCCACACCCTGCCGGCGCGTGCTTACGTGCAAACCACGCGCATCTTCCGCGAGGCGGTCAGCAACATCATCAAGCACAGCGGCGGCACCAACTGCACCATCAGCTGCAGCGTGCAGGACGGAGACTTCGTGGTGGTGATTCAGGACAATGGCCAGGGCATCCCGGCCGAGCTGGACGGCCGCCTGGACCGAGGCCACGGCATGGCCAGCATGAAGTCGCGGGCCAAGCAGATGCATGGCCAATGTCTGGTGGAGTCGGGCCCTGGCTGGGGAACCGTGATCCGCCTCACGATTCCCCTCTGACCCTTCAACCCCAAACCCGCGCATCATTCAGTTTGACGCTGCAATTGCCGAAATTGTCATACCGCTGGACCCATGTCCAGCCCAACCCTGAACGCCACCCTGCAGGCGCGCATACCGCGTGACCACAGGGCCGACCGAGAACGCCATGGACCACATCCTGCTGCTTGAAGACATTCCCGAGATCCGCGCCTGGTTGAAGGCGCTGGTGAAACAGGTGTTCGCCAATGCCCAGATCACCGAGTGCTCCCGCGTGCAGGATGCGCTGGCCTTGGTCAACAGCCAGCGTTTCAACCTCGCCCTGCTGGACCTGGGCCTGCCCGATGGCTCGGGCGTCGATGTGATTGCCGCGCTGCGCGAAAAGCAGCCCGAGGTGCAATCCGTCATCGTCACCATCCACGACGACGACGAGCACCTGTTCCCCGCCCTGCAGGCCGGCGCTTTCGGCTATCTGCTGAAAGAGCAATCGCGCGAGCTGCTGGTCGAGCAGTTGCAGCGCATGAGCCAGGGCGAGCCGCCGCTGTCGCCCTCGATCGCCCGCAAGGTGATCTCGCACTTCGCCAACCAGAAGCGCCCGCAAGCCGCCGCCGTGCTGCATGAAGTCTCCCTGACCGACCGCGAGACCGAGGTGCTGCTGCGTGTGGCCAAGGGCTTCACCCTGCCCGAGATCGGCGTGCAACTGGGCCTGTCGCGCCACACGATTGCCGATTACGTGAAGCAGATCTACCGC
This sequence comes from Paucibacter aquatile, assembly GCF_002885975.1. Classification (NCBI taxonomy): domain Bacteria; kingdom Pseudomonadati; phylum Pseudomonadota; class Betaproteobacteria; order Burkholderiales; family Sphaerotilaceae; genus Roseateles; species Kinneretia aquatilis. The sequence continues at coordinate 3,800,044 of NZ_POSP01000003.1, read as the reverse complement.
AAGCTCAATGTGTCTTCGCGCGCCGAAGCGGCACTGGAAGCGCAGCGCCTGGGTCTGTTCGGCCGGAACTGAGCTGCGAACCGCCGGCGACGGTGCGCTGCAAAATACTGGACGAACATCCAGCAGACGCGCGCCAAACGCGGATAATCCGCGCTCATGATTGGCAAGCTCAGCGGCGTCATCGCGGAAAAATCGCCCCCGCAGGTTCTCATCGATGTGCAAGGGGTCGGCTACGAGCTCGACGTACCCATGAGCACCTTCTACAACCTGCCCGCCCTGGGCGAGCGCACCAGCCTCCTGACGCACCTGAGCATCCGCGAGGATGCCCATGTGCTGTTCGGCTTCCTGACTGCCGAGGAGCGCGCCACCTTCCGGCAGCTGATCAAGATCAGCGGCGTGGGCCCCAAGATGGCCTTGTCCCTGCTGTCCGGCCTGTCGGTCGCGGAGTTGGCCCAAGCCGTGTCCAAGCAGGAGGCCGGCCGCCTGGTCAAGGTGCCCGGCATCGGCAAGAAGACCGCCGAACGCCTGCTGCTGGAACTCAAGGGCAAGCTGGGCCCCGATCTGGCCCTGCCGGCCAGCCTGGCCAACGACAACCAGGGCGACATCCTGCAAGCCCTGGTGGCCCTGGGCTACAGCGAGAAGGAAGCCACCGCCGCGCTCAAGCTGTTGCCGCCCGATGTGGGCGTCAGCGAGGGCATCAAGCAGGCGCTGAAGTCGCTGTCGCGTTGATGATCAAGGTGTTGATGGGCTGCGGCCGGAGACCTTTCGCATGAGCATTCAGACCGACGATTTCGCCAGCCAGGTCAGCCGCGTCATCAGCGCGGCGCCGGCCTCGCCGCGCGAGGAAGCCATCGAACGCGCCCTGCGGCCCAAGCTGCTGGACGAGTACGTGGGCCAGGCCAAGGCGCGCGAACAGCTGGAGATCTTCATCGGCGCCGCACGCAAACGCGACGAAGCGCTGGATCACGTGCTGCTCTTCGGCCCCCCGGGTCTGGGCAAGACCACGCTGTCCCACATCATCGCCGCCGAGCTGGGCGTGAACCTGCGCCAGACCTCGGGGCCGGTGTTGGAAAAGCCCAAGGATCTGGCCGCCATCCTGACCAATCTCGAGAAGAACGATGTGCTCTTCATCGACGAGATCCACCGGCTCTCGCCCGTGGTCGAGGAAATCCTCTACCCCGCACTGGAGGACTATCAGATCGACATCATGATCGGCGAGGGCCCGGCGGCCCGCTCCATCAAGCTGGACCTGCAGCCCTTCACCCTGGTCGGCGCCACCACCCGCGCCGGCATGCTGACCAACCCGCTGCGTGACCGCTTCGGCATCGTCGCCCGGCTGGAGTTTTACACCGCGGCCGAGCTGCAACGCATCGTCACCCGCTCCGCCGCCCTGCTCAACAGCGCCATCGATGCCGAGGGCGCGCTCGAGATCGCGCGCCGCTCACGTGGCACCCCGCGCATTGCCAACCGCCTGCTGCGCCGCGTGCGCGACTATGCAGAGGTGAAAGGCAATGGCCACATCGGCAAGGACATCGCCGACAAGGCCCTGGCCATGCTGGACGTGGACCCGCAGGGCTTTGACCTGATGGACCGCAAGCTGCTCGAAGCCATCGTCCACCGCTTCGACGGGGGCCCCGTCGGCCTGGACAATGTGGCCGCCGCCATCGGCGAAGAAAGCGGCACGATCGAAGACGTGATCGAGCCCTACCTGATCCAGCAGGGCTTTCTGCAACGCACCCCACGCGGCCGCATCGCCACGCTGGCCGCTTACCGCCATCTGGGCATGACCCCACCGAAAGCACACGGGCAGTTGTTCGGGGACGAATAACTTTGCGCTTGTCGCAAGGCTGGCGATGGCCGGACGACAACTTGCGGCATATCGCGGCCCCTCGTTGAGCCAATCGCTCACGCTGCGGTGGCACGGCCCGCCGCCGGGCTCATGGTTCCCGGGTCGGCTCTGCGAGCCGACTCCCCTCGGTGCTCACTGCGCGGCTCAGCGACGCCAAACTCCCTCCGTTCGCTGCGCTCACTGTGGTCAAACAGTGGCGCCGAGTCAGAGCTTGAAGCGCGCGATTACGCGCGCCAGAGCCGCTCCGCTGCGCCCTCGGCCGCGCACAAATCGCCCGTCGGCGGGCCGAACCACCTCCGGGGGTGGCGTGTTCCACCGTTGATGAGGCACATCGACCGCGATGCAAGCGCCCTGCAGCCCGTGCCGCTGCCGGGCGATTTGTGCCGGGCCGAGCAGCGCAGCGCCTCGGGGCGCGCACGTACTCGTGCGCTTCAAGTTCTGACTTGGCGCTTCTGTCTGAACGAAGCGAACGCAGTGAGCGAAGTGAGTTATGCGCCAGCCCCGAGGTGCGAGCAGCGCAGGGAAGTCGGCCCGCCAGGGCCGGCCCCGGAACCATGAGCCCGGTGGCGGCACGGGCTGCAGGGCCTCACGAGAAAATCGAGTCACTGCTTTATGAAGCAAGACACGCTCTAGCAAGCAAACACTCCAAAGCGTCGCGGATGTAAAAAAGCCGCCCGATCTCTCGATCGGGCGGCCTTTGTTTTGAATCCGGGCCCCTGTGGGCGCCCGGGTGTCAAACGCGGTGGATGGCTTACTCGGCAGCCGGCTCGGCGCCTGCGTCGACGCTGGCCATCTGTGCAGACGCCAATTCCTCGGCTTCTTGCTGAGCAATGGCGCGGCGCTCGGCGTCGTCCATCTTCTCCTTGGCATAACGGGCGCGGTGGAAAGCCATGCCGGTACCTGCGGGGATCAGGCGGCCGACGATGACGTTTTCCTTCAGGCCACGCAGCTCGTCGCGCTTGCCCATGATGGCAGCCTCGGTCAGCACGCGGGTCGTTTCCTGGAAGGAAGCGGCCGAGATGAAGGAGTCGGTCGACAGCGAAGCCTTGGTGATACCCATCAGCACGTCGGAATAGGTGGCCGGGACCTTGCCTTCCTTGCGCAGACGATCGTTGGTATCGAGCAGCTCCGAGCGTTCCACTTGCTCGTTGATGATGTAGCTGGAGTCACCGGCATTGGTGATCTGCACACGACGCAGCATCTGGCGAACGATCACCTCGATGTGCTTGTCGTTGATCTTCACACCTTGCAAACGATACACGTCCTGCACTTCGTCGACGATGTAGCGAGCCAGCTCTTCCATGCCCAGCAGGCGCAGGATGTCTTGCGGGTCGGCCGCGCCGTCCACAATCAATTCGCCGCGATTGACCACCTGGCCTTCGTGCACCAGGATGTTCTTTTCCTTGGGCACCAGCTCTTCGTGCTTCTTGCCATCGGGGTCGGTGATTTCCAGGCGGTTCTTGCCCTTGGTCTCCTTACCGAACGACACCGTACCGGTCAGTTCGGCCAGCACACCCACATCCTTGGGTGAACGGGCTTCGAACAGCTCGGCCACACGCGGCAGACCGCCGGTAATGTCACGGGTCTTCTGACCTTCCATCGGGATACGTGCCAGCACTTCACCCGGGGCCAGGTCTTGACCGTCACGCACCTGCACCAGCGCACCGACCGGGAAGCCAATGGTCACCGAGTGGTCGGTGCCAGGGATCTTCACTTCCTGGCCGTTGGCGTCCAGCAGCTTGACCTGCGGACGCACCACCTTGGCGGCACCGCGACGCTTGGGATCGATCACCACCAAGGTGGACAGACCGGTCACTTCGTCGACCTGCTTGGCCACCGTCACGCCTTCTTCCACATTCTCGAACTTCGCCTGACCGGCGAACTCGGTGATGATGGGGCGGGTCAGCGGGTCCCAATTGGCCAGGATGGTGCCGGCCTTGATGGCTTGATCCGGCTTGATGCTCAGGATCGCGCCGTACGGCACCTTGTGACGCTCACGCTCGCGACCGTGCTGGTCGGCGATGATGATTTCGCCGGAACGGGAAATCACCACCAACTCGCCCTTGCCGTTGGTCACATAACGCATGGTGGCGTTGAAGCCGATCAGACCGTCGGACTTGGCATCCACGCTGGAGGCCACAGCTGCACGCGAGGCCGCACCACCGATGTGGAAGGTACGCATGGTCAGCTGGGTACCCGGCTCACCGATCGACTGTGCAGCGATCACGCCCACCGCTTCGCCCACGTTCACCAGGCCACCGCGGCCCAGATCGCGGCCGTAGCACTTGGCGCACAGACCGTAGCGCGTGGCGCAGGTCAGCGGGGTGCGGACCTTGACTTCGTCGGCGCCGGCAGCTTCCAGCACGTCGAGGTTGTCTTCGTCCAGCATGGTGCCGGCAGTCAGCAGCACGGCCTGGGTTTCAGGGTGCAGCACGTCGGTGGCGGCAACACGACCCAGGATGCGGTCGCGCAGCGATTCGATCACTTCACCGCCTTCGACCAGGGCGCGCATGGCGATGCCGTTGTCGGTGCCGCAATCGTCCTCGATCACCACCAGATCCTGCGTCACGTCGACCAGACGACGGGTCAGGTAACCCGAGTTCGCAGTCTTCAGCGCCGTATCCGCCAGGCCCTTACGAGCACCGTGGGTGGAGATGAAGTACTGCAACACGTTCAGGCCTTCGCGGAAGTTCGCGGTAATCGGCGTCTCGATGATGGAGCCGTCCGGCTTGGCCATCAGACCCCGCATACCTGCCAACTGGCGAATCTGAGCGGCAGAACCCCGGGCGCCGGAGTCGGCCATCATGTAAATGGAATTGAACGATTCTTCGTCCACTTCCTTGCCATGACGGTCGATGGTCTTCTGCTTGGACAGCTGGCTCATCATGACCTTGCCGACTTCGTCGCCGGTCTTGCCCCAGATGTCCACGACCTTGTTGTAGCGCTCGCCCGCGGTCACCAGACCGGAGACATACTGCTGCTCGATCTCCTTGACTTCCTTCTCGGCGCGTTCGATCAGGCCCGGCTTCTGCGGCGGGACCAGCATGTCGTCCACAGCGATCGAGATGCCTGCGCGCGTGGCCAGCTTGAAACCGGACTGCAGCAGCTTGTCGGCCAGCACCACGGTTTCCTTCAGACCGCACTTGCGGAAGGAGGTGTTGATCAGGCGCGAGATTTCCTTCTTCTTCAGGGCCTTGTCGATGTTCGAGAACGGCAGGCCCTTGGGCAGGATTTCGCTCAGCAGCGCGCGACCGACGGTCGTGCTCACCAGCTTGGTCTCGGGGATCCATTCACCCGGGGTTGCGCCCTTGGTGTACTGGGTCATGCGGACATTGATCTTGGCCGTGATCTCGACGGCGCCGTTTTCCAGCGCACGGATCATTTCCGCGATGTCCGAGAACACCATGCCCTCGCCCTTGCCGTTGATGCGTTCGCGGGTCGCGTAGTACAGACCCAGCACCACGTCTTGCGACGGCACGATCGACGGTTCGCCCGAAGCAGGGAACAGCACGTTGTTGGAAGCCAGCATCAGGGTGCGGGCTTCCATCTGCGCTTCGATCGACAGCGGCACGTGAACCGCCATCTGGTCACCGTCGAAGTCGGCGTTGAAGGCCGAGCAGACGAGCGGGTGCAACTGGATGGCCTTGCCTTCGATCAGCACGGGCTCGAAAGCCTGAATGCCCAGGCGGTGCAGCGTCGGCGCACGGTTCAGCAGAACCGGGTGCTCCTTGATGACCTCTTCCAGGATGTCCCAGACCACGGGGGTGCCGGATTCGACTTCCTTCTTGGCGGCCTTGATCGTCGTCGCGATGCCCATGGCTTCCAGGCGCGAGAAGATGAAGGGCTTGAACAGTTCCAGCGCCATCAGCTTGGGCAGACCGCACTGATGCAGCTTCAGGGTCGGGCCCACGGTAATCACCGAACGACCGGAATAGTCGACGCGCTTACCCAGCAAGTTCTGACGGAAACGACCGCTCTTGCCCTTGATCATGTCGGCCAGAGACTTGAGCGCACGCTTGTTGGCGCCGGTCATGGCCTTGCCGCGACGGCCGTTGTCCAGCAGCGAGTCGACGGCTTCCTGCAGCATGCGCTTTTCGTTGCGCACGATGATCTCGGGGGCCTTCAGCTCCAGCAGGCGAGCCAGACGGTTGTTGCGGTTGATGACGCGGCGATACAGGTCGTTCAGGTCGGAGGTCGCGAAGCGGCCGCCGTCCAGCGGCACCAGCGGACGCAGGTCCGGCGGCAGCACGGGCAGGACTTCCAGCACCATCCAGCTCGGCTTGATGCCCGAACGCTTGAAGGCTTCCATGACCTTGAGGCGCTTGGAGTTCTTCTTGACCTTGAGCTCGGAGCCGGTCATGTCGTTGCGGAGCTTGTCGATCTCGATGTCGAGATCCATCTCTTCCAGCAACTTTTTGATGCCCTCGGCGCCCATCAGCGCGATGAATTCGTCGCCGAATTCCACGCGCTTCGCGTCGTAGTCGTCCTCGGTCATGATCGCGAATTTCTTCAGCGGGGTCATGCCCGGATCGACGATCACATACGCTTCAAAGTACAGCACGCGCTCGATGTCGCGCAGGGTCATGTCCAGCACCAGGCCCAGGCGCGAAGGCAGGGACTTCAGGAACCAGATGTGAGCGCAAGGCGCGGCCAGGTCGATGTGACCCATGCGGTCACGACGCACCTTGGTCTGGGTGACTTCAACGCCGCACTTCTCGCAGATGACGCCACGGTGCTTCAGGCGCTTGTACTTGCCGCACAGGCATTCGTAGTCCTTGATGGGACCGAAGATCTTGGCGCAGAACAGGCCGTCGCGTTCGGGCTTGAACGTGCGGTAGTTGATGGTCTCAGGTTTCTTCACCTCGCCGAAAGACCACGAGCGAATCTTCTCGGGCGATGCGAGCCCGATCTTGATTGCGTCGAAATGTTCGTCGGGTGTGAACTGCTTGAAAAGGTCCAGCAAGCCTTTCATGCATAACTCCTTGGTTTTTTAGTCGGATACGGAAACAGTCAGCTCAAGAGAAGGGGCCGCGCCGGGCGCTTCAAGCGCCGCGGCGGGCTGACCCCGCCCTGCCTCAGTTGCGCTCCAACTCAATATCGATACCGAGCGAACGGATTTCCTTGACCAGCACGTTGAACGATTCCGGCATGCCGGCTTCGATGGTGTGCTCGCCCTTGACGATGCTCTCGTAGACCTTGGTCCGGCCGTTCACGTCGTCGGACTTGACCGTCAGCATTTCCTGCAGGATGTAGGAGGCGCCATAAGCTTCCAGCGCCCACACTTCCATTTCACCGAAACGCTGGCCACCGAACTGGGCCTTGCCGCCCAGCGGCTGCTGGGTCACCAGGCTGTACGGGCCGGTCGAACGGGCGTGCATCTTGTCGTCCACCAAGTGGTGCAGCTTCAGCACGTGCATGTAGCCGACGGTGGTCGGGCGCTCGAAGCGCTCGCCGGTGCGGCCGTCCGACAGATAAGCCTGGGTGCGCGTGGCGGTCAGGCCCTTCTTGGCGGCGATGTCATCCGGGTAGGCCAGCTTCAGCATGGCGCGGATTTCATCTTCCTTGGCACCGTCGAACACCGGCGTGGCGAAAGGCACACCGTGGCGCAGATTGCGCGCCATTTCGATGACTTCGTCGTCGCTCAGCTGATCCAGGTCTTCAGGCTTGCCACCGGACTTGTTGTACAGCTCATCGAAGAACTGACGCAGCTCGGACACGCGGGCGTGTTCCTGCAGCATGTCGCCGATGCGCTGGCCAATGCCCTTGCCGGCCCAGCCCAGGTGAACTTCCAGGACCTGACCCACGTTCATCCGCGAGGGCACGCCCAGCGGGTTCAGCACGATGTCAGCCGGCGTACCGTCGGCCATGTAAGGCATGTCTTCGATCGGAGCGATCTTGGACACCACACCCTTGTTGCCGTGACGGCCGGCCATCTTGTCGCCAGGCTGCAGGCGGCGCTTGACGGCCAGGTAGACCTTGACCATCTTCAGCACGCCCGCCGGCAGCTCGTCGCCTTGCGTGAGCTTCTTGCGCTTTTCTTCAAAGCCCAAGTCGAAGCTGTGGCGGGTCTGCTCCAGGGAGTTCTTGATCGATTCCAGCTGGTTGGCGACTTCGTCCTCGGCGGGACGGATGTCGAACCAGTGGAACTTGTCGACGCCGGCCAGGTAGGCCTTGTCGATGACCGTACCCTTGGCGATCTTCTGCGGGCCGCCGTTGGCCACGCGGCCGATCAGCAGCTTTTCGATACGGTCAAAGGCGTCGGCCTCGACGATGCGCAGCTGGTCGTTCAGGTCCAGGCGGAAGCGCTTCAGTTCATCGTCGATGATCTGCTGGGCGCGCTTGTCACGCTGGATGCCTTCACGGGTGAAGACCTGCACGTCGATGACGGTGCCCGAGGTGCCTTGGTCGACACGCAGGGACGTGTCCTTCACGTCGGAGGCCTTCTCGCCGAAGATGGCGCGCAGCAGCTTCTCTTCCGGCGTCAGCGTGGTTTCGCCCTTGGGCGTGACCTTGCCCACCAGCACGTCGCCGGGGTTCACTTCGGCGCCGACGTAGACGATGCCCGACTCGTCCAGGCGAGCCAGTTGCTGCTCGGACAGGTTGGGAATGTCGCGGGTGATTTCTTCGCTGCCCAGCTTGGTGTCACGCGCGTTGACCACCAGTTCCTCGATGTGGATCGAGGTGTAGCGGTCTTCGGCGATCACGCGTTCGGAGATCAGGATCGAGTCTTCGAAGTTGTAGCCGTTCCAGGGCATGAAGGCGACCAGCATGTTCTGGCCCAGAGCCAGCTCACCGATGTCGGTGGAGGCGCCGTCCGCGATGATGTCTTCAGCCGCCACATGGTCACCGCGCTTGACGATCGGGCGCTGGTGGATGTTGGTGTTCTGGTTGGAACGCTGGTACTTGATCAGGTTGTAGATGTCGACGCCGACTTCACCGGCCACGGTCTCCGCGTCATTGACGCGAATCACGATACGGTTGGTGTCCACGTAGTCCACGATACCGCCGCGGCGAGCTGCCACCACGGTACCCGAGTCCTTGGCCGCCACGCGCTCGACACCGGTACCGACCAGGGCCTTTTCGGGGCGCAGGATGGGCACGGCTTGACGCTGCATATTGGCGCCCATCAGTGCACGGTTCGCATCGTCGTGCTCCAGGAAGGGCACGAGCGAGGCAGCGACCGACACGATCTGCGTAGGCGCCACGTCCATGTACTGGATGCGCTCGGGCGAGGTCAGCACCGATTCGCCGTTCTCACGGGCCGAGACCAGCTCGTCGATCAGCGCGCCTTCCTTGCTCAGCGAAGCATTGGCCTGAGCGATGACGTACTTGCCTTCCTCGATGGCGGACAGGTAGTCGATCTGCTTGGTGACCTTGCCTTCAACCACGCGGCGATACGGCGTTTCCAGGAAGCCGTACTCATTCAACTGAGCGTACAGCGCCAGGGAGTTGATCAGACCGATGTTCGGGCCTTCCGGCGTTTCGATCGGGCAGACACGGCCGTAATGGGTGGGGTGCACGTCCCGGACTTCGAAGCCGGCACGTTCGCGGGTCAGACCGCCCGGGCCCAGTGCGGAGACACGACGCTTGTGCGTGATTTCCGACAGCGGGTTGGTTTGGTCCATGAACTGCGACAGCTGCGAGGCACCGAAGAATTCCTTCAGTGCAGCCGAGATCGGCTTGCTGTTGATCAGGTCATGCGGCATCAGGGCTTCGGTCTCGGCCTGGCCCAGACGTTCCTTGACGGCCTTTTCGATACGAGCCAGACCCGAGCGGTACTGGTTTTCGGCCAGTTCGCCCACGCAGCGCACGCGACGGTTGCCCAGGTGGTCGATGTCATCGACTTCGCCGCGGCCATTGCGCAGCTCGACCAGGATCTTGACGACGTCCAGGATGTCCTCGTTGGACAGCGTCATCGCACCTTCGGGCGTGTCGCGGCCGGCACGGGCGTTGAACTTCATCCGGCCCACGCGCGACAGATCGTAGGTGTCGGCGTTGTAGAACAGGCGGTTGAACAGGGCCTCGACGGCGTCTTCCGTCGGCGGCTCGCCGGGGCGCATCATGCGGTAGATGGCGACGCGGGCAGCCAGCTGGTCGACGGTTTCGTCGGTGGCCAGGGTCTGGCTGATGTAGGCGCCTTCGTCCAGTTCATTGGTGAACAGGCACTGCACGTCCTTGATGCCGGCGGCGCGCAGCTTCTTCAGCAGCGCGTCGGTCAGCTCGTCATTGGCCTTGGCGATGATTTCACCGGTGTCGCCGTCGACCATGTTCTTGGCCAGCACGCGGCCGAGCAGGAAGTCTTCGGGCACGGTGACGTGCTGGGTGCCGGATTGCTCCAGCTGGCGGGTGTGGCGCGCGGTGATGCGCTTGTCCTTCTCGACGATGACGGCACCGCTCTTGTCGGTGATGTCAAAGCGAGCGACTTCGCCCTTCAGGCGATCGGCCACGAATTCCATCTGCGCACCCACGTCCATCAGACGGAAGTTGTCGAAGACGAAGAAGTGGGCCAGGATCTGCTCGGGGTTCAGGCCGATGGCCTTGAGCAGGATGGTGACCGGCATCTTGCGACGGCGGTCCACGCGGAAGAACAGGATGTCCTTGGCGTCGAATTCGAAGTCCAGCCACGAACCGCGGTAAGGGATGATGCGTGCCGAGAACAGCAGCTTGCCGGACGAGTGGGTCTTGCCCTTGTCGTGTTCGAAGAACACGCCGGGCGAACGGTGCAGCTGCGAGACGATGACACGCTCGGTGCCATTGACGATGAAGGAACCGTAGTCGGTCATCAGGGGCACTTCGCCCATGTAGACCTCTTGTTCCTTGATTTCCTTGACGGTCTTCGCCTGGGGCGATTCACGGTCGTAAATGATCATCTGCAGACGCGCGCGCACGGCGGCTGCATAGGTCAAGCCACGCTGCTGGCACTCACGGGTGTCGAACGGCGGCTTGGCAATGTTGTATTCGAGGAATTTCATTTCCACGAAACCGTTGTGCGAAACAATCGGGAACGCGGACAGGAAGGCTGCCTGCAGGCCTTCGGCCTTGCGCTTGGTGGGCGGCAGATCCTTCTGCAGGAAGGCGACATAGGCCTCCCGCTGCATGGTGAGCAAATAGGGAACGTTGAGAACGCTCTCACGCTTGCCGAAGCTCTTGCGAATCCGCTTGCGCTCGGTATAGCTATAGGGGGTTGCTTGCGCCATAAACACTCCGTGTCGAGAGCCCACCCCTGGCCGTGGGACGGGCTTCGTCGGCGACTGGCTACTCGAGCATTGCGCTCGCGCTTGGTGGTTGGCCACTACCAACCGCTGGCGGACAACCCCGGTCACATGCTCATGTGAACCGAAGTCCGACCAAACCGGCTCTCTGCAGTCGGATCAGAGAACACTTGAAAGAACCGCGCATCATACCTCGCGCGAAGCTTTCAACTATTCTCAACAGGACTAACCCCTAAAACAGCAAAAGGGGGAGGTCCTCAGACCTACCCCTTTCAGGCTCCAAGCCACCGTCTCGCGGTTCGCTGCCCTACCCCAATCCTCGTCAGGCAGGGGGCCAGCGCACATGCAAGACCCGCTTGCAGCCGGGTCGATGGGAGCGAAGCTGCCAGGCAGCTCACCCCCAAGCCAATTACTTGACTTCGACCTTGGCGCCAGCTTCTTCCAGCTTCTTCTTGGCGGCTTCGGCGTCGGCCTTGGCAACACCTTCCTTGACAGCCTTGGGAGCGCCGTCGACCAGGTCCTTGGCTTCCTTCAGACCCAGACCGGTGATTTCGCGCACGGCCTTGATGACGGACACCTTGTTGGCGCCAGCGTCGGTCAGCACGACGTTGAACTCGGTCTTTTCTTCAGCGGCAGCAGCGCCACCAGCAGCAGCGCCGCCAGCAGCAGGAGCAGCCATCGAAGCGGCGGACACGCCGAACTTCTCTTCAATTGCTTTGACCAGATCGTTCAGTTCCAGAACGGTCATGCTGTCCAGAGCGGCCAGGAATGCGTCTTTATCGAATGCCATGATAGTTTCCTAATAACAGATAGATTGCAGAGTACGGGGCTACGCGCTTCAGGCTGCAGCAGTTTCGGCCGGGGCTTCTGCGCCACCGCCCTTTTGCTGAGCCAGAGCTGCCAGCACGGCCGCGGTGCGTTGCACCGGCGACAGCAGCAGGCCAGCGATTTGCGACAGCAAGACTTCCTTGCTGGGCACGGATGCCAGGGCCTTGATGCCGTTGGCATCCAGAGCCTTGCCACCGTAGGCGCCACCCTTGACGACGAGCTTGTCGTTGGTCTTGGCGAAGTCAGCGATGACCTTCGCGGCAGCGACCGCGTCCTCGGAAAAACCGTAGATCAGCGGGCCGACCATGCTCTCCGCAGCAGCTTCGAACGGGGTGCCAGCGACAGCACGGCGAGCCAGGGTGTTCTTCAGCACGTGAAGATACACACCTTGGGCACGCGCGGTGACGCGCAGCTTGTTCAAGGCTTCAACGGTGAGGCCACGGTACTCGGCCAGCGCCAGGGTCTGCGACTTGGCTGCCTGGGCGGCCACTTCGGAGACGACGGTTGCCTTCTCGTTGCGATTGAGACTCAAGGTCTACTCCTCACAAAAACGTGTCTTCCGCCTTGCGGCATCCGACACACCGGGGTTCAGCGACCTTCTGTCAGGAAACCCAAGCCTTGCGGCTTTTCAATTCCTTTCAGCGGGACCGCCATCTGCGCTGGCCGTGAACCCGGGCTTGCACCCGAAATTCACCGATTAAGCAAAGCGCTGCAGCCACAAGGGCTCGCACTTCGCACCAGCGGTCTTGGATGACGCGCCAGCGAACCGGAATTCGCCGACGCCCCACCAATTCATCAATGCAGCGCCAGACCAGCGCCGCATTTCAATCGAATTCGCTTGCGACCGATCAGGCCGAAGCTTGTGCGTTGATGCTGGCCACATCCACGCGGGCGCCAACGCCCATCGTGGAGGAGATCGCCACCTTGCGCAGGTAGACGCCCTTGCTGCTGGCCGGCTTGGCCTTGTTCAGGGCTTCGATCAGAGCACGCAGATTGCCTTCCAGCTTGTCGTTCTCGAACGAGCGACGACCCAGGGTGCCGTGAATGATGCCGCCCTTGTCCACGCGGAACTGGACTTGACCCGCCTTGGCGTTCTTGACAGCGGTGGCCACATCGGGGGTGACGGTGCCGACCTTGGGGTTAGGCATCAGGCCACGGGGACCCAGCACTTGACCCAGGGTACCGACGATACGCATGGTGTCGGGCGAAGCGATCACCACATCGAAGGGCATGTCGCCCGCCTTGATGCGCTCGGCCAGGTCTTCCATGCCGACCACGTCCGCACCGGCGGCCTTGGCTTCTTCAGCCTTGGCGCCTTGGGCGAACACAGCGACGCGCTTGGTCTTGCCCAGACCGTGAGGCATCACGACCGCGCCGCGAACGACTTGGTCAGACTTCTTGGCGTCCACGCCCAGTTGCACGGCCACGTCGATGGACTCGTCAAACTTGGCAGTGGCCAGGCTCTTCACCAGGGCCAGCGCTTCACCCAGGGGGTACAGCTTGGTGGTTTCGACCTTGCCTTGCAGGGCCTTTTGGCGTTTAGTCAGCTTTGCCATTTCAGACACCCTCCACCAGCACGCCCATCGAGCGAGCGGAACCAGCAATCGTACGAACAGCGGCGTCCAGATCAGCAGCGGTCAAGTCCTTGACCTTGATCTTGGCGATTTCTTCCAGCTGGGCGCGGGTCAGCTTGCCAACCTTCTCGAGGTGGGCCTTTTGCGAACCCTTGTCGATCTTGGCAGCCTTCTTGATCAGGGCGGTCGCCGGGGGCGACTTGATCACGAAGGTGAAGCTCTTGTCTGCGAAGGCGGTGATCACCACCGGCAACTTCATACCCGGCTCGTGGCCTTGGGTCTGAGCGTTGAACGCCTTGCAGAATTCCATGATGTTCAGACCGCGCTGACCCAGCGCCGGACCGACCGGAGGCGAAGGATTGGCCTTGCCTGCCGCGACTTGCAGCTTGATAAAGCCGACAATTTTCTTGGCCATGATTTCTCCTGAAAGAGCCACAGCGGCCTCGCCGCAGCTCTTGAGTGCTAGCACAAGGGGCTGAAGGCATATCGCCTCTTACCCTTGCTCCTCTTGCCCGCGTCTCGTCGCAGGCTGACTACGGACAGGATGCGCTGCTCTTGCGAACGACGCGAGCCCTGTCAGGCTCTTGAACAGCAGATGTGGCTCAGACCTTCTCGACTTGCGAGAAGTCCAGCTCCACCGGCGTGGCGCGGCCGAAGATGGTGACCGACACACGAACCTTGGACTTGTCGTAGTTGACGTCCTCGATGGCGCCGTTGAAGTCCGTGAACGGGCCTTCCTTGACGCGCACGATTTCGCCGACCATCCACTCGACCTTGGGCCGGGGCTTTTCGACACCTTCCTGCATCTGGCTGACGATCTTCATCACCTCAGACTCAGAAATCGGCGCCGGGCGGTTCTTCGCACCACCCACAAAGCCCGTCACCTTCGAGGTGTGCTTGACCAAGTGCCAGGTGTCGTCTTCCATCACCATTTCCACCAGCACATAGCCGGGAAAGAAACGGCGCTCGGTCACGGCCTTCTTGCCGTTCTTCAGTTCTACCACTTCTTCGGTCGGCACCAGGATGCGACCGAACTTGTCTTGCATGCCGGCGCGATCAATACGCTCACGCAGATTGCGCTCGACGGCCTTCTCCATGCCTGAATAGGCGTGCACCACATACCAGCGCTTGGGAAGCCCGGCGGGGGCTGCAGCAGCCTCGGTCACGACAGTGCCTTGTTCTTCAGTCATTGCAATCCTTCAACGCTCTACAACGCTTGCCTTGCGGCTCAATTCCAGCGCGAAAGACGCCCGCAGGCGTCTGTTCACGATTCGGTCAACGCTTCCAACCCAGAATCAAGTCGTAAATCACCCATTCCAGGGTCTTGTCCGTGATCCAGAGGAACAAGGCCATCACCACGACAAAGGCAAACACATAGCCGGTCATCTGGCGCGCCTCTTTGTGCGTGGGCCACACGACCTTGCGCACTTCGCGACTCGAATCACGACCGTAAGCAATCAACGACTTGCCCGCTTCGGAGGTAAAAAACGCTGCCAACGCTGCCGCCAGCAAGACCAGCAAGGCACCCCACTGAACCCACTGCCCCTGCTTGGCCAGGTAGTAATACGCGAACAGCGCAGCAGCCAGCAACACGGCGGCGGCACCCAGCTTTGCCTTGTCGGCGCTGGTGGTCACGGTTTCGACTTGAGGATTCGACATTGATTCGGTTCCATGCCCAGCCTCACAGCTGCGCATTCAATTCTTCGGAAGTGTCGGTGGCGATACCCACCAGCAGCAAAGCCCGCCGGGATGAACTCCCGCGGGCCGATGCCTGGACCAACAAACCAGCTTCCGCGATCAACGGTGGCTGGCAGGGGCAGAGGGTCTCGAACCCCCAACCTTCGGTTTTGGAGACCGACGCTCTGCCAATTGAGCTATGCCCCTGTGGCCTTACAAATCTTAAGCGAGGATGGTGGCAACCACACCCGAACCCACGGTACGGCCACCTTCGCGGATCGCGAAGCGCAGACCGGTTTCCATGGCGATCGGAGCGATCAGCTTCACGGTGATGCCGACGTTGTCGCCGGGCATGACCATTTCCTTGTCGGCCGGCAGCTCCACAGCACCGGTCACGTCCGTCGTACGGAAGTAGAACTGGGGACGGTAGTTGTTGAAGAACGGGGTGTGA
This sequence comes from Paucibacter aquatile, assembly GCF_002885975.1. NCBI lineage: Bacteria > Pseudomonadati > Pseudomonadota > Betaproteobacteria > Burkholderiales > Sphaerotilaceae > Roseateles > Kinneretia aquatilis. The sequence continues at coordinate 3,784,453 of NZ_POSP01000003.1, read as the reverse complement.
CGGCCGCCTTCTTCCTTGCTCAGCACATACACCTCAGCGGTGAAGTGGGTGTGCGGCTTGATGGTGCCGGGCTTGGCCAGCACTTGGCCGCGCTCCACGTCTTCGCGCTTGGTGCCGCGCAGCAGGATACCGACGTTGTCGCCGGCTTGACCTTGGTCCAGCAGCTTGCGGAACATTTCCACGCCGGTGACGGTGGTCTTCTGCACGTCGCGGATACCGACGATTTCGATTTCTTCGCCGACCTTGATGATGCCACGCTCAACGCGACCGGTCACCACGGTGCCACGACCCGAGATCGAGAACACGTCTTCGACCGGCAGCAGGAAAGCACCGTCCACAGCGCGCTCAGGCGTGGGGATGTAGCTGTCCAGAGCGTCAGCCAGGCGCATGATGGCTTGCTCGCCCAGATCGCCGGTGTCGCCTTCCAGAGCCAGCTTGGCCGAACCCTTGATGATGGGGGTGTCGTCGCCGGGGAAGTCGTACTTGCTCAGCAGCTCGCGCACTTCCATTTCCACCAGTTCCAGCAGCTCGGCGTCATCCACCATGTCGCACTTGTTCAGGAACACGATGATGTACTTCACACCCACTTGGCGAGCCAGCAGGATGTGCTCGCGGGTCTGGGGCATCGGGCCGTCAGCGGCCGAGCACACCAGGATCGCGCCGTCCATCTGTGCGGCGCCGGTGATCATGTTCTTCACATAGTCAGCGTGGCCGGGGCAGTCCACGTGGGCGTAGTGACGGCCAGCGGTTTCGTACTCGACGTGAGCGGTGTTGATGGTGATGCCGCGAGCCTTTTCTTCAGGCGCAGCGTCGATCTGGTCGTAGGCCTTGGCCTCGCCGCCGAACTTCTTCGACAGCACGGTCGCGATCGCAGCCGTCAGGGTCGTCTTGCCATGGTCCACGTGACCGATGGTGCCGACGTTGACGTGCGGCTTGGTGCGTTCAAACTTGCTTTTTGCCATTTCTGCGCTCCTGAGAAGGACTCGATCAGACTAGAAGAAGAAAAGAGGTGGTGCCCATGACGCGGATCGAACGCGTGACCTCTCCCTTACCAAGGGAGTGCTCTACCACTGAGCCACATGGGCATCGGCACGGGTTTGCAGGCTGCTTGCAGAGAACCACAAACCCGTGACGACACAAACTGACACTGCTTCGCTTCTCACCCAACTCTGGAGCGGGAAACGGGAATCGAACCCGTGTCATTAGCTTGGAAGGCTAAGGTTCTACCATTGAACTACTCCCGCCCGGGAGCCCTGCCACTTGACTTGGGATCGAGCTGCCGGACCAGCCGACAGCTCGAATCAAGAAAAGCGTTTGCCTTGGTGGAGGAGGCTGGATTCGAACCAGCGTACGCGTAAGCGGGCAGATTTACAGTCTGCTGCCTTTAACCACTCGGCCACCCCTCCGAGGCAAGCCCGCTACTGTAGCACAGCATTTTTCCTGCGCCAACAAATTTTCTGAAAATCTTTCAGGGCCATGGCCGCGAGCGCTTGAACGCACCCAGACACCCATCCCGCAACGCCCCAGAACCCAGGGGGTTTACCGGTGGCGAACACGCTGAACAAAGGACCGTTGGTCGCAGCCGGCTCTTTTGGACACACTTCTCCGCACTAGCCTCCGCGACAGACCCCCCAATCAACTGAAGCCAAGCAGATTCACGAGCGAAAGATTCACGACCGAAGACAGGCACCACACACGCAGGCGTTTCGCGCAAACCCAAGCTCAAGCCCATGGCCAACCCTGTTCCAGCACAAAGCACACCGCCCGCCAAGCAATACCAATGTGCTACCAAGATTGCGTGACAGTGATCCGCAGTGCCAACTTCACCCCACTCCTCTCGACTCAGCACGGGCGGCATGAGCAAGTACCAAAAAACATGGTGGCACGCTCGCCACAGCAGGGAAAACACGAACCGAAAAGTGGTAGCAAAGTGGCACTAGCGGGCCGTATAGTGGCATGGCATTGGTTGCATTCGTACGTCAAAGGAGGCACCAGGCTCAGACCAATTTGCAGATTGGTCTGCTGCCGGTTCCGCGTCTTAACAGGCCGACTCATCCATACCGGCCATATCGAGGAGCAGTTATGAAGGTCAAGAAGAATCCCGTCGCCGCGGCGGTCACGCTGACGCTGTTGGGCGTGGCCATGTCGGCTTCTGCACAGCAGGCAGCGCCGAAGCAAGACACCGCTCAGCTGGAGCAAGTGGTGGTCACCGGTATCCGCGCTTCGCTGGAATCCGCGGTCAACATCAAGAAGAACGCCAGCGCCGTGGTTGACGCAGTGTCGGCAGAAGACGTGGGCAAGCTGCCCGATTCCGACGTGGGCGAATCGCTCGGTCGCCTGCCTGGTATCACTGTGGGCCGAGCCTTCGGCCAAGGTGCCTCGGTTTCGGTCCGCGGCTCTGACCCGCAGATGACCTACACCACCCTGAACGGCCAAACCGTGGCGTCGACCGGCTGGTACGACCAGGCCACCATCGACCGTTCGTTCAACTACTCGCTGCTGCCCTCCGAACTGATCGGCGGCATGGAGGTCTACAAGTCCTCCCAGGCCGACCTGACCGAAGGCGGCATTGGCGGCACCGTGATCGTCAAGACCCGCAAGCCCCTGGACCTGAAGGCCAACACCGTGTTCGGCAGCCTGAAGCTGGGCAAGGGCACCGTGAGCACCGATCTGTCCAAAGACGTGGCAGGCCTGTACAGCTGGCGCAACGACAGCAAGACCTTTGGTGTCTTGGTGGCTGGTGCCAAAGAAAAGAGCCAATACGTGCGCCGCGGCATTGAGTCCGACGCCGGCTGGGCGGGTGACGTGGCTCCCGCCACTTTCGTTCAGGACCGCAAGCGCGACGCCATCAACGTCACGCTGCAAGCCAAGCCTTCCGACGCCATCGAACTGGGCTTGAACTATGTGAACCTGAAGCTGACGGGCGACAACACCAACAGCAATCTGTATCTGTTCACCCGCCAGAACGATCCGAGCGCTGACAACCCGACTGCCATCTCGAACTGCACGCAGACGAATGCGGCCGGCCTGTGCGTCAAGGCCACCGCCGACGCCAAGAACCCGGTCAACACGTTCATGCAAACCTGGGGCCGTCAAGGCAAGATGTCCTCGGAAAGCTTGGTCCTGAATGGCACGCTGAAGACCGACATCGTCAAGGTGGACCTGGTCGCTGGCGAAACCAAGGCCAAGGGCGGCACCTCGCACACCATGAACTATCAAGTGGGCTGGTGGGATGCAGGTCAAAGCCTGCCCAAGTTCCAAGGCTCTATCGACGCCACCGGCAAGCAAGTCTCCATCTCGCCGAGCGTCAATATGGACGTCTCGCTTGCCAATATGCCCAAGCAGTTGGCACCGACTGGTTGGGCCACCGACCAACAACAACCCAACTCCGACAAGGAGCGCTTCGCTCAGGCAGACGCCACCATCGATCTGGACTGGAATGGCCTGACCTCGTTCAAGACCGGTCTGCGCGCAACCAGCCACAAGTACGAGCAAAGTGCCCTGCGCGGCACCTTCTCCAAGACCGTGGTGCTGGGCAACACCAGCGATCTGTACAGCGGCTCGATCAAGATGGGCCCGAACGGCTGGGCTTTCCCCGAAGCCAACCTCGGCGCCATGGCCGCGCTGTACGAAAAGAACACCGCTTCTTGGACCGTGCAGCGCTCCAGCTACGCAGCCATCGAAGAAGACAACCAAGCCGCGTACGGCATGTTTGAGTTCGAGAAGGCCGGCTGGCGCGGCAACTTCGGTCTGCGCTATGTGCACACCAAGGTGAACGGCAAGGGCTATCTGTTCGACGGCACGCCGCTGGCCGCCGGCGATGTGCCCAACAACGATGGCTGGAGCAACAAGATCCGCGAAGAGAAGTCGAGCTACAGCGACTGGCTGCCCAGCCTGAACGCAGCGTACAAGCTGGACAAGAACACCGTTCTGCGTGTGGCAGCCGCCAAGGCCATCACCCGCCCGAACTTCGAGTACATGTTCCTGACCAAGCAAGCCGGCTACAACGACGACCGCGCAGGCAACGAATCGCTGACATTCGGTACCGTGACCCTGAAGCCGCAATCGTCGAAGCAGTTCGACCTCGGCATCGAGTACTACTACGGTCGCGGCAATATGGTGTCGGCTGCCTTCTTCCACAAGTCGATCGACAACTTCGTGACCGCACAGGTCAAGACCAATCAAAAGGTCAACGTGATCGATCCGCTGAGCAAGGTGGACAGCTGGACCATCAACAACTACGTGAACGCCGGCGGTGGCAAGATCAACGGCCTGGAGACCCAGATCAACCACAGCCTGGACAACGGTTTCGGTGTGGCCGCCAGCTACACCTATGCGGACGCCAAGGCTCCGGCCTCCAGCTACCCCGATAACCTGGCTTTGTTCACGCAGTCCTCCAAGCACACGGTCAACCTGGTCGGCTTCTACGAGAACGCGAACTACTCGGCTCGCCTGGCTTACAACTGGCGCTCCAAGTACATGATTCGTGAGACCGGCTACTACAGCTATCGCATGCACGATCCCTACGGTTCGCTGGACTTCAGCGCTGGTTGGAACATCAACAAGAGCCTGCGCTTGACCTTTGAAGCCATCAACCTGCTGAAGCAAGACGATGTGCAGTACGGTGCGGCGGAAGCCACCAACACCAACGTCAAGCCCAGCATGCGGATCGGCTACCCGGCTTGGTCCTTCATGGGCGAGACCACCTATCGCCTGGGCGTCAGCGCCAAGTTCTGATCGAAAGCTTGGCCGCTCGTCGGCCCCAGCAAAAAGCCCGGCAGTGCCGGGCTTTTTTTATGGCCATCGCGTCGCTGCGCGGGCCCCACCCGCGAAGCCGCGCTCAGCCAGATTCACCGGTCCGGGACTGCCCCTCCACGGCCGCCCGCAAACCCTGCAACCAGGCACGGTGCCCAGGCAGATCCGCCATCAATTGACGTGTGAGCCCGTCGACACGCGCCAGCTGGCGCCGTGCCTCCGCATGCTCCTCGTCAGCGAGCTCGAAACCCCGGCAGGGATAACGCATGCCGTGGAGCACGTAGAGGTAGTTCTCGACGCTGAACAGATCGAAACGGCTGAAGAAGTCCGTCTGCTGCGGCGGCATGGCACGCCATTTGTCCAAGCGCAGGCGAAGCACATCAGACAGATGGTCGTTGTAGCGGTTGTCCCGCCAGAAGTCGGTGTCATCCCGGTCCGACAGGTGGTAGTGCAGTTGGACGAAATCGATGATGCGTTCCCAGGCATAGCGCACCGCCTGGTTGACATGCTCGCGCAGTGGCGGCGCATCCTCGCGCTGCCGCGGGAAGTTGCGCGCCAGCAAGCCGGCTGCAAAGTCGGTGAGCAAAATTGAAGTCGCCTCCAGAGGTTCAACAAAGCCTTGGGCCAAGCCCAGCGCCACGCAGTTGTGAGCCCACACCCGCTCGCGGTAGCCAATCTTCATGGCGATCTTGCGCGGAGAGAACTGATCCGGGTGGATGCCCAGATGGCGAGCAAATGCCAGCGTGGCTTGGTCCTGGGTCATGTACTGGCTGGCGTAGACAAAACCCGTGCCCCTGCGCTCCGTGACCGGAATGTCCCAGATCCAGCCGGCCTCATGGGCGCGCGCCAATGTGTACGGCGGAATTTCTGCGTCGGGTGCCAAAGGCACCTGCTGCACCAAAGCGGTGTCCGTCAGGATCTGATGCGACTTGTCGACAAAGGGAACTTTCAGGGACGTGTGTGTCAGCAAGGACGCAAAGCCGCTGCAGTCCACATAAAAATCAAAAGCGAGCCGTTCGCCTGATTTGCTGCGCAGCGCCAACACGTCGCCCGATTCGCCTCGGTCGGCGCCCACGATTGTGGCGATCAGATGCTTGACACCAAAACGCTGCCGGGCGTTGCGCGACAGCAGGGCCGCAAACTTGTGCGCATTGACGTGGTAGGCGTAATCCACCGCACCTGCATAGGCATCCGACTCGATATGTTTGGGTGACCGCCGGGCCTCGGCCAGGCGTGCGCTGCTGGACACATCGGCAAAGGGTCGCGCCTGCCCTTGACGCAACCAATGCGGCGTGACGTCCATACCCCCCGGAAACGGGGAGGAAAACGGGTGGTAATAGAAGTGTTCTGCCGCTCCCTGCGGCGCCGCCATCCAGTTTTGAAACTTGATGCCATGCTTGAACGTGGTTTCGCAGGACAGCAGCAGATCGGCCTCGCTGATACCGAACTTCTGCATCGACGTTTTGATGAAAGGCACCGTGCCCTCACCGACACCAATGACGGGCACCTCGTCCGATTCAATCAGGGTGATCTCAATTTCCGGATCCCCCTGCAACCCCCGGCCCAAATGGTTGGCCGCCAACCATCCGGCGGTCCCACCGCCAATGATGGCAATCTTCTTGGTTTTCATGATTAAGACCTTTTTCTTTCACTGCGATTGAATTCCAAGATTCAAGCGCACAAACCCCAGGCAAGCAATCCGACGCCGGTCACCAAGAGGCGCCAGAACCCGGCTTCCGACCTATCTTTTCAGGTGCTCATGATACGGCGGGAGCCCCAATCTCGCTGCACTGAAGCGCCTTGCCAAGGGGTTTCCCCGGGTATCGTGAAGCGCCAGCGCTGCGCTGAAGTCGGCGGCCAAGCGCCTCAGCGGGGCCCATGCTTCAAGCATTGAGAACGTCCCTTCTTCGGCTCCGGGCCAAGAATTCGTTCGCCATGCGCCCGGTGTACCTGCAGCGGGCGCATTTGGTTGCGGTTAAGTGAATTTGAACTGGTTTTCTCGAATATATTTTGGGCCCAGTTTGGGGCACAGTACTGAGCGTTGATTCCAAGCAATGGCCCCGCGGATGCGCACCAGAAACTAGAGTGAGTCCAGCCCGATACATTTTTCAATCTGGGTGTCCAGAGCGTTTCATGGAGTTTCAACACGGGGCTCGAAAGTTCAGGCGCTGGAGACCTGCCTGTGCCTTCGGTCGCACTTGCTGCTACTTCTTGAACAGTATCTGGCGGACTCAGAGAAACCATCGACCAATACCTATGATCTCCCGCCTGATCTCCGGCGCAAACCCCGCAACACCCCGCCATCAAAATATTTCCAGGGAGTCTCATGAAACAGTTATCCATGGTGACAGCACTGCTGGCATTGCTTTTGACATCGGCTTGTTCCAGCCTCAAATCGACCTCCAAGCATGGTTTGGGCGTCGAATCAGAGGAGATTGAAGCGTGCAAGGCCTACAGCCTGGACATGGTGAAACCCAATATGCGGGTGATCACGCCAGCGCTGACCATGCCGGACCGTACCGTTTGCACCACCGGTACTTCGCAGGGCTCGACTTATTGCACCCAGATTCCCGGAATCCGCTATCCCGCGGTCGAGGAAGACATCAACACCGACGCGCGCATTCAGGTGCTGGCCGAATGCCTGTTGGCGAAGCAGGAAACCGCCCGAATTGCGAGACTGGCCGCCCTGGGTGAGTCGATCAAGGCCGACAAGTCTCAATCCACGCCACAGGCGGTCACAGCGCGTTTCGCTGAAGCGGAGGCCCTGGCGCGACAGGTGCTCACGGCCAAGTCCGACGCCCCCGCCCATCTCAGGGCCAAATCAATGCCCGCACGCAAGGACTGCGACTACTGCCCAGCCCTGATGCTGATACCTGCGGGCAGCTTCAAGATGGGCAGCAACAGCCACCCGGCCGAGCAACCCGTTCGCGCGGTTTCCGTGCCCAGCTTTTTACTGGGCAAGTACGAGGTGACCCAAGGCGAGTGGAAGGCCGTCATGGGCAGCAATCCCAGCGCCAACACCGCCTGCGGCGACCACTGCCCTGTGGAACGCATCAGCTGGTACGAAGCCAAAACCTTTGTTCAAAGGCTCAATGAGAAAACCGGCCTGCACTATCGCCTGCCCAGCGAGGCCGAATGGGAGTACGCCGCACAGCTCGGCAGCAACGGCCCCTCCACCCCAGAGGCCGCGCTGGAGCGGCTCCACCGCAGCGCCTGGTTCAGTAGCAACAGCCAGGGCCAGGTTCACCCCGTGGGCCTGAAAGCACCGAATCGATTCGGCCTGCACGATATGCAAGGCAATGTCTGGGAATGGGTCGAAGACGCCTTCCACGAGAGCTATCAAGGCGCTGGCAACGACGGCCGCGCTCGCCCCGGCGGCAGTGAGCCGAGCAAGCGCGTGTTGCGCGGTGGCTCCTGGTTCAATGAGCAAAAGCTGCTGCGCCCCCAGCATCGCAATGCCGAAGTGCCCGAGGCCAGCTATGTGTTCTTCGGACTGCGCCTGGCACGCGACCTGAGCGCCGGCGAGTTGGCACAGACCGCGGAACCCAAGGCCGTCGCAGGGGAGTCCGGCGCGGCGCCAGGCGCGTCCGGCCTCGCGCCCTGAACAAGACGGCACGATAGGGTCTGTCAGGCACAGCTCACGCTCCCTTCCGCGGCGCAAGCTTGTGCGTGCGACCACCCTCGGTACCGCCCCGCGGCCACCCCGCCTGACCGCCTAGCGCAAGACCGGCACCATCTGCGGCTGCAGCTCGATCACCCGCCCCGCCATGGCGATGGTCTCCTGGCGATGGGCGATCACCACGCGCGTCAGCTGGAGTGCGCGGATGGCGTCATTGACCTGCTGCTCGCGCTGGGCATCGAGATGGCTGGTGGCCTCGTCGAGGAACAGGATTCGGGGCTGCTTGTACAGGGCTCGCGCCAGCAGCAGACGCTGTTTCTGCCCGCCGGAGATGGCTGCGCCCATATCGCCGATCAAGGTCTGCCAGGCCATGGGCATGGCCAGCACATCGTCCTCGACGGCGGCCATGCGGGCGCACAGGCGCACGCGATCGAGGTCCAGCTCGGCCGCGCCGAAGGCGATGTTCTCGGCAATCGAGCCGGCAAACAGCTGGTCGTCCTGCATGACCGCCCCCAGGCACTCGCGCCAGGCCTGCGGCCCCACCGCCGACAAGGGGCGGCCCATGACCAGGATCTCGCCCTCGGTCGGCACCAGCAGGCCCAGCATGATCTTCAGCAAGGTAGTCTTGCCGCAGCCCGAGGGGCCGACGATGGCCACCGATTCCCCGGCGGCTATGCGCAGGTTGACGCCGTCCAGCACCCAGGGCTCGTTGGCACCGTAGCGGAAGCGCACCTGGCGCAGCTCAATGTCAGGCACGGCCGCCTCCGGCAGGCCCACACCGCCCGAGGGCTCGGGCTCGCTGAGCACGATATCGGCCAGCCGCTCGCGCTGGATGCGCAGCATGCGCACCTGAAACGCCAGGTCAACCAGCGCGCTGATGCGACCGCTGAACTGCAGCTTGTAGGCCGCGTAGGCAAAGCTCATCCCGATCGACAGCTCACCGCGCATGACCAGCAAGGCGCCGAGATAGATCACCGCGATGTTCTCGACGCCGAACACCAGGGCGTTGGCCGATTGGTACAGCGTCGACAGGCGCTGGGTCGCCAGCTCCCGGTTGCTGGTGTTGACCAGGAGGTTGAGCCAATGCGCGCGGCGTTCGTCCTCACGGTTGAACAGCTTGATCGATTGCACCCCGCGCACCGATTCCAGCAAATGGCTGTCCTGGCGCGCGGCATGGACGATCTGCTCCTCGTTCGCACGCCGGAACGGCGCGTAGGACAGCACCCGGATCAAGACATAGATCACCAGGGCGGCCAGGGTGACCAAGGCCAGCTTGACGCTGTAAATCAGCATCATGGCAAAGGCCACGCCGGCCATCAGCCCGTCGAGCGCCGCGTTCAGTGCGGCCGAGGTCAAGGTCTGGCGGATGTTCTGGATGGCGCCGAAGCGTGACATCACATCGCCCAGATGCCGGCGCATGAAATAGTCCATGGGCAGGCGCAAGAGCTTGCTCAAGACCCCGGAGGCCCATTGCAGATTCAGCTGGGTCGAAAAATAGATCACCATCCAGCTGCGCAAGGTGCTGAGCAGCAGCTGCAAAAGCATCAGCATGAAGAAGCCCAGGGCGATGACCTGCAGCAGGTCGGTGTCCCGCTGCACGATCACGCCGTCCAGCACCCACTGCTGGAAAAACGGCGACACCACGGCCAGGATTTCAAGCGCCAGGGACAGCATCAAGACCTGGGCCAGGGAGCGTTTGAGCCCGCTGATCTGCCCGACCAGCTGGCCCAGCCCGACCGCCGGCCGGGGCTCGCTGCGCTCGAAGCTGGGCATGGGCGAAAGCTCCAGCGCCACGCCGGTGAAATGGCGTGAGGCTTCCGCCAGGCTCAGCTGGCGCACGCCGCTGGCCGGATCGTGCACGGTGATGTGGCGCGAGCCGGCCCGGCCCAGCACCACGAAATGATTCATGTCCCAGTGCAGGATGCAGGGCGTCTGCAGCTGCGGCAGATCTTCCAGCTCCAGCTGCACCGCTCGTGCCGCTAGGCCGATCTCGCCGGCAAAGCCCATCAGCTGCTTCAGCGTCACGCCCTTGGCGGAGGCCTGCAGCCGCTGGCGCAGATCGGCCAGCTCCAGCCATTGCCCGTGGTAGCTGCTGACCATGGCCAGGCAGGCCAGGCCGCACTCGGCCGTCTCGGTCTGCTGCACCAGGGGCAGGCGCGCCCCGAAGCCGAAACGAAGGCCTTGCAGCGCGCTCACAGCCGGCCTTTCAAGGCCAGCATGGGCTCGAAAATCCACTCGATCAAACGGCGCTCGCTGAGCATCACATCGGCCTCCACCTGCATATCGGCCTGCAAGGCCACCGGCTGGCCATAGGCCATCACGGTCTGACTCAAAGGGCGCACCAGCACCCGGTAGCTGCGCTCAGCCGCCGCGCCTGCCCCACCCGCCCCGCCTGCAGCAGGCGGTTGCACGGCGGCACGCGAGACCTCTTGCACCACACCCTCGTGCTGACCGAACTTCTGGTACGGAAAGGCGGCATAGCGCAGCGCCACTTTCTGGCCCGGCTGCACAAAAGCGGCCGCACTGGAGGGCAGCTGAAGCTGTGCCTGCAAGGCCGCCCCCGAGGGCAGCAGCAGGGCCAGCAACTGGCCGGCAGCTACGGTCTGCCCCGCATGGGCTTGCAGCGAGGTCAGCCGGCCATCGACAGGCGCTGTCAGCACCCACTCGTGGCGGCCCTGGGCCTCGGCAATCTCCTGCTGCAGGGCCGCCAGCTGGCGCTCGGCCTGGGCACGCGGGCTGCCGTCACGCAGGCCTTGTGCGCGCAGCTCGGGCACCAATGCGGCCAGCTGCGAACGGATGTCTCGCTCATTGCGCTCCAGAGCCGCCAGGCGCGCCTGCTGATCCAGCACCTCGTCCTGGCGCTGCTGAACCTGCAGTCGCGACGCGAAGCCCGTGCCCTGCAGCGCCTCGAAGCGGGCCAGAGCCTCCTGGGCGGATTGCAGGCGGCGACGCAGCAGTTGTTGCTCGGCCTGCGCCCGTGGCAGTTCGGCTTCCAGATCAAGGCGCTTCTGGAGCAGCGTCTCGGTCTGCGCAGCGGCAAAGGCATCCAGGCGCTGCAGCTCGGCCCGCCAATGGTCCCGTTGTTGCTCGAGGCTGCGCACCGCCCCCTGAGCCAGCTCGCCCGCCGCAGACGGCCGCTCAGCCCGCAGGCGAAACAGGGCCTGGCCCTGGCGCACCTTCGTGCCCTCGTGGACCAGAACCTCAGCCACCACGCCGGTTTGCAGCATGGCCAGGTTCACCAGCCCGCGATCCGGCACCAGATGGCCGCTGACGCGCGCACGCTGCGTGTAGCTGACCAGGAAGAGCATCAGCAACACCGCCAGACCCAGGCCCAAGGCCGCCACCGACATGAACCAGAAGCTGCGCGGGCTGCGCAGCAAGACATGGCCCTGCCCGTGGCCGCGGCGCAGATGATCCAGGGCAGCTTGACGAAACAGCATGGGAGCTTCTCCAGCAAAAGCACAGGCCCGAAAGGCCGAAGCCTCTCGGGCGCCTGTCAGGCGCGGACCGGGAACAGCCCGGGCCGAGCCCTCCAGTCGGCCATCACGCCATCAGCAGTAGGCGCTGGCACCGCCACCGCAGCGCGGGGTGCGCGAGGCCGGCGGGCAGGCGTTGGTGGCGCAGTTGCCGGTCGCCGGCGGGCAGCCCTGGGTCTGCGGCACACCGGTGGGGCAGCCGGTGGCTGCGTTGACGGTGATGCAGGGGCGGTTGGTGGGGTCGTCACCGCAGGCGGCGATCGAGGTGTAGCCACCGGCCACTTCGTTGAGCTCCGAGGGGCTGAGCTGGCGCACCGAGGTGGTCGCCAGGGAGAGCTTTCTGCTTTGCTTCATGATGATTCTTTCCGTTAGGGGAATGTGACCGCGAGGTCATGCGGGAACAGATCGACCGGTCCGCCCAGCTGCGGGCGGCACCGGTTCGGCGAGCCTTCAGAGGCTCAGATGCACCAACCCTTGGTCGCCCAGGGCGGAAGGGTGGTCGTCGGCTGCGGTGGGCAGCCGGTCGATTCCGGCGGCGGGCAGTTCCGGGTCTGGCAGGGGTTGTTCGAAGGACAGGGGCCGCAGTAGGCGTTGGACAGCGAGGTGTTGCCCGTGGGGCCACCATCGGCACCGACCACCTGGTCGACTTCGCTGGGCGACAGGCTGCGCACCGAGGTGGTGTTCAGCTTCAGTCGGTCTGACTTGTTCATGGAGATTCCTTGTCGAGTTGAAGGGCGGCCCGCAGGCCGCAAACGAAGGACGGGGCTGTTCACGGCAACCCCGTGTCGGCATCAACTTCGCGCCTGCGCTCCGTGCAGCACAGGTGACGGTCAACACCGCGATCGCTGCCATACCGTCCGGCCTGGCCGAGCCTTCGGGTACCGCAGTCGAATTCAAAGCAGCGCAGCCAGCGCGCCATGGGTTTCAGGACACGGGCGCCGGCTGGCCTTGCACCCGCAGGGCTCGGCGGCCGGCCAGGAAGGGCAGGCACCAGGGCAACGCCAGCGCACCGCGGCGGCGCTCCTCCAGCACCAAGGCCAGGCCGGCATAGCCCTCGAGCAAACTCAGATTGGCCGCTTCGGGCTGCGCCAGGAACTGAGCCAGCAAACCCGTCTCACCCGCCAGCGGATGGAACTGCTCGAATCGATGCACGAGCAGCGCCTGGTCCGGCGCCAGCTGATGCAACAACCAGGCCGAGCCCAGGCTGCCGTGGCAGAGCCAGGCATCCACAAAACCCAGCCCAAGGATCGGGCGCTGACCCAGGGACTGCAGCAGCCGCTGCGCCCAGACATCCAGCGCCGGGCGATCCAAGGCTGCCGCGGCCAGCTGCAGGGCGGCCGCGGTGCCCAGATCCCCGTAGCACCAGGCACAGCGGGTCGGGCCCGGGGCTTCGGCCGCCGCACCGAAGTGCCAATGGCCTTGTGGCGACTCATGCCGGCGCAGATGCGAGAGCGCGCCCTCCAGCAAACGGCGCCCGGGCGCCTGCCCGCTGTGGCCGCGAGCCAGGGCATAGGCCAGGGCGGCCAGAACGCCGGCCTGGCCATGGGCCAGGCCGAGATCGGCGCAGCCGGTTGGATGGGCGTCGCCCATGGGGAAGCCTCGAATCCAGGCCGGCGGCGTGAACCAGAAGAACTCCTCGCCGGCGTCGCCAGCCCGGATCTCGGCGCTGGCCTGCAAGCGCTCGACACAGGCCGCCACCAAGGGCAAGCAGCTGCCCTGCCTCTCCCGGTAGGCGGCATAGACCAGGAGGCCCGCCAGGCCGCTGATCACGTCAAAGTGCTGGTCCGACGGCTCGGGCTTGGCACGCAGATGGTCCAGGAGCAGTTCATCGGCCTCGCTGGCGGCCTCCTCCACCACGCCCAGCTGATAGCGCTGGTCCAGCTCCAGGGCCGCAAACAGCATCCCCTGCGCGCCCTGGAACAAGCCCTGCGGATAGCGGGGCAGCGGCTCCAGCACGCGCATCACCATCTCCTCCACCCAGCCGCTCGCCAGCGCGGCTTCGGGCGCCTCGCGGTGGTCCAGCGCGGCCAGGCAGAGCAGCTGGCCCGCGGCTCCGCAGGCATAGCTGGCATCCAGCCACGGGCCGTCCAGCTGGCGCCGCAGCTGCCGGCGTACGGCCGCGATCAGGCGGCCCGCCTCGTCGTCCTGCGTGCTCATGCCGCCCCCATCGGCGCGGCGGGCTTGCGTGCTTGCCGGGCCCGCTCCAGGCGCCGCGCAAAGTCATAGAGCAAGGTCTCGTGCCGGCGCGGCTCGCTCGGTGCGAGCCGGTTGCAGTGCATATGGAGCAGGCTGTGCAGCACCACCTCAGCCTGACGCGCCGGCAGGCTTGGCAAATGCGCGTGCAGCGCAGCCAACCATGGGGCGCGGCTGTGCTCGCTGCGCGCCAGCTGCTGCTGCCATTCGCCCAGGCTGCCAAGGCCTCGCTGCAAGGCGTCCAGCTCGCGGCGGAACTCGCGAAAACGCGAGCCGATGGCCACCAGGGCGGCCGATCGTCCCTGCGCCCCCGCCTGCTCATGCAGGAACTGGCGCGCCAGCTGCTCCAGCAACGCCTCTCTTTGCACGGGGTCCGGGCTCAGCTGGCGTGCATAGCTGTCCAGCGAGGCCAGGGCATACAGCCAACGGGGCGGCGCACTCTCAGCCTGGCCCTCGGTAGCGGCTTCGAGGTCGAGCAAGCAGAGCGCATCGTCCGAATCGATGCCGAACAGCTGTTCGCTGAGCGACAAGCCCACCCTGCCCCCATAACGGGCCAGTTCCGGGACATAGTCATCGCCTTGCACCCGCCACAGCAGGCCTTGCCTTTGCGCGTCCGCCAGGCCCGCCAGCAACTGCGCGTGCACCGCAATCAAGGCCGCCCGATCGCGCCCCTTCACGCGCAGGCGCAGATGCTCGAAGCTGTCCTGGTAGCGCACGAAGAACCAGCCGCTGAGCAGGCCCTCGGCGCGAGCCTGGCGAAGCCGTGGCGCCACCCACTCGCGCAAGACTCGGTCGGCATAGCCCGCGCCGGTGTAGAGGCGCAGATAGGCCCATTCTTCCAGCGCGGGATGGCGCTCCCCCTCGCCCTGCAGGTGGCAGCGCTCCGGGTTCCAGGGCACGGGCGATGGAGGGGAGGCAGGGGGCGCTGCCGCCGCAGACTCGGCGGCGGGTGCCGGCAAAGGCGGCGTGGGTCTGCGGCGCAAGGGCAGCACCCATTCCTGGCTGTGCTGGGCCATGCAGCCATGCTCTGACGCGGCGTTCAGCGCCAGGCACTCATGCAGGGTGGCCTGCGGCAGCTTGATGATGTCATCGAGCAGCAGGCCCACGGAGGCCGGGTTGTCGAGGTCCACCGGCAGGTGGTTGTCGTGCTGGTCCCAGGTGACATAACGCGGCAAGCCCATGGCTTGCCACCAGGCGCGCAAGCCATCGCTGACGGCGGCCTGGTTGAGCGCCGCGATCTGCGCCGCATCGAGCAGCCATCGGGCCCGCGCCAGCACCAGGCCATCGAGTTCCACCCGGGGCAGCTGCGGCAAGTGCTGCACGGCGGCCGGCCAGCTGAAGCCCAGCCAGGGCCCGTCGTCATCCTGCAAGCCGGCCAGGAACTCGTAGGCCCCAAGCTGGCGCGCGTGGTAGTTGTGCGCGCTGCTCAGGCGCGGAATGACCCGGCGGCCGCTGCGGCGCTCCCGCAGCACAAAGCGATCGCCGAGCAACTGGATGCTGAGGTCCGACAGCCACAGCTGCTGCTCGCGGGGCTTGTCGCTGCTCCCTGCGTAGACCAGCTCGTGCGTGGCCAGCGAGGGCCGGCGCAGGATGTTGAGCAAGCGGTCCTGCGGGTGGTGGATGATCTCCGCGTAGATGCAGTCGGGATGCTCGTCCCGGTGCTCGCGGGCGTAGTGCGCGGCGGCCTCGCTGAGCTCGGGGCTCAGGTGGCAGAAGCGGGCGATCAGCTCCAGGCCGTTGCGCCCGCCCAGGCCGCGCAGCTCGAACTTCGGTGCCACGCCCGGCGGACTGGGCAGCACCGACAGCTGGGCGAAGCCCCCTTCCGGCAGGGTCAGCGCGGGCGGCGACGGGAGCGCTTGAAGATCGGCCTCCGTCAGCGCGATGCAGGCACCCTGCGCGCCCTGTCCGAACAGGCGGCTCAGCAGCAGCCGCTCCAGGGGCAGCAGTCCGCCCGGTGCCCCCGAACTGTCGGCCTCAGCAGGCGCGCCCAGGCGCAGGCCGTCCAGCAGCGGGGAGACCAGGGGCCCGCGATTGGGATAGGCCAGGCCCAGCTCGGGATGCAAGGCATAGGCCAGATTGACTTCGCGATCCTCGAAACGCTCGCGGAACAGCCGCTTGTAGGACTGCAGCGCGCCCGCCGGCCGGGCCGTGTGCCGCATCAGCAGCTGGATCCGGCCGAGCAGCGCCTGCAGCTGCTGCGCATCGACCGGGGCCGGCCGCGCATCCAGGGTGTCGATCTGCAAGACGCCCCGGCTCAGATCCTCGGCGCCGATCTGTGCCTCGATGCGGGCACGCAAGACCTGGTACTGCGGCACCAGGGACTGGCGCTGATCCGCCGCGTGTCGCAGCGAATGCAGCTGCTGCTGGATCTCGCGAATCGGCGCCAGGACCGGATGGTCCGGTGACTGGGCCAACGCCAGATCCAGGCTGCAGGCCGTGCTCGCAGTGGGCGCCAGGCAGGGCAGCAAGAGCCGGCGATCGATCAGCTGATGCAGGTAGTCGCCGGCCTCTTCGGCTTCGACGTCCAGGCGGCGAACCAAGGCCTCGCACAGCTCGACAAAGGGCCGAGGCGATTGCGCCGCCTCGAGCACCAGGCTCAAGGCCTCGTCAAAGCTGACCTCCACGGCGCGGTAGCTGCGCTGGCGATTGGCCTGGTAGACCCAGTCCACGTAGTTCAGATGCGCACCGCTTTGAAAGGCGGTGTTGCTGATCTGCCATTTCAGCAGCTCGCGCCAGCTGCGGTCCTGGAGTGCGGTTTCGATCAGCCAGGCTTCGACGCCGCTGTCGAGATGGATGCCCCGGCGCAGCGCCGGAGCGGTTTCGCCCTCGGCCGGGGCCGTCGCGCCGACACGGCCCAGCTGAACCTGGGCAAACAGGCCGAAGGGCGTGCATCGATACGCCGCGCGGCTGAGAAAGCGCGCCAGGCTTGCGAGGAACTTGCGCCGCTCGCTCGGGTGTTCATGCAGCTCGCCCACGCCGGCGCGCAGCTCCTGCAGGCGCGCGTGCAGCGAGGGGCTGGACACATACAGCGCCTCGTCCAGCCAGGCCTGCTCGTACTGCGCGAGGATGTATTGCTCCCGGTCCGCGCTCTGACACCAGGCCTCGAACTGCTCCAGCGGCAGCA
This sequence comes from Paucibacter aquatile, assembly GCF_002885975.1. Lineage (NCBI taxonomy): Bacteria > Pseudomonadati > Pseudomonadota > Betaproteobacteria > Burkholderiales > Sphaerotilaceae > Roseateles > Kinneretia aquatilis. Next base: position 3,767,286 of record NZ_POSP01000003.1, on the reverse strand, counting down.
GCGGATGGCGCAGCAGCACAAAGTCAGGTGCGCTCACAAGATCACTCATTGCCCCTCCATCGCGCCCGCCCTGCGTTCCCGGGCGGGCTCGGTTCGCACCCGATGATTCACATCACCAGGCAAGCCATCGAAGGCCTTGGCGGCCGCGGTCTCGTCGCCTGGACGATCCGCCGCTCACACGATGGACGGGTTCCTCTACCCGAGACCACCACAATTCCTGTCGCCGTTATTGAGATACCAATTAAGTACCTAACAAATACCAATATACGGCGCTGGACTGAAGTTGTGGGCAGGTGCTGACGGCACCCTGTCAGACCTTACAGGATCGGGTAACGAGGGAGTTACACGGCATGCCGCAGCATGCGGCCGGGGTGAGAGGTCGGCTTCCGCCAGGCCCGCTCGGAGGGTCGGGCTTCGCGCGGGGCACGGGGCTTGGGGTGGGGCTGCATCGCGCCGTATCGGCTTGTACCGACAGCCCGGGCGGGTGCACGGTTGGCGCGGCACAAAAACGCACAGCTGACTGCGCGATGAAGTAGATCGTTAGGGGAGCCGACGGCCCGATCAGGGACGCACAGCGTCTGAGGCCCGCATCTGACGGGCCTTGGGCCTCACACCTTGAAGTAGATGCCGCGACGATCCAGCCATTTCACGATCACGGCCCAGACCGCGACAAAGGCAATGGCAAAGGCCAGGGAGGCGTTGAACGGCCCGGCCAGGCAATCGATCCAGCCGAAGGCGCCGGCATAGAGCGGCGCCATCAGGCCGAAGCCTTCGAGGATGACGGTGCACATCCAGGCGCCGGCATACGCGGCGATGGCGTTGACACCGAAGCTGCGGCCCAGGGCCGGCCAGCCGGCCTGGTCGATCAGGCGGTGAGCCAGGGCCAGGGCCAGGGCGCCGAGGCCGCCGGTCCAGAGCACAAAGCTCGGCGTCCAGAGCTGCTTGTTGAGCGGCTGGAATTCAGCCACCAGCAGGCCCAGACAGGCACTGCCCAGACCGAGCAGCCAGAGGTTTTGCCACTGGGCGCGGCGCAGGTACTGGCCGGCTTGCAGGCCCAGCAGGCTGGTGGCCAGCGCGCCCAGGGTGCTGACCAGGCCTTCCGGATCGTGGCCCAGGCCGGTGGCCGCATTCCACTCGTAGCCGAAACGGCCGAACAAGGCGGCGTCCCACCGCGAGGCGATGTTGCCGACCTTGTCGAGGCTGCCGCCCCAGGCCAGCAGCAGGCCGTAGCCCAGCAGCAGCAGCGCCAGCAAGCCCCATTGCTGGGCCGAGCGGCGCAAATGCAGGACCACCAGGCCGCTGAGCGCAAAACAGATCGCGATGCGCTGCAGCACACCTGGGATGCGCAGCTCGGGCTTGCCCATCAGCCACCAGGCCAGCAGGTGCAGCACCATGCCCAGGGCCAGGATGCGTGCCGCGCGGACCAGCACCGTGCGGCGCAAGGGCGCGACCGGCGCCTGCGCATCAAGCCGCGGCCCCAGGGCCAGGGCCAGCGAGACGCCGACGATGAACAGGAAGAAGGGGAAGATCAGGTCGGTCGGCGTGCAGCCATGCCAGGCCGAATGTTCCAGAGGCGCGTAGACATGGCCCCAATCGCCGGGGTTGTTGACCAGCAGCATGGCGGCCACGGCCAGACCTCGCAAAGCGTCCACCGACGCAAACCGTTGGCTAGCGCTCATCGCGGCCCGCCCTTTCCATCACACTCACACAAAAACACCCGGTCACCGCCCCGACCAGCTGGGGTGCGGGGTCGCTGCACCCGGAATCAGAAATCACACAGGCTGCTGAGCGCCGGCTCAGCCGCCGGCACGGTGTCCAGCTGCGCCACGCCGCCGGCGCGCAGGCGCTTGACCTCGGCATCGACCTCGGCCGGGCTCAGCACCTTGTTGCGAGCATGAAAGACCCAGTCCACATCCTGCTCGTACGCGCGCGCCTGGCTGCTGGCCGGCAGCAGGCCGCCGGGCGAGAACCAGAGGTTGAAGTTGATGGACATCAGCGAGACCGGGTAGTTGCGGCCGCCATGCGTGGCCAGCTGCCGGCCATCGAGGAAGAGCTTGACCTGGCCCCCTGACACCTGCATCAGCAGCTGGTGCCAGCCATTCAGGTTGGTGAACTCTTCGTGCGACTGGTTGTAGCTCTTCCAGGGCTCGAGCTGCACGGTCTGCCAGGCGATGCCATAGAGCCGCGTCTTCTCGCTGCCCCAGCCGCCGTTGGGCAGGTATTCCCAGTCGATCTCGCTGAACTCAGGATCGAAGTCATGGCGCAAGGGCGCCACCACATAAAAGGTCTGGATCACTGGGTCGCCATCGACACCGCGCACCGGCGCATCGCTGAAGCGCAGGCGCGCCGCATACGTGCCTTCCAGGTATTTGCGCTGGTGGCAGATCTGGGCCTGTGCCGTGCCGGCGCCGCTGCCGTCGGTCTGCGCGGCCAGGCGCAGCAGGCGGTTGCCGGCTTGCTGAGGATCATCGACCAGGCTCAGCTGCTCGGCGCTCCAGCGCGCACCGGTCACGCCGGGATGGCCGGCCTTGCTGCGCGGCGTCCAGCCCTGGGCCCAAAGGCCGCTCAGGTCGCGGTAGCTGAAGTCATCGAAGAACAGGCCGGCCGGTGCTGGCGCAGGACTCGTTGCCGGAGCCGCCACAACCGGCGCCAGCAGCGAGCTCAATCCCAGCGTGAGCGCGCCGATGCGCAAGCCCACGCGCACCGCAGAAACGGTCTTCATGCTTCGGGCGTGGGCTCAGCCGCTTCGTCCTCGCGAATCGGCAGCACCTTGAGCATCAGGAACACCGGAATCGCCGAGAGCACCACCCAGAGGAAAAAGTTCTGATAGCCCAGCAACTTCTGAACATCGCCGCTGATGGCCTTGAAGATCACATAGCCCAGGGCCATGAAGCCCGTGGCGATGGCGTAGTGCGCGGTCTGGTACTTGCTCTTGGCCACGAACTGCATCATGAACAGGATCACGGCAACGAAACCGAAGCCATAACCGAAGGTCTCCAGGCTCACGGCCAGGGAGATCCACCAGAGGTTGGTGGTCTGGCTCACCGCCAGCGCATAGAAAGCCAGATTGGGCAGATTCATCGCCAACAGCAGCCAGATCATGGCGCGGCGCAGACCCAACCAGGCGGTGAAGTAACCCGAGGCAATGCTGCCCGCCAGAAAGGCCAGGGTGCCTGCCGTGCCGTAGGACAGGCCCACCTCGGTGGTGGCCATGCCCAGGCCGCCGAGTTCGCGGGCGTCCTTCATGAACAGCGGGCCCATGGCCTGCACCTGGGCCTCGCCAGCGCGGAACAGGATGATGAAGGCGATGGCCACCCACACGCCTTCGAGCTTGAAAAAGCTGCGAATCACATCGCCCAGGGTGCCGGCCACTTCGATGCTGCCGCCGGCCTCGACGCTGCTGCGCGTGTCGGGCAAGGCCCAGACGTGGTAGGCCGCCAGCACCGCCATGGTCACGGCCGCGATGCCGAAGACCGTGGCCCAGGCCACCACCGGGCCGGCGCTCTTTTCCAGCGTGCCGGCGAGGATCACCAGGCCGCCCATGGCAAAGAGCTTGGAGCCATTGAAGCAGGTGCCCAGCCAGCCCGCCCACACGGCGCGTTGCTTGCCGCTCAGAGTGGCGATGTAGAGGCCGTCGCAGACGATGTCATGCGAGGCGGAAGCGATCGCGGCCACCGCCAGCAAGGCGATGCAGATGACAAAGAAGCTCGGCAGATTGAGCGAGAGCGCGATCAGGCCGAGCGCCGCCGCACCCAGGGCCTGGAAGCTGATCACCATCCACTTCTTGCTCGGGGCCAGTTCCAGCAGCGGGCTCCACAGGGGCTTGAACACCCAGGCCAGACCGAGCAGACCGGTCCAGCGCGTGATGTCCTCGTTGGACACACCCAGGCTCTTGAACATCAGGGCCGAGACCAGATTGACCATGAAGAAGGGCAAGCCCTGCAGGAAGTACAGGCTGAGCACCCAGGTGCCGGGCGCGCGGGCCTTGTTCTTCGTGTCGGCTGGGCTCATGGAGGTCTCGGTGCGCTCGGCGTTCAAGGTGGTGGTGTTCATGTCTCAACAAGCCCCAGGGTGGAGAGGGAAAGGGCGTCAGTCCAGACGCACAGGCGACTGCGCAGCGGCCACATGCTCGCCCTGCAACCATGCCTGCAGGCCGGCCAGAGCGCCATCGGCATAACCCCAGCTCACCACGGTCGGTCCCGGCACATCGAGGGCCTGGAAAGGGTTCCAGAGCACCAGATGCAGGTCAGGCGTCCAGGCGCGGGCGTTCTGGCCGTAACGCATGCGGTGGGTGGAGGCGACGATGTTCAGGCACCCATCCTGCGGCACCGTGGCCCAGTCCAGGGCCAGGATGTCCTCGACGAACTCAATCTGGGCATTCGGGAAGGCACGGAAGAGCTCGACGATTTGCGCGCCCGAGGGGCCGGCTTCCGAGACGCCATCGGTCGGCACCTCGGGCTGCACGAACACGCGCAGCGCCGCGTCGCGGACCGGCGGCGTGGCGCCGCGCAAGGCGGTCAGGCCGGCGGCCCAGGCTTGGCGCATCAGGCGGTCATCGGCGCCGCGCGGCTCGCCCTGGTAGTCGTCGTGACGCACCGGGTAGGCGGCGGCCAGCTTGTCCAGGCGGGCGGCGGCGATGCGGCCCTGCTCCAGGGTCAGCTCGCCGCGCTCGAAGGCGTCTTTCAAGGCCTGGATGGACTGGCCCTGCTCGTCCAGCGAACCCTGGGCCAGGATCATGTCGGCACCGGCCTGGATGGCCATCACGGCGGCGCGGGCGTAGCCGTAGCGCTCGAAGATGGCCTTCATCATCAGCGCGTCGGTGATGACCACGCCGTCGTAGCCCCACTCACGGCGCAGGATGTCGCCCAGGATCTTGGTCGACAAGGTGGCCGGGTGATCGGGGTCGATCTTCGGGTAGACGATGTGGGCCGTCATCACGGCGGGTGCCGCATCACGCAAGGCCTTGAAGGGGCGCAACTCCAGCGCATCCAGCTCGGCGCGGCTCTTGTCCACCGTCGGCAGGGCCAGGTGCGAGTCCACATGGGTGTCGCCGTGGCCGGGGAAATGCTTGACGCAGCAGGCCACGCCTTCGCGCAGCGAACCGGCCATCCAGGCGCCGGCCAAACGGGTCACATCATCGGCATCTTCGGAGAAGCTGCGCTCGGCGATCACCGGGTTGGCCGGGTTGTTGTTGATGTCCAGCACCGGTGCGAAGTTCCAGTTCACACCGATGGACGCCAGGCCGCGAGCGACCGCGGCGCCGACCTTCTCGGCCAGGGCGGCGTCATCGGCCGCGCCCAAGGCCATGGCCGAGGGCGCCTGCGGCAGAAAGGTGGCGCGCACCACCGAGCCGCCTTCCTGGTCGAGGCCGATCAGAGCGCCGGGGCCCATGACCTCGCGCAGATCGCGGGTCAGCTGGCGCACTTCGGCTTCGGTACCCAGGTTCTTGCGGAACAGGCAGACGGCGCGCACCTGGTTGGCGCGCAGGAACTCGGCGGTGGCCGCGTCCAGGGACTTGCCCTGGATGTCGACCATCACCAGCTGGCCGGGATGAAAAGCAGTCATGACAGCCGGCCCCGATCAGTTCGTCTTGGTGACCTTGGCCAGATGCGGCGGCGCATCCGGGTTGCGGCCGCGGGCGCGGGCCAGGGCTTCCACCATGGGGTAGAAGCTCTGCACCACGGCGATCGGGTCCAGGTCTTCATTGCCGGTGCAGGCCAGGGGCAGCTCGGCGCCGGGCGTGCCGGCCGGCGCAGCCAGCAGCACACGGGCACCACGGCCGCGCATTTCCTCGGCCAGGGCAATCAGGCCGGCCTGGGCCGGGCCACGCGGCGCGAACACCAGCATGGGGTAGCCCTCGTCCACCAGGGCCATGGGGCCATGCTTGACCTCGGCGCCCGAGAAGGCCTCGGCCTGGATGCCGCAGGTTTCCTTGAACTTCAGCGCCGCTTCCATGGCGATGGGCAGGCCCGTGCCACGGCCGATGACGAAGAGCTTGTCCGCGCCCTTGAGCACGTCCACCGCCACATCCCAGCGCTGCTTGGCTGCTTCTTCCAGGGCCGAGGGCAGCTGCTGCAGCGCGGCCTGCAGGTCTTCATCACCGCTCCAGGCGGCCACCACGCGGGCGCCGGCCACCAGCTGGGCGATATAGCTCTTGGTGGCGGCCACGCTCAGCTCGGGGCCCGAGCGCAGCGGGAACACGAATTGCGCGGCATCGGCCAGCGGCGAGCTCTCGGCATTGACGAAAGCCACGGTGCGGGCACCGCCTTCACGGAAGAACTTGGTCGGTGCGACCAGATCGGGGCTTTGGCCCGATTGCGAGAAGGCAAGGGACACCAGGCCGTCGCAGACGATCTTGCTCTGGTACAGCGTCACCAGCGACATCGGCAGCGAAGTCACCAGGCGGCCCATGCGCGCCATCATCAGATAGGCCATGTAGTGGGCGGCATGGTCCGAGCTGCCACGGGCCACGGTCAGCAGCGCCGTGGGCGGCTGCTCGCGCAGGGCCTCGCCCAGCTCGGCGTAGGCGTTCTGGTCATGGGCCAGCTGGTGTGCGACAGCGGCGGGGGCACTCAGGGCTTCTTGCAACATGCGCGAGGCATGCACCAACTCAGGCGAGGTCAATTTTTTCTCCTTCAACGACCACGCCTTGCAACTGCAAATCACGGTCCAGTACAACAAAATCCGCCCAAGCACCAGGCTGCAGGCGACCGCGATCTTCCAAACCCATGTAGTCGGCAGCAAAGGTCGACACGCGCCGCGAGGCGTCTTCAATCTCCAGGCCCAGACCGACCAGATTGCGCAAGGCCTGATCCATGGTCAGGGTGCTGCCGGCCAGGGTGCCGTCGGGCAGGCGCACGCCGCCCATGCACTTGGTCACGCGGTGGCGGCCCAGGCTGTACTCGCCATCGGGCATGCCGGCCGCGGCCGTGGAATCGGTGACGCAGAACATGCAGGGGATCGCGCGCATGGCCACGCGGATGGCGCCGGGGTGCACATGCAGCAGGTCCGGGATGATCTCGGCGTACTTGGCATGGGCCAGGGCCGCGCCCACCATGCCGGGCTCGCGGTGGTGCAGGCCGGACATGGCGTTGAACAAATGGGTGAAGCCACCGGCGCCGTGCTGCAGGGCCTGCACGCCGTCCTCGTAGGTGCCGGCCGTGTGGCCGATCTGCACCTGGAATCCTTCGGCGCGCAGCTCGGCGATCAGGTCCAGCGTGCCGGGCAGTTCCGGCGCCAGGGTGATCAGGCGGATGGGCGCCAAGGCATGCAGGGCATGGATCTCGGCCAGGGTCGCGGGCTTGGCAAAGTCGGGCTGGGCACCGAGCTTGCCGGGGTTGATGTAAGGGCCTTCCAGGTGCACGCCGAGCAGGCGGGCCGAGCCCGGCGCGCGCTGGGCGCAAAACGGGCCGAGGGCGCTGAGGGCCGAGCGGATCTCGTCCAGCGGCGCCGTCATGGTGGTGGCCAGCATGGAGGTGGTGCCGTGGCGCACATGCAATCGCCCGATCTGGCCCGCGGCGTCGCCGCCTTCCATGGTGTCGCGGCCACCGCCGCCGTGCACATGCACATCGATGAAACCAGGCAGCACGATCTGGCGCTCGCCGGCATCGTGCCGGACCTGGCTTTCCGTGACCGGGCTGCCGTGGATGGCGCTCACGCGCCCTTCAACATAGTCCAGTCGACCCCGTACAAAGCCTTGCGGCGTGAGGATGTCTGCGTCGATGTGCTGTACTGAGGTCATCCTTCGCCTATCCCTCGCGCCGCATCTCGGCGACAAAGTCGTAGTAATCGCTGCGGCAGTAGGAATGCGTCAGCTCGACGGCATGACCCGATTCCAGATAGCCCACACGGGTGATGAACAAAACGGCCTGGCCCACCGGCACTTCCAGCAGACTGGCGAGTTTGGTGTCGGCATTGATGGCCCGGATGTGCTGCAGCGCGCGCACCGGGGCGCCGCCGAGCTTGGCCAGGTGTTCGTACAAAGAGGCCTGCACGCTGGCCGGATCGGGCAGCACGGCCTCGGGCAGCACGCTGACCTCGTAGGCCATGACCACGGTGTCGGCCAGACGCAAGCGCTCCAGACGCGCCACGCGCTCGCCGGTGGACAGGCCCAGGCTCAGCTGCTCGTCCGGCGCGGCCGGCGTGAAGCTGCGGGTCAGCCAGCGCGAGCTGGGCTTGAAGCCGCGTTGCTGCAGCTCTTCCGAGAAGCTGGTCAGGCGCGACAGCGGCTGCTCCAGCTTGGGCGCGATGTAGTTGCCCGAACCGCGCTTGCGGATGATCAGGCCTTGCTCGACCAGGCGATCGATGGCCTTGCGCGCGGTCACGCGCGACAGGTCCAGCGATTCAGACAGCACCCGCTCCGAAGGCAGGGCCTCGTCGGCGTGGTACACGCCCTCACGGATGGCCTGGGCCAGCTTGTGGGCCAGCTGCATGTACAGCGGCGAGGCGGCGTCCGGATCGGGCTTGAATTGAAATGCGATGCTCATCACGAAATCCTCAGCGTTGCAGTGCGCTGCGCACCAGGTGCAGCGCACCTTCGGCGGAATCACCCCGAGGTGACACGCAGCGGGCACGAATGGTGCCTGAGAATTCGGAACTCAAACGCAAAGCGATGCTTCCGCACAGTGCCAGAGGCAGTTCAGCCTGGGGATCCAGGGCGTGGGCCAGGCGTTCCAGCTCGCTCACGGCATCGGCGACAAAGCCGGCCGCCACCGGATCGTTCGGCGCGTGGTCGAAGACCAGGGGCGCCAGGCTGGCATAACCATGCTGACCGGCGGCAGCGCACCAGGCCAGGATGGTGGCGCGGTCCTGGCCGGCCACGGCCCAGACAGCGCGGGCCAGCGCGCCGGCTTCAGCGCGGCCGTCCAGGGCCTGCTGGGCATGGCGCATGGCCTTCAGGCCCAGCCAGGCGCCGCTGCCCTCATCGCCGCAGACCCAGCCCCAACCGCTGATGTAGGCGCGCTCGCCATTGCGGCGCAGGCCTTCACCGATGGTGCCGGTGCCCGCCGCGACCACCGCGCCGGGCTCACCGCCATGGGCGCCCAGCAAGGTGGTGAAACCGTCGTTGTCCAGGGCCACCAGGGCATAGCCAGGCTGCAGGGCCGAGAAGGCCTCGACCTGCGCCTCGACGCCGGTGCCCGACAGGCCCAAGCCGATGGCGCAGCGCGACAGATCCAGCTCACCCAGGCCTGCTTGCGCAGCCGCGGCCTGCACGGCCTGCTGGATGTGGCGCCAGGCTTGCTCGGCGCCTTGACCCAGGGCCGAAGGGCCGGACTCGCCCTGCCCCAGCAGCACGCCGTCCCGGTCGCTCAAGCGCACGCGGGTGCCGGTGCCGCCACCGTCCACCCCGATCAGGTACTGCACCGCTGCCGAAAGATCGGAAGCCGTGGCGCCCTGCAGGGCTTGTGAACGAAGGATGACCGTTTTCATATTAATACCAGTTTAGTACCAAAAATGAAGACCCGTCAATGGCTGGTCTACCCTGGTTGCAGCCGTGCAGAAACGCCACATGGGCGCCTTGTCAGTGCCGAGTCAGAGGTACAGAACTGCACAGCACCCTGGGCAAACACCATACCAGTTTAGAACCAAGCTGGCGACTGGTAGCAGCCCGGAGTGCATGTGAATCTTGAGCAAACCTTGAGCAGGTCTTGAAGAGGTCTTTAGAGCAAAGCTCCATCGACCGGCAAAACGACAGATTGTCGTTGACGGCTCTTTCGTTTCCGGGTGCGCCGCCTCGGGGATAGCCCTGAGTCGGGCCGCCGCAACCCTCAGTCCAGCGACCAGTCCAGCGCGCGACCGTGTTGCGCCAAAAAGGCCGCCGCGGCGCTGAAATGCCCGCAGCCGATGAAAGGCACGGGCGGCCGCAAGGCCGAGAGCGGTGAGGGGTGGTTGGCCTGCAAGACGCAGTGCGACGCGGCGCCCGGGCCTTGAGCCGCCGCGATCAGTGGCGCCTTGGCCTGCGCGTACGCGCCCCAGAGCATGAAGACCTTGGGCGCGGGGTCGCGCGCGGCCGCGGCGATCAGGGCGTCGCTCAGGGCTTCCCAGCCCTGCTTGGCGTGGCTGGCGGGCGCGCCATCTTCCACCGTGAAACAGCTGTTGAGCAGCAGCACACCGCGCCGCGCCCAGGCACCCAGATGTGGCGACATGGGCGGCTGCTGGCCCAGATCGCGCTGCAGTTCCTTGAACACATTGCGCAGGCTGGGCGGCGGCGTCACCCCCTCGGGCACCGAGAACGCCAGACCCTCGGCCTGCCCCGGCCCGTGGTACGGATCCTGACCGAGGATGAGCACACGGGTCTCGGCCAGGGGCGTGAGGCGCAGGGCACGCAGCGGCTCGGGCGGGTAGATCCGCGCACCGGCTTCGCGGCGGCGCTGCAAGAAAACCAGCAGGCGCTGGCCCTCGGCGCTGGCCACCCAGGCATCGAGCACCGGCTGCCAGCCGGGGTCCACGGGGGCCAGCAGGTCCAGACTCACAGGCTCGCCCGGCAAGGCCTCAGGCGAACAAGGCGGCCAGCGCCTCACCCGGATCGGGCGCACGCATGAAGGCCTCGCCAACCAGGAAGGCATGCACGTTCGCGGCGCGCATGGTCTGCACATCGGCTGCCGCCAGAATGCCGGACTCGGTCACCAGCAGACGCTCGGCCGGCACACGGTCCAGCAGACCCAGGGTGGTGTCCAGCGTGACCTCGAAGCTGCGCAGATTGCGGTTGTTGATGCCGACCAGCGGGGTCTTGAGGCGCAGGGCGCGGTCCAACTCGGCACCGTCGTGCACCTCGACCAGCACGGCCAGGCCCAGGCTCTGCGCCACGGCCTCGAGATCGGCCATCTGCGCATCATCGAGGCAGGCGGCGATCAGCAGGATGCAGTCGGCCCCCATGGCCCGCGCTTCAAAGACCTGGTACTCGTCGACCATGAAGTCCTTGCGCAGCACCGGCAGCGCGCAGGCCGCGCGGGCCTGCTGCAGGTAGGCGACCGAGCCCTGGAAGAACTGCGCATCGGTCAGCACACTCAGGCAGGCGGCGCCGTGGCGGGCATAACTCTGCGCGATGGCGGCTGGCTCGAAGTTCGCGCGCAGCACGCCCTTGCTGGGGCTGGCCTTCTTGATCTCGGCGATCACGGCACTTCCCTTCAAGGGATTGCCAGCGGCGATCCGGGCGCGCAGCGCCGCTTCGAAGTCGCGCAGGTCGGCGCGGCGCTCGGCACTCTCGGCCTCCTCGCGCAGGCTGGCCAGCGAGCGCTGGCGGCGCAGCACGGCCAGCTCTTCATGTTTGACCGCAACGATGCGGCGGAGGATGTCGGACATGGTGGGACTCAGCAAAATGAAAGGACGTCCTGCCGGCTGCAAGCTCAAAGCTTGCGAATTTTTGTAGCGAGCGGCTGTCAGGCTAGGCGGACGGAGCGCAGGAACCGGAACGTACTTCCTGTACGTGAGGATTCCGAGCACCGGACCAACGACGCATGGCAGTCGCGCAGTAAAAAATTCACAAGCTCTCAGCCGCGGCCGAGAGCTTGTGTGGCGGCCACAAACTGGTCGAGCTTGGCGCGGGCCGCGCCGCTGGCAATGGCCGCGCGGGCGCGGGCGATGCCGTCGGCGATGGAGCTGGCCACATTGGCGGCGTACAGGGTGGCGCCGGCATTGAGCAGCACGATGTCACGCGCCGCGCCGTCCTCATTGGCCAGGGCGCCGAGCAGCATCACGCGCGACTCCTCGGGGCCGGCCACGCGCAGGCTGCGGTTGGACACCATGGCCAGGCCGAAGTCCTCGGGGTGGATCTCGTACTCGCGCACCTCGCCGTTCTTCAGCTCTCCCACCAGGGTGGCGGCGCCCAGCGAGATCTCGTCCATGCCGTCCTTGCCGTAGACCACCAGGGCATGCTCGGCGCCCAGGCGCTGCATCACACGCACCTGGATGCCGACCAGATCGGGGTGGAACACGCCCATCAGGATGTTGGGCGCGCCGGCCGGGTTGGTCAGCGGGCCCAGGATGTTGAAGATGGTGCGCACGCCCATCTCCTTGCGCACCGGGGCGATGTTCTTCATCGCCGGATGGTGGTTGGGCGCGAACATGAACCCGATGCCGGTCTGCGCCACGCTCTCGGCCACCTGGGCCGGGCTGAGCATGATGTTGGCGCCCAGCTGCTCCAGCACATCGGCGCTGCCGGTCTTGCTGGAGACACTGCGGTTGCCATGCTTGGCCACCTGCGCGCCGGCAGCGGCAGCCACGAACATCGAGCAGGTGGAGATGTTGAAAGTGTGGGCGCCATCGCCGCCCGTGCCCACCACATCGACCAGATGCGGATGCAGGGCCGGCTCCAGCGGCACCTTGTTGGACAGCTCGCGCATCACCTGCGCGGCGGCGGTGATCTCGCCGATGGTTTCCTTTTTCACCCGCAGGCCGGCCAGCAGGGCGGCGGCCATGACAGGCGACATCTCGCCGGCCATGATGCGACGCATCAGGGTCAGCATCTCGTCGTGGAAGATTTCCCGGTGTTCGATGACGCGGGTCAGGGCTTCGGTGTCGGTGATCGGCATCTCAATTTCCTCTCAAGCGAAGTACTCGCGCACGGTCGCCACAGCGTGGTCCACACCGGCCGCATCCACATCCAGATGGGTCACAAAACGCAGGCGATACAGGCCCGTGGCCAGCACGCCGCGCGATTTCAGATAAGGCAACAAGCCTGCAGCACGCTCTCCCTGAGCCACATCGACAAACACGATATTGGTCTGCGGCGCTTCCACGCTCAGGCCGGCAATGCCTTGCAGGCCCTGAGCCAGACGCTGAGCCAGGGCATGGTCGTCGGCCAGGCGATGAACGTGATGGTCCAGCGCATGGTGGGCTGCAGCCGCCAGCACACCGGCCTGACGCATGCCACCGCCCAGCATCTTGCGCCAGCGGTGGGCGCGCTGGATCACCGCCGCCGAGCCGCAGAGCACCGAACCGACCGGGGCGCCCAGGCCTTTGGAAAAACAGACCGAAACGCTGTCGAAATGGCTGCAGATGCGCCGCGCCGCAGCATACGGATCCGCGGCATCCACGGCTACCGCGGCATTGAACAGGCGCGCACCGTCCAGATGGCGCGTCAGCCCATGTTTCTGCGCCAGGGCCGAGGCGGCAGCCAGATAGTCCATGGGCAACACCTTGCCGCCGATGGTGTTCTCCAGCGTCAGCAAGCGGGTGCGCGCGAAATGGGCGTCATCGGGCTTGATATTGGCCTCGATATCGGCCAAGGACAGCGAGCCGTCGGCCTGATGCGGCAGCGGCTGGGGCTGGATGGAGCCGAGCACGGCCGCACCGCCGCCTTCCCAGCGGTAGGTGTGGGCGAACTGGCCGACGATGTACTCCTCGCCGCGCTGGCAATGCGCCATCAGCGCCGCCAGATTGCTTTGCGTGCCGGTGGGCATGAAGAGTGCCGCCTCAAAGCCGAGACGCTCGGCCAGGGCATGCTGCAAGGCATTGACCGAGGGGTCATCGGCAAACACATCGTCACCCAACGGAGCCGCCATCATGGCAGCCCGCATCGCGACCGTCGGCTGAGTCACCGTATCACTGCGAAGATCGACAACAGTGCTCATGGTGATCAAAGGGCCAGTTGGAGAAAGTTCTTGAGCATGGCGTGGCCATGCTCGCTGAGGATGGACTCGGGGTGGAACTGCACGCCCTCCATCGGTGTGGCCGTGCCGGCCAGTTCGCGGTGACGCACGCCCATGATCTCGCCGTCCTCGCTGCGGGCGGTGATGTCGAAGACCGCGGGCAGCGTGGCCTCCTCGATCACCAGCGAGTGATAACGGATGACGCTGAAATCACGCGGCAGGCCGTGGAACACGCCCTTCTGGTCGGTGCTGATGGTGCTGGCCTTGCCATGCATCTGGGTCTTGGCGCGAATGATCTTGCCGCCCATGGCCGCCCCCATGCTCTGGTGGCCCAGGCACACGCCCAGGATGGGCAGCTTGCCGGCGAAATGCTGGATGGCCGGCACGCAGATGCCGGCCTCTGCCGGCGAGCACGGCCCGGGCGAGAACACCAGGTGATCGGGACGCAAGGCCTCGATTTCGTTCAGGGTGATCTCGTCATTGCGAACGACTTTGACCTCAGCGCCGAGTTCGCCGAAGTACTGCACCAGGTTGAAGGTGAAGCTGTCGTAGTTGTCGATCATCAGCAGCATTTAGAAGCCCTCCTCAACCAGTTCAGCGGCGCGCAGCAGGGCGCGGGCTTTCGCTTCCGTTTCTTTCCACTCCAGCTCGGGCACCGAGTCGGCCACGATGCCGGCCGCGGCCGAGACGTACAAAGTCTGATCCTGCACGATGCCGGTGCGAATGGCGATGGCCAGGTCCATATCGCCGGCAAAACTCAGGTAGCCGCAGGCGCCGCCGTAGATGCCGCGCTTGACCGGTTCCAGCTCTTCGATGATCTGCATGGCGCGGATCTTGGGCGCGCCCGAGAGCGTGCCGGCCGGGAAGGCGGCGCGGAACACATCCATATTCGACAAGCCCTCGCGCAGCCGGCCTTCGACGTTGCTGACGATGTGCATCACATGCGAGTAGCGCTCCACCGCGTAGGCATCGGTCACCTTGACCGAGCCGATCTCGGCGATGCGGCCCAGGTCGTTGCGGGCCAGGTCAATCAGCATCAGGTGCTCGGCGCGCTCCTTGGGGTCGGCCTTGAGCTCGGCTTCCAGGGCCAGGTCTTGCTCGGGCGTGCCGCCGCGCGGCCGCGTGCCGGCCAAGGGGCGGATGGTGACCTGCTGGCCCTCGGCCACGCGCTCATGCCGCACCAGGATCTCGGGCGAGGCGCCGACGATCTGGAAGTCGCCCATATCGTAGAAATACATGTAAGGGCTGGGGTTGAGCGAGCGCAGGGCGCGGTACAGGCTCAGCGGTGACTCGGTGTAGCGCTTGGACAGGCGCTGGCCGAAGACGATCTGCATGCAGTCGCCGGCGGCGATGTAGTCCTTGGCCTTGAGCACGGCCGCTTCGAAATCAGCGCGTGCAAATTCGCGCTGCACCGGGTGCGCCTGGCCGCGCTTGACCTGCGGCGCGCTGACGCTGTAGCTGAGCTTGTCGCGCAGCTCGGTCAGGCGCTTCTTGGCCTTGTGGAAGGCTTCGGGCTGGGCCGGGTCGGCATAGACGATCAGGTAGAGCCGACCCGAGAGGTTGTCGATGACGGCCAGTTCCTCGCATTGCAGGAGCATCACATCGGGCGTGTCCAGGCCACCGGCCTTTTCGGTCTTGGCCAGCTTGGGCTCGATGTAGCGGACCGCGTCGTAGCCGAAGTAGCCCGCCAGGCCGCCGCAGAAGCGCGGCATGCCGGGGCGCAGGGCCACTTTGAAGCGCTGTTGATAGGCCTCGATGAAGGCCAGCGGATCGCCTTCATGCGTCTCGACCACGGCGCCGTCGCGGATCACCTCGGTCTTGCGCCCATGGCTCTTGAGCACGGTGCGGGCCGGCAGGCCGATGAAGGAGTAACGCCCGAAGCGCTCGCCACCGACCACGGATTCGAGCAGAAAGCTGTGCTTGCCCGAATTGCCACCGTAAGCGCCGGCGCCGGAGCAGAGTTTCAGGTACAGAGACAGCGGGGTCTCCAGGTCCGCGAAAGCCTCGCTGATCAGCGGGATGCGGTTGTAGCCCAGGCTGGCCAGGCTTTGAAATTCAAGTTCAGTGATCATCACGTCAAACCCTTGCAGGCAGGCGACGCGCACCGGGAATCAGGGGGTGGCGGTGGCGCGGCGCATCAACAAAGAAGAGACGACGGGCGCTGGGACCGGATCAACGACAGGCGACACCCAGGTTTGGGCGCACGTAGAGCAGCGTCGATTCAGGAGGCCATGGTCAGGCATGGTGTGACGAGCTGCGCGCGGGGCGGCTCGGACATCACGCCTGCGGCAAGCAGCAGGCCAAGCGGCGTCTTCTTCAGCGAAGGAAGGCGAGCGGGCGACGCCAGGGCCAGGCTCCCCGGTCGTGCGACCCCTTGATGTGCTTGCGCGTGATGAACATAGTGCGGGCGAGTGTAGCAGCCCCATTCAAACAGGCGTTGGCAGAGTCTTGAGCTTGCAGCCATACTGCCGCTTACTTTTGCTTACCTGGCGGATGCGCCGCGCAGAAGCATGACACCACAACAAAGACGACGGAGACAACACGCATGCGTGACGCAGCAGGATTTTCACTTCGCTCCCGGCGAGCCCTGGGCTTGAGCGCCCTGGCCGGCCTGTTCTTGTTCGCCATGGGCGGCAGCGCCCAGGCGCAGACCGTGGAGCTGGCCGGAGTGAAGTACGAGGGACAGGCCGACATCGGCGGGCAGAAGCTGCAGCTGAACGGCGCGGGCATCCGCTACAAGGCCGTGTTCAAGGTCTACACCGCCGGTCTGTATCTGGCCGAGAAGACCAGCAATGCCGAGGCCGCCTTGGCCGCCCCCGGCGCCAAGCGCATCCACCTGGTCATGCTGCGCGAGGTGGATGGCAACGAGCTCGGCAAGCTCTTCACCAAGGGCATGGAGCAGAACGCCTCGCGCGAGGAATTCGGCAAGGCCATCAACGGCGTGCTGCGCGTGGCCGAGATCTTCTCCACCCGCAAGAGCCTGACCTCGGGCGAATACTTCTGGATCGACTACGTGCCCGGCACCGGCTCCACCGTCTTCCTGAACGGCAAACCCATCGGCGCACCGATCAAGGAGCCCGAGTTCTTCAGCGCCCTGCTGCGCATCTGGCTGGGCAAATCGCCCGCCGACGATCAGCTGAAAGACGCCCTGCTGGGCGTCAAGCGCTCGCTGCGGGAGCGAGGCTGATCTGATCGAGCCGGTCCAGGTGCTGCAGCGCGGGCAGTGCCGTGATCGGCTCGCCATGGTTGTAGCCATAGCTGAGCAGCAGCACCGGGCAGCCGGCCGCCGCCGCGGCGCGCGCATCGTTGCTGCTGTCGCCGATCATCCAGGTTCGGGCCGGCGCCGTGCCCAGCGCTTCGCAGGTTTTGAGCAAGGGCAAGGGGTCGGGCTTTTTGCGCTCGAAGTCATCGCCTCCGAACACGAAATCGAAGAAGCCTGACAGCTGCTTGCG
Source organism: Paucibacter aquatile (assembly GCF_002885975.1). NCBI lineage: Bacteria > Pseudomonadati > Pseudomonadota > Betaproteobacteria > Burkholderiales > Sphaerotilaceae > Roseateles > Kinneretia aquatilis. The sequence goes on along the minus strand of NZ_POSP01000003.1, from coordinate 3,750,245 downwards.
CGCCAGCAACTCGCGCGCAAAAGCCGCCGGCTTGTTGGTCAAACAGGCCATGGGCCGCCCGGTCGCACGCAACTGCACCAGACCCTCACGCACGCCGGGGTAGACCTTGGAAAACTGCCCGTTGAGCTCGCGGTAATGCGCCTGGTACAGCGCCCAGGCCGGTTCGTAGAGCTGGGCCGGGTCGGCGCCGACATGGTCCAGGGTGCTGCGGATCAAATGCTCGCTGCCCTGCCCGACCGTGCGCTCGACAAAGGCGCGCCGCACCTCGGGCAGCCCCAGTTCGTTCAGAACCCGGTTCAGAACCGCGACGAAATCACCGAGGGTGTCAACCAGGGTGCCGTCCAGGTCGAGGATGAAGGCATCGGGCATCAGGCTCATGGTGTCGGGCAGGTGTTGGGCGAACCGAGGTTCTGGCGGGCATTGAGGTGGGCGCCAAGCATATCGCCCGGCGGCACACCCGCCCCTCGCTGCGCGATGGCGGGAGCACATTCGCTGGCATGACGGACCCGCAGGTGCATCCCGCGGCACTCCTTACGTAACCCAGGGTCCGATGCCGCATCGCTGGCAGACTGGCCGACGTCCTGTTTGCTGACCCGACGCTGCCCCGCACTGACACGCCTGCCATGTTCACACCCGCCCCCACACCTGCGCCCCGCCTCACGACCCCGTCCGCGCTGCCGCGCCTGATCCTGGCCCTGTGCCTCTTGCCTCTCAGCGCCTGTGTGGCCATCGGCGAGCTGGCCTACGACACCCGGCTGGAACAGGAGCGGGAGCGCTGCCAGAGCCTGCTGCCCAGCAGCGAGCGCGGCGCCTGCCTGGAGCGTGTGCGGTCCACCGAGCGACAGGCCCAGCAGGTGCGCCAGCAGAACGAAGACCGCGACCGCGGCCAGGAGAAAAAGCGCCCGGGTGAAATCTGCATCACCCGCAGCAACGGCGAACGGGTGTGTTCCAACTGAGCATCTGCCCACCCGGCCCCAACCGGCTTGCGTGCCGCGCAGTTCGATGGGCCTGAGGCCCACCCTGTTGCCGTCCAGACAATAGTTTGCATTCTCGACATTTGTCTAGAATGCAGGCATGGACAGCAAAAAAGAGCTGCTGCTGGCATTGCTGCAGCAAGACCCCTTCATCGGCCAGCAGGCGCTGGGCGAGCGCCTGGGCCTGTCACGCTCGGCCGTGGCCGGGCATATCGCGGCGCTGACGCGCGAGGGCCGCATCCTCGGCCGGGCCTATGTGCTGCCGCAGCAGGCGCCGGTCCTGTGCATCGGTGGCGCCAACATCGACCGCAAGCTGCGCACCCTGGGCGCGCTGCAGATGGGCAGCTCCAACCCGGCCGTGATGAGCGAAAGCCTGGGCGGCGTGGCGCGCAATGTGGCCGAGAACCTGGCCCGCCTGGGCCTGCCCACCCAGCTGATCACCGCCGTGGGCGAGGACGCCGCTGGCCAGGCCTTGCTGGCGCAAGCGACGGCGGTGGGCATGTCCACCCAGGGCACGCTGCGCGCGGCGGACGCACCGACGGGCAGCTACACCGCCGTGCTCGATGCGGCCGGCGAAATGCAGCTGGCCCTCGCGGCCATGCCCCTGGCCGAGCGCCTGGACCCGGAGTTTCTGCGCCGCAGCTGCGCCCAGCGCCAGCAGGCGCGGATGATCGTGCTGGACCTCAATCTGCCGGCCGAGAGCATCGCCTTGCTGCTGCGCGAAGCGCAGGAAAACCCGGGCCGGCGCCTGCTGGCCGTGGCGGTCTCCGAGGCCAAGATGCGCCACCTGCCGGCCCAGCTGCAGGGCTTGACGACCTTGCTGCTGAACCGCGGCGAGCTGGCGGCCCTGCTCGGCCACGCCCTGCCCGCCCACGACCCGCAGCAGCCCCTGCCCGCCCTGGCCCCGGCCCTGGCCGAGCTCCATGCCCGTGGCCTGCCCCAGCTGGTGCTGAGCCTGGGCGAGGCCGGCTTGATCTGCAGCGAGGCCGGCCAGGCCCCGCAGCATCTGCGCGCCCCGGCCGTGCCGGTCTGCGATGTCACCGGCGCCGGTGATGCCCTGGCCGCCGGCGTCTGCGCCGGCCTGCTGCAGGCCGAAGCCAGCCTGGCCAGCGCCTGCCGCCTGGGCCTGCGCCTGGCGGCCTTGACCGTGCAAAGCCCCCACACCGTTCACCCCGAGCTCAGCCCCGCGCTGCTGCAAGAGCCAGAAGACTTCACGAAGCCACACGCATGAACCCCTCCCCCCGTACCGCCCGCACCACCCCCTCCGCCGATTTCCTGGTCTTCTCCGCCGAAGTGGCCGCCGCGCGCGCCGCCGGCCAGCCCGTGGTGGCCCTGGAGTCCACCATCATTTCGCACGGCATGCCTTACCCGCAGAACGTGCAGACCGCGCGCGAGGTGGAGGCCCTCATCCGCGCCGAGGGCGCCGTGCCGGCCACCATCGCCATCCTGGACGGCAAGATCCGCATCGGCCTCTCGGACGCCGAGCTGGAGCTGCTGGGCCGCTCACCCGAGGCGATGAAGGTCAGCCGCCGTGACCTGCCCTTTGTGCTGGCCAGCGGCCGCATCGGCGCCACCACCGTGGCGGCCACCATGATCTGCGCCGAGTTGGCCGGCATCGAGGTCTTCGTGACCGGCGGCATCGGCGGCGTGCACCGCGGCGCCGAGACCAGCTTCGACATCTCGGCTGATCTGCAGGAGCTGGCCCAGACCTCGGTGGCCGTGGTCTGTGCCGGCGCCAAGAGCATTCTGGACATCGGCCTGACCCTGGAATACCTGGAAACCCACGGCGTGCCCGTGCTCAGCGTGGGCCAGGACCACTTCGCCGCTTTCTACACGCCGGACAGCGGCTTCAAGGCCGACTTCCGCCTCGACAGCGCCGCCGAGCAGGCCCGCTTCCTGCGCTGCAAATGGGACCTCGGCCTGCGCGGCGGCGTGGTCGTGAGCAACCCGGTGCCAGCGGCCGAAGCCATGCCGCGCGAGGAAATCGACGCCATCACCGCCCAAGCCCTGCAGGAGGCCGAGGCGCAAGGCATCACGGGCAAAGCCGTCACGCCCTTCTTGCTGGCGCGCATCAAAGCCCTGACCGAAGGCCGCAGCCTGGCCACCAACATCGCCCTGGTGAAGAACAACGCCCGTGTCGGTGCGCAGCTCGCCCGCGCCATGCAAGCCCTGGCCTGAAGCCCGGGCCCGTTCACGGAGCAGCAATACAGGCCATTTCTTGATCGCTTAAGCTTCGGCACCCCTCCCACAGCGCACCCTGCCTGGGTGCCTGCGCCGAAAGCGAACAAGAAATGCGCCTCAAGCCCATCGCCCTGAGCACCGTCGTCCTGCTGAGCCTGGCCGGCGGCGGCTGGTACCTCCAGCAGCACAAGAAATCAAACCCAGGCGTCGACAGCGCGGCGCCTGCCAACCCCGCTTCCGCGGCCAGCGGCGCAGCCGGCAGCTCCAGCAGCAAGAGCCCGCCGCAAACCGTGGGCGTCATGGCCGCCCGCCTGCAGGACGTGCCGGTAACGGTGGAAGCCAGCGGCACCGTGGCCTCGCTCAAGACCGTGGACCTGCGCGCCCAGACCAGCAGCGTGGTGCGCGAGGTGCTGATCAAGGACGGCGACACGGTGCGCCGGGGTCAGGTCTTGTTCCGCTTCGACGACCGGCCGGACCGGGCCAATGTCGAGCGCGCCCGCGCCCAGCTGGCCCGCGACCGCGCCAGCCTGGCCGATGCCGAGCGCCAGTACAAGCGCGCCCAGGAGCTGCGCGCCCAGAACTTCATCGCCCCCAGCGCCCTGGACAGCAGCCAGGCCGCGGTGGAAGCGCAACGCGCCGCCGTGCAGGCCGACGAGGCCGCGCTGAGAACGGCTGAATTGAGCCTGGGCTACAACGAGCTGCGCGCACCCATGGACGGCCGCGTCGGCCTGATCAGCGTCAACCCCGGCAGCCTGGTGCAAGGCGGCAGTGCGGCGGCCACGCCCCTGCTCAGCATCGTGCAGATGAACCCCATCGGCGTGAGCTTCAACCTGCCGGAAACCCAGCTGGCACCCCTGCTGGCGGCCACGCGCGCCGCGCCGGGCGAGAAGAACCCGCCCGCACTGGATGCCCAGCTGCTGATGCCCAGCGCGCGCGGGGGCAGTGAGCAAGCGGCCAAGGAACAACCCCTGAAGGGCAAGCTCGGCTTTGTCGACAACCTCGTCGACAGCAGCACCGGCACGATCAAGGTACGGGCCGAGTTCGACAACAGCCAGCAGACGCTCTGGCCCGGCCAGTACGTGCGCATCCGCATGACGCTGCGCACGATCAAGGACGCGGTGGTGGTGCCGCAGGCGGCCATCATCCAGCGCGGCAACGAGCGCTCCGTCTACGTGGTGGGCGCCGACAAGAGCGCCGAGATGCGCCCGGTGCAGACCCGCTACCCCTTCGGTGACTGGGTGGTGGTCGAAGGACTGAAGGCCGGCGACAGCGTGGTGGTGGAAGGCAAGCAAAACCTGCGCCCCGGCACGCCGCTCAAGACCCAGCCGGCCCAGCTGAACCCGGCCCAGAGTGGAGGCGGCAAACGCGGGGCGGCGGCTTCTGCGGCCTCCGCTGCGTCCAGTGCATCCGCCGCCGGAGCCTGAGCATGCGCCTGACGGAAGCCTTCATCCGCCGGCCGGTCATGACCGTGCTGCTCAATCTCGCCCTGGTGATCGCCGGCCTGGCGGCCTGGAGCAAGATCCCAGTGGCCGCCCTGCCCTCCTACAACACGCCGGTCATCAATGTGCAGGCCAGCCTGCCCGGTGCCTCGCCCGAGACCATGGCCTCGTCGGTGGCCCTGCCGCTGGAAAAGCAGTTCTCCACCATCGCGGGCTTGAACGCGATCTCCTCCAGCAGCATCCTGGGTTCGACCTCGCTGACCCTGGAGTTCGACCCTTCGCGCAATATCGATGCGGCTGCGGTGGACGTGCAGGCGGCGCTGTTCCGCTCGCTGCGCGCCCTGCCCACCGAGATGAGCTCGCCGCCCAGCTACCGCAAGGTCAACCCGGCCGATGCGCCGGTGCTGCTGGTGGCGCTGACCTCGCCCTCGATCAACCTGTCCGAGCTGAACGATTTTGCCGAGAACCTGATCACCCCGGCCCTATCCACGCTGGACGGCGTGGCGCAAGTCTCCATCTTTGGACAGAAGCGCTATGCGGTGCGCATCAAGGTCAAGCCCGAGCTGCTGCAGCAGCGCAACCTGACGCTGGAAGAGCTGCAGACCGCGATCCGCGGCGCCAATGCCAACACCCCGGTGGGCGTGCTCGACGGCACGCGCCAGACCCTGACCATCCAGGCCAACAAGCAGCTCAAGAATGCGCGCGAGTTCGGCGCCATCGTCGTCGCCAGCCGCAACGGCGCACCGATCTTTCTGCGTGATGTGGCCGAGGTGCAGGACAGCTTCGAAACGGTCAAATCCTTCGCCAGCTTCAACGGCGAGCGCTCCATCACCCTGGCCGTGCAGCGCCAGCCCGATGCCAACACGGTCAAGGTGGTCGATGCGGTCAAGGCCATGCTGCCGCGCTTCCAGGCCCAGCTGCCGGCCTCGGTGCAGATGAGCACGCTGAACGACCGCTCGCTCTCGGTGCGCGAATCGCTGCACGATGTCTACTTCACCCTGGCCCTGACCGTGGCCCTGGTGGTGATGGTGATCTTCATCTTTCTGCGCAAGGCGGTGGCGACGCTGATCCCGACCCTGTCGCTGCCGATCTCGCTGATCGGCGCCCTGACCCTGCTCTACGCCCTGGGCTACAGCCTGAACAACATCTCGTTGCTGGGCATCACCCTGGCCGTGGGTCTGGTGGTTGACGACGCCATCGTCATGCTGGAGAACATCGTCCGCCATGTCGAGGACGGCATGGAGCCGTTTGCAGCCGCCGTGCGCGGCGCGCGCGAGATGGCCTTCACCATCGTCTCGATCTCGATATCGCTGGTGGCGGTGCTGATCCCCATCTTCTTCATGCCCGGCGTGATCGGCCTGCTCTTCCACGAGTTCGCGGTGGTGGTCAGCCTGTCCATCCTGGTCTCGGCCGTGGTCTCGCTGAGCCTGGTGCCCATGCTCTGCAGCCGATTCCTGCGCCACCACGAGCCGCAGGAGGAAGGCCGCTTCGGCCGCCTGTTCGAGCGCGGCTTCAACGCCGTGCTGGGCGCCTACACCCGCAGCCTGGACGCCGCCCTGCGCCACCGCCGCTGGGTGCTGGGCGTGGCCCTGCTGAGCTTTGCTGCCAGCGCCTGGCTGTACGACCGCATTCCCAAAGGCTTTTTCCCCGAGGAAGACATCGGCCAGATCCAGGCCAGCACCGAGGCCTCCGAGGACATCTCCTTCAACGCCATGCAGGTGCTGCAGGAGCAGGCCGCCGAGATCGTGCGCAAGGACCCGGCCGTGGCCAGCGTCTCGGCGGCGCTGGGCGCCGGCGGTGGCGGCGGCAATGCGGTCAACACCGGCCGCATGTTCATCAACTTGAAAGCACGCGGCGAGCGCCCGCCGATGAAAGAGGTGGTCGAGGGCCTGCGCAAGAAGCTGCGCGCCGTGCCCGGCCTAGCCGTCTACCTGCGCCCGGTGCAGAACCTGCAGCTGGGCGGGCGGCAAAGCAAGAGCCGCTACCAGTTCAGCTTGCAATCGGTGGCGACGGGTGAGCTGAACAGCTGGGCCAGCAAGCTGCAGGAGAAGCTGCGCGGCGACCCCATGTTCCGCGATGTGACCAGCGATTCCCAGCTGCGCGGCCTGCAGGCCAATCTCATCATCGACCGCGAACGCGCCGCCCTGCTGGGCGTGCAGATGCAGGACCTGCGCAGCGCGCTCTACGCCGCCTTCGGCGAGCGCCAGGTCAGCAGCATCTATGCCGAGAGCAACACCTTCCAGGTCATCATGGAGGCAGCCGACAGCGAGCGCCTGAACGAAGAGGCCTTTGGCAAGATCTATCTGCGCGGCAAGGGCGGCGCCTTGGTGCCGCTGACGGCCTTTGCCAGCGTGCAGCGCGGCCTGGGGCCCACCTCGGTCAACCACCAGGGGCAGCTGCAAGCCATCACCCTGTCCTTCAATCTGGCGCCCGATGTGCCCCTGGGCAATGCCACGGCCAAGCTGGATGGCTATGTCAAGGAGATCCAGCTGCCGGCCAGCATCATCACCAGCTACGGCGGTGATGCCGCGGTGTTCCAGGATTCGCAAGGTGGGCAGCTGCTGCTGATCGGCCTGGCGATTGCGGTGATCTATGTGCTGCTGGGCGTGCTCTACGAGAGCTACATCCACCCCATCACCATCCTGGCCGGCCTGCCCTCGGCGGCCGTGGGCGCGCTGATCACGCTGGAGCTGTTCGGCATGGACCTGACGCTGATCGCCACCATCGGCATCCTGATGCTGATCGGCATCGTCAAGAAGAACGCCATCATGATGATCGACTTCGCGCTGGAGGCGCAGCGCCACGGCGGCATGAGCCCGGCCCAGGCCATCCGCGAGGCCTGCATCCTGCGTTTCCGCCCCATCATGATGACCACCCTGGCCGCCTTGATGGGCGCCCTGCCCATCGCCCTGGGCCTGGGCGCCGGCGCCGAGCTGCGCCAGCCCCTGGGCCTGGCCGTGGTCGGCGGCCTGATCCTGTCGCAGGCGGTGACGCTCTACATCACGCCGGTGATCTACCTGGCCCTGGACCGTTTCAGCGGCAAAGGCCCGGACACCCGGGTCATCGAGGACAGCGCTGCAGCCTCCCATGTCCAGCCGAGCTGAAGCCGTTTGCGCTAGCGCAAATTCGGCGCGCGCGCTGCTGCAAGTTTTTTGCTGCGGTGCTAACTTCTCGCACTTGCTGTCCGGCGCAGCGCCAACCCACTGAACACAGCCATGCTTTTCTCTCCCCTCCAAGTCGGCGCCCTGCCCCTGCCCAACCGCATCCTGCTGGCCCCGCTGACGCGCACGCGCGCCGACGCCGGCCACATGCCCAATGCGCTGATGGCCGAGTACTACGCCCAGCGCGCCAGCGGTGGCCTCCTGATCACCGAATGCACCATGGTGGCCCCCAACACCTCGGCCTTCATCAATGAGCCCGGCATCTACAACGCCGAGCAGATCGAAGCCTGGAAGCAGGTCACCGCCGCCGTGCACGCCAAGGGCGGCCGCATCTTCATGCAGATCTGGCACGCCGGCCGCGCCGCTCACCCGGCCATGAACGAGGGCACCACGCCGGTGTCCTCAGGATCGGTCGCCATCGACGGCGAGGTGCACACGCCCAATGGCAAGGAGCCCAATGCCCAGCCGCGCGAGCTGCGCGCCGATGAGATTCCGGCCCTGGTCGAGGCCTATGCCCAGGGCGCGCGCAATGCCATCGCCGCTGGCTTTGACGGCGTCGAAGTGCACGGTGCCAACGGCTACCTGATCGACCAGTTCCTGCGCGATGGCGTCAACAAGCGCAGCGACGCCTACGGCGGCTCGCTGGAGAACCGCGCCCGCTTCCTGTTCGAGGTGCTGGATGCCGTGACGGCCGCCATCGGCGCTGATCGCGTGGGCCTGCGCCTGTCGCCGCTGAACAGCTACAACAGCATGGTCGACAGCGATCCCGTAGGCTGGATCGGCTTCCTGTCCGAGAAGGTCAGCGCCTACAAGCTGGCATACCTGCACGTCATGCGCGCCGACTTCTTCCAGGTGCAGAAAGCCGATGTGATGCCCGTGGCCCGCGCCAAGTACCAGGGCGTGCTGATCGGAAATATGGGCTACAGCGGTGAAGAAGCGAGCCAGGCCATCGAGGCGGGCCAGCTGGATGCGGTGGCCTTCGGCACCAGCTTCCTGGCCAACCCGGACCTGCCGGCCCGCCTCAAGGCCGGCGCCGCCCTCAATGCACCGGACCCCAGCACCTTCTACACCCCGGGCGCCAAGGGCTACACGGACTACCCGACGCTCTGAGTGAGGCTCCGGCGCTCGCGCTGAGCTGAGCCAAACTCCACACATTTGCGGGCAGCCTTCGGGCTGCCCGCTGTGTTTGGAGGCGGGCTCGTGTGCCACTGGGTAGGATGGCGGGACACGACGGAGGATGGCCCGGCATGGTCACGACGATCAAACGCGACGATTTCTGTTTTCTGGTGGTGGACGATTTCTCGACCATGCGCCGCATCATCTCGGGCCTGCTGCGCGAGCTGGGCTTTCGCAAGATCATGGAGGCCGAGGACGGCCAGGTCGCGCTGCGCACCCTGGAACTGGCGGCCGAATCGGGCGAACCGGTGCACTTTGTGCTCAGCGACATCAATATGCCGGTGATGAACGGCTTCCAGCTGCTGGAAGCCCTGCGCCAGAAACCCGAAGGTTCCGTGCTGCGCCAGGTGCCGGTGCTGCTGGTCACGGCCGAGGGCCGCAAGGAAGACATCATCCGCGCCGCCCAGCTGGGAGCCAGCGGCTATGTGGTCAAGCCTTTCAACAAGGACACCATCGGCGACAAGATTCATCTGGTCCTGAAGAACCGCCACGTCATGGTCGAGTAAGTTGCAGGCCCGACTCGGCCGGCCGCCTGCTCAGGCGCGCGGCAGCGCCCCTTTGCGCCAGGCCTGACCCAAGGTCACCAGGCCACGCTCCAGCAGCATCAACACCTGATCAAAACCGCTGGCCGGGCCAAAGTAAGGGTCGGGCACGTCCTGGCCGGCCATACCGGGCACCAGGTCCATGAACAGATGCAGGCGGTGCTGCAGCTCGGGCGGGCATTGCTTGCGCAGGGCCACCAGATGGTCGTTTTCCATTGCCAGGATCAGCTCATAACGCTGGAAATCCTCGGCCCGAATCCGGCGCGTGCGCCACTTCTTGTCGATCCCCAGGCGCACGCGCTCCAGCGCTGCGATCGCCCGCTTGTCGGCCGGCTCGCCGCGCGAGCCTGCATGCACGCCCGCCGAGGCCACATCGGCAAACGCCGCCTCGCCGCCCGGGCCAAAGCCGGCCCGGCGGGCCTTCAGCAGCGCCTCGGCCATGGGCGAGCGGCACAGATTGGCTGTGCAGACGAAGAGAACGGCGGGCACGGCGATCAGCGCGCGAGTTCGGCGCGCATGGCGTCGATCACGGCCTTGTAGTCGGGCTTGCCGAAGATGGCCGAGCCGGCGACAAAGGTGTCGGCGCCAGCATCGGCGATCTGGCGGATGTTGTCGACCTTGACGCCGCCGTCGATTTCCAGTCGGATGTCTCGGCCGCTCTTGTCGATGATCTTGCGCGCGGCCTCCAGCTTTCTGAGTGCGCTGGGGATGAAGCTCTGGCCGCCGAAGCCGGGGTTGACGCTCATGATCAGGATCAGATCGACCTTGTCGATCACCCACTCGAGCACATCCAGCGGCTCGGCCGGGTTGAAGACCAGACCGGCCTGCTTGCCCTCGGCCTTGATCAGTTGCAGGGTGCGGTCCACATGCTTGGAGGCATCGGGGTGGAAACTCACCAGATCGGCGCCGGCCTTGGCAAAGGCCACGGCCAGGGCATCGACCGGCTCGACCATCAGATGCACATCGATGGGCGCGGGCGTGCCATCGGGCTTGACCGAATGCTTGCGCAGCGCCTCGCAGACCATGGGCCCGAAGGTCAGATTGGGCACGTAATGGTTGTCCATCACGTCAAAGTGGATCCAGTCGGCACCGGCGGCCAGCACATGGCGGACCTCCTCGCCCAGGCGGGCGAAATCGGCGGACAGGATGCTCGGGGCGATGCGGTATTGGGGGGTGCTCATGGCTGGCTGCTGGCGCGCGGGCGCTCGGTGGGGCGGATGAGCGGCGATTTTAGAAGCCCCCGGCGCCTGGGCCGGTTTCAGCCCCGGACAGCACGCTGACGCGCCCGGCCCGCCGCCTCACTCGGGGCGGTGGCAGACCGCCTCGATATTGTTGCCCTCGGGGTCGATGACGAAGGCCCCGTAGTAGTTCGGGTGGTAATGCGGGCGCAGGCCCGGCGCGCCGTTGTCGCGGCCACCGGCGGCGATGGCGGCGGCGTAGAAGGCATCGACCTCGGCACGGCTGGCGGCGCGCCAGCAAAGGTGGCAGCCCATGGTCGCCTCCGGGCCGCCGTAGGGCGACGGGCCGTCGATGAACCAGACATCGGTGCGCTTGCCCTCGGGCTCGCTGGAATCCGGATGGCCGAAGCCGACGATGTTGGCGCCGAAATTGCCCTCCAGCGCCAGGGTGTAGCCCAGCGGCGCCAGCGCGGCGGCGTAAAAGGCTTTGGCTTGGGCGATGTCACGCACGCGGAAGGTCATGTGGTCCAGCATGGCTTGGCTCCTGGCAAAGGGTTTGGGGGGGCCTGGCTGCGCATCAGCCGGGTACTAGATACTGTATATTCATACAGCAAACCCAGCAATAGGCCTAACGGCCTGTGCCATGGACTCCGGGGCGATTGCCGACCCGGTCACGGGGCCGGCGAGCCGCCCCCCCTGCAATCGCTCAGGCCTTGCGCACCCGCTTGGTGGCGGCAGCCGCTTGCGCTTCCTGCCCGGTGGACAGGCCGCCGAAGCAGCTGAGCAGCAGGATGTCGATGATCTGCGCGTCGCTGTACTGGCCGGCGGCCTTGAGCAGGCCCAGCACTGGGTCGCAGGCGCGAGCAAACAAGGTGTAGAGCAGCACCTCGGGCGGCAGCTCGGCGCGCAGGCTGCCGTCGGCCTGGCCGGCTTCGATCCACTCGCCCAGCAGGTCGGACAGGCGCAGCAGCCGATCCATATAGCCCTTGTGCGCCACCAGGGCGGCGCGCAGCGTCGAGTTCTGCGAGGGCAGCGAGGGCATCTCGCCCGCCAGCTGCACCTGCATGGTCCAGCGGGCCACGGCGCGCAGCTGTTCCAACGGCGCCGCAGGCTGCTGGCGCAGGCGCTCCACCTCGGCCAGGGCCAGATCCAGCACGCGCACCATGGCGGCGGCGGCCAGTTCTTCCTTGGACGAGAAGTGCTTGTAGAGGCTGGCTTTGGCGATGCCGACATCGGCCACCACCTCGTCCACCGTCATCAGGTCAAACCCTTTTTCGGCCAGCAAGCGATTGACGGAGGCCACGATGGCGTCCTCACGCACTTGCAACACTTGTTCGCGAAAAGAGACTTTTGCCATGACGCGATTCTAGGCGCCATCGGCCGCGGAAACGACAGCGCCGTTTCCAAACATCCGAATTCGTAACTTTTTAAACGCAACGGTTGACTTTGTGAACTACCCAGTTCACATTTCATCCCAAGCGGTGCAGCACTCCCTGGCAACACGGGGCTCGCACCGAGCGCACTCGCCAAGACCTTCGCCCATTCCATCGTCAAGGCCGCCCAAGAGCCCAAGACAGCCCACGGAGATCCACCCATGTTGAACTGGCTCATCGATCCCACCCGCCTGGCACGCATGGCACGCAGCGAGCTGCTGCCCCGCGACAGCGCCTGCGTGTCGCCGCGCCCTTCGGCCCCGGTTGAGGCACCGCGCCTCGATCGCTGGCGCGCCGCGGTGCATCTGGCCGGCATGGAGCACGCGCTGGACCCGACTGCCAGCCAGGGCCAGCTCAGCCTGCTGGTGCCCGAGGACACCGCCTTTGCCGCCTTCGAGGCCGAGTTGGAGCAAAGCGGCAGCAACTGGGCCGCGTTCTGCGAAGACCGCGTCGCCCTGCGCCGCTGGCTGCTCGGTCATGTGTTGCCCCAGCCCTGCACAGCGCAAGCACTGCGCAGCCACCGCGGCGCGGCGCTGGACACCCTGGGCGCCCATGCCCTGCGCCTGGCCCCCGCCTCCGACAGCCTGGCAGCGCCTGCCCTGCTCGACGCCCGCGGCCGCCGCGCCCAGCTGCTGAGCAGCCGCCAAACCGGGCCGCAGCGCCATCTGCATGTGATCGACCGGGTGTTGCAGCCAGCGACGCAGGGCCTGCTGGATCTGCTCGCCCAGAACCCCGAGCACCGCGATTTCCTGGCCGCCCTGTGCAGCACTGGCCTGGACGCCCTGCTGGCCGGCAGCGGCCCCTTCACGGTGCTCGCGCCCAGCAACGCCGGCATGGCACGCCTGGCCCCGCGGCTGGGCCTGCGCGAGCGCGAGCTGGCGCGCCAGCCGGAGCTGCTGCGCCAGGTCTTGCTGCAACACCTGCTGCCGGGTGACTGCCCCGAGAGCGATTTGCCCTGGGGCGGCCAGTTGCGCACCGCGGCCGGCGAGGCCTTGAGTTTCAGTGCCCTGGGCCTGCTGGGCGAAGGCGAACAGCTCCAGCCCCTGCTGCCCAGCAGTGACCAGATTGCCCGCAACGGCCGCTTGCATCAGGTGGAGCAGCTGCTGATCCCGCCCTCGCTGCAGGACGAACACGAAGCCAGCGCTGCCGCCGACAAGCTGACGGCGATCCCGCTGCCGCTCTGGCGAGCGCCGCCTTGCGCGCCGCGCAGCCACGCGCACTGAGGCCGGCGCCACACCCGGTTCTCCTTCACTTTCCCTTTGTTCTCTCCAGCCGTGCCCTCCAGGCGCGGCCGGGTGGGCGTGAGCCTGCCTGTCTTGCTGCTTGTCTCTCGCACGGGCTTTGCCCTCGTTCCTCAACCTCTCTTTTGTTCAATTCAAGTCAGGAGCACAACGATGTCCCTCATCAATTGGCTGAAACCTTGGATCCTGCTGGGCTCTGCCGCCCTGATGCTGAGCGCCTGCGGCGGCGGCGATGACCCTGCACCGCCACCCAAGCCGGAACCGACCCTGGTCGACGTGGCCAAGGCCGATGCGCGCTTCAGCATCCTGGTCGAAGCGGTGGTCGCCGCCGACCTGGCCACCACCTTGTCGGGCGCCGGCCCCTTCACCGTCTTTGCGCCAACCAACGACGCCTTCGCCGCCCTGCTGGCCGAGCTGGGCGTCACCAAGGAACAGTTGCTGGCCAACAAAGACCTGCTCAAGACGGTGCTGACCTACCACGTGCTGCCCGCCCGCGTCGCCAAAGCCGCGGTGCCAGCCGGCAAGGCGATCACCACCGTGCAGGGCGGCATCTTCAAGGTCGATGCCGTGGCCAGTGACCTGGTGATCACCGACGGCCGCAACCGCAAGGCCAAGATCACCGCCACCGATGTGGCTGGCAGCAACGGCCTGATCCACGTGATCGACAAAGTGATCCTGCCCGCCAACAAGAACCTGGTGGAAACGGCGATCGCCACGCCCGATCTGAGCATACTGGTCGAAGCCGTGGTCGCCGCCGACCTGGGCGCCACCCTCAGCGGCACCGGACCCTTCACCGTCTTCGCACCGACCAACGCGGCCTTCGCCGCGCTGCTGACCGAGCTGGGCGTCACCAAGGCCGAACTGCTGGCCAACAAGCCGCTGCTCACCAAGGTGCTGACCTACCACGTGATTTCGGGCCGCGTGCTCAAGGCCGATGTGGCGATCGGTACCGCCGTCAACACCGTGCAAGGCGAGAGCCTGACGGTGGACGCCAACCTCGACATCACCGACCGCAACGGCCGCAAAGCCCGCATCACCGCCACCGACGTGATGACCAGCAACGGCGTCGTTCACCTGATCGACAAGGTCATCCTGCCCAAGCAGTGAGCCCCCGTTCACCAATTCACCCGTTCACCTGTTCACCCACCCATCAAGGAAACCCATGAAGCACTTCATCGCCATCACCGCCCTGAGCCTGAGCGCCCTGTCTGCCCAAGCCAAGGACATCGTCGACACCGCGGTCGCCGCCGGCAACTTCAAGACCCTGGCCACCGCCCTGCAAGCGGCCGGTCTGGTCGACACGCTCAAGGGCAAGGGCCCCTTCACCGTCTTCGCCCCGACCGACGAAGCCTTCGCCAAGGTGCCCAAGGCCGATCTGGAAGCCCTGCTGAAGGACAAGGCCAAGCTGACCGCCGTGCTGACCTACCACGTCGTGCCGGGCAAGGTCATGGCCAAGGACGTCAAGGCCGGCAAGGTCAAGACCGTGCAAGGCAGTGAGCTGACCATCGGCACCACGGGCGGCGTCACGGTCGACAAGGCCAAGGTCACCGCCACCGACATCGCCGCTGACAACGGCGTGATCCACGTCATCGACAGCGTGATCATGCCCAAGTAAGCGGGCAATTCGCCCGCCCAGCCGCCAGCGGTGCGAGAGCACCCTGGCGGCTTCTTGTTTTCTTGGCTCGCGCGCTGTGCTTTGACGTGAGGCTGGTTGCGGCACGAAGCAGCCCTTGGGTTTGCTCGGAAGGCCCTGCAGCCCGTGCCGCCACCGGGCTCATGGTTCCGGGGTCGGCCCTGTCGGGCCGACTTCCCTGCGCTGCTCGCGCCTCGGGGCTGGCGCATAACTCACTCCGCTCCCTGCGTTCGCTTCGTTCAGACAGAAGCGCCAAGTCAGAACTTGAAGCGCGCGGGTACGCGCGCGCCCCGAGGCGCTGTGCTGCTCGGCCCGGCACAAATCGCCCGGCAGCGGCACGGGCTGCAGGGCGCTTGCATCGCGGTCGATGTGCCTCATCAACGGTGGAACACGCCACCTCCGGAGGTGGCTCGACCCGCCGACGGGCGATTTGTGCGCGGCCGAGGGCGCAGCGGAGCGGATCAGGCGCGCGTACCCGCGCGCTTCAAGCGCTGACTCGGCGCCACTGTTTGACCACAGTGAGCGCAGCGAACGGAGGGAGTTTGGCGCCGCTGAGCCGCGCAGTGAGCAGCGAGGGGAGTCGGCTCGAAGAGCCGACCCGCGAACCATGAGCCCGGCGGCGGGCCGAGACACCGCAGCGAGAAAGATCCATCAAGACAGCGGAAGTCCGCAATGTGCCGCTTTCATCCACCCGCCGGCGAGCGAAACTTCGCCCTCGCCGCCGCCACCTTCTCGCGCGTGATGCATCCCGGCGCATGGTCGTTGATCAGACCCATGGATTGCAGGAAGGCGTACATGGTGGTCGGGCCGACAAACTTCCAGCCGCGTTTTTTCAAGTCCTTGGACAAGGCGCGTGAAGCGTCGGACTCGGTGGCGATTTCGCCCGGCACGGGCTCGGCATGGTGGCTGGGTTCGAAGCCCCAGATGTAGCGCGCGAGCGAGCCCTGCTCGGCCACCAGCTCCCGTGCGCGGGCGGCGTTATGGATCACCGCCTCAATCTTGCCGCGGTGGCGCACGATGCCGGCGTCCTGCAACAGACGCTCGACATCGGCCGGGCCGAAACGGGCCATGCGCTCGATCTCGAAGTTGGCAAAGGCGGCGCGAAAGGCCTCACGCTTGTTGAGGATGGTGCGCCAGGACAGGCCCGACTGAAAGCCCTCCAGGCAGAGCTTCTCGAACAGGCGGCGGTCATCGGCGACAGGAAAGCCCCACTCGCTGTCGTGGTACTCCAGATAGACGGCATCACCGGGCGCAGCGGCGCACCAGCGGCAGCGGGGCCAGCCATCGGCCGGCAGATACAGGGTTTGTTGCGGGGTCATGACGGTGGCGAAGAAGAGGCAAAAAGACCAAGGCCGCCCGAACACAAGGGCTTGGGTCGCAGCATAGCGCCCCGGCCAGAGGGACAACCTAGAATCGGCCGCATGCCCAAGCCTCAGTTCAAATGCTCCGCGCTCGTGCAAGTCCTGCCCGAACAGACCGATGTCGCGCAAGACCTGTACGCCTTCAGCTACACGATCACGATCGAGAACACCGGCGACATCAGCGCCCAGCTGATCGGCCGGCATTGGCACATCGTTGATGCCCGCGGCCATGAGCAGGAAGTCCATGGCCTGGCGGTCGTGGGCCACCAGCCCCTGCTGGCACCGGGCCAGAGCTTCCAGTACAGCTCCTGGGCGCAGATCGCCACGCCGCAAGGCAGCATGCGCGGCCGCTTCCTCTGCGCCACCGAGAACGCCGAAGTGTTCTACGCCGAGGTGCCCGAGTTCCTGCTCGCCGAAAGCGGCGCCCTGCATTGATGATGGGGGGCTCGCTGCGCCGCGCGCCGAGCTGGGACCTGACCGCCCTGCTCAACGCCGCCGATCCGCGCGCCGAACTGGCCGCACGCAATCTCTGGCTGGCCCGGCTGCTCGAATGGCTGCGCCACCCGCCCAGCCGCGAAGAAGAACGCGAGCGCAGCGGCAGCAGCCTGCTGCCCGTGCTGCGGCTCAAGCACCTGCTCAATGTGCTGGAGCGCAACCCCGAGCATGCTCAGGCGGTGCGCCTGCTGCTCAACTCGATCTGGCGCGACATCGACGCCAGCGGCCTGTTCGCCGACGTCGGCTTTGCGCCGCGTGTGGCGCTCTGGGCCGAGTTCCAGCACCGCCTGCAGCAGCGCCTGCTGCCGCGCACGGCCGACACCCGCGATCTGGCCGAGCTGTTCGGCCTGCTCTTCCCCGAAGACAGCGATGAGCAATGGCTGCTGGCCCTGGACGAGCCCCTGCTGCAGCGCCTGGCCGCCCTGCTGAACCCGGCCCTGCCCGCCGCCAGCGAGACCAGCGCCGCGCCCGACACCAAGCCGCAGTGGCGCGAAGCCATGCTGCGCGGCCTGACCGTTCTGGTAAGCAGCGTGCGCGCGGCCGGTCTCTCGGGCCCCTTGCGCAAGCGCATGAGCTCCGAGCTGCTGGCCGATCAACCGTTTGAACAACTGGCCGGCGCCTGCGACCAGCTGATCCAGGCCCTGCGCAGCGGCGACGCGGCGCGCAGCGGCCAGGCCCTGCAGCTGCTGCGCGCCCTGCTCGATGTCTGCCAGCGCGCTGCGGCCAGCGTGCCTGAGCATCTGGAGGCCTACGGCGTGTCGGTGGACATCGTCTTTGCCGTGGAGCAGATGCTGGCGCGCGTGCAGCGCATCGAGGCCTTGCTGGACTGCCTGGGCGCCGAGCAAAGCCCGCGCGAGCTGGCCCGGCTGCTGGCCGGCCTGGTGCGCGTGGGCCATGAGCGGCGCAGCATCCGCACCCTGTTCTCGCACCACTACTCGCTGCTGGCCCGCAAGGTGGCCGAGCGCAGCGCCGAGACCGGCGAGCACTACATCACCCGCAGCCGCGAGGACTACCGCCAGATGCTGCGCCACGCGGCCGGCGGCGGCGCCATCATCGCCGGCACCACCTTCGCCAAATTCATGGTCATGGCCCTGGGCCTGACCGCCTTCTGGGCCGGCTTCTGGTCGGGCGTGAACTACGCCGCCAGCTTCGTCATCATCCACCTGCTGCACTGGACGGTGGCCACCAAGCAGCCGGCCATGACGGCGCCGGCCATGGCCGCCAAGCTGCAGCACATCAACACGCCGGAGGGCCTGAGCAGCTTTGTCGATGAGGTAGCGCATCTGCTGCGCTCGCAGATCGCCGGCATCCTGGGCAATCTGGCCGTGGTGGCGCCGGTGGTGCTGGGCGTGCAGCTGCTCAGCGGCCTCGTGATGGGCGCGCCCCTGGTGGGCGAAAAGAATGCGCACTACGTGCTGCATTCGCTCAGCCTGCTCGGCCCCTCGCCCCTGTTCGCGGCCTTCACCGGCGTGCTGCTGTTCGCCAGCAGCCTGATCGCCGGCTGGGTGGAAAACTGGTTCGTGCTGCACCGCGTGGACGCCGCCATCGCCTGGAACCCAGGACTGATCGCCCGCCTGGGCCAGGCGCGTGCGCAGCGCTGGGCGGCCTGGTGGCGCGGCAATGTCTCGGGCCTGGCGGCCAATATCTCGCTGGGCCTGATGTTGGGCCTGGTGCCGGCCCTGCTGTCCTTCATCGGCCTGCCCATCGAGGTGCGCCACGTGACCCTGTCCACCGGCCAGCTGGCCGCGGCCGTGGGTGCGCTGGGATTTGAGGTGCTGCAGCAGCCGGCGTTCTGGTGGTGCGTGGCCGGCATCGCGCTGACCGGTGTGCTGAACCTGGGCGTCAGCTTCTACCTGGCCCTGCGTGTGGCGCTGCGCTCACGCGGCATTCAGCTGGCCGACCAGGCCTTGCTGCGCCGCTCGATCTGGCAGCGCTTCCGGGCGCAGCCGCGCAGCTTCTTCCTGCCGCCCAAGGACTGAGCGCCGACGACTTATTTTTCCTGCTCGTCCTGCTCCGGCAGGCGACGCTCGCCGCCCTTGCGACCGGAAAACATGGTCCACCAGATGATGAACACGAACAGCGCCAAGGCCCCCAAGGCCTCCAGCAAGATCAATCCCATGGCGTCGGCCTCGAATGCGTGGTGTGAGCGGCTGCAGCAGGGCACAGCCGCCGCGATTCTAGGGCTGCTGGCGGCCTGCTCGAGCACGCCGCTGCCACCGGCCACACCGCCCGTCCCCGGCAGCAAAACCTCCGCCCCCAGCGACCCGAGCGGAGCCAGCAGCGCCAGCAGCCCCGAGCGCGCGCGCCTGGTGCTGCAGCGCGAGCGCTCGCGCTGGGTCGCGGTGGACTGGAGCGAGCTGCCCGGCTGGGGCGAAGACCGCGCGGCCGAGCTCTGGCCGGCGCTGCTGCAGGGCTGCGCGCGGCCGGCGGCCGGCTGGGCCGAGCTCTGCGCCCGCGCCGCACTGGCCTCGCCGGGCGATGACCACGAGGTCACGCTGTGGCTGATGCAGCACCTGCAGGCCTTTCGCGTCGAATCGCCCGAGGGCGAGACGCAAGGCCTGCTGACCGGCTACTTTGAACCCATGCTGGACGCCACGCGCAAGCCGCTGGGCGGCTACCAGGTGCCCGTGCATGCCGCACCGCCCGATCTGCAGCAGCGGCGCCCCTACTTCAGCCGCCAGCAGCTCGAAGGCGAGCAGCGCCAGCGCCTGCGCGGCCTGGAGCTGGCTTATCTGGACGACCCGCTGGACCTGCTGGTCCTGCAGATCCAGGGCTCGGGCCGGCTGCGGGTAAAGAGCCACCTCAATGACGAGAACGGCAGCTGGGTGCGCCTGGCCTTCGCCGGCCACAACGACCACCCGTATCAATCGATCGGCAAGCTCTTGATCGAGCGCGGCGAGCTGCGCCCCGGCGAGGCGTCCTGGCCGGCCATCCGCGACTGGCTGCGGCGCAACCCGCAGCAGGCCCGCGAGGTGCTGTGGAGCAACCCGCGCTATGTCTTCTTCCGTGAGGAGCCCCTGGCCGACCCCAACATCGGCCCGCGCGGCGCCCAGGGCGTGCCGCTGACACCCGGCCGCTCGGTCGCGGTGGACCGCGGCAGCATCCCCTACGGCACCGCCCTCTGGCTGGAAGCCGGCGATCCGCTGCAAAGCGGCAACTCGCCGCTGCGCCGCCTGGTCATGGCCCAGGACACCGGCAGCGCCATCACCGGCGCTGTGCGCGCCGACTTCTTCTGGGGCTGGGGCCGCGACGCCGAAGCGCAAGCCGGCCGCATGAAGCAGCCGCTGCGCCTGTGGGCGCTGTGGCCGCGTAGGAGCTTAGGCCCTTGACTCGTTGAGACAAGATGCGCCTGCACCGGAACACCCAGCCAGGAATCCTCTCATTGCAGACCGATCACCAAACACAGTTGCCAGGAATCAACGGCCGCACCGGGATTCCGACGAACTAGGACTTACCAGGAGCCCAGGGGTTTTCCGCGCTGTTTGCTCGTTATCCCTCCTTTACGCTGTGAAAACAGAAATATGAGGGAGGCTTGCGATGAGGATCGCTACATTTCGGTACGCCTGGGCTTTGATGCTGGCATCAACGTTGTGCGCCTGCGGCGGCGGGGGAGGAGGTGGTGGTGAAAGCTCTGTTAGCCCTCCACCCGGCACACCCCAAACTCCACCTCCCGTAACGCCCCAACCCTCGCCGCTGCCCGAGTTGCCTGCCACCGGCAATGCCTTGCTCATCCTGAGCGAGCCCGGGGATCCTGTCGGTGACGGACGCGGTAAGGTGCTCAGCTATGACCCGCGCACGGCGGAATTCACGGTGACGGGCACTGAACGTCTGGTCCAGGTGAAGGTCCTTGGGGATCAGCCCTGGATTGGCGAGTTCCAATTGCCCACGAGTGGCGGCCCCCTCGTGCCAGGAACCTATGCCAACCTGACGTCAAGGGTGAATGAGGCCAACCCCAACGGCACGCAATCGTGGGGACCCGAGCCAGTTCTTCGCAACTGCACCTCACCAACAGGATTCATCAAGATCCTTGATGCCGGCTACAGCGGCGGGCAACTCACGCGCTTGAACCTGGAGTTCGAGCAGCGCTGCACCGCATTGACCGGATCCCTCAAGGGTCGACTGCGCTGGGATGCCAGCGATCGCACCGAACCTCCTGCACCTCCGCCTCCATCGGATGGCCTGTGGAGAGCGCCGGCAAGCAGCGTGCCGTCGGCTGGGAACTATGTCTACCTGGAAGGTGGAACGGGCAAGAACCTGAGCAGCGGTGCCAACTTTCTTTACACGCCTGAGAACGCCTTGATTCGGCTCAGTGCGGCCGGCCGCAATCTGCGCTTCTTGGTGGACGGGGACCTCCATTGGATCGGCGCCTTTTCCGGCATATCACCTCGCAATCAAGTTCAAATCGGGCACTATCCATATCTGCTCGAAGAACAGAGAAACAACCCAGCCAAGGGCGCACTGAAGTGGTACCAGCCCACCACTTCTTGCCCAGACAAGCTGGGAAGCTCCATAAACTCCAGCAACATCGAGGGCTGGGTGGCGGTGGATGCGCTCAAGTACGCAGGAGACCGCTTGCAGTTCATCGAAATGCGATTCGAGCAGCGCTGCGTCCACAGCCCCAACTCGCCAGCGCTGCGCGGACAGGTTCGTTGGACAGCTGCAGATGATCGACTCCCCCCCGCCCCCGCAATTGTTCCGGCTGGCCTGTGGACGCCACCCAGCTCCCAGTTGCCCACCACAGGCTCTTATGCCTACCTGACCAGCGAAGCTGGCGACTGGATCGGCGCTGGTGAAACGACGACGTTGACACCAGCGAACCATACCTTTGAGGTGTTTGAAAGCAACGGCCGAATTGAGGTTCACATCGGCGGCGCTGACGGTTGGCACGGCATCTTCGAAGGGCCTGCCTTCTGGGGCGCACCTCGTGCAGGCTACTACCCGAACCTCTTGAAGTTCACCTATGGGAATCCAGCCAAGGGCGGTCTGAGTTGGTCGTCGCCAGGCCGTGGCTGCCCCAGCAAAGGCTGGTTTGCCATCGATTCCATCAGCTACAGCCACAAGGTGTTGCGATCCTTGGATCTGCGCTTTGAGCATGGCTGCGAGGGATCCGCCGCAGTATCGCGTGGCAAGGTGAACTGGGTCAGCAATGACCCGGTGCTGCAGGCGGGTCGCGTCGATCCTGTTCCTGCTGCGCCGACGCGGCCACCCGCACCCGTTCCGCCCGCCCGCGGAAGCTACATCCTGCTCGAAGGCGGTGATGACGACTATGTGGGCGCCGGCAGGCGCTACCTCTACACGCAGGCCAATGCGCAACTGAAATTCCTCCGCAACAACAGGGAACTGTCGTTCTGGGTGAACGGCGACGATCGGTGGTCAGGGCAATTCTTGGTGCCTGTCAATCAGACGCTGAAGGAAGGCGCTGTTAGATTTGATCGCGTCGCCAGCGCCGCGGTTGAGCCCGATGTTGCGGGTCTGCATTGGAGCGGGGCAGGACGCGGCTGCACCTCTGTGGATCGCGGTTCTTGGTCAGTCGAGGGCCTCAAATGGTCAGGCGAGCAAGTGCTGTCTGCTGACCTGGCGTTTGTCCAGTATTGCGCAGGCGCTCAGTCGCCCCTCAAGGGCTGGATTCATTGGGAGACTCCTGAGCCTATCAAGCCAGACGATCCTGTGTATCCGCCACCGGCCGACCTCTGGCAATTGCCGGAGTCACTGCGCCCCGCGTCCGGCACCTACCTCTTCCTGCACAGCCCTAGCGGCGCCTTCATTGGAGACGGGCAGAACCGAGTGCTGACGCCCGACAACAGCAGCTTCAAGCTTCAACCCTACCTCACAGGCTTCGAGCTTCAAATGCAAGAAGGCTCGCGCTTTTGGATGTTGCGAGCTCTACCGATTGGATCTGGCCCCTTCAAACCCGGTCTGTACGCAGGAGTCTTGGGCTCGACGGATGCCAATCCTGCCCGTGGAGGCTTTGACTTCGGAGGCGACTCAAAAGCCTGCAACAGCCCTCAGGGCTGGTTCGTCATCGACTCAATCAGCTACGCGGGATCAGAGCCAAGCGCCATCGAAATGCGATTCGAAATGAGCTGTGAAATGCGATCCATGCCCGTTCACGGTCAACTCCGCTGGAGGCGTTGAGTCTATGCCTCGGCAAGCCCAGCACCCCGCATCGCTCGATCAATCTTGAATCTGCACGCCCTTCCAAAAGGCATAACGCCCGCGAATGGCGGCAGCCGATTCGGTCGGCTCGGCATAAAACCAGACCGCATCGGGGTTGAACTCGCCGTTGACGAACAGGCTCAGGTACTGGGCCTGGCCCTTGTCGCTGCTGCTGCGGTGGTTGCTGAAGCTGGTGTACTCGCGCTTCAGCGCCTCGGCGGGGAAGTAGTGGTTGCCGTCCATCAGCACCGTGTCATCGCTTTCGGCGATCACGACGCCGTTCCAGATTGCTTTGGTCATGCCTGCGGCCTCCCCGATTGGGTTCCATTCATCGAGCGGCGATTCTAGGAGGCCCGCGCGCATTCACCCGCCGACCCGCTGACCCGCTGACCATGTTGCGGCAGCGACAATGGCGCGGTGAAACGCTACCACTCCCACCAGAACAAAGACATCTTCGTCACGGCCGGTTCGGCCAAGACCTTGGCCCCGGGCAGCTTCGGGGTCTGCGCCATCGGCGGCGGCGCGGAGGGCTGGTCCGTCGTCCACATCGGGCCAGATGGCGATGTCGCCGACCTCGGCGGCGAGTACTACTTCGCCACGCCGGAAGAAGCCCTGGACTTCGTCAAGGAATTGATCGACTTGATGGTGGGCAAGGCCTGAGGGCAACGCAGCGCCCTGGGCGACACCTGTCTCTTCCGCGCTGCGCACAAATGCGCAGCAGCGCGGCAAAACCCTGAGCCGCAGCAGGGAGGGCCACCGCTATGCTCGGCGCGCCTCAGAGGCCCGGGCGGCTCCGAGGTGGGGCTGCTCCCTGAGTTGGAGCCTGGGGTTGCCCCGTCTGCCATGTCCTGTTTTTTGGTTTTTATTGAGGTCGACGCTGTGGCTGATCCAGCTGCAGCGGCGGCCCGGTTCCGACGGTCTCGTGTGAATCCTGTGCCCCGCCCTGCTGCTGCTCTCTCTTCTGCTGTTGATCGCGCGGCCCGCTGCCTTGGCTTCTTTGGCCGCCCTCGGTCTTTGACCACAAGCCCCACAGGCCTGTCGACCCTGATCTGCGCCCTGGGCTTCATGAGCCAGGCCGCAGTCGCCGCACCGCAAGCGGCCTCAGCCGCACGAAGCCCCGAGCCGGACGTCCATCAGATCACCTGGCTGATGCCCGACAGCAAGGTAGCCGGCCTCGGCACCGGGCGCAGCCTGGGGTTCTCCGATCGGCTGGTCGGCTATCTGAGCGAACACCTGCCCCACATCCAACACCGCAGCCTGGTGGCCAACAGCAAGCGCAGCTGGCAACTGCTGGCGCGTGGCGAGCCCGTGTGCATTCCCGCCGCGCTGCGCACCCCCGAGCGCGAAGCGCTGGCCTACTTCATCGACGCACAGTGGGTGCCCCCGCCCCAGCTGATCGTTCGGCGTGACCGGGTCGAACGGGTGCCGCGCAACGGCGCCGGCGAGGTGGATCTGGCCCGCTTGCTGAGCGACAGCAAGCTGCGCGGCGCCTTGTTCGAAGGGCGGAGCTACGGCCCCCACCTCGACTATCTGCTCAAGCAAGCCCAAGGCAGCAGCGCGATCGCGCTCTACGCCCACGCGGGCGCTTCCGACAAGCTGCTGAACATGGTGCTGGCGGATCGCGCCGACTACACCCTGGACTACAACTTCATGCTGCGTCTGCGCGCGCCGGACCACGAGGCCATCCAGCGCAGCCCGCCGCCAGCCAGCGGCCCGGGCGGCGATGCCGATCTACTGACCCTGCCGGTGCAGGGCGCCGACGAAGGCATGATTGGCGCCATGGCCTGCCCGCGCAATGCCTGGGGCATGGGCGCATTGCGCCAGGTGGACCGCGTGCTGGGCACACCTGCCGGTGCACGCTTTCTGCGCGAAGCCGTGGAGGGGCTGCTGAGCCCCGACATCCGGCGCCACTACGGCCCCAAGATCGACGCTTTCTACCGCGAACGCGCGCGGCCCTCCAAGCCGGGCTGAGGCCCGCCCGGCCAGTCCGCACGCGGCAGAGAAAGCAGCCCTTTCCGGCACACCCAGGCCAGGCTGGGCGGGCTATGCTGAGGGCCTGATCCGCTGCCCGCTTTGACTTGCCGTGTCTCGCTCCGACTCGCCGTGCTCGCGCGCCCTGCCCCTGAAGATTCAAATTCGTCGCTCAGCGGGCGGGTTGCGGCGCTTGCGTTTCTTGGGGACGCTCGTGCATGCGCTCATCGGCAGCGCGGCGCTTGCAGCGCCCTCGGACTCCGGCCCGCACGCCAACACCAGCGCGCCTCCGATGCGCTGGCTGCTTTCGCCCGAGCTGAAGGACGCGCAAGGCAAGGTGGTGGATGCATCGCCTCCCGAGCAGGTGGTTCGTTACCTGCAAGCTCACTGGCGCGACCAGGAGCACGAGATCCTGCGCGCCAACGGCTCGCGCAGCATGCAGATGCTGCGCGCCGGCGAGCCCTATTGCCACGGGGCCATGATCCGCAGCCCTGAACGCGAAGCCCTGCTGCTGTTCAGCACCACGGCCATGACCCCACCGCCCAGTCTGATCGTGGCGCGCCATCGGCTGGCCGCCTTGCCGCGCAACGCGGCCGGCGAGGTCGATCTGGTGACGCTGGTGCACCAGGGTCACTGGCGTGGCGCCCTGGTCAGCGGCCGCAGCTACGGCCCGGTGGTGGATGGACTGCTGCGTGCCCTCGGCCCCGAAAACAAGACCCCGGGCTTGAGCTTCTACTCACCGAGAGACTTCGGATCGCCCCTACTGGCCATGTTGCATCGGGGCCGTGCCGACTACACCATCGAGTACGAGTGGATCCTGCGCGCCCCCGGCACCGGCGACCGCGCCGCCGACGGCCTGGTGGCCGTGCCCATCCAGGGCGCCAGCCAACTCACGCGCAGCGGCATCGCCTGCCCACGCACCGACTGGGGCCGGGCCGCGATTGCACGCATCGATCGCATCCTGAGCACGCCCGAGGCCGTCGAAGCGCTCAAGCAGGCACATGAGGACCGCTATCCTGCGGAGGTCCGGCGCCGCTACGCCAACCAGCTCGATCAGTTTTACCGAAAGCGAGCCCAGCCAGGAGCATCACCATGAAGTCACCGAAGACCGCGTGCCAGCACGCGCTCGCGCTGGCCATCTGGTGGACCATCTGCGGGGCCGCTATCGAGCTGACCCCGGCGCACGCAGGCACCGACCGCAGCCCGGCAAGCGCGCCGCACGTGACGCACATCCTCTGGCTGCAAGGCAGCAGCGCGCGTCTCAACCCCATCGTGGCGTACTTGAAGGAACAACTCCCGGCCGTCCGCCACGAGGCCCTGGAAGTCAATGCAGTGCGCAGCTGGCAGATGGTCCAGCGCGGCGAGCCGGCCTGCCGGCCGAGCACGGTGCACACCCGGGCGCGCGAGGCCGAGGCCTATTTCGCCGACACCCTGCTGGCGCCGCCGCCCGAGCTGGTGCTGCGGCGCGACAAGCTGCATCTGCTGCCGCGCGACGCCGAGGGCGCGGCCGATCTGCGGGCGCTGCTGGCCCAGAAGCGTCTGCGCGGCGCCTTCGCGCGCGGGCGCAGCTTTGGTGACGCGGTGGACGCACTGCTGGTCGCCGAGCAGCAGAGCAAGAACCCCATGCTGGCCGACTACGCCACCGCCGCCTGGGGCGACCGCATGCGCGACATGCTGGCCCGGGACCGCACCGACTACCTGATCGACGCGCCCGGCGCGCTGCTCCAGCTGCAAAAGCTGGGCCTGGCGGCCGAGGACTACATCGCCCTGCCCATCCACGGCGCCACCGAACCCCTGGTGCTGGGCATCGCCTGCCCACGCAACGCCTGGGGTCGCGCGGCCATCCGGGCCATCGACCAGGCCCTGGGCACACCGGCTGGCGCCGCCCGCCTGCGCGAGATCGGCAAAGACTGGCTCAGCGCCGAGGCCCGCGAGCGCTACGCGCCGCAGATCGAGCAGTTCTTTCAGCGCCGCAGCAAGCCGCTGAACCCGGAATGATCCGCACTCAACCCTGGCCCAACAAAGCCGCGCCCAGTGCCTCGGCGACCTCGATGCCATCGACGCCGGCCGACATGATGCCGCCGGCATAACCAGCACCTTCACCGGCCGGGTAGAGACCCTTGATATTGAGGCTTTGGTAGTCGCGGCCGCGGGTGATGCGCAGGGGCGAGGAGGTGCGGGTCTCGACGCCGGTGAGCACAGCGTCGGGGCGCGAGAAGCCCTTGATCTGGCGCTCAAACGCGGGCAAGGCTTCGCGGATCGCGTCCAGGCAGTAGTCGGGCAGGCTGCCACGGCCTTTTTGCTGCAGATCGGTCAGGGTCACGCCGGGCTTGTAGCTGGGCTCGACATTGCCCAGCACCTTGGAGCGCTGGCGCTTGATGAAGTCACCGACCAGGGCACCGGGCGCCAGATAGCCGCCCTCGCCCAGCTCGTAAGCGCGGCTTTCCCAGATGCGCTGGAAGGCCATGCCGTCGAGCGGGCTGACCGGGCCTTCGTGCCTGCCGTCCTGGCGGTAGTCCTGCGGGTTGATGCCGACGACGATGCCGGCATTGGCATTGCGCTCATTGCGCGAGTACTGGCTCATGCCGTTGGTGACCACGCGCTCGGGCTCGCTGGTCGCGGCCACCACGGTGCCGCCGGGGCACATGCAGAAGCTGTAAACCGAGCGGCCGTTCTTGGCATGGTGCACCAGCTTGTAGTCTGCCGCGCCGAGGATGGGGTTGCCGGCGTTGGGCCCGAAGCGGGCCGCGTCGATCACGCTTTGCGGATGCTCGATGCGGTAGCCGATGGAGAAGGGCTTGGCTTCCATGAACACGCCGCGCTGATGCAGCATGGTGAAGGTGTCGCGGGCGCTGTGGCCCAGGGCCAGCACCACATGGTCGGTCCGGATTTGCTCGCCCGACTCCAGCGTCACGCCGCGGATGTGCTGGCTGCCATCGGCGCTCTTTTCGATCAGCACATCGCTGACCTTTTGCTCGAAGCGGATCTCGCCGCCCAGGGCCTCGATCTCGGCGCGCATCTTGATCACCATGCTGACCAGGCGGAAGGTGCCGATGTGCGGCTTGCTGACGAACAGGATCTCCTCCGGCGCGCCGGCCTTGACGAATTCGGTCAGCACTTTGCGGGTCAGGTGGCGCGGATCAGAGATCTGGCTCCAGAGCTTGCCGTCGGAGAAGGTGCCGGCCCCGCCCTCGCCGAACTGCACATTCGATTCAGGGTTCAGGCGCTGCTCGCGCCACAGGCCCCAGGTGTCCTTGGTGCGTTCGCGCACCTGCTTGCCGCGCTCCAGCACGATGGGGCGCAGGCCCATCTGGGCCAGGATCAGGGCGGCAAAGATGCCGCAGGGGCCGAAGCCGATGACCACCGGCCGGGGGCGCTCGCCGCCCTTGAAGAAATCCACCGGTGCATGGCCGACGAATTTGTACTGCGTGTCCGGTGAGGGCTTGATGTGCGGGTCGCCGGCGAACTGCTGCAGCACCGCCGCCTCGTCGCTGAGCTCGCAGTCCACCGTGTAGATCAGCTGGATTGCGGTCTTCTTGCGCGCGTCGTAGCTGCGCTTGAAGACGGCGAACCCCAGCAGCGCCGCATCGTCTTTCAGCCCCAGGCGCTGCAAAACCGCGGGGCGTAAGGCCTCCTCGGCGTGGTCCAGCGGCAAACGGAGTTCGGTGATGCGGAGCATGGCGTGTCGGAGTGGTTCAGGGTGAGCGAACAAGGGACGCGAGATGGGGCTGCGCATGGCCGCTGCGAGCGGCCGGCCCCCAAAAAAGCACAGGCCCTACCGCGAGGAAGGGCCTGTGATCAGCTCAGGCTGTGCCGGGTGTCCTTGCGTCGCAGGCCCGGGCACAGAAGGCTGGGAGGGATCAGCCGCCGCTGCTGGCGCGCTTGCCCGGGTTCTTCTTGCTGCGGGTGTGCGAGCCGCGCTCCAGGCTGATCTTTTGGCCGCGGGGAGCCGTGAAGGTCACGCCCTTGGGGGCGACGGGACGGGGGGTGGCGCGTGCAGCGGCTTCGGTGATGATCTTGTTGCCCATGATGGCTCCGGTACGGAAAAAGAAGTCGGAAAAAAACTGCAAAACCTGGGGTCCTGCGAACCAATCCACTGCCGCCGCCCGCACCGGCTTGGAGCGGCTGCGGCAGGGTGGGTCATGGATCGGACCTGGGATTTTACTGTGTTCTCGGCCAGCCTGGACCGGCCGCCCGCTCAGCCCCCTGCGCCGGGCGGCAAGAGCTGCTCCAGGGCCACCGGCCGATGCAGCAGAAAGCCCTGGCTGAAATCCACCCCCAGGCGGCCCAAGCGGGCCTGGGCGGCCTCGCTGTCGACACAGCCGGCCACCGTGCGCAGGCCCACCACCTGGGCCACATCCACAAAGGCGCGCACCGCGGCCTCGTCGAGCGGATCCTCGGCCAGATCGCGCACGAACTGGCCGGCGATCTTGAGGTAATCGAGCGGCAGGCTCTTGAGATAGCCGAAGCTCGATGCTCCGGCGCCGAACTCATCCAGCGCGGCACTGGCGCCCAGGGCCCGCACCTGTTCCAGAAACAGGGCCGCATCGGCCAAGCCGGCCAGGGCCGTGTGCTCGCTGATCTCGAAGCAGAGCTGGGCGCAGACCTCGGGGCCGGCCGCGCGCAGCAAGTCCAGGGCCCAGCGGTGAAACGCCCGGTCGCCGATGGCCTGCTCGGACAGATTGAGGCTCAGCAGCCCCACCTGGCGCGGCAGCCGCGCCTGCAGGCACTGCACCACCTCGGCCAGCACCCAGCGGTCGATCTGGGCCGCCATCTGAAAGCGGGCGGCCGCCGGCAAGAAGGCGGCAGGCAGCACCAGGCCCGGCGCAGCAGCAGCCGTCGCCGCCGCCTCGGCCTGGCCGCTGCCCGTGGGCGCCTCCTCGCGCATGCGCAGCAGCACCTCGGCCCGCAAAGCCCCCGGCGCCAGGGCGGTGCGCTGGCCGCGCAGCGAGCGGCGCCAGGCCTGGCCGACACCGGTTTCGCCGGCCTTGCCGGCCTCGGCCTGTTGGTTCGGGCCCGCCAAGGCCTCGATGCGCTGGCCGTGCAGGACAAAACGCCCCTCGCGGAGGGCCCGGGCGATGCGCGCCTGCCACTGCTGCTCGGCGCTGCGCGTGGCACGGTGGGCCGGGCTGTCCTGCCAGACCTGCACCCGGTTGCGCCCGGCCTGCTTGGCGGCGTAGCAAGCGCCATCGGCGGCCTGCAGCGCCAGCTCCAGATGGTGCCAGCGCCTATCGAGCGGCAGCAGGCCGATGCTGGCGCCGATCGGAAAGCGCCGGCCGTCGTGGCTGAACTGAAACGCCTCCATGCGCTCGCAGATCTGGCGCGCCACGCGCTCGGCCTGGGCCGGCGGGCAATGCTCCAGCAGCAGGGCGAACTCGTCGCCGCCCAGGCGCGCCAGGGTGTCGTGGCCGCGCACCACCCCGGCCAGCAGACGGGCCACCTGCTGCAGCAAGACATCGCCGACGGCGTGGCCACAGGCATCGTTGACGGCCTTGAACTGATCCAGGTCGATGTAGAGCAAGGCATGGCGGGCCGGGGTGGATTGGGCCTGATCCTCGGTGACATCTTCGGGCACGCCCTCGGCCGCCATGCGCTCCAGCAAGCCCCGCAGCCGGCTCTCGAACTCGCTGCGGTTGAACAGACCGGTCAGCGGATCGTGGCTGGCGCGGAAGCTCATTTCGCCGGCCAGGCGGCGCTGTTCGGTCACATCGTGGAACACCAGCACGGCGCCGAGCAGCTCGCCGCGCTCGTTGCGGATGGGCGCGGCCGAATCCTCCACGCCCAGGCGCCGGCCATCGGGCGTCAGCAGCAGGGCCTGGCTGGCCAGCCCCGCCGGCCGGCCCGTGGCCAGGCAGCGCGCAACCGGGTTCTCCAGGGTTTCGCCGCTGGTCTCGTGCACGACATGGAAGACCTGCTCTAGCGGCCGCCCAGCGGCGCTGACGGCGGGCCAGCCGCTCATGCGCTCGGCCGCGGGGTTGAGCCAACGCACCTGGCCGCGGGCATCGGTGGTGATGACGGCATCGCCGATCGAGCGCAGGGTCACGCGCAGCAGCTCATGCTGCTCGGCCAGTTCGGCCGCCAGCTGCTCGGCCAGCTCGGCCGCCAGGCGGCGCATCTCGGTCAGATCCCAGTTGCTGCCGACCAGGCGCAAGGCCCGGCCCTGCTCGTCGCGGATGACGCGGCCCGAGGCGCGCAGGTGATGCGTGCTGCCGTCCGGCCAGACCACCCGGAACTCGGTCAGAAAGGGCTGGCCGCTGTCGATGGCCTGCAGCATGGCCTGGTGCGAGGCCGCCAGATCCTGCGGGTGGACCTGGCGCGACCAGAGTTCGTAGGCGCTGGCCGGCGAACGCGCACCCAGGCCGGGTGCCGGCGGGATGAGGCCGTAGAGCCGGTACATCCAGCTGTCCCAGTGCATCTCGCCGCTGCCCAGGTCCCACTCCCAGATGCCGATCTGGCCGCTGTCGGCCGCCACCGAGAGGCGCTCTTCGCTGGCGCGCAGCCGGGCCTGCATCTGCACCTGTTCGCTGACATCCTCGACCGTGCCGACAAAGCCCAGCACCTGCTGCTGCGGCCCCAGCACCGGGCGGGCGCGCGAATGGACATGGCGCTCGCTGCGGTCGGGCCGACGCAGACGGAACTGCTGGTCGAACTCGCTGCGCAGGGCGGCACAGCGCTGCCATTCGGCCAGGACCCGCCCGGCATCGTCGGGGTGCAGGGTGGCCGGCCAGCCGCGGCCCAGGCTTTGCGCATGGCTGAGCCCGTAGATCGCCTGCCAGCGCGGGTTGGTGTAGGTGCATTCGCCCTCGGCATCGGTGGCAAAGATGCCCAGGGGCGAGGATTCGCTGAGGGTGCGCAGCCAGGCCTCGCGGGCCGCCAGCTCGCGCGCCATGCGCTGAGCCTCCAGCTCGGCGCGCCGGCCTTGCAAGGCCAGGGCGGCCGCCTGCGCCAGCTGGCGCAAAACCCCGGCCTGGCTGGCCGTGAGCCGGCGCGGCACATGGTCGAGCACACACAGCGTGCCCACCGCCTGCCCTTCACGCAGGCGCAGCGGCATGCCGGCATAAAAGCGCAGACCGGGCTGACCGGCCCGGCCGCGCACCAGCGGGCTGGCCGAAAACCGGGCATCGAGCGCCGCGTCGGGCACCTCAAAAAGATCCGTGCCCTGGATGGCGCTGTCGCAGCAGGTCAGCTCACGCGGCAGGGATTTGACCTCGCTGCAGCCCACCCCTGCTTTGAACCAGGCCCGCCGCGCATCCACCAAGGCCAGGCGGGCCACGGGCGCATCACAGGCCAGGGCGGCCGCCTGCACCAGGGCATCGAACTCGGCCTCGGGCTCGCTGTCCAGCACCTCCAGCGCGAGCAAGGCAGCCAGACGCTCGGTTTCCACCGAAGGCGGCAACATCTGCGACATGGGCCCCTCCTGCTGTGCGCCTGCCCAGCCATCCGGGCGGCGCGCTGCGATTCTTGCAATCGATTGTGCGGCGCCGCCGCCGGCGCCGCACCCGGGTTCGCCCTGATCCGCGAGCCCGCCGCGGGCCAGCTCAGCCGCGCGATTGCAAAAAGGCCTGCGCCAGGGCCCGGCCGCTACGCCAGGCGCCTTCGACCTTGCCGCCCATCAGCCAGTCGCCACACAGGCCAAGGCCGGCGGTGGCATCCCAGTCGCAGCCCAGGTCCAGCGGCGGCGCGCTGTCGGCATAGCGCCAGCGGTGCACGGCCAGCTGATCGGGCGCACGGCCGCCCAGCGCGGCAAAAGCAGCCAGCAAAGGCTCGCTGGCCTGCTCGGGCGTCAGCTCCAGATTCGCCTCGCTCCACTCGGCCTCGGCGTGCAGCAGCCAGGTCTCAGCCACGCCGGCCAGGGCGCGCCCGGGCTTGCTGCTGTCCCGTGCGACCCAGCGCAGCGGGCCCTGGTTGACGAAGGCGGCATCGAAATCCAGGCCCAGGGCCTGCTCGTAGTGCAGCAT
The DNA here is from genome assembly GCF_002885975.1 of Paucibacter aquatile. NCBI lineage: Bacteria > Pseudomonadati > Pseudomonadota > Betaproteobacteria > Burkholderiales > Sphaerotilaceae > Roseateles > Kinneretia aquatilis. The sequence goes on along the minus strand of NZ_POSP01000003.1, from coordinate 3,717,346 downwards.
CAGCGCCCAGCTGCCGCGCATGCGGGCGGCGGCAGCGCGGGCACGTAGGGTCTCGCTGTGGCCCGCCAGCAGGGGCACGGCCTGCGGCGCGGGCACAGCCAGCAGCACCGCGGCAAACGCTTGGGTCGCCAGCGCCTGATGCTCGGCTTCAGCCAGCTGCAGCTGCCAGGCCCCATCGGCACGGCGCTGCAGGCCTTGCACCGTGGCCTGCAGCTGCACCGGCAGCGACTGGGCCAGCCAGCGCGCCGGCGCCGTCATCTGGGGCAGGCCGACAAAGCGCTCGGTCTCACCGGCGCCGCGCGCCTCGGGCTGTGGCCCGAAGACACGCAGGCGCGGCTGCCAGGGCGCGGCCACTCCGGCCGCCTGCCAGCGCGCCAGCTCGGCGCGGAACTCGGGGTCGCGGGCGGTGAAGTACTGGGCGCCGTGGTCGCATTGCCAGCCCTCGCCGCGGCGTGTGCTCATGCGGCCGGCCGGGCCGCGGCTCTTCTCGAACAGCTGCACCGGCACGCCAGCCGCTTGCAAAGCCTGGGCGCAGGACAGGCCGGCCAGGCCGGCGCCGACGATGGCCACGGGGGCGGCGGAGAAAACAGACATGGGCTGGGGCATCAGGATCGAACAGATTGCCGATTGTGCGGGCCCGCAGGCCTGCGGGTGGGTCGCTCGCCACAAGCGCCGCGGCCGGGCTCGGGCATTGCCGGCCGGCGCTGCGCGGCCCGCGGGCTTGGGCTAGGCTGCGCCCCATGAGTTCCTCACACCCAGCCCCGCCCCTGCACCCCAAGAAACTGCTGCACAGCAAATGGACCGCCTTGCAGCCGCAGCAGCGCGAGCGGCATTTCCTGGTCAGCCGGGTGATCGCACCCGAGATCGGCCCCAGCGGGCAGCCGGGCCCGATCGAGTGGATCGAGCTGGAGGCGGTGCTGTCCAAGCGGGTGCAGCGCCTGGCCTGGCGCGAGTTGCGCGACAGCGAGCGTTGGCGCCAGGGGTGGCTGGCATGAGTGAGGCCACCCCATTCCAGGGCATGGCCAGCTTGCCCGAGGGCTATCGCGCCCTGGTGATCGGCGCTTCGGGCGCCCTGGGCGCGGCCTTTGTGGAGCAGCTGCAGGCCGACCCGCGCTGTGCGGGCGTGACCGGCCTGCACCGGCACTCCGTCCCCGCCCTGGACTTTGCCGACGAAGCCAGCATCGCCGCGGCCGCACAAGCCCTGCGTGAGCAAGCGCCCTTCCACGTGCTCATCAACGCCGCCGGCCTGCTGCACAGCGCCGACTTCATGCCCGAGAAAAAGCTCGGCGAGCTCAGCTATGCCCAGCTGCAAGCCACCTTTCTGGTCAACACCTTCGGCCCGGCCCTGCTGCTGCGCCACTTGGTGCCGCTGATGGACAGGCAGCGCAGCGTGCTGGCCCTGCTCTCGGCCAAGGTGGGCAGCATCGAGGACAACCGCCTGGGCGGCTGGTACAGCTACCGGGCCTCCAAGGCGGCGCTGAACATGCTGATCAAGACCGCGGCGATCGAAACCAAACGCCAGCTGCCCGGCGCGGCCCTGATCGCTCTGCACCCGGGCACCGTCAACTCGGCCCTGTCGCGGCCTTTTCGGGGCGAGCAGATCGGCCGGCCGCCGGCCCTGGCCGCACGGGAAATGCTGGCCGTGCTGGACCGCGTGCAGGCCGAAGACAGCGGCAGTTTTCTGAGCTACCAGGGCGAGCGCCTGCCCTGGTGAACGCAGCCGGACCGGCTGTTGCCTGGGCAAGGGATGCCGCGCCCGGGCAATCGTGGCTATGCTGGGCGCTCCACGGAGCACGCCGATCAGGAGCCGATACATGCCCGGTTTGACGAAGAGCTGGAGATCGCGGGCCGCCGCGTTAGCGCTGGGCCTGGGGGGAATGTGGCTGTTGCTGCTGCTGAACGGCCCGGCCCAGGCAGCGCCCTGCAGCCGCCCGCTGCGCATCGCCATGATGGAATGGCCGCCCTACTTCTTCCCCAACGACAAGGGCGAGGCCGTGGGCGCCGACATCGAGCTGATCCGCGCGGTCTTCAAGGAAGCCGGCTGCAGCCTGGAGCTGGGCGAAGCCGTGCCGCGCAACCGCCGCTATGCCATGTTCAAGGCCGGCGAGCTCGACATCATCCCCGGCGCCTCAGACACAGCCGAGCGGCGCGAGTTCGCCTGGTTCGGCCGCGCCTACCGCATGGAGACGGTCAGCCTCTTCACCCTGCCCGCCAAGCTGGCGCTGTACCGCGATGTCAGCGGTTTTCAGGATGTGCTGGCCCGGCGCATTCCACTGCTGAGCCTGAACGCCGGTTGGTTCGGCGCCGACTACGAGGCCTACATCGGCCGCCTGCAGGAAGCGCGGCTGAGCTCCACCTTCGAGACCTTCGAGAAAGGCCTGCTGATGCTGGCCCGCGAGCGTGGCGAGCTGATCATGGCCGACCACGCCACCCTGCTCTTCGAAGCCGGGCGGCTGAAGATGGAGCTGGCGCCCCTGCCCTACCACCCCTCGAACGCGCCGGTGCACCTGATGTTCAGCAAGAAAACCGTCAGCGAGGACGAGGTGCAGCGCCTCAATGCCGCGCAGGAGCGGCTGGAGGCGCGCGGTGTGCTGCGCGCCATTCGGGCGCGCTACGGCGTGCAGTACTGAGAAGCAACCCGCCCTGGGCTCTTCACGGAAGGACTCGGTTGCCCACGCCGTGGTTCATGGCATTGAGCAAGTCGCCATTGTCCTGGGTCAGCTCCCAGGCGAACAGGCCGGCCAGGCCCTGCTTGACGGCGTACCGCCCCTTGGCGATGACGGCGCGCGGGTCGTCGTAACCCATCCAGAGCTTGTGCTTGGGGTGGAACAGGTTCCAGGCTTGGGTCTGGGCGTCGAACTGGGCCAGATAGCCGTTCAGGCCTTGGCCCTTGGGCCCGAGGTAGCGGGCGGCGATTTCGCGGTAGCCGGCCGAGCCATCGGCGCCGGGATAGCCGCCGGTCTTGCTGGCCCCGGTCTGCGCGCGGTCGACGCCGGCAAAGCCGCGGCCGTACATGGCCACGCCGCCCACCAGCTTGGCGCGCGGCACACCGGCGGCCTCGAGGTTGCGCACCGAGCGGTCGAGGCTGTCGTCGGCCTCGACCCCGGCGGTGTTGCGGCTGCTCATCAGCGTCGTGTGATTGCCCGCCGCGGCTGACCAGTTGCCGTAGAAGTCGTAGGTCATCATGAAGATGAGATCGAGCGCGGGGGCGGCCTGCTTGAAGTTGATACGCTTGACCACGGTCTCGCCGCTGTTGATGGCCGTGCTCAGCAGATAGGGCCGCCCGGTCTCGGCCTCCAGGCGCTGCAGGCCGCGGCGCAGGTCCACCATCAGGTCGGCATAGGCCTGGCCATCGGCCGGGCTGCCCAGAGGCACGCCGTTGGCGGAACCGTTGTCGCCTGGGTGCTCCCAGTCGATGTCAATGCCGTCAAAGCTCGGGTGATCGCGCAGGAACTGCAGAGACGACTCGACAAAGACGGCGCGCTTGGCCGCATCGGGCGCCATGTTGAAGAAGCCGTCCGAGCCGCCCCAGCCGCCGACCGAGGCCAGAACCTTGACCTGGGGCTCGCGCGCCTTCAAGCGCGCAAAGGCGGCGTCGAAAGTTTTCTCGGCGCCGCCGGTGCTGAGCTGGAAGTCCTTCTTGCCCTCGCAGCGCGCCGCGTCCTTGGCGATCTGACCCGGGCCGCACAGGCGCAGAAAGGAATACAGCAAGTGCGTCACGCTGCCGGCCGGGATGCGGTCGACATGGGCAGCGCTCTCCCACATGGGCACGTAGACCCCCACGACCTTGGCGCTGGTGCGCTCGACCGGCAAAGGCTTGCCGCCGAACAGGGGATAGGGCGTGGCCTCAGCCGCCTTGGCGGGCAGCGACAGCAAAGAGGCACACAGGGCGGAGGCGGCCAAGGCCAGACGGGAAGTGGACAGCGACAAGCACATCATCGAACAGCAAGCTCCAAACAAGGACGCTGGAGACTAGCAGGGCCCGCCCCGCGGCCGTCTCAAGATTGGCTTAAGCGCGGCACGAATGAGGGCGCAGGCCGCGCACGGCAGCCATCACTCACGGCGCCAGATCGACACGCAGCTGCAGCTCGCGCTGGGTCTGGGACTCGGCCGCCCGGGTGCTGAGCACGCCGCGCTCCTGCGCCTGCACGGCCGCGCCGGTGCGCGCCACTGTCAGCCACTCGCCCAGGCGCAGCTGCACGCTGCTGTCGAGCTGGGTTTGGCCTGCGGGCACACCGTTCGGGCCGGGCTCGCCCGAGGGGGTTTGCACCTTGATGTCCAGGCGCGCCGGCTGCTGGCCGCCGGGCCAGAACACGGCCACGGTGAAGCCGCGCGTCTGCTCGACAAAGCCGCTGCGTGGCACGGCGCGCACGCGCGCATCCGCCATGCCGGGCACGCCGCCGCCCGCCGCTGCGGCGCCGTCCATCTGCACCGAAACATCGACCCACTGCACCGGCACTTTCTCGTTGAGCTGGAACTGCGCCTGGCGGCCGTTCAGCACCAGCACACGCTGGGTCTGCTGGCCGCTCTGGCTGTGGCTGCTCGTGCTCAGGCTCACACCGGGCGTGGGCGAAACACTGCCGCCCGTGCCCACCACCACCGCGCCCTCACGCACGCCGGCGAGGCTGGCGCCGTCCATGCGGCTTTCCACCCAGCGCATCTCGACCCAGAGGTTGCGCGGGGGCAGCTTGGCCGCGGGCTGAGCGGCCGCGAGCAAGGGCATCAGGCCCAGTCCGGCAAGAAGCAGGCAGGCACGACGGGGAAGCAAGTGGGATGCGTTCATGCGCCCAGCATAGGCCGCCGCGACCTAGCACGCCAGCGCGGCCAGGGCCGGGATGCCGACCGGCGGCTGGGCTCATTGCATGTCAAGGGACAAGGTGCTGGCCGATTCGTCAACCACGAAGACGTGATGCTGAATCCCTGGCTTTGCAAAAGTGGCGCCCGGCGCAGGCGCCCGGCCGGCCGTGAGCGCGGGCTCTCGTGGCCGCGCCGAAGGCGACAAACAACAGTGGGGTGTCCAGCGGCATATCTCACCCTACGGCTGAATCTGTTTTGATCTGAACCGAACGCTCTCGCCTTGGCGGCTGCAGGCCTCAGAAGGCACCGTACCGTGCTGCGAGCCCTGCCCCCCGACAGCTGTGCACCAGGAGGAAGTTGCTTTGGAGGAATGTCAGCACGCGAACCGAACAAACCCGTCAGGCCAAAGCCTGCCCCCAGAACTGCTATGGCAAGAAACCAATCGCAAGGGGCGAGCGGAGTCCACCGGCGGCCTCAATGCCGACGCGCGCAAAGGCACCAGGGCTCCGCATCAAGCCACTCAAGAGTCAGAGCCAAACCAGGTAGCTATACAACTGCCCCGACGGACGAGCGCCGATGACTAGCACCTTGTTGCCCATCGGCATGAGATATCGGGGATATGAATCCTTGGTCAAGCCACGTCCCAGCAACTGCATGGGTGTCGCAGCAGGCTGGTTCACACCAGCCGGCACCCGGGAAACAAACCACTCGTTCTGTCCATAAATATTGACATTTTCCCCATAGGCCACGTACAGAAACGGGCTACCGCCGAGAACCATTCCCGAACTGAGATTCTTCAAGCCCAGCCCAACAGTACTCAGGGTCTGACCATCTAGATACGATGCAGTTGACTGTTCAAGAGAGTAAGTCCCTTCATTCAGGCGAACCGCTGCAACACCCCCAGCTTTATTGACAGTCCATAAACCCAGGCCAGCCTCCAGGGACAAAGCCTGCGGGTACCTCCAGGTATCAGTTTTCAGACCTGCCACCTCGTACTTCGCCAAGGCCTGCCCATTGGCAGTATCGTGCACCGAATAGAACCACGCAGGAAGATCCCCAAGAATTCCCCAGGAGACCAGCAATCGGTTTCCTTGAATCGCCAAACTTGCACCACTCAAACCAGCGACCGTAGCTGGACTTACATCTTGCACCGAAGTGATGGGATTCCCCGCCCCGTCAAAACCCCTCAAGCGGATAACTTGCTTGTAATTGCTCTCCGGCAAACGTAGAGTGGCATTCCAGGACAGCCATATTTGGTCACTGGTTGCAGCAAACGAAAACTTTTGACGCTCAGTGCTCCAGTCCGGCGAAGTTTCATTCGCGTCGTTGACATACTTCACCAATTGAACTGGCGACGCCCCCAGCACCTGCTGCCCTGTGCTCGAAAGGCGCCGCATCACAATGCCATCGCCGAAGGCAACAATTCGCAACTCATCGCCCATACGGACCAGGCGTGCAGTTTCATACCCAAACGCTGTTGCATTGGGACCGAACAATTCAGCAGATGTATAGGTGCGGCTCGCCACAACCTTTCCTACCGCATCAATATGAGTCAGCGCGATACCGTAACTCGGCAATTCCCCATTGACTTCGGAAGCCACCACCGCGTGGCTTTCAAAACCCACAACCCCCAGTACTGCACCGAGAGGCTTTGAACCAGAAGGCATCACCAAGTCTGTTGGCGGGGCGACCCCATAACCCCGATCAACCCCATCCCAATAGCGCAATTCTTCAATGATGTTTTTTCGTATACCCACCTGATTTTCAGCGGGCATATCAATTTGCCGCTTGACGATACCCACATTGGGCAAATACCACGTCGTCTGCTTGACTTCGTCTACATTCGCCACTTTCCCACTGCTGTAAACGGGGCGCAGCTGCATCGTGAGTATTGTCTTCAAGGTTTTGACCTGCGACCGGTCGGGCAAATCCAACACCTCCTCGCCTTCAACCCTCACCCAGATGGCCACATCAAAGCCGTCATTGCGTTTGTCACCATCCAGATCACGCCCGATATCCGCCAGGCGGCGGTCGTAGACGTTGTATTGCTCCCCTTGCCGGACAGGTGAGCGCAACTCAACAAAGTCCAGCAAATCCGTGGACACGCCTGGCAGGAGACTGGCACGCAAGCGCTGGCGTACCACGCCCGCCTCAATCACCAGGGGCTCAAGCCCTCCCGTGGAAACAGGCCCCATCCCGAACGGATTGCTGGCCTGCTCCTGAACGCCTGCCCCTGCGCCACGCTGAGTCACCAGATTGGTGTAGGGGGTATCGGGCGCATACAGACCGACCCACTTGACCAGCCCCTGGTAGGTCCAGCGGTACTGGTCCTTCATCGGGCGAAGGACGGCCGCGTCGGCATACAAGACGGCGCCGGCAGTCGGCGCACTGGGCATGAGCCCCGAGATCGGCACATCTGGCACGCTGGGCGTCCCGGATCCGGTGTCGCCTCCACCCCCTCCACCGCACGCCGCAGCAAGTGCCGCCGTAGACAACACAACGGCCAAGCGCAGGCTTTGTAAAACTCTCATGGACTCCTCCCTCATTCACGATTCTCGTCAGGCGTCTTTTGCAAACTGCCCGCGTCTACTTCAAACGAACCTATTTTGTCAGCTCTGTCTGCGTCTGCGCATTCTTCCATTGGCGCAGCGGCCACAACAGATTCAGCGCCAGGCCGGCCAGTACCAGGCCGGCGGCGATCAGCTTCCAGGCCGGCAGGCCTTCGCCCAGCACCAGGGCCGCGGTGCTCATGCCGAAGACGGGCACCAGCAAGGCCAAGGGCACGACGGTGGCCGGCGCATGGCGGGCCAGCAGCCAGCCCCAGGCGGCGTAGCCGAACAAGGTGTTGCCCAGGGCCTGCCAGAGCACCGCGGCCCAGGTGCCGAGATCCGCCTTGTGCAAGCCCGCGGCCATGGCCTGCGGCCCCTCGACCAGCAGGGACAGCAGCAGGAGCGGCGGCACGGCGAAGACGCTGGTCCAGACCATATAGGCCAGCATGTTCACGCGCCCGGCCTGCTTGCCCACCATGTTGGCGCAGGCCCAGCTGAAGGCCGCGGCCAGCACCATGGCCAGGCCCAGCGGCGTGGCGCTGCCGTCGGTGTGGCTGGCGATCAGGGCGATGCCGGAGGCGGCCAGGCCCAGGGCCAGCCATTGGTAGCCCTTGACCGGCTCGCGGGTCAGGCGCATGGACAGCATCAGGGTGAAGAAGACCTGGGTCTGGATCACCAGCGAAGCCAGGCCGGGCGAGATGGCCGGCTGCGGCCCACGCATGGCCAGAAACAGCAGGCCGAACTGGCCAACGCCGATCAAGAGCCCATAGCTGGCGAGATTGCGCCAAGGCAGATCGGGCCGTTGAATGAAGAACACCGCCGGCAGCACGGCCAGGCTGAAGCGCAGGGTGGCAAAGAGCAAGGGCGGCAGGGCGTCAAGTCCCAGCCGGATGACGACGAAATTGCTGCCCCAGATGGCCACCACGGCCAAGGCCAACAAAAAGTGCGCGAAGGGCAGGCGGTTGCTGGCGCTCATAGGGCTAGGCGTCGAGGGTGGGTGCGCCCAAGCCTAGCAGCTGCTTGCCCTCTGCCGGATCCGGCCGGGCGGCCACCGCCCATGAGCCCCATCAAGCCATCAGGCCCGGCGACGCCCCTGGCTGACCATCACACCAAGGGCCAGCAAACCCGCCAAGAGCAGAGCAGCGCTGGCGGGCTCCGGCACCGGCGACACCTGGCCAGCGCCATTGATCGTGTTGACGAAGCTGCCCATGTCCTTGTTCAGATAGCCACTGGTCACCAGCACATAACGGCTGCCGGCGCTCAGGTCGAGGCTCAGCTTGGCGGCACCAAAGCCAAGGCCGCTGGAGCCCTTGAGGATGTTGACCCGCGCATCGGCCGGATTGAAGGCGGTTTGGTAGAGGAATAGGTAGTTGTCCCACACACCACCTGTCGGGCTGGTGTCACCGGGCACCAAGCTTTCAAAACTGTAGCTGCCGGCTTGGCTGACGCTGAACTCGAAGGCATTGAAATGCACCGCATTGGCCACGGTGGACAGATTGGGACCGCTGCCGATCAGGCGCTGGAAGGTCGGGCTGCTGCTGATGTCGCCGCTGAACTGGTAGGTCTCAGCCTGGGCGGCGCCAGCGGTACTGAGCAGGCAGGCGGCGGCCAGGGCCGCAAGTCGGAACATATTGTGGGGCTTGGTATTCATGAGAAAGGTCTCCTCCTCGATCGATGTTGTGAGTGCGGGCCTGGCGCGCATGGCATTGAACTGGCCCGCGACGGCTCCGCCGCCTTACCGCCTAACGGTCGGTTCAGTCGGGGAGCGGAATATAGAGTTCTTTCCCCCAGCTTCGCACCAGGGAAAACCAGCCTACGCCAACGAAGAAGCAATCAGCGCCGCCGCGCCGCCCGATCGGCCGGGTAGATGACCACGCGCTGCAGCCAGAGCGCGAACTTGTGGCCGCGCGGCTGGGCCGTGCCCTGCAGGCCGGCCAGCAAAGCGTCCGCGCGCAGTTGCAGGCGGCGACCGCGCGCATCGAGGCGGCAGCGCGCCGGGTCCAGCCGGGCCTGCACAACCCAGGCTTGCGGCAGGTCCACGCCCGCGGCGCGCACCTCGTCGCAGGAGAGCCAGGGCTGGCCCTCGGCGTCGCGCTCGATGTGCAGGTAGGCACCCATGAAGCTGTAGCGCTGACCCTGGACATCGGCCCAGCGCGCCGGCGCGGCCCAGGCCCAGAGCTCGGGCAGCCCTTCCGCCAGGGCCGGCAGCAAAAAGAACCACAGCCCCGGCGCACAGAAGATCAGGCCCCAGAAGCCCAGCCCCCAGAGCGGCAGCAGGCACAGCAGCAGGCCGAACACCCCCTGGCCGAGCAGGCGCAGGCCCGACTGCTCGCCATTGCTGCGGCGCACCGCCGCACGCATGGCCCGCCGCAGCGCCTGGCTTTGGCGGGCGGCAATGGCGTCCAGATCGGCCCAGGCCATGGCAGTGGCAGCCCTTCAGCCGCCCCTCAGCCGCCGCGCAAATGTCGCAGCGGCACGCCGCCCCCGGCCTTCACCTCACCCAGCGAGAAGCTGGTGTGCACGTCCTTGACATTGGGCAGATGCAGCAGCGTGTCGATGGTGAAGCGGCTGAAGGCGTCGAGGTCGGTGGCCAGCACCTGCAACTCGAAGGTGCCGGCGCCCGAGATGTAGTGGCAGGAGATCACCTCGGGCAGCTGGCGCAGCGCGTCCTCCAGCGGCTTGGTCGAGGTGCCGGTGTTGCGGTCGGCGTCCACGCGCACAAAGGCGAGCACGCCCAGGCCGATCTTGCGGCGGTCGATCTCGGCGCGGTAGCCGGTGATGAAGCCCTGCTCCTCCAGCCAGCGCACGCGCCGCCAGGTGGGCGCGGTGGACAGGCCGATGCGGGCCGAGAGCTCGGCATTGGAGAGCCGCGCGTCGCGCTGCAGCTCGGCCAGGATGGCGATGTGATAGCGGTCGAGGGTGTCGCCCTGGGGCAGCAGATCCGCGGCGGCAGCGGCATCGGCGCCCGCGTCCGTGGCCGGGTCCGCGGCGCCGGCAAAAGACTGCGGGTTTTTACTAGGTCCGGGCTTTCTCGATGCCATTTCTTGCCCCAAAACAGATTGCTGGAAAGATTATTGCTCAGCGCCCGGGTTTCCAAGACCAAATAGAAAGCACCGCTCGCGACCCTTTCCCTACACTGGCGCCTGCCTTTTGAAGGGCAAATACCGTGCTGCGGCCCTGTACACAGGGCCTGCAGGCCGGACATACTGTGCCGCACCCAGTGCCGGCATCCAATGCACACGGGAGCATGGCCGCCACAAGCGGCAGCAGCCAGCCCGGTTCCACCCCGAGACAAGCCGAGATCCCCACCATGAATGCTCCCCTGCCCGATCACGTCCTGCGCGCGCTCGAAAAGGTCACGCTGGACGACAAATACGCGCTGGACAACGGCCGCGCCTTCATGAGCGGGGTGCAAGCCCTGGTGCGCCTGCCCATGCTGCAGCGCACGCGCGATGCCATCGCCGGGCTGAACACCGCCGGTTTCGTGTCGGGCTACCGCGGTTCGCCGCTGGGCGGCTACGACCAGGCGCTGATGGCGGCCAAGAAGCATCTGGCCAAGCAGAACATCGTCTTCCAGCCCGGCGTCAACGAAGAACTCGGCGCCACCGCCGTCTGGGGCACGCAGCAGCTGGACCTGTTCAAGGAAAAAGCCAAGTTCGACGGCGTGTTCGGCATCTGGTACGGCAAGGGCCCGGGCGTGGACCGCTGCATCGATGTGTTCAAGCACGCAAACATGGCCGGCACCTCCAAGCATGGCGGCGTGATCGCCATCGCCGGCGATGACCACATCGCCAAGAGCTCCACCGCCGCCCACCAGAGCGACCACGTCTTCAAGGCCGCCGGCTTCCCGGTCTTCTTCCCCAGCAGCGTGCAAGACATCCTGGACATGGGCTTGCACGCCTTTGCCATGAGCCGCTTCTCGGGCCTGTGGTCGGGCATGAAGACGATTCAGGAAATCGTCGAGTCGGGCGCCAGCGTCAGCGTCGATCCGGACCGCGTCAACATCATCACGCCGGACGACTTCCCCATGCCCCCGGGCGGCCTGCACATCCGCTGGCCCGACCCGCCGCTGGACCAGGAAGCGCGCATGCTCGACCACAAGTGGTACGCAGCCCTGGCCTATGTGCGCGCCAACAAGCTCAACTACAACGTCATCGCCACGCCGAAGGACCGCCTGGGCCTGATCGCCTCGGGCAAGGCCTGGAACGACACCCGCCAGGCCCTGCACGACCTCGGCCTGGACGACGACACCTGCCGCCGCCTCGGCATCCGCCTGCACAAGGTCAATGTGGTCTGGCCGCTGGAGGCCAATATCACGCGCGATTTCGCGACCGGCCTGCAGGAGATCCTGGTCATCGAGGAAAAGCGCCAGGTCATCGAATACCAGATCAAGGAGCAGCTCTACAACTGGCGCTCCGACGTGCGCCCGCATGTGCTGGGCAAGTTCGACGACGACGCCGAAGGCGGCATGGGTGGCGAGTGGGGCCTGCCCAACCCCAGCAAGAACTGGCTGCTGCGCCCGCAGGCCGACCTGACCCCGGCCATCATCGCCCGCGCGATCGCCAAGCGCCTGAAGAAGCTGGGCGTGGATGCCGATGTGGCCGCCCGCCTGGACGCCCGCGTGGCCCTGATCGACGGCAAGGAAAACGCCCTCAAGCAGGAAGAGAAAGCCGCCGGTGGCGCCGACCGCACCCCCTGGTTCTGCTCGGGCTGCCCGCACAACACCAGCACCCGCGTGCCCGAGGGCTCGCGCGCCGTGGGCGGCATCGGCTGCCACTACATGGTCACCTGGATGCCGGGCCGCAACACCGCCACCTTCACCCAGATGGGCGGCGAGGGCGTGCCCTGGGTCGGCCAGGCCGCCTTCACCAACGAGAAGCACATCTTCTCCAACCTCGGTGACGGCACCTACTTCCACAGCGGCATCCTGGCGATCCGCCAAAGCATCGCCGCCGGTGTGAACATCACCTACAAGGTGCTCTACAACGACGCCGTCGCCATGACCGGCGGCCAGCAGGTGGGCGAGCGCGCCGAGGGCCACACGGTGCTGCAGATCATGAACAGCCTGGTCTCGGAAGGCGTGGCCAAGCTGGTCATCGTCACCGACGAGCCGGACAAGTACATGGGCGTGGCCCTGGCCAGCGGCGTGACCGTGCACCACCGCGACGAGCTTGACGCCATCCAGCGCCAGTTCCGCGAGATCCCCGGCACCACGGCCATCATCTACGACCAGACCTGCGCCACCGAGAAGCGCCGCCGCCGCAAGCGCGGCAAGCTGGCCGATCCGGCCAAGCGCACGGTCATCAACGAGCTGGTCTGCGAAGGCTGCGGCGACTGCAGCATCCAGTCCAACTGCCTCTCCATCGAGCCGCTGGAGACCGATTTCGGCCGCAAGCGCCAGATCAACCAGAACACCTGCAACAAGGACTTCAGCTGCGTCAAGGGCTTCTGCCCCAGCTTCGTCACCATCGAGGGCGGCGAGCTGAAGAAGCCCAAGAAGGACAAGCGCATCTCGCCCTTTGATGCCAAGCTGGGCGCCCTGCCCGAGCCGAGCATTCCCAACGCGCAGGAAGCCTGGGGCATCGTCGTCGCCGGCGTCGGCGGCACCGGTGTCATCACCATCGGCCAGCTGCTGGGCATGGCCGCCCATCTGGAAGGCAAGGGCGTGATCACGCAGGACGCCGCCGGTCTGGCGCAAAAGGGTGGCGCCACCTGGAGCCACATCCAGATCGCCAACCGTGCCGAAGACATCCACTGCACCAAGGTCGGCACGGCCGAGGCGCAGCTGGTGATCGCCTGCGATTCCATCGTCGCCGCCAACAAGGCCACCTTGGCCGTGATGCGCGAGGGCCGCACCTTTGTGGCCTTGAACACCCACGGCTCGCCGACCGCGGCCCTGGTGAACAACGCCGACTGGTCCTTCCCCGGCGCCTCGTGCGAGGCCGCCGTGGCCAAGGCCGTGGGCGCCGATCACTTCCGCGCCTTCGATGCCGAGGACGTGGCCGTCAAGCTGCTGGGCGACTCGCTGTACACCAACCCGCTGATGCTGGGCTATGCCTGGCAGCAGGGTCGCATCCCGCTGTCCCACGCCGCGCTGATGCGCGCCATCGAGTTGAACGGCGTGCAGATCGACAACAACAAGGCCGCCTTCGAATGGGGCCGCCGCTGCGCCCATGATCTGGCCGGCGTGCAATCGCTGTTCGCCGCTCAGCAGGTGATCCAGATCGTCAAGCGCCCGGGCGTGGACGAGCTGGTGGCCAAGCGCGTGGACTTCCTGACCGGCTACCAGAGCGCGGCCTATGCCGCGCAGTACAAGGCCTTTGTCGAGAAGGTGCGCGCGGCCGAGGGCAGCCTGAACAGCACGGCGCTCACCGAGGCCGTGGCCAAGTACCTGTTCAAGCTCATGGCCTACAAGGACGAGTACGAAGTCGCCCGCCTGCACACCGACAAGAGCTTTGTCGAAAAAGTGGCCAGCCAGTTCGAAGGCAATTACAAGTTGGTGCACCACCTGGCCCCGCCGCTGCTGGCCAAGAAGAACGACAAGGGCGAGCTGGTCAAGCAGCAGATGGGCGCCTGGGTCCGCCCGGCCTTCGGCCTGCTGGCCAAGCTCAAGGGCTTGCGCGGCACGGCGCTGGACATCTTCGGCTACACGGCTGAGCGCAAGATGGAACGCGCCCTGATCGGCGAATACCGCGCCAGCATCGAAGCCATCCTGGCCAAGGGCCTGAGCGCCGATCGCCTCAAGCTGGCCACCGAGATCGCCCGCATCCCCGAAGAAATTCGCGGTTATGGCCATGTCAAGGAGCGCCATGTCCACGCGGCCAAGGCCAAGTGGGAATCGCTGATGCAGCAGTGGAAGCAGCTGGCCTGATCGTTAGGCACTTAGCTGGACACAAAAGCCCGCCCGGATACGGCGGGCTTTTTCTTTGGGCCTTTGCGCGATTGGGACTGCGTTTGAACAGCCGGAACAGACCACAGAGTCACGAAGACACAGAGGAATTCAGAGGCAATGCGGGGTTCGACTTCTTCTCCGCAGTGCGGGCGATGAGCGGCCTTGATCTCAGTGCATGTTTACGCTGAGCATGCGGCTGGTCATGACGGTGCGGCAGCTACGGCTCTGTAGCTGTTGCGATCCGCCAGCTTGCAAAACTCATCGCCTCTGAGCGGTCGTTCAACGTCGAGGCTCAGCGTACGGCGATACAGTCCGAGCGGAGAACACGGGAGGAACACATGTCCACTGAACGAACCGCGACTTATGACTCAGTCCTGCGCGTCCAACGCAAGATGCTCGCGCCGGAGCTTCAGGAGCTGAGGTTCAGTCGGCAGCTCCCCTGATCATCACGTCCGCCCCCAACTCGACGCTCCGGCCTAGCTGAAGGAGTCGTACTCCCTACCAGACCTCATGTCGCCGAATGACTTCGAGGCCGTACGACCGGACATGCTCAAACTACAGCGGAAGATGATGGAGTTACGCGCTAGACCTGCCTCGCCCGGAACCAGGTTTTTGATCAATGATCAGGCAGCGTACCGGGCTCCGTTTCCAGGACAATCACCTGAAAAAGGGAGGCATCGTGAACGATCACTTTGAGGGAATATCCGTCGGAACGACTGGTCAGTTTCAGGTGCACTTCATCCTGAGGGATGGGTCACACAACATGGATGCCCTGGTGCTCCATGGCTGTGAGGGAGAACTGCTCGGTCTTCTGAGAGAAATCGGCAAGCAGCTCGACATAGATTTTCACATCGACGCTACCGCCTACGCTGAGGGCGGCCTTTCGGTTCACCTCAGCCTTCTCGGCAAGCATGCCGTTGCGTTGACGCTGCTGGGTGCAGCCATCACAGCCATCTGCTCAGCCGGTGTCTGGATGACTTATCAGCGGGAGCTTCTGCAGCAGCAGATCCTGCAAAACGATTTCGCGCTGAACCGAGACCGCAAGCTTGCCGACCAACAGGTAGAGATGAACGATCTCGCGATCAAGAAGGCGAGGCTGGAGCTCAAGAAGATGGAGCAAGAGGCGACTGGCGAAGCCCCCAAAATGCCATCAACGGCAGCGACAAGACCATTGCCGCTTGAGCCTGTTCCAACAGCCGAGGATGTCGTCCCAGCCTTGCTCTCAAACCCGAAGATCATCAAGCTACGGTCGCAGTTCTATCAGCACCTCCTTCCCTATGAGAAGGTGTCATCCGTTGGCTTCAGCCCGAGTCACGACCCATCGCCACGCAATGAAATGATCGTTCACCGAGCTAGCTTCAGCACGTATGTGGTCGCTCTACGCGAGCTTGACCCGACGGTGATTCGGGATGCCGAGATCGAAATTGTCTCGCCGGTCTTCAAACGGGACGCCTTCAAGTGGAAGGGCGTCTTCGAAAAGCACGGCATCAGCTTCGACCTGATCGACGAAGACTTCCTCGCCAAGGTCACCGCGAAGAAGGTGAAGTTCCAAAGCGGCACCACCTTGGTCTGCGACTTAGAGATCTTTCTTCGCGAAACGGGTTCTGGCACGCCGGAGCCGTACAAATGGGTCGTCACGCATGTCAACCGGTACTACAACAAGAAGGGAACTATCGCTCCGAACCCGATGCAGTCCGTGATAACGACCGAGGTGCTTGAGCAGGGTATACAGAACATGCAATTCGCTGAATCACCCACGCCAGTACAGAACATCCTCCCACTGGAGCGGGAGTAGTCATCCGCAGGTTCGTAGAGCTCAGTCCTAAGTAAGTGCAGCTCCACTCCCCAAGGAATCCGACCGGGCGTTTGGCGGGCAGGTGCCCTCCGATCCTGACCGTCACTTAGGTAGCCCACTTCAGAAGGTCCTCCCCGTACAGGAGCTGTTCGGGCACGTCGATGCAAGTGCAGCAGGGGTCAAGAGCAGCAGGGGTCCAAGAGCAGCAGGGGTCACAAGAGCAGCAGGGGTCACAAGAGCAGCAGGGGTCAGGCCTTGAATTTGAAGGCTTTTGCTGACAGCAGAGCGAGAAGCGCTAGGTGACTTGGTTGCATAGTGGCGCAATCGCCATCGCGGGCATGTTGCACCTCGAAAAAGAAGGCCTGCTCCCGGCTGTGACCGCTACGGATGAGCGTCACGACACGCGCGTCCTCAAGCGCATGTATGGCGGCGAACGCAGCCGCCCCGCCCTGCCCGGCGACTCGTCAACCCTGCGGATGACAGGCGCGCCGCGCCAGCGCTACGGTCCTGGCTCCAAAGCTGAATCCCAGGAACTCATCGTCATGAAAGTTGCCTTTACTTCCTGCATGTCGGTACAGGTATATCCTCAGCAGCCGGTGTGGGACTGGATCGCCGCCGCCCAGCCGGATCGCCTACTGCTACTGGGCGACTCGGTCTACCTGGACGTCGAAGCCCCCAAGCCTCCCAGGCAGATGAGCAACAACGAGTTCGCGCAACATCTGCACCATCGCTGGAGCAGCCAGCTGGCGCAGAAGCAATTCCGTGCCTTGCTCGCCCAGCTGGGCCCGGGCCGCACCCATGCGATATGGGACGACCACGACTTTCTCTGGGACAACGCCTGCGGCGCGGCGATCCGCGCTCAGCCGCCGCAGAGCAGCAAGATCCCCCTCAGCAACGCCTTCTTCAAGGCCTTCCGCGCCGCGCTCGACGCCCCCGACGGTTTCCCGGTCGCCTACACCGATCCGGTGTTCTGGAACCCTCAGGAGCCCGCGCCCGCCACCCCCAGCCTGCAGCTTGAGGCGGATCTATGGCTACACCTCAGCGACGGACGCAGCTGGCGCACCGAAACCACCTTCGTGGCGCAAGACAAACGCCAGCTGCTGGGCGCGGCACAGCGCAACAAGTTCGGTAAGGCCATCGCGGCCAATCCGCAGGCCTTGCACCTGTTTGCCAATGGCTCCACCTCCAAGGATTGGAAGAACTACCCGAACGACTGGGAGTGGCTGAAGGCCCAGGCCGCGCAGCAGCGCACGCTGCTGCTGAGCGGCGATGTGCATCACAACGATGTTGACGCCTTCCACACCGGTGGCCTGCCGCTGCACGAGGTCACCTCCTCGGGCGCGGCGGTGCGCGATGCGGTAGTGGTGGGCAAGAAGGAGCAGAACCACGGCATGCTCGAGATCAGCGCCGACACCGTGGAAATCCGCCTCTTCCACAAGAACGTCGAACAGTCCGAGCTGCGGCGCGAGCTCTCGCGCCAGAGCTGGCTGCCGGTGGCCTGAAGCACCACGGGGGCGCGGCCGGGGTCACGGCCGGGGTCAGGCCTTGAAATTGAAGGCTTTTGCTGACTGCACAGCTAGCTGTGGTTTCCCAAGAAGTTGCTCCTACACAGGAATGGGCGCGCCGATTGATTGACATCGGACATCACCACGACTCGAAGCATCTCGCCCTTCTCGATGCAAGGTGCTCGAACAGCGCCGGCTTTCGCAACCCACGAGCCCAGTGAGGCAGCTCCGCGTCAAGACGCGAAGTCAGAAAGTCCATCACGCTGCTGCGCAGCAGTAGCTGCCGCCGCCTGATGGCGAGCAGGAACCTCAGCCGCCTGCATGCCCAAGCAAGGCCCGCCTCGTGGTCCCATTCCGCAGGCCTGGGTCGGTGTTTTTCCGGCGATGATGTCGGCCAGCCATCCCGGAGCCCTCGCATGAGCAGCAGCCACAGCAGCACCCCCGCCGCCCCCTTCGACCGCATCCACGCCCGCCGCACCGAGCTGGGCGAGGGCCTGACCATACGCCGCGCCCTGCCGACGGCGCAGCGGCGCCGCGTGGGTGCCTGGTGTTTTCTCGACCACATCGGGCCCGTGCAGTTTGAGGGTCAGGCGCTGGCGAACGGCGGCCTGCATGTCGGCGGCCACCCGCACATCGGCCTGCAGACCTTCACCTGGATGATCGAAGGCGAGATCCTGCACCGCGACAGCCTGGGCAGCGAGCAGCTGATCCGGCCTGGCGAGGTGAACCTGATGACGGCCGGCCACGGCATCGTCCACACCGAGGATGCGCCGGCCGGCACCGCGCGCATCCACGCCGCCCAGCTCTGGATCGCCCTGCCCCCGGGCGAGGAAGACCGGCCGCCGGCCTTCGAGCACCATGCCAGCCTGCCGCGCTGGCAGGAGCAGGGCGCGCAATGGACCCTGCTGGCCGGCAGCCACGCCGACCGCACGGCGCCGCCGCGGGTCTACACGCCGCTGCTGGGCCTGGAGATCCATGCACCGAACGAAGCCGTCGAGCTGCAGTTGGAGCTGCGCGGCGATTTCGAGCATGGCCTGCTGCCGCTGGAAGGCGAGCTGGGCCTGGCCGGCGAGACCCTGGGCACGGGCGAGCTGGCCTATCTGGCGCCGGGGCAGGCGCCCGCGTCCATTCGCCTCAGCGCCGGCGGCCGCCTTCTGCTGCTGGGCGGCGAGCCCTTCCCGGCCGAGATCGAAATGTGGTGGAACTTCGTCGGCCTCAGCCGCGAGGCGGTGGCCCAGGCGCAGGCCGATTGGGATGCGCAGCGCGAAGCCGGCGGCCCGCGCTTCGGCCTCGTACAAGGTGACGAGGGCCGGCGCCTGGTGGCCCCGCGCCTGCCGGCCAGCGGCTACTGAGGCCTGAGCAAAAAAAGGGACGCGGGTTTGCGACTAGCTAGCTAACGCTGGCTTGCAGCGGCCTCTTTTTTTCGAAGCGATTCAATCGCACCCGCGCTCACCCTTCAAGGCCGGCCACATCACGGCCACCCACTCACCGTGCATCGCCCCTTCGGGCGGCCGATGCTGGGCGCCGTGTTCAGCCGGCTCTAGCCGAGCTCAAGCGTCAAGCTGAAACGTCAAGCTCAGGCGCTGCGGCGGCGTGCAGCGAAGGCTGCAAACAGAGCCAGCCCGGCCAGTGCCCAGGACGAGGGCTCGGGCACTTGATTGCCCGAAGGGATGCGCGACAGCGTCACTTCGAAGCCAGCGCCCGCGTTGTCCCAGAAGGCCGAATCGCTCACACCCAGGTAGAGGCGGCCGCTGCGGGTCGCGGTGAACTGCACGTTCGTACCGAGAGCGAACAAGGAGCTTTGCGAGATACCGTTTGCCACGTCGGCGGCATCAAAGGCCTGGAAGTTGCCACTGTCGTCGCCAACAATGCTGCCGACCAAGGCGCCGAAGAGATTGTTCAGCCCCGTGAAGTGCGCCGTCCCGTTGCCAAGACCCTGCATCACTTGCCCGTTCGCGTCGCCACAGCCCGCATTGCCACTCAGGCACAGGGTGCCGCTTGCCGTGACCTGCACTTTGTCGCCGGCCTGGACTTGAAACCCGCTGTTGACGAAGCCCAGGGTCGAAGACAGGATGCCTTGCTGCGCGGTGTTGGCATTGCCATTGACGCCACCGAAGCCGCCGCCGTTCATCACGCCAACATGGACGGGTCCAGCGTGGGCGGCGCCTGCGAGGGCCAAGCCAAGGGTTGCGATGGCAAAGGAATGGATTGCGTTTTTCATCATCTTTCTGTCGCTCTTTCGAATTCATGGTGTTCCGCCCCCCTATCGCATGGACGGGCTCCCCCAAGTGGAGAGCAAACGTCACCACGCAAATGACATGCCAGCGCGAGTGCTGCGCCAAGTGGAGTCAGGCACAAGACGGGTCAAGGCAGCACTGTTTCCGAGCAGATGGCCGGATTTGAGAACGAGCAGGCGTGTCTTGCTTCACGGTCAGGGCCGCCCCCCCCCGAAACGCGGGGAACCTTGCAAGGCCAGGCGGTATGGCCACATCGGCAACGGCTCACGAAACAAGTTGTAAAGATTGGCGACAGTCTGCCGCGAAGCCCACCGAGTGCGCCGCAGCTTTGGCTGCCAAGGCCCACTCATGCAGGCCGCATGGGTGCCGCGTTACTCAGGCACCAGCACCGGCGGGCGGTCGGGCGAGCGACTCGCCTGGCCAAGCAGTGCGCCATCGCCGCGCTAACGCCCAAGCCCCAAGCGCCCGGCCACATGCGGCAGGGCACGGCGCTCCTCTTCATCGAGGCTGGCGGCAGACCATCTCCGGCGCCTGGTAGCCCCAGACAATGCGGGCTTCGCCCTGGTGCTCCCAGAAGCTCTCATTGCGGCCGACATAGCGGCTGCCGCTGGCGCTGCGCTCGGCAAACATCAGCGAGCTGCTGTCGCCGAACTCGGCCACCAGGGTCGGCGGCTCGGTGGCGAAGAAGCTCACCACCACCTCCTTGGCGGCATTGCCATCACAGGCCCAGCGGATCGGCCCCTGCGGCGGCAGCAGTCGGTAACGGGCCTGCAGCTCGGCGATGCGGCGGACATAACTGTCTTTCACGCAGGCCGGTTTGTCCTGGCTCTTCCAGCACTCGTCCCGGCCCTTGACCCAGCCGCGCTGCTCGGCCTTGAGCAGGGGCGGGCGCTCCTTGGCGGTCTTCTTCAGAGCCTGGCTGTAGACCTGGGCCAGTTGGCGGTCCAGTTTCACCAGGCCAGCATCGGCGCAAACCAAGGCCGCCATGCTGCCGGGCTGGACCTTGGCGCAGTCGAAGGCCGGCCCGGGCGCCGCCTGCAGCGCCGGTGCGGCGCCGCCGAGCAGGGCCAGCAGCAGGCCGAACAGGCCGGGCCGCATGCGGCTTGCGCTACGCTGCGCGAAAACCAGGGAGCGCGGAACGATGCAAGACATGGCAGGGACTCCAAAAGTTAGCAGCGATCAGAGATTAAGCGATCTTGCCGCGCTGCCCGCGCTGGGCCGGCGCCGCCTGGTTCTGGGCCTGGCCCAGGCCGGTCTGCTCAGCCTGCTGCCCACGGCGGTGCATTGCGCGCCGGAGCTGTGGGTGCACAACGTCACCCGTCTGTACAGCGTGCCGGTCGCCGGGATCGAGCACCCGCGCTCGGCCGCCGAGATCGCGGCCGCTTTGCGCGCCTGGCCAGGCCAGGTGGCTGTGGGCGGCGGGCATTTCAGCATGGGCGGCCAGGTGGCGATTGCCGGCGGCCTGCAGCTGGATTTGCGCGGCATGAGGGCCTTGGTCTGGCTGCGACCGGAACAGATGCGGGTGCGGGTGCAGGCGGGCATGAGCTGGCGGGATCTGCAAGACCATCTCGACCCGCTGGGTCTGGCCATCAAGACCATGCAGAGCTATGCCAACTTCAGCATCGGCGGTTCGGTCTCGGTCAACTGCCATGGCCGTTATGTCGGCCATGGGCCCGTGGGCCGCACCGTGCAGGCCTTGCAGCTGGTGCTGGCTGATGGCCGCATCGTCGAAGCCAGCCGCAGCGAGAACGCCGAGCTGTTCCGCGCGGCGCTGGGTGGCTACGGGGCGCTGGCGGTGATCAGCGAGGTGGAGCTGGATCTCGCGCGCAACTGCAAAATCCGCCGCGAGGTGAAAAGCCTGGCGCTGGCCGACTACCCGGCCTACTTCCAGCGCGAAGTGCTGGCGCGCGGGGACTGCGTGCTGCACAACGCCGATCTGCTGCCGCCACGCTTCGACCAGCCGGTCGCTGTGAGCTGGCGCCGCTGCCCGGATGGCACGGCGCTGACCGAGACCGCCCGCCTGGTGCCGCGCGGCGCCAGCTACCGGCTGGAGCAAAGCCTGATCTGGGCCATGAGCGAGTTGCCGGGTGGGGCGCTGTTGCGCAGCCAGGTCGTGCACCCCTTGCTCAGCGCTGGCAAGGCGGTGCAATGGCTGAACCACGAGGCCAGCCTTGATGTGGCCCAGCTGGAGCCGCGCCAGCGCAGGCACTCCAGCTATGTGCTGCAGGAGTACTTCATTCCGCCACGCCATTTCCTGAGCTTCACCCGAGCCATGGCGGCCCTGCTGCGCCAACGCCAGGTGATGGCGCTGAATGTGTCCATCCGCCACGCGCCGCCCGACAGCGACAGCCTTCTGCCCTGGGCCAAAGAGGAGGTCTTCTGTTTCGTGCTGTACTACAAGCAAGGCACGGACGAAAACGCCCAAGCCCTGGTGGCCGGCTGGACGCGCGAACTCATCGCCCTGGCCCTGGAACACGAGGGGCGCTACTACCTGCCCTACCAACTGCACGCCAGCCGCGCGCAGTTCGAGCGCGCCTACCCGGAGGTGAGCGAGCTGCGCCGGCTGAAGCAAGCGCACGACCCGGCCGGCAAGCTGAGCAACCAGCTCTGGGCGCGCTATCTGTAGGCCTCGGTCCTTTCACCCCCTTCTGGGGGTGTTGTCATTTGAATTCAGACGCATACACTGCCTCGCATCGGGTCGTTTCAGCCCCGCAGGAGCAGGACCATGACGCAAGCAACGAGCACGACGATGGAGCCGCTGTCGGCGCGCATCCCTAGCGACCTCTACCTCTGGCTGGCGCAGCTGAAGGTCGAGGGCGCCAGCACCAACAGCGACAAGCTGCGCGTGCTGCTCGGGCAGCTCAAGCGCCAGCATGACGGCGCTTTTGACTTCGTCACCGCTCTGGCCTGGTGCCGCGATCTGGCCGCCCGGCCGCGTGCCGCCCTGGCCCAGCTGGAGGCCAGCACTGGCCAACATTCCGAGGTGCTCAGCCAGGCGCTGGAGCACATCAGCCATGCCATGGCGCTGCTGATCAGCGCCGAGGTCGGCAATCTGGAACAGGCCAAGCAGTTGGAAGACAAGCTGCTGCGGCGCAGCTTTGCGCACACCGAATCCCTGCTGCGCCAAGCCACCACCCCCCAGGCTGCGGCCTTCGACCCCGACGGCGTGCAACGCCATATCGGCGCCACGCTGCAACTGGCGCAAGCCATCCAATGTCTGCAACAAGCCCGTCAACAAGGAGCGTGAAATGGCCGAAACCCTGAGATCCCGCGTCACCCGTGCCATGGCTGGCGGCGTGCACGCCTTGCTGGACCGCATCGAAGACCATGCGCCCGAGGCCATGATGGAGCAAGCCTTGCGCGAACTCGACCAGGTGGTGGACGAAGTGCGCCATGAGCTGGGCACGGTCACCGCCAACCGCCATCTGGCCCAGCAGCGCCATGCCGAGCTGAACCGCCAGCACGACACGCTGAAAGCGCAAATCGACACCGCCCTGGGCCAGGGCCGCGAAGACCTGGCGCGCGCCGCCGTGGGCCGCCAACTGGACATCGAAACCCAGCTGCCCTTGCTGGAGGCCAGCCTGGCCGAGCTGGCCCAGCAGGAAGGCGAGCACCGCGGCTACGTCGATGCCCTGCTGGCCAAGCGGCGCGAGATGGAAGCGGCGCTGAGCCAGTTCCGGCAAAGCCGGGCCAGCAGCGCCGGCACCGCGGCCAAGCCCGGCAGCAGCGCGGCCCAGATTGAACAGCGCATGGCGGGCGCCACCGACGCCTTTGACCGCATCTACGAACGCCAGACCGGCCTCTCGGGCGTGGCCCGCGCCGGCCGGCTGGACGACGCCAGCAAGCTGCAGACGCTGGAAGATCTGGTGCGGCAGACGCAGATCGACGCGCGCCTGGCCCAGCTGAAACAGTCCGGCGCTGACGGTCAAGCATGAGCCTGTTCACCACCCCGGAGAACCTGCCCTTCGGCATCGCCTTCGCCCTGATCGTCGGCATCGCCCTGCTGGAAGGCCTGGGCATGATGATCTCGATGAGCCCCAGCAACTGGCTGGACGACTGGCTGCCCGAAGCCGGCCACGACGGCGCGCTCGACCGGGTGCTGGGCTGGCTGCATCTGGGCCGGGTGCCGGCCCTGGTCTTGCTGCTGCTGTTCCTGACCGGCTACGCCTTGTTCGGCTACAGCCTGCAAATGGTCAGCCGAGGTCTGGTCGGCCACTACCTGCCGGCATGGATCGCCGGCCTGGTGGCCGTGCCCGCAGGCCTGACCACGGTGCGCGCGCTCGGCGCCCTGGTGGCCCATATCGTGCCGCGCGATGAGAGCTCGGCGGTCAGCGCCCAAACCCTGCTGGGCCGGGTTGCCACGGTCTATGCCGGCCACGCCCGCCAGGGCCTGGCCGCCCAGGCGCGGGTGCGCGACGAGCATGGCCGCGTGCACCACCTGCTGGTCGAGCCCGACCTGGCGGACGAGGTCTTCGAAGAGGGCAGCGAGCTGCTGCTGGTGCGCAAGAACGGCGCCATCTACCGCGCCATCCGCAACCCGCACCCGGGCCTGGTCGAGCGCTGAGGCGCCCCACTGATTCAAGGAGGAAGAAGAAAGCCATGGACAACAATCTGATTGAACTCGGCAGCATCGCCGGCATCGCCCTGCTGGGCCTTCTGGCCATCGGCCTGGTGTTCGCGCGCCTGTACAAGCGCTCGACCAAGGAAACCGCCTTTGTGCGCACCGGCCTGGGCGGGCAAAAGGTCATCATGGACGGCGGCGCCATCGTGCTGCCGGTGTTTCATGAGCGCGTGCTGGTCAATATGAACACGCTGAAGCTCGAGGTCATGCGCCGCGAGCGCGAGAGCCTGATCACCAAGGACCGCATGCGCGTGGACGTGACCGCCGCATTCTTCGTGCGCGTGCAGCAAACGGCCGAGGCCGTCAGCACCGCCGCCCAGACCCTGGGCACGCGCACCCTGGCACCGGAAGCGCTGAAAACCCTGGTGGAAGACAAGTTCGTTGACGCCCTGCGCGCCACCGCCGCCACCATGACCATCCAGGAGCTGCAAGACAAGCGCCGCGATTTCGTGCAGGCGGTGCAGAACGCGGTGGCCGAAGACCTGGAGAAGAACGGCCTGGAGCTGGAGTCGGTCTCGCTGACCAGCCTGGACCAGACCGACAAGCAGTTCTTCAACCCCAACAACGCCTTCGACGCCGAGGGCCTGACCCGCTTGACCGAACAGACCGAGGCGCGCCGCAAGCAGCGCAACGATGTCGAGCAGGAAACCGAGATGCAGGTGCGCACCAAGAACCTGGAAGCGCAGCGCCAGAAGCTGACCATCGAACAGGATCAGGAATTCGCCACCCTGGCCCAGCAGCGTCAGGTGGAAACCGCGCGCGCCGAGCAGGCTGCGCAGATCGCCACCCAGCAAGCCGAGCGCAGCCGCGAAGCCGAAGCCGCCAAGATCGAGGCCGAACGCCAGGTCAGCCAGAAGAAGATCGAAGCCGAGCGTGAGATCAAGTCGGCCGAGATCGACAAGAACCTGGTCGTGCAGACCCGCGAGATCGAGCTGGAGCGCAAGACCGAGATGCAGCGCGCCGAGCAGCGCAAGCAAGTGGAAATCGCTCGCCAGGACATGCAGATCGCGATTGCCAACAAGAGCAAGGAACAATCGGTGGCCGACGCCTTGGCCAACCAGGCGCGTGCCGATGCCGTCAAGGCCGAGGAAGGCGTGAACACCGCCCGTCAGGTGGCGGTGGCCGAGCGGGAGAAAAACATCCAGCTGATCGAAGCCAGCAAGGAAGCCGAACAGCTGGCGATTGCGGTCAAGGTCTCAGCCTCGGCTGAGAAGGAAGCCGCGCTGGACCGTGCCGAGGCCATCACCATCGAAGCACGTGCAAAACAGGCCGCCGCCCTGGCCGAAGCCGAAGGCAAGCGCGCCATCAACGAGGCGCTGAACACCTTGTCGGCCGCGCAGATCGACCTGCAGGTGCGCACCCTGCTGCTGCAGCAGCTGCCGCAGATCATCGAGCAGGCGGTGCGACCGATGGAGAAGATCGATTCGATCCGCATCTTCCAGGTCAATGGCATGAATGGGGGCACCAACGGGGGCGCACAGGACGGCGCCACCAGCGCGCCGGCCGGCACCTTCCCGGAGCAGGTCATGAACTCGGCCCTGCAGTACCAGATCGCCAAGCCCATCGTCGACGCGGTGATGAAGGACGCCGGCCTCAGCAACGAGGGCATCACCGGCATTGCCCACAATCTGGCTGGCCTGCTGCAGCCCGGATCGACCACGCCGACCCAACTCGCCAACTGAGCGGGGCCGCGCGGGCCAAGCAGCCCTTCAACCGCGCCGGGCCAACCACTCCAACAAATCCGGCAGCGGCATGGGCTTGGCGTGCAGATAGCCCTGGATCAGGTGGCAGCCGAGGTCGAGCAGGCGCTCTTGCTGCTCGAGGGTTTCGATGCCTTCGGCGATCACCTGCAGGCCCAGCTGCTCGGCCAGGGAGATGATGGAGCGGGCGATGCGGGCATCGCCCTGGCCCAGCATGACGACGAAGGAGCGGTCCAGCTTGAGGGTCGAGAAGGGCAGGCTCTGCAGGCGGTGCAGCGAGGAGTAGCCGGTGCCGAAATCGTCGAGATGCAGGTGGAAGCCGGCGGCGGCCAGGGCGTCGAGTTGTTGCTTGGCAAAGTCGGCATTGCTGGCCAGGGCTGATTCGGTCAGCTCGAAGTGGATGCTGTCGCGCGACAGGCCGGCGCCGTCGACCAGGCTGCACATCTGCTCGACCAGATGCCGGCTCATCAGCTGGCGCGGCGACAGGTTGACGTTGACCACATGGCGGGCATCGAGGGCCAGCAAGGCAGGCAAGGCAGCGATCACCTTGCGCGCCACCGCCGCGCCCAGCTCGTTGATCAGGCCGGTCTCCTCGGCCACTGGGATGAAGCGGGCCGGTGAGCAATAGCCGCCCTCCAGCGGCCAGCGGGCCAGCGCCTCGAACATGGCCACCTCGCCCGTGCGCACATCGAGGATGGGCTGGAACCAGACCTCGAGCTGATCCTGACGCAGGCACTCGCGCAGCTGCTGCTCGAGCAACATGCGCTCTTGCACATCACCGAGCAGGGCATCGTTGAAGAGGCTGTAGCGGCCCTTGCCTGCACGCTTGGCGGCGTACATGGCCAGCTCGGCATTGCGCAGCAGATCGTCCTTGTTGATCGCCTGGCCGGGCTTGGCGTGGAGGTAGGCGATGCCGATCGAGCCGGTGACCGTGACCTCCATGTCCTGGTAGCTGACCGGCTGGGCCAGGGCCTGCTGGAGCCGGCGCACAAAGCTCAGCACGCCCAGCTCGCCCTTCTCGGCCACATAGATCAGGGCGAACTCGTCGCCGCCCAAACGCGTCACCACATCGGAGGCGCGCACCAGCTTCTTCAGCGTCTGCCCGGTCTGCACCAGCAGGTGGTTGCCCAGCTCGTGGCCGAGCGAGTCGTTGAGCAGCTTGAAATCATCGAGGTCGATCAAAAGCAGGGCCAGGGTCAGCTCGCGGTGGCGCGCCTTCTGGCCCAGCAGCTGGTCGATCTGCTCGTAGAGCTGGCGGCGGTTGCCCAGGCCGGTCAGGGCATCGGTGCGGACATCCCGCTCCAGCTCGGCGCGCGCCTGGTCCAGGCTGCCCACCATGCCGTTCAGGGCCAGAGCCAGTTCATCCAGCTCATCCTGCCCTTGCACCGGCCAGCGCTGGGCCTGGGCCTGCCCGGGGCGCGCGCGGCCGGCGCTGCGGTGGCGTCGGGCCAAGCGGGCGAACTCCGCCAGGCGGCGCAGGATCAGCCGATCGAGCAGCAGAACCGCCGCCGCACCGGCCAGCAGCACCAGCACAAAGCTGTTCAGCAGCAGCACCAGCAAGCCGGTCTGACGCTGGCGCTCCAGGGCGGGCGGCAGGTCCACCTGCAGCAGCAGCTCGCTCTCGCCCAGGGCATCGCGCAGGGGCTGGGTGATCTGAGCCGCAGCCGTGGTCATGGCCGGGGAAGCAGGCGACAACTCGCCGCCGGCCGCCGGCAGCAGACGAAACGTTGACCCCGTGCTCAGCGACAGCTCGCGCAGATTGGCTTCGTCCATCACCTGCACCATGACCAACCAGCCGAGCTGCGGCGACAGGCGCTCGGTGCGCCGCACCGGGCTGAACACCATCAGCATGGGCCGCCCATCGACCCAGCGCTTGACATCGCCACCAATGCTGCGGCTCACCAGGGCCTGGTCCATGGCCAGCGCGCGCATGCGCTGCACCAGAGGACGGGTTTCATCGAGGGTTTCACGCTGGCCATCGCGCATCTCCACACCGGCGTGGAAATGGCCATCCAGGGCAAAGAAGGCAACCGCGCTGACCTGGGCATTGCGCAGGGACTCGGCGGTGAAGTTGACCGTCAGGAACTTCTCGTCCGGCTCGCTCATGAAAGCGGCGGCATCGTCCCAGAATCCGTAATCGCTGGCCACACGGATGCGTGCGCTGACGTCTTGCTGAATGGCTGCGGCCACGCGCGCCACGCGCTCCTGGGCCACTCTTTGCTCGAAATCACCGAGACTGCTGTCCAGCATCCAGGCGCTGGCCGCGAAACTGAGCGCCCCGACGGCGCACAGCAAGAGGCCCAGAATGCCCAGAGTCTTCAAACGCAGGCTGCGACGATTCCACATGCGCGTGCGGGGCCTGGATCAGGCCTTGGTCAACGTGGTCGCATCTTACGGGCTGCCCCCGGCTTCAAGGCGCGAGAACTGCCCGGGTTTTCGGATCAGTCGTCGCATCAACATTTCAACCGGGCCCTGTGGAAAGCGGCGAAGCCAGACCCAACAGCCCAGCAAGGCCAACGCACCGAAGCCCAGGCCCAAGGCCAGCACCTCGGCCAGGCTGCGCCCGGACAAGAGCCCAGCTGATTCCAGCAAGCCCATGCCGAGCAGGATGTGGGCCAGATAGACCGACAGGGTGCTGCGGCCCAGGGCCCGCAGGGCCGCCCAGTCGGGCAAGGCCAGCAAGGCCGCCCCGACCAGCGCCGTGGCCAGCGCCCCGGCGCTGAACATGTACAAAGGCCCCGGCGGCAAGGGCGTCGTGCCCCACAGTGGGGCCCAAGCGGGCAGCCACAGGGCCACACCCTCACGCACACCCAAGCAGATCAGAAACACCGACGCACCGCCCAGCATCAGTCGCCACTGCACGGGCCGCTGCTGCAAAGGCAAGCGGGCCAGGCCCATGCCCCAGAGGAAAAACGCCATCCAGGGCAGCACCGGATGGAAGCCGTTGAACAGCAGGTGACGGACAAAGCCCTGGGGCTGCCACAGATCGATGTAGCTGAGCGTCTGCCAGTCCCAGCCGCTGTCATAACTCCAGCGGAACAAAGCCGCCACATACAGCAGCGGCAAGAGCAGGGCCAGTGCCATGCACAAGCGACCCGAGCGCCCCAGGAAAAGGGCACCCAGGGCGAAGTAGCAGGCGTAGAAATGCAGGATGTCGGCCGGGAAGATCAGCAGATTCAACAGGCCCATCACAGCCAGCCAGAAAGCACGGCGCAACGCTTGCGAACGCGCCTGGGCCAGGGGCTGGCGGGCCGCCCCCATCACCAGGCCCATGCCGGCCAGGGTGACAAAAATGGCGGCCGTGCGCCCCTCCAGGGCCAGAAACAGCGAGCCCAAGCCCGCGTCGGCCGAGGCCTCGACGCCCATGGCCAGACGAAAGTTCACCAACACCATGCCCAGCATGCTGAGCCCGCGCAGGCCATCCAGCGCGGTCAGGCGCACGGCCGGCGGGGCCGAAGCGGTCGAAACGGTCGAAGGGGGCGAAGCTGCAGTCAAAGTTGAGGGGATCGGCATGGGGTGGCAGCGATGAGGGATCGATCACGCCAGGGCAGAGCCAGCCGCCACCGCCGCGCGGGTCCAAGAAAACGCTGGAGCGTAGTGCCAGCTCTCGGCAGCCAGTGTCACCACAGGAATCGTCGAAACCCAGGCCCCGCGTCGGTGCAAACGCCGAGATTCAGCGCATGGCATCCGCCATGCGCACGCCAGTTGAGCGGTCAGGCCGTACCGGCCAGCACCCGGCTGATCGGGCTGATGCCGCCAGCCTCGACCAGGGCCTGGTGGATGGCCGCGATCAGCTGCTCCTCCAACACGGGCTTGTGCAGCAGCACCAGACCGGCGGCATGGGCTTCGCGCAGGCGCTCGGGCGCCGTGTCGCCGGTGATCAGTACCGCGGGCAGGCCCGGCAGGGCATTGCGCAAGGTGTGGAGCGCGGAGATGCCGTCGTCGCCATCGCGCAGGCGGAAGTCGGTCAGCACAATGTCGGGGCGGCGCATCATGCACTTGAGCAAGGCTTCGCGCGTGCTGCCGGTGGTGGTGACCTCGCAGCCATGGCTGCTCAGCAGGGCACGCATGGCCTCGCGCACGGGCGCCTCGTCGTCCAGCACCAGCACATGCAGGCGGGGCAGGCGCGGCTGGGCGGCGGCTGAGGCTGCCGCACCATCACCCACTGGCGCGGCCGAGGCCGGGGCGCCGGCGATGCTCAGGCTGAAGGTGCTGCCCTGGCCCAGCTCGGATTGCAGCTGCAGCGGCAGGTCCAGCAGGTCGACCATGCGGCTGACGATGGACAGGCCCAGGCCCAGGCCCTTGGCCCGGTCGCGCTCGGCATTGCCGATCTGGTAGAACTCTTCAAAGATGCGGGCCTGTTCGGCCGGCGCGATGCCGCGGCCGGTGTCGATGACGCGGATGGTCCACATAGGCTCGTCATCACCGTCCTCATCGTCATCGCCGAATTCCGGCGACACGACGACCCGCACACCGCCACGCTCGGTGTATTTGATGGCGTTGTCGATCAGATTGCGCATCACCCGTTCGAGCAGCAGCGGGTCGCTCTCCACGAACACCGAATCCGGGCACTCGAACATCAGACTCAAGCCCTTGCCCTGGGCCGTGGCCTGCATCTCGAGGCAGATGCGGCGCAGCCAGCTGCTCAGGCAGAACACCTGGTTGGCCACCGGCACCACCTGGGCATCGAGTTTGGAGATGTCCAGCAGCCCGTCCATCTGTGAGGCCAGGGACTGCAGGGCCAGATTCATATGGCGGCCGATCTCGGCGCTCTCAGGATCCAGAGGCCGCCGCACCAGGGCCGAACCGAGCAAGGACAGCGTGTGCATGGGCTGACGCAGATCGTGGCTGGCGGAAGCCAGAAAGCGCGTCTTGGCCTCCATGGCCTGCTCGGCCTTTTGCAGGGCCAGGCGCAATTGCTGGTTGGTCTGGGTCTGTTGCTGGCGGATCAGCACCGACTCCACAAACACTCGGTAGGCATCGCGCCCGAGGCTGGCCAGAATCCAGGCAAAGCCCAGGATCAAGGCCCCCAGGGCCACCTCCAGCCAGGTGCTTTCGCGCCCGCCGGCATGCCAACCCAGCCAGGCCAGGCTGTTGCTGAGGCTGACCGGCAGCAAGAAACTCAGCAGCACCGGCGCCGAGCCGGCCGTGGTAGCCACCGAACCGGCACACAAACCCAGCAGCAGCATGGTCTGCACCATGCGCTGGTAGTCGTCGAAATAGGGCACGAACATCAGCGAGGCGCTGAACACCAGGCCATTGAGCAGGCTCAAGCCGGTGGCCGCGCGCAGGCGGCGGCGCAACGAGAGATGGCGCCAGACGGCCAACTTACCCAAGCCCCACCAGCGCAGCGCCAGCACGCCCACCACCAGGGCCAACCAGAGCATGGCGAGCCAGTGCTGGGTGCCCTGCCAAGCCATGATGGCGATCACGGCGGCGCTGAATCCGACCGGGTACGGCATGCGCCGGCCCTGCTGGGCCAGCAGGCGCAGCAGCTCTTCGTCAACACTGGCCTGTTCGGCCGAGATCGCTCGTGTCATGGAGGTGGGAGAAGGACCGGGGCCAGTATCCCCCGGCCGGATGCCCTGTGTCAGCGCGGCGCGGCCAGATGCAAGCCCGCGATCAGCGCACGCAATCGCAGCTGATCCATGTCAAGGCGGCGCATCTGCTCGCGCAGGCGCGCCCGCTCTTCATCGTTCTTGGAGTCGCGCAGAAGGCGCTCGAGGCGCTGCAGCTCAGCATCGTTGCGAACGATTTGCTGCTGCAAGCCATAGAGCTGCTGGCCGATCTGGTAGTAACGCAGGAACTCGTCCTCACCTGCCTGGCCGCGGCAACCTTCCCAGTAGATTTGGTTGCGCATGCCCTCTCGCCAGCCATTGCTGGCGGTGCAATAACTGCGGATGCCACGCTCCCAACCCTCGGTCCAGGCCTTGCTGTCGGGGCTGATGCCGATCTTGCCGCAGGCTTCGACATGGTCTTCGATGCGCTGGGCGCTGCGACCCTCGCGGCCGTCAGCCAGGCCACGGGCCTGCCAGTCGGCCTGACGGCATTGCGATTCGCTCATGCTGGCGCAGCCGCTCAAGACTGCCAGGCTGGCCAGGATGCACAGGGCCACACGTGGGCCGCGATGGTGTTCGATCATGCTGCGATGCTAGCCCATGCCGAGGCAGGCGAGGCCCGCCCCGCTGTGCACTTGTCGCGCGTTTCGCCCCGGTCGATGTGTGCTGGGCGCTTCAGGCCAGGGCCACCCGGCTGGGCTGGCGCGCGTCCTGCAAGACGCCGTCCAGCAAGTCCAGGTAGTAGCCCAGCGGCGGCGTGCGCTTGCCCGGGTGCTTGGCCAGGTCGTCCCAGCGGCGCAGCTGCAGCGCCCGCGCCGCCTGCGGTTGGGCCAGGAAGAGCAGGCGCTCTTCGGCATTCATGCGGCCGCCTTGCAGGGACAGGGAATGCAGGGAGGCTGCCGACAGGCTGTCGGCATAAGCCGGGTCGCTGCCGACCAGAAAACGCTTGGCCTGCACATGCAGACGGATGGGCTCCAGCACATCGGCCGCGAAGCCACCGCTGGCCAGAAAGACCAGGGCGCGGGTCTCGTGCTGGTCGTCCTGCAGCTCGGCCTCGGCCGGCGCATCCATCAGCTGACCCAGGTCGTGCAGAAAGGCGGCCGCCACCAGGGCGTTGTCGGCATGGGCCCATTCGGCCAGCTGGGCGCATTGCAAGGCATGCTCGAGCGCGCTGACGGCCTCGCGCCGCTCCAGGCGCTGGCCGGTGTAGACCAGGGCGCCGCGGCGCTGAAACAGGGCTTCGATCTTGCTGACGATATCCATGGCGGGGCTCCCGAGAAACGGACGATGCGATCCATCGCCCCCGGCATCTTGTGCTGGCGACCGTGACCCGCACATGACGCTCGCATGTGCCCCCCGTGAAGGTGAAGAATGCCCCGGATGGACATTCAAATTCCCTGAACCCTGGCATCAAGCGCCATGAACCGCCAGGCCGGGGCCACGGCGCACACTGCCAACATTGCGACACACCGGCGCCCCGCGCCAGACCGCCATGACCGCTTCAGCCCCAGCCTCCGCCCCCGAGTCCACACCTGAGCCCGCACCCAGCGCCGCCGTGCCGCGCTACAGCCCGGTGGCCATGGCCCTGCACTGGCTGCTGGCCCTGCTGATCATCGCCACCTTTGCCTTCGGCGTGTACATGGCCGACCTGCCCTTCTCGCCCAGCCGCATCAAGCTCTACAGCTGGCACAAATGGGCGGGCGTGACCATCCTGCTGCTGTCCACCCTGCGTCTGCTCTGGCGCCTGGGCCACCGCCCGCCGGCCGATGCCCCCATGCCCGCCTGGCAAGCGCGTGCGGCCCACGCCACCCATCTGCTGCTCTATGTGCTGTTCTTCGCCGTGCCCCTGGCCGGCTGGGCCTACAGCTCGGCGGCCGGCTTCCCCATCGTCTGGTTTGGCGTGCTGCAGCTGCCTGACTTCGTGCCGGTGGACAAGACCCTGGCCGACACCCTCAAGGAAGCGCACAAGCTGCTGGCCTTTGCCATGGCCGGCCTGGTGCTGATGCACATCGCCGCTGCGCTGAAGCACCAGCTGCTGGACCGCGACGGCCTGCTGCTGCGCATGATGCCGGCGCGGCGCTGAAGCCTTCGGCCCCTGCCTGCCTCACCTCTTTTTTCGAAACCGAAGCGAAAGGCTTTGCGATGAAACCGATCCGTTTGATGGTGATGACCGCCCTGCTGGCCAGCCTGAGCAGCAGCTGGGCGCAAACCAAGCCCAGTGCCGCAGCAGCCAAGCCGGCTGCCGCCGCCCCGGCCCCCGCCGCCGCGCCGCAGTTGCAGGCGGCTGGCAGCGAGCTGCTCTTCGTCAGTCGCCAGATGGGCGTGCCGGTGGAAGGCCGCTTCAAGAAATTCGACGCCCAGCTCAGCTTTGACCCCAAGAAACCCGAGGCCGGCCGTGTCGCCTTCACCATCGACCTGGCCAGCGCCAGCCTGGGCGCGCCCGAGTTCGACGCCGAGCTGGGCAAGGCCGCCTGGTTCGACAGCAAGCGCCTGCCGCAGGCCAGTTTTCAGAGCAGCGCCATCAAGGCCTTGGGCGGCGGCAAGTTCGAGGTCAGCGGCAAGCTGAGCCTGAAGGGCCAGACCCGCGACCTGAGCGTGCCCATCAGCTTGAGCCAGGCCGGCGGCATCACCACCGCGAACGGCAGCTTTGTGCTCAAGCGCCTGGAGTTCAAGATCGGTGACGGCGAGTGGGCCGATACCTCCATGGTCGCCAACGAAGTGCAAGTGAAGTTCAAGCTGCTGTTCAGCGGCGTGGCCCCACTCTAAGCCTTTGCGGCAAAGCAGATCGCTGCCCTCCCCCGATTTCCCCCGACCCTTTTTCCAACTTTTTTTGACCCAGCAAGGAAGCCCTGAGATGAACAAGACCCTGATCGCCGCCCTGGCCCTGGCCGCCTCCAGCTTCGCGCAAGCGGAATCGGCCACCTACGCCATCGAGCCGACCCATACCTACGCCACCTTCGAGATCTCGCACTTCGGCGTGTCCACCAACCGCGGCCGCTTCGACAAAAAGGAAGGCACGGTCACCCTGGACCGCGCCGCCAAGACCGGCCGCGTCGAGCTGACCCTGCAAATGGCCAGCATCAACACCGGTTCGGCCGCTTTCGACA
The DNA here is from genome assembly GCF_002885975.1 of Paucibacter aquatile. NCBI lineage: Bacteria > Pseudomonadati > Pseudomonadota > Betaproteobacteria > Burkholderiales > Sphaerotilaceae > Roseateles > Kinneretia aquatilis. The sequence goes on along the minus strand of NZ_POSP01000003.1, from coordinate 3,682,585 downwards.
AGCATCTGCAAAGCGAAGACATCTTCGACGCTGGCAAGTTCGCCACTGCCAAGTTCGTGGGCGACAAGTTCAGCTTCAGCGGTGACAAGGTCACCGAAGTGGCCGGCGAGCTGACCCTCAAGGGCAAGACCGCCCCGGTCACACTCAAGGCCGTCAACTTCGGCTGCTACCAAAGCCCCATGCTCAAGCGCGAAGTCTGCGGCGGCGACTTCGAAGCCACCCTCGACCGCACCCAGTGGGGCGTGGACTATGGCCTGGCCTGGGGTTTCCCCAAGGCAGTGAAGCTGGTGATCCAGGTCGAAGCCGTCAAGCAGTAAGCCCCCTCGGCCCTGCACCCGCCCTGCCTCCGGCCGGGCTGATCACCCGCCCGCCAGGCCTCACCAGGCCGGCGGGCTTTTTCATGGGCACGGGCGCTTCGTGATGCAGTTCACGCCCGCCATGCAACCGCCGCGCCCTCGTGGCGAGCCCGGCTGAAACCCGGCCGCCGGACTGTCGCTCGTTCCTGCAATTCAGCCCCTTGCCAGCACGGCGCGTCGCGCTGCCGTCGCTCGGCTCGTGCAGCTTGCGTACAGTGCGTGCAAAGACCCAAGGTTTCCTCCGCCATGTCCCCCTCGCCCTCGCTCCCTCCTACCTTGTTGCAGCGCCTGCAGCATTTCTACGCCCAGCTGCTGCGTTGGTTCCATATCTACGCGGGTTGGCTGGTCAGCATCAGCTGGAAGAACTTCATCATCTTCTCGGCAGCGCTGATCATCGGCGCCAATCTGATTTCCAATCTGCCCTTCTTCACCTGGCGCATCACCGAGGAAGTCGAAAGCGGATCGGTGCCCTACAACAAGCTGCCGCGTCTGCCGCCGGCTGAGAAGCCGGAGAAGCGAGAGAGGGCCGAGAAAGCCGAGAAGACCGACAAGAGCGGCAAGGGCATCCACTACGAGATCAGCATCGACGAGCGTGGCGTGCGCGTGCAGCCGCGCGCGGCCTCGGGCGACAAGGCCGCGTCGGAAGCCGGCAGCGAGGGCGCAGGGCCGGGCGTGAACATCCGCTTCCCTGAGTCGGCCGAGCGCGAGGACATCCGGCGCGCCGTCGAAGACGCGCGGACAGCCCTGGAAAAAATCGCCGAGGAAGCGCGCGAAGCCCAGGAGAAGGCCGAACAAGACGCTCAGCAGGCCGAGGAAACCAAGCAGGCCATCGAAGAAGCACGCGCCGAGACCGAGCGACTGATCGAAGAGGCCCGAAGCGGCGGGCCGAGATCCCGCGTGCGCGTCATCCATGCCGGAGACTTCTTGGTTGAATGGGCGGTGTTCTGGGTTGCGGCCTCCCTTTTGATCAAGATCACCTACAAAGGCCGCATCCAGGCCGAGGTGAAAGCCGCCAAGGCGACCGAGACGGCGGAGGCCGAATCGCTCAAGCGCCAGGTCATCGAAGCCCGCATGGCCGCCATGCAGGCCCAGGTGGAGCCGCATTTCCTGTTCAACACCCTGGCCTCCATCGACCACCTGATCGAAACCGACCCGCCGCGTGCCTCGCAGATGCAGAAGAACCTGATCGCCCTGCTGCGCGCCTCCATGCCCACCATGCGCGAGGCCAATGCCAGCGGCGTGCGTGACCTGGGCCGCGAGCTGGCGGTCATCAAGCCTTACCTCGAAATCCTGCAGATGCGCATGGAAGAGCGGCTGCAGACCGAGATCGATGTGCCCGAGGGCCTGCTCTCGGCCGAGTTCCCGCCCATGATGATCCAGAGCCTGGTCGAGAACGCCATCAAGCATGGCCTGGAGCCCAAGGCCGAAGGCGGCCTGCTGCGCGTCAAGGCCGAGGTGCTGCACGGCAAGCTGGCCGTGACCGTGGCCGACACCGGCCTGGGCTTCGGCCGCGCCGCCACCGCCGGCACCGGCGTGGGCCTGGCCAATATCCGCGAGCGCTTGATGATCCTCTACGGCTCACGCGCCAGCGTCACCGTCACCGAGAACCAACCCAGCGGCACCGTGGTGACCATCACCGTGCCTTACCGCAGCCGCGCCGACGAGCACGAAGGAGCCTCCGCATGAAAAGCTTTGCCAAGTTCACCCTGGCCCTGAGCCTGGTTCTGGCCCTGGTGGCCGCCGTGTCCGGCGTCTGGCTCTGGCAGGAAATGTGGAGCCACCCTGGCGTCAGCATCAGCATCAATGGCGAAGACCTGTACCTCGGCGAGATGGCCTCCGGCCATTGGGCCGAGCTGCTGGTCGGCGGCCTGATCACCGGGGTGGTGCTGCTGTTCGTGCTGCCCCTGGTCTTGCTGCTGGGCGTGGGCCTGCCCCTGCTGATCGTCGGCGGCGTGCTGGTCTGCGTGGTGGGCACGGTGCTGGCGGCGCTGTTCAGCGTCGGCGCGGTGCTGGGTTCACCGCTGATCCTGCTGGGCCTGGTGCTCTGGCTGCTGCTGCGCGACCGCCGCCCCAAGCGCAACGCGCAAGCCTGAACACCTCCGAAGCCGACTTAACATCCGCGCATGAACCAGCCCAACACCCCCACCCGCGTGCGCGCCGTTCTGGCAGACGACGAACGCCTGATGCGCGAACAGCTGCGCAGCCGCCTGACCGAGGTCTGGCCCGATCTCGACATCGTTGCCGAGGCCAAAAACGGCCTGGAGGCGGTGGAGCTGGTGCGCGAACACCGGCCCGACCTGGTGTTTCTGGACATCCGCATGCCCGGCCTGACAGGCGTCGATGCCGCCCGCCAGATTGCCCAGCTGCCCGAGGATGATTCCTGGCTGGTGCCCGAGATCGTCTTCATCACCGCCTACGACCAGTACGCGGTCGAAGCCTTCGAGCAGGGCGTGGCCGACTATGTGCTCAAGCCCGCCGAACGCGAGCGCCTGCTGGTGACGGTGCAGCGCATCAAGAAGCGCCTGGCCCAGCGCCAGGACGGCGCCAGCGTGCCCGATGTGGCCGAGCCCGCGGGCGCACCGTTGCAGCAGCTCTTGCACAAGCTCTCCGGCCAACTCAACCCGGGCGCCAAGCCCAACTACCTGCAATGGATCCAGGCCACGGTCGGCCAGGCCATCCAGATGATCCCGGTCGAGGACGTGCTGTTCTTCATCAGCGATGAAAAGTACACCCGCGTGCAGACCGCCCGCATCGAAGCCCTGATCCGCAAGCCGATCAAGGAACTGGTGGACGAGCTCGACCCCAGCCTGTTCTGGCAGATCCACCGCTCCACCCTGGTCAATGCCCGCGCCATCGACGGCATCACCCGCGATTTCCGCGGCCGCCAAATGGTGGGCGTCAAAAGCCTGAGCGAAAAGCTCGAAGTCAGCCGCAGCTACACGCACCTGTTCAAGGGCATGTAAGCCGGCGGCTAGGCCGTGCTCGGCTGCCCCAGGATGGCAGCGAGGTGGCGCCGGATCATGGCTTGCATCTGGGCCTGCTCTTCGGGGCCGACGCTGCGCCATTCCAGGTGCCGCATCACTCCGGCCCGGGCGACACGAAACACCACCATTTGCCCGAGCAGGGCGACCACCGTCAGCCGAGCCTCCAGCGCATCGCGCGTGGGGTCGGCGGTGCGCACCAGCTGGGTCATGGTGGCCAGCACGCGGCGCATGAAGCGCTCGTACACCAAGTCGAAGGCAGCTGTCGGCGCCTGTTGCTCGCGCATGATCAAGGCAGCCCAAGGACCGCTGCCGGGGTCGGCCAGCATGGCCACCATGGCATCGCACAGCTTGCCCAGCGAGGCCATGGCACGCACCGCGGCGTCATTCTTGCCGCCGCGCGAAGCCAGCATCTGCTCGATCTGATCCAGGGCCGGCCCGATGCGCTGCTCCACCGTGGCTGCGATGTGCTCAAAGACGGCCAGGTACAGGCCTTCCTTGCCACCGAAGTGGTAGCCGATCAGGGCCGGGTGCACCTCGGCGGCAGCGGCGATATCGCGGGTGCTGACCGCGTCGAATCCGGCGCGCGCGAAGGCCTCGGTGGCAGCCTGGATGAGGGCGGCACGGGTGACTTCACTGCGCGACTGAGTGGCATGAGGGGTTCGGGCCATGACCCGAATTAGAACCCAGCCGCTGAGCGGCGATCATCGACCAGCCGGCCTTGCTCCATGGTGATGATGCGATCCGCGAGTGCGAGCACCTTGCTGTCGTGGGTGACCATCACGACCGTGGTGCCGCGCTCGCGCGCCAGTGCCTTGAGCAGATGCACCACCTGCAGCGCAGATTCGCGGTCCAGGGCCGCTGTAGGTTCGTCCGCCAACACCACGACGGGGTTGCCCACCAAGGCCCGCGCAATCGCCACGCGCTGCTTTTGCCCCCCGGACAGCTGGGCGGGCACATGGTGCAGGCGCTCCGCCAGACCGAGCTGCGCCAACAGATGACGACCGGCCTGCGCCCAGGCTTGAGCGGCCTCTCCACCATGCACCGCCAGGCCAAGCCGGACGTTCTGCAGTGCGCTGAGGCTTTCGTGCAGGTTGTGCGCCTGAAAGATGAAACCGAGTTGGCGGCGCATCTGCACCCGTTGCGCTTCGCTCGCGCCACACAGCTCTTGACCAAGAAGGCGAACACTGCCCTGCTCGACACTGCGCAGGGCGGCCACGAGCGTGAGCAGGGTTGTCTTGCCCGAGCCCGAGGCGCCCATCAGCACGGTCAGCTCGCCGGCATGGATGTCCAGATCGATGTCGAACAGGACCTGCTTGCGTGCCTCTCCAAGACCGAAAGCATGCTGCAAGCCGCGCACCGCCAGCGACACCGGGCCCACATCGTGTGGCTCAGCCATGTTCAGAACAACTCCGCTGGATTGGCGCGGGCCAGGCGCCGCGTGGCGATTGCCCCCGACAGTGCGCACATGGCCACCGTACCCAGCAGGACGGCACCGGCCCGCGGCGCGTTCATCGCCATTGGCAGGCCGGTCTTCCATGCCACCACCGCATACAGCCCGCTGGCGATCAGCAAGCCCGGTACAAAACCGAGCAGGCCCAGAATCACCGCCTCCTCGAACACGATGCCCAGGAAGAAGCGCTGCGGGTAGCCGATCGCCTTCAAAGTGGCGTACTCCTTCAAATGGTCGGCCACATCGCTGGACAGCACTTGGTAGACGATCACGACACCCACCAGCAGACCGATGACGATGCCGAAGCCGAAGATCAGGCCGATCGGGCGCTGAGTGCTCTGAAAGCGCTGGTCCTCGGCAATGACGGCATCGAGGCTGCGCACCTTCACATCCCCCGCATCGCGAAAGCGCTCGCGCAGCAATGCCGCCACGACAGCAGGATCGGCCCCCGCTTGCAGCTGCACCAGGCCCAGATTGGGCGCGCCCGAGCTGCGGTTGGGAAAGAGGCGCAGAAAGGTCTGATCTGAAGCCAGAAGGTAGCCATCGGCCGAGAATCCGCCTCCGATGGCGAAGTGCCCGGCCACCTTCAGGCTGCGGGCGCGCAGTTCCAAGAGCCAGGTGGCATCGGGCTTTGCAGACAGGACAGGCGCTGCGTCGATGTGTCGAGTGCGCGCATCCATCAGCACGGTGTCCACCAGGTTCAGCAGTCCCTGCTGACGGCGAATCTCAACGTCATGCAGCGGCGCCTCCGAGGGGTCGAAGCCCAGCACATCCAGGGCCCGAACGCTGCCATCGGGCTGGCGCCAGTCGAGGCGCCCCAGGAAGACGGCGCTGACCTGATCGACGCCCGGCACAGCCGCGGCCTGCAACAGACGCACCCGCGGCAGCGGGCTGGCATCGGCCAGGGTGTTCATGTCCGCGGCACTGATCAAGAGTTGCGCATCCATGGCTCGGTAGGGCAAGGCCACGCTGCCCAGCAAGGCGCCATGGAAACCCAGCTGCATCAGCACCAGCAGGCTGGCAAAGGAAACGCCGCCGAGTGCCGCGTACAAGCGCGTTCGGGAATGGCTCAGCTGCAGCCACCCGATTGGCAAACGGCCCAGCAGGCGCTCCAGCCAGAGCTCAGGCCAGGATCGCAGTGAGCGGCTCATGGCGCCACCGGCGCCAGCGCAATGCGGGCACGGAGTTCAAGGCCGACCAGGCTGCGCGCGCGCGCCGACGAGGCCGGATCCAGCTGCACAGTCACACGCAGCACCCGCGCGTCGGTATTGGCGGCCGGGCTGGCTTCGGTCAAACGCTGCCGCCCGACGGACAGGCCGATCTGGCTGATGTGCCCCTGCAAGCGCGTGTCCAGGGCCGACGCCTCCAGGCTGACCGGCAGGCCCGCGCGCAGATGCCGAACCTCATCCTGATGAACCTCCAGCTCTGCCGTCATCACCCGGGTGTCGCCAAACTCCAGCACGCCAGACGCTCCAGGGCGCTCGCCCACGCGGCTGCGCAGGGCGATCACCGTGCCCTCATGAGGCGCCCGCAGCACGCTGCCGGCCAGGTCTTGCCGCGCCCGATCAAGCTCGGCCCGGGCCGCCTCCACGCCTTTCTGCGCCAGGCGCAGATCGGGTTGCGTGGCCGCATCGCCGGCGTGTCGCGCCTGGCCGGCCTGGGCGCGCGCCAGCAGTTCCAGCGCTTCGTCCCGCTGCGTGCGGCGCTGGTCGAGCGCCGTGGCCGACACAAAGTCCTGCGCGGCCAGGGCCTCCCAGCGCTGGTAGTCCTGGGCGGCTGCCCGCGCCACGAGCTCGGCCCGGCGCAGCTCCGCGGCGACCTGGGCCTGGGCCGAGGAGACCTCGCGTGCAGCCTGCTGCAAGGCTGCCTCACGGCTGGCCAGCTGGCGCTCGGCCACCAGCAGCGCCGCCTGGCGGGCCTCGGAGTTGCCAAAGGTGACCAAGCGCGCACCCGCGGCCACCTGCTGCCCTTCGTGAACATGAAGCTCGGCGACTGGCGCATCGCCGGCGCCAAACGGTGCGGCCAGCAGGCGCAGTTCCCCCTGAGGCGCCAGCCGCCCCAGGGCCAGGACCTGGGTGGGCGGCGCCAGACCAGGCGGCGCGGCCTTGGTGGCGGACGCCGCCCACCACGAACGACTTGCCAGCACGGCACCGAGCAGGAGCAAGGCGAACGCGGCGGCACCCAGTGCGGCCGGCCAGCGCGCGACAGCCAGGGCCACCGAGGCGGATTCAGCCCGGTGCGCGCCAGCGCCGCCGCTCCGATCCACCACCAACAGGGGCAAGCAGGGCGAGGCGGGAGCGGCAGGCGCTGGCGGGCAAGCGCGGGATTCGGCAGACATGGCAAACCTTAATTTGTCCATTTGATCAAATTGTACAGCTGGACAAATTAAAAGCACAAGATGCGTCCATCGCGACGGGCGCACGCCCACTCACACCAGCTGAACCGCCATCCAACGGGCCTCTCAGCAGCCCATCTCCGAAGCGCTTGACAGTCGTCATTTTGCGATTAAAGTGATATCACCTTTAATCGGAGGACGCGATGAGAACCCAGCAAGAATTTCGCACCGAAACTGCCGCCCGCACCCACAGCGGCGCCCTGGCCGTGGGCCTGGCCCTGATCGGCCTGGCCGGGGGAACGGCCTTGGTGATCAGCACCGTGGCCCTGGGCCCCTGGGCTTTGCTGCCGGGATTGGGCCTGGTGCTGGTCGGCATCCTGGCCCTGGCCGGGCTGTACATGCAGCAGCCCAATGAGGCGCGCATCCTGACCCTGTTCGGACGCTACTGCGGCAGTGATCGGCGCGAAGGCCTGCGCTGGGCCAACCCGCTGATGCTCAAGCGCAAGATCTCGCTGCGCTCGCGCAACTTCAATGCGCCCACGCTCAAGGTCAACGACAAGCGCGGCAACCCGGTGGAGATCAGCGCCGCCGTGGTCTGGCGGGTGCAGGACACGGCGCGCGCGGTGTTCGAGGTCGATGATTTCGAGGTCTATGTACGCATCCAGGCCGAGGCGGCCATCCGCCATCTGGCGGCGCAATTCGCCTACGACGAGGGTGACGACATCCATTCGGGCGAAATAACCCTGCGCGCCGGCCAGGACGAAGTGGCCGCGGCACTGGTCAAGCAGTTGCAGGAGCGTTTCGGTGACGCGGGCGTGGAAGTGCAGGACGCCAAGATCACCCACCTGGCCTATGCGCCCGAGATCGCCCAGGTGATGCTGCGCCGCCAGCAGGCCGAGGCCATCATCAGCGCCCGCAAGAAGATCGTGCTCGGTGCGGTCAGCATGGTGGAAGAAGCGCTCAAGGGCCTGAGCGAGCGCTCCATCGTCGAGTTGGACGACGAACGCAAGGCCGCCATGGTGTCCAACCTGCTGGTGGTGCTGTGCTCGGACAAGGAGACGCAGCCCATCGTCAACACCGGCACGCTGTACAACTGAGGCCCGCCCAGCCGCAGCCCTGATCCACCATGGCCAGCCCCGACAAAAAAAGCTTCGCCCTGCGCCTGGACCCGGCGCTCTGGGCCGAGGTCGAGCGCCTGGCCGCGCAGGAGCTGCGCTCAGCCAATGCCCAGATCGAATACCTGCTGCGCGAAGCGCTGGCGCGGCGCGGCATCAAGCCCGCCGTGAACCGCAGCCCGCGCGGCCGGCCACCCAAGGAAGGCAGCGGCGCTGAGCCGGGTAGTGAGTCAGCCGAATCCAGCGAGGGCTGAGCCCGCCGCTACCGCCTAAAACCCTCAGCCCTGGTCTTTCTGCGCCTGGGCCTGAGCGGCCGCCGAAGCAGCGCCCTTGGCCGCAAAGGTCTCGCGCAGGCGCTTGAGCTTTTCGCGCGGGTCTTCCTTGACCTCGCTCTCGTTCAAGCGCATCTCGGTGATGAAGCGGCTGGGAATGCCCATCACCAGCTCGCGGCTCTTCTTGCGGCGGCGCAGGGTGCTCACGGCCAGGGTCTTGCGCGCGCGGGTGATGCCCACATACATCAGGCGCCGCTCTTCCTCGAGGCGCTGGGCCGTCATCTCCTCATCGTCGGCCTTGAAGGGCAGCAAGCCCTCGTTGACGCTGGCGAGAAACACATGCGGCCACTCCAGGCCTTTGGAGGCATGGAGCGTGGTCAGGGTGACCTGGTCCTGCTCTTCGTTGCGCTCGGACAGCGAGATGATGACGCTGATGGTCTGCGCCACCTGCAGCACAGATTCCTTTTGCGCCTCCATGGTGACACCACCGTCGTTGGTGACCTGGCCGCCGCAGCGTTTGGCCACCCAATCGACGAAATCGAGCACATTGTTCCAGCGGGCCATGCCCACTTTTTCATTCTCTTCGCTCTCGATCAGGTGCTGCTCGTAGCCGATGTCCTTGAGCCATTCCAGCAGCAAGGCCTTGGCCGGCTCGGCGCCCTCGGTGTGGCGAGCGCGGTATTCCAGCTCGTTGACATAACGGCCAAACTCGTGGAGCGAGCCGATGGCCTTCTTGCTCAGCACCGTGCCCAGGCTCTCGGCGAACAGGGCCTCGTACATGCTGCACTTCCACTGCCCGGCAAACTGGCTCAGCGCGCCCAGGGTCTGGTGGCCGATGCCGCGTTTGGGCGTGGTGATGGCGCGCAGAAAGGCCGGGTCGTCGTCCTGGTTGACCAGGAGGCGCAGCCAGGCGCACAAGTCCTTGATCTCGCTCTTGTCGAAGAAGCTCTGGCCGCCGGAGACCTTGTAGGGGATGTTGGCGCGGCGCAAGGCCTGCTCGAACACCCGCGCCTGGTGGTTGGCACGGTAGAGGATGGCGAATTCCTTGAAATCCTTGGCCTTGCCGTCGCCACGCAAGGCCTGGATGCGCGCGACGGCGCGCTCGGCCTCGTGGTCCTCACCATCGGCCTCGACCAGCACGACCGGGTCGCCGTCACCAAAATCGCTCCACAGCTTTTTCTCGAACAGCTTGGGGTTGGTGGCGATCACATTGTTGGCGGCGCGCAAGATCGCGCCGGTGGAGCGGTAGTTCTGCTCCAGCGGGATCACCTTGAGGTGCGGAAAGTCCACCGGCAGGCGCTTGAGGTTTTCGATGGTGGCGCCGCGCCAGCCGTAAATGCTCTGGTCGTCATCACCCACGGCGGTGAACATGGCCCGCGGCCCGACCAGGGCCTTGAGCAGGTCGTACTGCACCGCATTGGTATCCTGGTACTCGTCAACCAGCACATAGCGCAGCTGGTCTTGCCAGCGGCCGCGCGCCTCGGCGTCCTCGGTCAGCAGGCGCAGCGGCAGGCTGATCAGGTCATCGAAGTCCACCGCCTGGTAGGCCGCCAGACGATCCTGGTAGCGCTCCATGACGATGGCGGCGGCCCTCTCATTGTCGTCTCGCGCCATGGCCAGGGCTTGCTTGGCGGTCAGCCCCTGGTTCTTCCACATCGAGATGGTCCATTGCCAGGACTTGGCCTGGTTGGCATCGGCCGTGCCGCCGGCATCGCGCAGCAGGCCCAGCACATCGTCGCTGTCGAGGATGGAGAACTGCTCCTTCAACCCGACCCGCGTGCCCTCCTGGCGCAAGATGCGAACGCCCAGGCTGTGGAAAGTCGAGATCACCAGATCCTTGGCCGCCCGTGCGCCCACCAGATGGCGCGCCCGCTCGCGCATTTCCTGCGAGGCCTTGTTGGTGAAGGTGATGGCGCCAATCTGCTTGGGCGCATAGCCGGCCTGCAGCAGGCGCGCGATCTTCATGGTGATCACCCGCGTCTTGCCCGAACCCGCCCCGGCGATCACCAGACAAGGGCCATTCAGGTGGTGAACGGCTTCGAGCTGGGCGGGATTGAGGGTGTCGGACATGATGGGCGCGAGGGAGAACGGGCGATGATAGCCAATCACCCGCGGCGTGGGCTTCGCCCTCCATAATCGCCCCAGCATGCGGAACAACGCCTTGACTCGAAACTGGGCCCTGATGCTGCTGTGCGCCCTGCTGTTCGGCGGCGCGGCGCAGGCGAGAGAACTGCTGGCCGTGGGCACGCAGTTCCCGCGCATCCTGGAATTTGATGCCAAGGGCATCGCCCGCGGTCTGGCCGTGGACCTCTTGACCCGCGCGGCTGCCCAACAGGGCCACACGGTTCGTTTCGAAAGCCTGCCCTGGGCGCGGGCCCAGCTGGTGGTGGAGCAGGGGCTGGCCGATGTGCTGGTGGGCCCCTACCGCAGCCCTGAGCGTTTGCAACGCTTCTTGTTTTCACAGCTGGCGTTCTACGAGGACGCCCTGGTGTTCTACGCCAGCCCCGCCAAGGCGGAGCTGTGGCAGGGCGACTGGAGCCGCTCGAGCGGGCGCTCGGTCGGCCTGGTTCTGGGTTGGGCCTACGGCGACGCGATGGAGCAGGCGCGCAGCAGCCTGCTGATCAGCCACCCTGGCGATGTGGCCACCGGCCTGCGCATGCTGCAGCGCGGCCGCATCGACCTGCTCGCCAGCAATGAACGCAACACCACGCCGGTGCTCGAGGCCATGGGCCTGAGCGCCCAGTTTCTGGTGCTGAAGCCACCGATCGCGGTCCAGACCGGCCACTTCGCCTACAGCCGCAACGCCAGTGGCGAGGAGCTCCGCGTCAACCTCGATCGCAGCCTGGAGGCGCTGCGCAGCAACGGCACGCTGCGTGAGCTCGCGCGGCAATGGGCTGTGCGGATTCCGGATTGACGGATTGAGGCACTGCTTGTGAAGGCAGTTTGCGCCATTTTCTTTCGCTATCCTGCTCGCAATGAGCTCGAGACCGCCCCACCCTGCCCTGCAACGACGTCAACTGCTGCAAGCGGCCCTGGCCGCCGGCAGCGCCCCGCTGTGGATCCGCCACGTCCATGCGGCCGACACGGTCGAGCGCTTCGCCCTCGGCATCGCCTCGGGCTGCCCGAGGCCCAGCAGCCTGGTGCTGTGGACCCGGCTGAGCGGGCCGACGCTGCCGGCCCAGGTGGCGGTGGACTGGGAGCTGGCCGAGGACGAGGCCTTCAAGACCGTGGTGGCCAAGGGCCAGGAGATGGCGCTGGCGGCCGATGCGCACAGCGTGCATGCCGAGCCGGCCGGGCTCAAGCCCGATCGCTGGTACTGGTACCGCTTCACCGCCCTGGGCGCGCGCAGCCCGGTCGGGCGCACGCGCACGGCGCCGGCGCCTGACGCCAAAGTCAGCTCCCTGCGCTTCGCCATTGCCTCCTGCCAGCGCTGGGACCATGGCCGCTACGCCGCCTGGGCCGATATGGCACGCCAGGACCTCGATCTGGTGCTCTTCCTCGGCGACTACATCTACGAAAGCGCGGCGATCTCCAACGCCTCGGCCAGCGGCCCGGCGCCGCGCGTGCATGTGGGTGGCCTGTGCCGCAGCCTGGACGACTACCGCCAGCGCTACGCCCAGTACAAAAGCGACCCGTCCTTGCAAGCCATGCATGCGCGTGCGCCCTGGATCGTCACCTGGGACGACCACGAGGTCGACAACGACTGGGCCGGCGACCACTCACAAGGCCTGGAGGCTGACTTCCCGCAGCGCCGCATCACCGCCGCCAAGGCCTACTGGGAGCACATGCCCTTCCCCAAGGCCTTGCGCCCGAGCGGCAAGGACATCCGCATCCACGAGCACTACGACTGGGGCCAGCTGGCGCGGCTGATCAGCGTGGACGGCCGGCAATGGCGCGATCCGCAGGTCTGCCCCAAACCCGGTCGCGGCGGCTCCAACACCTTGTCGCTCAAAGACTGCCCGGACTTTCTCGACCCGCGCCGCAGCCTGCTGGGCGCCGCCCAGGAGCAATGGCTGGCGCAAAGCTGGGACGCCTCACGGCCCTGGAACCTGCTGGCCCAGCAGACCCTGATGGCTCGCATGAACTGGCAGACCCAGGCCGGCGAGCCGGGTGTCTACTGGACCGATGGCTGGGATGGCTATCCGCTGGCGCGCCAGCGCCTGCTGCGCGATATGGCGGCGCGCAAGCTGCGCAACACCGTCGTGCTGGGCGGGGATGTGCACGCCAACTATGTGGCCGATCTGCGCGCCGATTTCGATGCGCCGGTGAGCGCCGCCAACCCGCTGCTGGCCACCGAGTTCTGCGGCACCTCGATCAGCAGCCAGGGCCTGGACCAGAGCCGCATCGAGCGCGCCCTGCCGCACAACCCGCATCTGCGCTACGGGCACGCCGATCAGCATGGCTATGTGCAATTCCTGCTGCGCCCGGACCGCCTGGAGGCCGAGCTGCGCTCGGTGCAGGAGCTGTGGAAGGCCGACAGTGCGCTCGAAACCTCGGCCCGCTTCACGGTGGAGAGCGGGCGGGTCGGGGCGATTCAGGGCACTTGAGCCGCCAGCGCGGGCGCCGCGCTCAGGTGCGCGCCAGCGAGGTGTTGGTCGGCGCGCTCTGCGCCGTGGCCGGGCCCTGCAGGTACTGCTTGCCCAACCAACCGCCCACCAGCAAGGTGGCGGTGATCACACTGGCCAGGGCCAGGCGGCGGCTCCAGCGCGGCTCGCTGCCGGCCGTGGCCGTCTCGGGCAAGGCCGACAGGGTGTCGGGCCCGTCCACCGCGTCAGCACCGATTCCGGCGACCGGCATGGGGTTCAGGGTCAGGGCCGAGTGGTTTTCACCGGCCAGCCAGGCGCGCAAATCATCGGCCAACGCTTCGGCGCTGACATGGCGGCGGTCGGCGCGCGGCGCCACGGCCTTGTGCAACAAGGCATCCAGACTGAACTGCTCGGCGCCACTGAGGTTGGACCAGCTGGCCGAGGGCGAGGCCTCGTCCACATCGCCGCCAAAAGCCGAGGGCAGGCGGCCATCGACCAGCATGTAAAGCAAGGCGCCGAGGCCAAAGACTTCGCTGCCCAGGCTGGGTGGCTCGCCGGCCAAAGCTTCCGGGCTGGCGTAGCCAGGCACCGAGCCCAGGCCCATGCCGCGCTCGAACGGATCTTCCGGATCGGGCATGCGCATCAGGCCCATGCCCATCAGGGTCAGACGCTGGTCGGGCGTCACCCAGATCATGCCGGGATCCACCTCGGCCAGCAGCCAGCTTTGCTGGTGGGCGTAGCGCAGCACCTCGCAGAGCTTGACGATCAGGTTCAGGCGTGCGCGCAGCGGCAGGTGGGAGCAGGCCCGCACGATGGGCTGGCCTTCGGCCCAGCGCAAGATCATGTAGGGCTGGCCCAAGGGCGTGACGCCGCTGTCGCTGGGCACGGAAATGCTGGGGTGCGAAAGCTGGCCCATGTCCAACGCCTGGTCGGCGAAGCGCAGCATCACGCCGGCGGCGCGCTCGCTGCGCGGCAGCACCAGCACGGCCGCGGCCTGGTCAGCAGCCAAGGCATGCTGGGCGCGGTACCACTGGCCGCTGGGGCCGCCATCGGCGCCATGCAGCGCGGTGGTCAGGCGCCAGACGCCCAGGACAGTGCCTTCGCTCAACGTGGTCGGAGCTGCCGGGGGGGGGAGGGCAAGTTCGGGCATTCGCATAGGGTTTGTGCTGACATGCTAGGGGATAGCGCCCCGCTTGGGGAAGCGCATCAGCCCTTGAACCGGGGGGCGATGCGCATTTGCTCACGCGATTTGGGGCTTATTCACGCCCCCCAAAGCGGTGGTCGGCCCACGCCAGGCGCCCACCAGCCCGCCCAGCGGGCCAAACGCGCTGCGAAGTGAGAACCTGACCCTTGCGATACTGAAGCCTCATATGAGCGCCATTCTCGCCGTCACGCTGCCCTTTTTCGCCCTGGTCCTGTGCGGTTATGTCGCTGCCCGGCAAGGCCTGCTGGCCGAGACGGCGATTCCAGGGCTGAATGGCTTTGTGCTTTTCTTCGCCCTGCCCTGCCTGCTGTTCCGTTTCGGCATGAACACGCCGGTGCTGCAGCTGCTGAATCCGACCGTGCTGGGTGTCTACCTGGCGGCGGCCTTGCTGATCGTCGGCCTGTGCATCGCCTGGACCCTGTCGCCGCGGGTGCAACTCAAAGATGCAGCGTTCGGCGCCCTCGTCGCCGCCTTTCCCAACACCGGCTTCATGGGCGTGCCCCTGCTGGTGGCCCTGCTCGGGCCGGCGGCGGCCGGGCCGGTGATCTGCACCATCCTGGCCGATCTGTTTGTGACCAGCTCGCTGTGCATCGCTCTGGCGCGCGCCCACGACGCGGTGGCCGGCGCGCCCGGCCGCAGCGCCGCTCGCCTGGCGGCGGCGCAGGCCTTGCGCGGCGCCCTCTCCAACCCCCTGCCCTGGGCGATTGCGCTGGGCGCGCTGGCCAGCGCCACGGGCTTGCGGCCGCCCGGACCGCTGGACCGCGTCATCCAGATGCTGGCCGATGCGGCCTCGCCGGTGGCGCTCTTCACCATCGGCGCCGTGCTCTGGCGCGCGGGGCAGCATGCCCACAGCCGCACGCCGCCGGCGCTTTACCTGCCGGTGGCTGCGCTCAAGCTGCTGCTGCATCCGGCCCTGATGCTGGGCCTGGGCCTCGCCGCGCAGCGCCTCGGGGCGGGGCTGGGTTCCTTCGAGCTGACGGTGCTGACCCTGGCCGCCGCCCTGCCCAGCGCCAGCAATGTCTCCCTGCTGGCCGAGCGTTATGGCGCCGACAACGGCCGCATCGCCCGCATCATCCTGGCCAGCACCAGCCTGGCCTTCCTCAGCTTCAGCGGCCTGGCCTGGTGGCTGCAGGCCCATCCCCTGGGCCCGGCGGTGTGACGCACTGCGCAGCCGGCCGCCGGCTGCGCCCGCACAAGCGCCGCTTCTTGAGTTGCATCAAGACAAAGCAGCCAGAAGGGTGAGAATGTGACGGATTCATGACAGCACCCCCACCCGCCATGAGCACCAGCGCAGCCAAGACTTCGAACACCCCGGCCCCACGCGCCGCACGCAAGAAAAGCGTGCCCCGCCCCAGCCGCAGCGGCGACACCACCAGCGGCCACAGCAGCCAGGGCATCGCCCGCCAGGTGATCCAGAAAGCCGTGGATGCCGCCCAGGCCCGCGAGCTGGAGGCGCTGAAAGACATCGTCGCCAGCCAGGGTCCGGCGGCCCTGGCGTCCTCGGTGCGGGCCATCGTCGCCGGCTGCGCGCCGGACGATGCGCAAGCCCTGCGCCAGGCCCTGCTGCAAGAGCTGCAAGCGCCCGAAGATGGCGCAGCCGGCCCCGACCCCGACCAGGTGCTGTCCAGCCACTGGCGCAGCGGCGCCTACCCCTACAAGAACCTGCTCTCGCGCAAGAGCTACGAAAAGCAGAAGTACGCGCTGCAGGTGGAGCTGCTCAAGCTTCAGGCCTGGGTCAAATCCAGCGGCCAGCGCCTGGTGATCCTGTTCGAAGGCCGCGATGCGGCCGGCAAGGGCGGCACCATCAAGCGCTTCATGGAACATGTGAACCCACGCGGCGCGCGCGTCGTGGCGCTGGAAAAACCCAGCGAGGTCGAGCGCGGCCAGTGGTACTTCCAGCGCTATGTCCAGCACCTGCCCACCGCGGGCGAGATCGTGCTGTTCGACCGCAGCTGGTACAACCGCGCCGGCGTCGAACGGGTGATGGGCTTTTGCAGCCAGGACGAGTACACGGAGTTCATGCGCCAGGCGCCCGAGTTCGAGCGCAATCTGGTGCGCAGCGGCACCCATCTGGTCAAGCTCTGGTTCTCGGTCAGCCGCGAGGAGCAGCGCCGCCGTTTCAAGGAGCGTGAGGCCCACCCGCTCAAGCAGTGGAAGCTCTCGCCCATCGACCTGGCCTCGCTGGACAAATGGGACAGCTACACCAAAGCCAAGGAGGCGATGTTCTTCCACACCGACATCGCCGAGGCGCCCTGGACCGTGGTCAAGTCCGACTGCAAGAAGCGCGCGCGCCTCAACGCCCTGCGCCATGTGCTGCACCAGCTGCCCTACACCAACAAGGACCTCAGCAAGATCGGCCCGCTGGACCCGCTGCTGGTGGGCCGGGCCAATGTGGTCTACGAGCGCGGCGAGGGCCGCGGCGGCTGAAACGGCAGCCCCGGGCGCGCAGGAGGCCTGATCGGCAAAGCATGCCCGGCGCGCTCGCCGTCCGCGCTCAGTCCAAGGTGCTCATGACCTGCGAATCGCCCTGCTGGCGCAGCGGCAGCAGGATGTGGAAGGCCGCGCCCGAGCCCTCGCTGCCGGGTTCGCCCAGGTTCTCGGCATAGATGCGGCCACCGTGGATCTCGATGATCTTGCGGCAGATGGCCAGGCCCAGGCCGGTGCCACCCGAACCATCCTTGGTCTGGCTCGATTGAACAAAGGCATCGAAGATCTTCTCCAGCTCCGCCGGCGGGATGCCCGGCCCCTGATCGGCCACACGGATGTGGACCTCGCCTTGCGGCGACAGCTGAGCCCGCACATCGAGCGCACCGCCCTCGGGCGAGAACTTGATGGCATTGGCCATGACATTGCGCACCACCTGCTGAAAGCGCAGCGGGTCGACCTTGGCCGCCAGCGGCGTGGCAGGCTGGCGCAGCGACAAGCGCAGATGGCGGCGCGCCATCAGCGGCTCCAGCTCGCGCATCACGCCCTGGATCAGGCCGCGCAGATCGCAGCGCTCCAGGTCGAAGGTGCCGACCGAGCTTTCGATCTTCGAGACATCAAGCAGATCGTTGACCAAGGCCAGCATGCGCTGACCGGCCTGCTGGATGTCGCTGAACATGCTGGCCAGCTTGGGCGCATCACGGCCGCGTGCCATGCCCAGCTCGGAGAAGCCCAGGATGGACTGCAGCGGCGTGCGCAGCTCATGGCTGATATTGGCCACGAACTCGCTCTTGGCGCGCGAGGCCTCCTGGGCCACATCGCGCGCCTCGCGGGTGGCGCGCTCGGCGGCGCGGAACTCGCTGACATCTTCCAGCGTGCACAAGATGCCGGCCACACCGCCGTTCTGGTCGGGCACGCGCACCTTGGTGATCAGCATGTCGCGCAGGCTGCCGTCGCGGTGCTGGATCTGCGTCTCGTAGCGGATGCGGCCACCCTCGCGCAACAGGCGCGCATCCTGCTCGTCGTGCACCAGGCGCTCGGCCTTGGGCATGAAATTGCCGACCGGCTGACCCAGCGTCACCTGCCGGCTGCGCCCGGTGAACTCTTCCCAGGCCTGGTTGACGGTGACGTAGCGGCCCTCGGCATCGAACATGGACACCGGCAGCGGACTCATCTCCTGGAGCAAGGCGCTGAAGGCGAGCTGGTGCTGCAGGCTTTGCTGGGCCACCCAGCGCTCGGTCACATCGACCGCGCTGCCGGCAAAGCCGCTCAGGGCCTGGGTCTGTTCGTCGCGCAAGGGCAGCACCGAGATTTCAAAGCGACGCATCTGCCCATCGGGCGCCTGCAAGGCGAACTGCGTGCTGCGCGACTCGCCTGGCTGACCTTCCGGCGCAAACAAGGCCTCCATGCGCTGGCGGTGCTGTGGCGCTACCAGATCGGGCAGGCGCAAGCCCTGAGCCTCACGGATGGGCAAGGCACTGAGGGCGGACCAGCGCGCATTGACGAAGGTGATGCCGCCCTGTGCATCGGTGCGGAAGACAAACTCCTGCAGGCTCTTGAGCAACACGCGCAAATCATGCTCACGGGCGGCCACGCGCTGGTGGGCGCGGTCCAGCGCCGCGCGGGCGCGCGCCCCGTTGCTGAGGCTGCGCAAGGCCACCCAGGCCGCGCCCGACACCAGCACCAGGCCGGCGCCAGCCACCGCCAGCAGCACATGCATCAGCTCGCGCCAACCCTGCAGGGCCAGGTCCAGGCGCTCCTCCACCAGCACCACCAGGGGTCGGGTGCGGGAAACGCGGAAAGCCACAACCTGGGTGCCCGGCTGGGCGCCCACGCCGACATAGCTGCCGTGCTCACGGGACGGCAGCCACTGGGCGAACACCGGATGGTGGCTGAGGCGTGTGCCGGGGTCCTGGCTGACCGACTCGCTGGCGGCCAGCAGCTGGCCATCGAAGCTGCTCAGCAGGGCCGAGCCTTTGGCGTCCGCCAAGGCCTGACTTTGGTAGTTGGCCAGTGCATCCGGGTTGATCAAGGCCAGCAAGAGGACATGGCGACCTCCTGGCAGTCGATGCTGGCGCAGCAGGGGCAGCATGAACACCGGCGAGGCCGGAGCTCCGAGGCGCAGATCGCGCAAGCCACGTCCCGGCAACAAGGCAGCCAGTCGGTCGCCCCCCTCTGGCGGCAGGGCGCCCAGCAAAGGCAGGCTCAGCTGCAGGCCGGCTTCGCCCGCTTCCGAGCTGGCCAGCACCTGGCCTTGCAGACTGAGCACCGCCACATTGCGCAAGACCGGCTGGCCTTGCAGGGTCTGGCTCAGTTGCTGGCTCAGCGCTTCACCGGCCGCGTGGCCCTCGCCGCCGGCCAGGGCGGCCGCCAGGGCCGGGCTGTCACCCAGGCTGCGCAGGCCTTGCGCGGCACTCTCCACCGCGCGGGTGATCTGGTCTTCCAACACCCGACTCATCAGCCGGCTGCGGTCCTGGGCCGCATCCACCGCCTCGCCGCGCTCGTACCAGGCCAGGCCGGCCAGGGACACCAGCAAGGCCAAGCTCAGCAACACCGCCGCCAGATAGACCGCCAGGCGCTGCCGATCCACGGTGGGCCGGTGTTCCTGGAGCACAAGGGCGTCGAGCTTCATGGCCTCAGCTCGCGTCGATCATGGACTCGAAGCTGGGCGGGTCGCTGTTGATGCGCTCGCGCAGTTCGATCAACTCGCCGGCATGGGCCAGCACCAAATCCACCAGATGCGGGTCGAAGGCCAGGCCGCGCTGCGCGGTCAGCATCTCGAGGGCTGTGGCGTCGTCCAGCGCCGGGCGATAACAGCGGTCCATGGTCAGGGCGTCGAAGAAATCCACAACCGCCACGATACGCCCCGACAGCGGAATCGCCGCACCAGCCAGTCCCATGGGGTAGCCGCTGCCATCCCAGCGCTCGTGGTGGTTCATGGCCACCTCGGCCGCCAGCTGGAACAGCGGGATGCGCGAGCGACCCAGGATCTGCGCGCCGATCAGCGGATGGCGGTTCATGATCTGGCGCTCTTCGGGCGTGTAGGCACCCGGTTTCTTCAGCACATGGTCGGGCACACCGATCTTGCCGATGTCGTGCATGGGCGCGGCCCAGCGCAGCATCTGGGCGGCCTGAGGCGTCTGCCCGGCCAGCAGGGCCAGGGCCTCGGCCAGGAAGCCGATGCGCACGATGTGCACACCGGTGTCGTCATCGCGGAAATCGGCGGCCCGGGCCAGACGCAGCAAGGCCTCGTGATGGGCTTGCGCCACCTCGCGCAAGGCTTCGTTGCGCTCCTGGTACATACGCCCCAGGTCGGAAAGAATGCATTCCATTTGCGCCGAGGCCATGGCATCGAACTGGCGTGCGCCGGCCGCCAGGCGCTCGGGCTCGGCCAGCAGATCGACAGGGGTGTCGTTGGGTTTCATGGCCATCAGATCCGCGAAGTTGGAATTCTGGTGGAAGCCAGACCGGTCCAGAGTTGCCATGGCTTCAGTCCACCAACCAGAGCGAGGCCAGCGCGTCGATCAGACGCAGCGGGCTGAAGGGCTTGACCAGATAGTCATGCGCGCCGGCCTTGAGACCGGCCTCCTTGTCCTGCGCCTGGCCGCGGGCGCTGAGCAGGATCACATGGGTGTTGCGCAGGCTGGGCTCGGCGCGGATGCGGCGGCAGGCTTCAAGGCCGTCCATGCCGCCAGGCATCATCACATCCATCAGTACAAAATCCGGCTGCAGGATCAGGGCTCGCTCCAAGGCGCTGTCACCGTTGGCGGCCTCGTGGATCTCGTAGTCCTCGAACTCCAGCGTCATGCGGATCAGGCGGCGAATGTCCGCGTGGTCATCGACGATCAAGATCTTTTTCATGGCGGGCTCCTGCAAACTGAACTTCAGTGCGTTCAATTTATCATTTGTATCAATTGAAGTGCGATAAAAAAACGCATGCCCGTCGGGCAAATTCGGCAAAATCACACAATGCCTGAATCCAAACACAGCAAAGACATGGACAGCCCCGACTACAGCACCATGGAGGTGGCCCGCATGCTGGGCCTGGCGGTGCGCTCGGTGCAGCTGATGGTGGACCGCGGCGAACTGACCGCCTGGAAAACCCCCGGCGGCCACCGGCGCATCTCGCGTGAATCGGTCGAGGCCTGGCAGCTGCAACGCCAGGGGCCGGGCGCCCTGGCCCGGGCCGCCGGGCGCCTGCAGGCCACGGTCGCGCAGGAGAGCAGCGCCGGTCGGCCGCGCCGCGTGCTGGTGATCGAAGACTCGGTGCACTACCAGAACCTGATCGCCATGCTGCTCAAGCAGCAGTTCCCCGATGTGGAGCTCCACACCGCGCACGACGGCATCGTCGGCCTGGCCATGGTGGGCCAGTTGCAGCCCGAGGTGCTGATCGTCGACATCCTGCTGCCCGGCATCGACGGCGCCACCCTGATCACCAGCCTGCGCTCGCATGTGCAGTTCGCGCACAGCCGCCTGGTCGTCGTCACCTCGCTGGACGAAGACCAGCGCCAGCCCTATGCCTTCGCCCTGGCCGGAGTCCCCCTGGTGCACAAACCGCGCCTGGTGCTGGACCTGCCCCAGGCCCTGCGCGAAGCCCTGGGCGCGCCGGAGCAGACGGCATGAGTTCGCGCCGGGTCCTGCTGATCGAAGACGACCCCTCGCTGCAGCGCTTTGTCGCCATGGTGCTGGAAGACCTGGCGGTGCAACTGCGGGTCTGCGGCAATGTCGGCAGCGCCCTGCAAGCCCTGGCCGAGCAGCCGGTGGATCTCCTGATCACCGACCTGATGCTGCCCGACCGCTCGGGCCAGGACCTGCTGGCCGAGCTGCAGGCCCGCCCCGCCCTGCGCGGCCACGCCCATCTGGTCGCCTTCAGCGCCGGCCTGCAGCCCCAGGTGCGCAGCCAGCTTCAGACCCTGGGCGTGGAGCGCATGCTGTTCAAGCCCTGCTCGGTGAACGAGCTGGAAGCCTGCGTCGAAGAAGCCCTGGGCCCGGTGCCCCTGGACCAGCCGCCCGCGGCGGCCGCACAGACCTTGCCGACAGCTGCGCCCGAGCTTGGCGCCGCCCCCACGCCCGACCTGGAAGCCATCCAACGCAATTTCGGCGGCGATATGACGCTCTACCGCGGCTTTCGCGCCGCCAGCCTGCAGCAGTTCGCCATGGACCGCGCCGAGGGCGAGCGCGCCTGTGCCGCCCGCGAGCTGGCCACGGTGCGCCGCCTGGCCCACAGCCTCAAGAGCGTGCTGCTGATCCTGGGCCTGGAGGCCAGCAGCGATCTGGCCGGCCGCCTGGAGCGCCAGCTGGAAGCCGCCCTGGCCGCCGGCCAGCCCTGGCCTGCTGGCGCTGAAGCCCTCTGGGCCGAGCTGAACGCCCAGTTGCAAACCTTGAGCGCGGAAACTGTCACGCCATGAGCGCCGGCGAGGCGCCCGCCACGCGCGACGACGAGCTCCCGAGCTCGCAACGCTTCGCCGCGCTGTACAGCGAACTCAAGCTGATCGCCCGAGCCCGCCTGCGCCGGGCCGGCGCCGCCCAGCTGCAACTCAACACCACGGCCCTGGTGCACGAGAGCTATCTGCGCCTGCTGCGCAGCGAGGCCGCCCCGGCATCCGCGGCGCCCGAGTTCGCCAGCCCCGGCCATTTCCTCGCCTATGCCGCGCGGGTGATGCGCTCGGTGGTGGTGGACCTGGCGCGCGAGCAGGCGGCCGAACGCCGCGGCGGTGGCCAGGGCGCACTCAGCCTCGACACCGAGAGCCTGGCCGCCCTGCCCGACCCCGCGCCCGAACCCGAGGCCCTGGCCGTGCACGAGGCCTTGCTCGCCCTGCAGGCGGTCGAGCCGCGCCTGGCCCAGGTGGTGGAGATGCGTTACTTCGGCGGCCTCAGCGAAAGCGAGATCGCCGCAGCCCTGGGCCTGACCGAACGCACCGTGCGGCGCGACTGGCTCAAGGCCCGCGCCCTGCTGCTGAGCATGCTCAGCGCCTGAGCCCGCAGGCTTCGGCCTGGGCCAGCAGCGGGCGAGCGCGCGCATCACGGCTGGCCACGACCGCGGGCTGCAACTCCTGCCACAAGGCCTCGGCCTGGGCCTGCATCGCCGCCCCACCCTTGCAGAAAAACCCCAGCTGTTGCCCCAGCAAGGCCCAGCCCAGCGGATTGGCCAGCCCCAGGCTGCCACGCAGCAGGCGCACGGCCTCGGCCAGATCGCGTGCCTGTGCCTCAGGCTGGCCCTCGGCCGCCCAGAGCTCGGCGCGCAAGCCCAGCAGCCGCGCTTGGTCGAGGGCAATCGGCGGCTCGGCACGTGGCGCCAGGGCCAGGGCCCGGTCCAACCAGGCCTTGGCCTCAGCGCGCTCACCCTGCGCCAGATGCCAGCGCGCCAGATGCCCCAGCACCACCACATGGCCGCTGTCCAGCGGCGCCTCGCCCTGGTAGCGCTGCAGTGCCTGCTGCAGGGCATCCCGTCGCGCGGCCGGCACGGCGCCCTGTTCGTCCAGCACATCGTGCCGCGCCAGCCACCATTCCGCGCGCAGCAGGCCGCGCGCCGGCAGCTGCCTGTCGAGCAGTGCCAAGACCTCGGCCGCCTGCGCGCGCTGCCCGCCCGACCACAGGGCCCAGAACCAGCTGAGGCCGGCCTCACCGCTGCGCGGGTGGCCGGGGCCTAGCCTTTGCTGCAGCAGGCGCCAGCGCAGGCCGGCCAGTTCCAGGCTGCGGGCCTCGTCACTGAGGTAGGTGGCCACCGTGCTGCTCAGGCGCAGCAAGGCATCGGCGGTCTCGGGGTCTTGCGGCAGCTGCTGCTCGATCTGCGACATCTGCTGCTGCAGAAGGCGGCGCATGGCGGCAGCCGGATCCTGGGCATCGCTCTCACGCGGGTCCAGGGTGCGGAAAAGACCCAGCAAATAACGCTGAATCGCCTCGGCACGCTGGGCCTGCCGCTGCGCTTGCTGGGCCTGCCAGGCCGTGCCCGCCAGACCCAGCGCCAGGCTCAGGATCAGGGCGGTGAGCAGGGTGGCCATCAGCCAGTGGCGCCGCCAGGCCAGACGCAGCCGCGACCAGGCGCCGATGCGGCGCGCCTGCAGCGGCCGCCCGGCAAGGTGGCGGCGCAGGTCCTCGCTCATGGCCTGCACGCTGCCGTAGCGGTCTGAGGGGTTCTCGGCCAGGGCCTTGGCCAGCCAGGCATCGAGATCGCCGCGCAAAGCCCGCTGCAGCCGGCGCCGGCTCAGGCCGCAGCATTCGGCCTGCCCCTCGCTCACGCTCTGCGAGGCCAAACGATCGCCGCCGCCGCGCACTGGCGGCTGGCCGCACAGCAAGGTGTGCGACAAGGCGCCGAGGGCAAAAACATCGGTGGCCACGGTGATGGGGCTGCCGTTCAGCTGCTCGGGGGCGGCATAGGCGGGCGTGGCCATCAGCAGGCGGGTGGCCTCGGCACCGCCCGACGCATCGCCCTCGGCACCAAGCAGCTTGGCGATGCCGAAGTCCAGCAGCTTGACCTGGCCCTGGGCCGTGACCATCACGTTCGACGGCTTCAGATCGCGGTGCACCAGCAGCCGGCCATGGGCATGCTGGACCGCCTCCATCACCTGCAGCATCAGCAGCAGGCGCTCGCGCAGCGGCAGGCGCCGGGCCTTGCAATCCTCGGCGATGGACTGGCCCTCGACATACTCCAGCGCCAGCCAGGGCTGGTCCTGGCCCGCGGCGTCCTCGGCCGTGCCGGCATCGAAGAACTGGGCGATGTGGGGGTGCTGGAGCGCGGCCAGGATGTCGCGCTCGCGGGCAAAGCGTTGCCGCCCCGGGCCGGCCAGGGCCTGGGCATGGGGCAGCTTGAGCGCCACCTGGCGCTGGTAGGCGCCGTCGCAGCGCTCGGCCAGCCAGACCTCGCCCATGCCGCCCAGGCCCAGCCGGCGCAGAAGGCGCCAGGGGCCGAGAACCTGCTGGGGCTGCAATTCGATGCCAGGCCCCTTGTCTTCCCCCATCCCGGCCAGATGCGGCAGCTCCAGCTGCGGCGCACCCGGCTCGTCCTGACGCAGCACCCGGCTCAGCGCCGACCGCAGGTGCGCGGACTCCGGCGGCAAGCCCTGCAGCCAGGCGGCCCGCTCGCCGGCCGGCAGCTCCAGGGCGGCATCGAGCAGGGCCGAGAACTCGGTCCAGTGCTCGGGCGCGCAGGGCAGGCGTGTCATGGCGGGCCATCATGCCAGGACCGCGCCCGGCGACTCCAAGGCTCAGCGCCGACGCCCTTGCAGCCAGCCCAGCAAGCTCAGCAGCCCGGCGCCCAGCAGCAGGCCCGAGCCCGGCTCGGGCACGGCGCTGATGTTGAAGTCATGGCCGCTCATCCCGGTGGTGTTGAGCCCGGGCTCCGAGGTCTGCAGGTAGTAGCGCGCGGTGTGGCCAAAGTCGGCCACGACCTCGCGCGCCAGGGTGGCGCTGGAGGAGATGTCGGCCCCGGCGTAGAGCATGCCGGTGATCATGAGGTCATGCCCGACCACGGTGTCGAGGCCGATGCGGTACCAGCCGGTGGCGTCGCGTTTGGCGTCCCAGCTGAAGCTCTCACGCAGATTGCTGCTGCGGTCGATCAGCTGCATCTGGGCCAGGCCGTTGGCATTGAGGACACCCCCGATCTCGAGGTTGGGGCTGCTCAGCTGGCCGTCGATCCACAGGCGCAGCTCATAGCGCACCGGCGTGCCCACGGCCAGACCCGCGCCCTGCACGCGCACCGTGTCGGCAAAGCTCGCCTGGGCGGTGCCGAAGGCATAGCCGTAGTAATGCGGCTCCGGGATGCCGCTCGGATAGGCCGCATGCGCAAAGGCGCGCAGCTCACCCATGCCGGCCGAGAGCGTGGCCCGGCCAAAGCCTCCGTTGCTGACCTGGGAGAACTGGTCCAGGGACTGCAGCACCCGTGCCTCGGGCCGGTCGTACCAGTTGAAATCAGCGGCATGCTGCTGGTCCTCGCGCGGGCCGGGCGAGAACAGGGCGGCGAGGGTGTTGACGTTGCCGGTGATCTGGTAGTTCTGCGCCCGGGCGGGCGCAGCCGGCACAAGGGTGCTGGCAAGGACAAAGCTCAGCCCGAGGCTGGACAGGCGGTTTTTCATGGTCATGGCTCCTGGAGTCTTGAAGGGCGCACCTTGCGCACTCAGGGAAAGCCAACGGCAGCACAGCAGCCGAACCGGACATGCCGGCGTCCATGAATTAGGGGGGCGATCAGGCGCTGCTGTGCAACATGCCCAGCGTGCGGGCTTTGGTCACCGCATGGCGGCGCGAGCCCGCAGCCAGCTTGCCGTACAGGCCTTTGAGGTGCCACTTCACCGTCTCGGCGCTGACGCCCAGGGCCTGCGCAATTTCCTTGTTGGAGTAGTTGCGCGCCAGCAGTTGCAAGATCTCGCCCTCCTTGGGCGTGAGGGACTCGGCGCCGGCGCTGAGCGGCCCCGGCGCCGGCAGGGTGGGTTCCGCGGCCGGCCGCAAGAGCGGGGGCGCCACCGGCTCGCTGGCCCGCGCGGCCAGCAGGCTGCGGTAGCCCAGCAGGTGCAGCATGGCGCGCGGGTCCTTGAGCTTGAGGGCGTCGCCCTGCTCATGGGCCAGGCGGGCCAGGCGGGCGTAGGAATAGGCCTGGGCCATCTCGTCGGCCTCGGCCCAGGCGTCGGCCAGATAGGCCAGCAGGGCCGGCGGCGGCTTCCAGCCCGGGATGCTCATGCCGCGGTGCAAGGCGGTCTGGGCGAAATGGATGGTGGCGCTGGGCGCGGTCATGCCGGGCGGCGGCGGCAGCTTGGCGCCGCCGTGGCGGTGCACCTCGGCCAGGGCCTCGTCCAGCTCGACGGCCAGGGCCGTGTAGCCAAAGCGTTCGATCAGTGCCTGCGCCTCGCCAGCCGCGGCCAGGGCCGCCTCGGTGGCGCCCAGCTGGGCCTGGGCGCGGGCCTGGCGCACCAGGTTCAGCGCCAGGTTCACATTCGACTGGGCGGCGCGGTAGAGGGCGATGGCCTCGTCCATCACCGCCACCGAGGCCGGCGCCTGGCCCAGAGCCAGCAGGGTCAAGGCCAGCTCGCTGCAGGCAAAGGCCTTGATGGTGCCGGGCGGCGCCACCCGCAGCAGGGCCAGGGCTTCGTGCAGCACGGTCTGGCTTTCCTCGAAGCGGCCCAGATGGCGCAGCACCCGGCCGATCTGCGTCTGGCTGGTGCCCATCAGCACCGGCCAGCCGGTGCGCGCGGCCAGCTCGGCCGCCTGCTCGAAGCAGCTGGCGGCATTGTTCAGGTCACCGAGCTCCAGCCAGGCATTGCCGGCATTCATGGTGACGATGCAGACAAAGCGGCGCATGCCCATGCCGCGCGCCAGCTCGGCCGCGCGCAGGAACAGACCGGCCGCCGTGGCCGGCTCGCGCAGGCACAAGGGGAAGGCCTGGGCCGCCAGCTGCCAGGCTTCGGCCGCCGGGCCGCCGGCGACCGGGGCGCCACTGGCGGCGGGCGCGTGTTCATCGGCCGACTGGCTGATGCTGAACTCGCTGCAGGCCACGCCGCGGGCAATGCCGGCGCGCTGGGCGTCGCCGCTGGCGGCACAGACCGCCTCGGCCTGGCGCAAGGCCTGCAGCTCGCGGCTGCGCTCGCCGCTCGCCTTGGCCAGGGCCGCCTCGACCAGCCAGCAATCACCCACGGCCCAGGCGTAATCGACCTCGCTCAGCCCGAGCAGGCAGGCGCGCGCCCGGCGCAGCTGGGTGTGGGCCTCGTCCAAACGACAGAAATGCACGGCGATCTCGCTGGCCGCCAGGGCCAGACGCAGGCCCAGGCGCGCGGCCAAGGGCGGCGGCAGGGGCTTGCCGGCGGCCTGGGCAATGGCCAGGCGGCGTTCGCTCTCGGCAATCAGCTTGAGGGCGCGCAGGCTGTCGCGCTGGCGCAGATGCCAGGCCATCTCGGCCAAGGCTTGCAAACGGGCCAGGCCGCCGGCGTCCTCCAGCTCCTGCTCCAGCCCGGCCAACTCCTCATCGCACAGCTCGAACTTCATGGCCAAAGTCTAGGGGCAGCCCCGGGGCCGCTGCCTCAGGCAAAGCCCCCACCCATGGGGTCCGGCCGGGCCTCCAAAACCCTTGGGGTCCACCCCAGTCCGCACCGGGTTGCACCACTTTGCACCAGGGCGGTGCCCGGCACGCCCGCAGGGGCTCAGGTTTTCCCGGGTGGGCCGTGGCCACCCCACCACCCGCGGCGGGGGGGGTGGCGCCCGACCCGGCTGGCTAAGGTGCGGGCTTGCACTGGGCCGGCCCGGCCCTCCCTCGCAAGCACCGAACCGCAACGGAGGATTCCCCCATGAACCACAGCCCCCTGGCCGGGAGCGCGCGCCTTGGCGCCGGCCTGGCCCTGATTGCAGGCCTGACCCTGCTGCAGCCGCAAGCAGCCCAGGCCACCCAGCTGCCGAATCAGAACCTGGCCCAGCTGATCGGCCGTGCCGACCTGATCGTCAATGGCCAGGTCACGGCCGTGAAGGACGGCATCCAGGACGGCCTGCCCTACACCGAGATCACGCTCAAGGTCAGCAGCAGCGCCAAGAAGACCCTGGCGCCGCAAAGCGCCTACACCTTCCGCCAGTACGGCCTGCTGCGCGCCCGCAAGATGGACGATGGCCGCTACCTGCTGCCGGCCAAGATCGAAGGCATGCCGAACTGGCAGGTGGGCGAGAAGGTCATGGCCTTCATGAACAAGCCGGCCGCCCGCTCGGGCTTCAGCACCCCCGTGGGCCTGGCCCAGGGCAAGCTGACCATCAATGGCAACAAGGCCACCAACGGCTTCAACAACGTCGGCCTGTTCGAGGGCCTGGAAGTGACGCCGGGTCTGCTGCGCCGCAATGAGGCCCGCATGCTGGAAAGCCGCGCCGGCGGCGTGGACCTGAACACCTTGCAAGGTCTGGTGCAACGCACCGTCAAGAACAACTGGCTGGCCACGGGAGCGATGCGCTGATGAACACCTTCTTCACCCCCCCCATTCGCAAACCCCTGCGCCGCACGGTGCTCGCGGCACTTCTGCTGATGGCCGCCGGCAGCCAGGCCGCCGGCCCGCTTTACCTGAACGACAAGCCCGGTGACCCGCAGCCCCTGCGCTGGGACACGACGCAAGGCCCGATCAAGGTCTACACCGATGTCGGCGTATTCACGCGCAAGAACGACGGCAGCGTCTTCCTGAGCGCCGAGCAGGCCAATGCCGTGACCGCGTTTGCACTCCAGCAATGGAGCTCGGTGGCCACCTCGACCTGGCGCGCCCAGACCAACCCCGCCCAGTTCACCCCCTTCACCGCCGTGCCCAGCATCGGCCGCGACGTCAATGATGCGGCCAGCGCCCAGCTGGTCTACGGTCAGTACAACCAGGGCGGCTTCTACGTCATCTACGACGAAGACGGCCGGGTGCTGGAAGACTTTTTCGGCGTGCCGCGCGACCAGGTGCTGGGCATCGCCATGCCCGAGTTCGCCGAAGACCGCGATGGCGACGGCTACCCCGAGACCATCGTCAAGGCAACCGCCTTGATGAACGGCTGGATGGTCAGCCACGAGAACCCGCCCATCGGTCAGCGCTCGGCACCGCCGGCGGACGTCAAGGGCGCGCGTTATGCCGGCGTCTTCACCCACGAGTTCGGCCACGCCATCAACCTCTCGCATTCGCAGGTCAATGGCCAGCTCGCCTTCATGAGTCAGCCCACTTACAACCGCGACCTCTACCCCGGTGTGCCCGGCTGCGTGGCGCCGGTGCACCACTGGCTCTACGGCCCCGCCGCCAGCCACATCGACCCCAAGCAGGTCGAGACCATGTTCCCCTTCATCGATCCGCACAATGTGGCCAAGGGCCGCTCGATCGGGCAGGAGATGAGCACGGTGGACCGGGCCGATGACATCGCCGCCATCTCCAACCTCTACCCCACGGCCGATTACCTGGCACGCAGCGCTTCCATTGCCGGAAGCCTGCTGCTCAAGGACGGCAAAACCGGCTTCAGCGGCATCAATGTGGTGGCGCGCAATGTGCGCGACCCGCTGGGCGACGCGGTCTCGGCCATGTCGGGTGACCAGAGCCAGGGCAAGCTGGGCCCGGACGGGCGCTTCCGCATCAACAACCTGAAGCCGGGCGAGCGCTACCAGCTCTACATCGAGGAAATCAGCGGCGGCGGCTACCCGACCCGGCCGGCCATGCTGCTCTCGCAGGCCGAATACTGGAACGCTGGCGAAAGCCACGATCCGGCGCTGGATTCGCCCTGCAAGGCCAGCGCCATCGAAGTGCAGGCTGGCCAGGTGGCCCAGGCCGACATCGTCTTCAACGGCCATCGCGACGGCGTGCAGTACGACTTCATCGGCGGCGTGTTCCTGAGCAGCCTGTCGCTGGACGGCCAGCGCGCTGGCGGCGGCTACGGCTTCGGCTACCCGCTGTACTGGGACGCCAAGGACGGCATCCAGCTCTTCCCCGACAGCCTGGACCTGCTCGCCTCCTCGCGCAGCAACCTCTCGGCCGATGGCCGCAAGATGCTGGTGGAAGCCAATTTCGACGGCATCGTCCACACCGACCCCGATGGCTACAGCTACACCATCAAGCAGATGGCGCTGTGGGATTTCGACACCGGCCAGGCCAGCCCCATGGGTGCGCTCAGCGATGCGTGCGGCCTGGGCGGCGCGGCCGGCGTGACCAGCAGCTACGGCTTCAGCATGAATGCCACCGGCACGGCCGCCGTGGGCTACAGCGGCCACCAGAACCCCGATGGCAGCTGCGTCGTGCACGACTGGAACACCGATCTCGGCCTGCAAGTCGTGCCCTACCGCTGGACCGCCGAAGGCGGCGGCCAGGCCCTC
The DNA here is from genome assembly GCF_002885975.1 of Paucibacter aquatile. Taxonomy (NCBI): domain Bacteria; kingdom Pseudomonadati; phylum Pseudomonadota; class Betaproteobacteria; order Burkholderiales; family Sphaerotilaceae; genus Roseateles; species Kinneretia aquatilis. The sequence continues at coordinate 3,652,136 of NZ_POSP01000003.1, read as the reverse complement.
AAGCTCGACGGCCTGGACCTGCGCGGCCTGCCCTGGATGCGCGCCGATGGCATCTCCGGCGACGGCCGCGTGGTGGTGGGCACGGCCAATTTCGACCGCGCCATCGCCTGGGTTGGTGACGCCAATCCCGTGGACCTGACCGCCCTGACCGGCGCAGCCAGCGCCGAGGTGGTGAACTACGACGGCAGCCGCGTGCCCCTGGCCACCGCCCAAGGCATGGTGATGTGGAATGCCCTCAAGGGCACCGGACCCGATGCCTTCACCCCGCGCAGCAGCCCGCGCTACTGCATCGACATGCCCTTCATCAGCTGGGACGGCATCGACCACTGCGCCGTGGAAGGCGCCGACTGGGTGGAAGCCAATGCCGGCCGCCCGCCCATCAACATCAGCGCCATCAGCGATGACGGCCGCGTGGTGCTGGCCCGGGCCGGGGACTTCTTCACCATGTTCGCCGGCTTCATGTGGGTGGAAGACATCGGCTGGATCGGCCTGAACGACTTCCTCAAGAAGCAGGGTGTGGTCGAGGCCGAGAAGTACGGCCTGGAGAACCCCATCGCCCTGAGCGGCAAGGGTCAGGTCTTGATGGGCGGCATGACCGGCGTGCAAGCCACCTGGCGCATCGACCTGAGCACGGCCTACGTCTGCCGCGCCGGCCAGTCACTGCCGACCCGCTTCCCCGATGAGTTCCGCGACCAGGTCAAGGCCGGCGCCCGTATGGGCCGCTGCGAAAAGTTGTGAGCCGCGTTGATCCCGCGCACCGCCCTTCCTCTTCACATGAAACCAAACAGGCACTACGCATGAATCTCTTCTTCACACGCCTTGCCGCTCCGGCCCTGGCCTGCGCCGCCCTGCTGGGCAGCGCCCTGCCCGCCCAGGCGGACATGCGCTTCTACAGCTCCCAAGCCGCCTTCAACGCCGCCATCTCGGCGCCGGTCACGGACAGCTTCAACGACCTCTTCTGGGCCCAGGGCCCGAGCTCGCTGTACCGCGAACCCGGTGGCGGCTACAGCTATGTGGTCAATGCGCTGAAATTCGACGGCAGCGACTACTCGAGCTTCTACAACGCCGGCAGCGACAGCGATGTCTGGCTGTCCACCGACCAGGCCACCGATGTCATCAGCTTCGACTTCAACTACACGGACAAGGTCTACGGCGTTGGCGGCTTCTTCTTCGGCACCGATGCACTGGGCGCCTTTCTGCCGGGCCAGAGCATCAAGCTCAATGCCCTCGATGCCGACGGCATCGAGCAGGTGGTGATCATCGAGAACGCCCAACCGGGCACGTTCTACGGCTTTGCCTCAACCAGCCAGATCCGCTACTTTGAGATCAGCGCCGTGCAGCCCAGCGATGGTCTGACCTGGGTGGCGGCCAACGACCTGGTCTTGGGCCAGGTGGCTGCCGTGCCCGAGCCGAGCAGCGCGGCCCTGCTGCTGGGAGGCTTGGGCCTGTTGGGCTGGGGGCTCCGGCGTCGCACGCAGCCCGGCTGCACGCCGAGAACACCGCAAATCTGACAAGCCAGCGCAAGCGGCCGGGCCAGCGCCGGCCCGCCAAACCGCGGCGCATGAAGGCCGCCTGAACCTGCGTGAACAAGCGCACGGCAGGCGGTCTTATCATTTAGCAAAGCTGGTTTTTATCATTTTGATTATTTAAAGTGGAGGCCTGTACCGACCCACCGAGGACTCCGACATGAGCGCGCTTCAAGTGATCCCTGAGACCAGCAGCCACACGCTGTCCGTGATGCAAGAGCATCTGGACCGTGGTCGCAGCCAGGAGTTCTTGAGCTGCCAGCTGGGTGGCGTGTCCTACGGCATTCCGCTGCGCTGCGTGCAGGAGATCCGTTCCTACGAAGCGCCCACCCAGATTGCCAACGCGCCCGCCTGGGTCAAGGGCATCGTCGATCTGCGCGGCGTGATCGTGCCCATCGTCGACCTGCGCATGAGCTTCGGCCTGCCCCAGGTGAACTATGACGCGCTGACCGTGACTGTGGTGCTGCACTTGCGGGAGCGCGTGATCGGCGTGGTGGTCGATTCGGTCAGCGATGTGCTGGCCCTGAGCGGCCCCCAGATCAAGCCCGCACCGAGCTTCAGCCAAGCGCTGGATGCAGGCTACATCGCCGGCATCGGCACACCAGATGCCGAGGACACCCAGCGCATGCTGATCCTGCTCGACATCGAGCGCCTGCTTGGCGGTGCGGCCATGGGCCTGCTGCCGGCCGAAATGCTGGCCTTGAACTGATGTGCACCGTGCTCCACAACACGCCCTGAGTTCGCCTTTTCACACCGGAGTCCCGCAATGAAGCTGATCGCCTCGCTGGGCATCACCCAGCGCCTCTACCTCGTCTCCGCGCTGGTGTGCAGCAGCCTGGCTGCCGTGACGGTCTATGCCTGGTCCAATCTGGGCTCGGTCACGGCCACTGCCCGGCAGACCGAAACCGTGCGCGTTCCGCAACTCTCGCGCATGAGCCAGATGGAGCTCAATATGACGCGCGCCTCCTTGCAGCTGCGCCATGCCATCCTGGCGCGCAGCCCCGAGGAGCAGGCCAAGGCCCTGGCCGACATCAGCACCCGCCGCCAACTGATCCAGGAAGAGCTCGATGGCTTTGAAAAACACCTGAGTACCAGCCAGGGTCGGCAGATGTTCGCCAGCCTGCCCGCCAAGCTGCAGAGCTTCTGGCAAACCGCGGAGCAGGACATCCGCCTGCTCGAAGCGGGCCAGAAGGCCGAGGCCTTCGCCCATCTGGCAGAGCAGACCGTGCCCAAACGCAACGAGGTGTTGGCCGTGCTGGAACCCTTGGTCGACTACCAGACCGAGCTGCTGGTCCATGACCTGCAAGACGTCGAGACCCGCACCGCCCAGATTGAGCGCGGACTGGAAGCCCTGGTCATCGGCTGCATCGTCCTGCTGCTGAGCTCCACCTTTCTGATCGGCCGGGGCTTGCGCCAGCGCGTGGGCCTGGCCCGCCAGGTGGCCGAGCGTGTGCGCGACGGTGACCTGAGCCCCGTTCCTGCCGACGAGCGGCGCGATGAGTTCAGCCCCTTGTTGCAAGCGCTGCAGCAGATGCAATCCGGCCTGTCCGAGCTGGTCACGCAGGTGCGCGGCAGCTCGGAGAGCGTGGCCACGGCCAGCAACGAGATTGCGCAAGGCAATCTGGAACTGTCCAGCCGCACCGAGGAGCAAGCCAGCGCTCTGCAGCAAACCGCGGCCTCGATGGAACAGCTGGGCGCCACCGTGCGCCAGAACAGCGAAAACGCCCAGCAGGCCAATCAGCTGGCCCAGGGCGCCAGCCTGGTGGCGACCAAGGGCGGCCACGTCGTCGGCCAGGTGGTCAGCACCATGAAGGAGATCAACGAGGCCTCACAGCGCATCGCCGACATCATCAGCGTGATCGACGGCATTGCCTTCCAGACCAACATCCTGGCGCTGAACGCCGCCGTCGAGTCGGCCCGGGCTGGCGAGCAGGGCCGCGGCTTCGCCGTGGTGGCCAGCGAGGTGCGTCATCTGGCGCAGCGCAGCGCCGAGGCGGCCAAGGAGATCAAGAGCCTCATCACCGCCAGCGTCGAGCGGGTGGAAAAAGGCACGCTGCTGGTGGACGAGGCCGGCGCCACGATGGACGAGGTGGTGCGCGCCATCCAGCGTGTCACCGACATCATGGGTGAGATCAGCGCCGCCAGCGTTGAACAGAACGCCGGCATGAGCCAGATCAGCGACGCGGTCACCCAGATGGACCACACCACCCAGCAGAACGCCGCCCTGGTGGAGGAAAGTGCGGCCGCGGCCGACAGCCTGCGCTCGCAAGCGGCCGGTCTGGTGCAATCGGTGGCGGTGTTCCGCCTGAGCGAGCAGGCGCAACAGCCTGCGGCGGCCGAATTCAAAGCCGTGGCCCACAAGCGCACCTTCCAGCCCGCGGCGGCCGCCAACGCCGGCTGGGCTGGCCAGGAACGCCGCAGCGCCGAGCGCGCGCAGAACGTGGTCCGGCCCGAGTTCAAGGCCTCCTCGGCTGCCCCGGTGGCAGCGCCCCGGGCTCAGGCCAGCAAATCGGCCGCCACCGGCACCCACGACGCGCAGTGGGAGAGCTTCTGAGGCCGCACGGGGGTGCGGCTCAGATCGCCAGCGGGTCCACGTCCAGCGCCCAGCGCAGCAAGCCCTTGTGCTCGCGCTTGAGGGCATGCAGCTCGGGCATCCAGTGCCAGAGCAGGCGTTGCAGGGCGCCGCGGCTGCCGGCTTCGACCAGCATCTGCATGCGCTCGACATTGGCCACCCGAGCCACGCTCATGGGAATGGCCGGATAGACCAAGCAGCCCTGAGCTTCGGGCATGGCCTGGGCAAAGGCTGCGGCGGCCTTCAAAAAGCCTTGCGCGGCCTCGACCGTGCGCCCCTCGGCGCGCAGCAGGGCCAGGTGGGCAAAGGGCGGCAGGCCGGCCGATTCGCGCTCGGCCAGCTGGCTCTTGGCGAAGGCTTCGAAGTCATGCTGCTTGAGCGCCTGGTAGAGCGCATGCTCGGGGTGCCAGGTCTGCACCCACATCTCGCTGCGCGCGGCCGCCTCGGCATCACGCCCGGCCCGGCCGCCGGCCTGCATCAGCAGGGCGAACAGGCGCTCGGGCGCGCGGAAATCGCTGCTGAACAAGGCGCCATCGGGGTTGACCGCGGCCACCAGGGTGATGCGGCGGAAGTCGTGCCCCTTGGTCACCATCTGCGTGCCGACCAAGATGTCCACCTCGCCGCTGTGCACGGCGGCCAGCTGCGCCTCCAGCTCGCCCTTGTGCTTGGTGCTGTCGGCATCGATGCGCAGCACGCGGGCGCCGGGCAGCTGTTCCTGCAACTGCTCTTCCAGGCGCTCGGTACCGCGGCCCAGCGGGGCAATGTCTTGGTTGCCGCAGCTCGGGCAGGCGCTGGGCACCCGCTCGGTGAAGCCGCAGTGGTGGCAACGCAGGGTGCGGTCGCCCTTGTGGAACACGCGCCAGGCGCTGCAGTGCGGGCAATCGCTTTTCCAATTGCATTCGGCGCAGTGCAGCACCGGGGCGTAGCCGCGCCGGTTCAGGAAGATCAGGCTTTGCTCACCGCGCTCCAGGCGCAGGCGCAGGGCGTCCAGCAGGGGCGTGGTCAGCGCCGTCGTGACGCCTTTGCTCAGCGGCATGCGCTTCATGTCAAAGAGGCGCACGCGCGGCAAGGCGCCGCCGCCGATGCGGCCCGGCAGCAGGAGGCGCTTGTAGCGCCCTTCGTTGGCGCGCTGCCAGCTCTCCAGCGAGGGCGTGGCCGAGCCCAGGATGACCGGGATCTTTTCCTGATGGGCGCGGTAGATGGCCAGGTCGCGGGCCGAGTAGCGCGCGCCATCCTGCTGCTTGTAGGACGGGTCATGCTCCTCGTCCACCACGATCAGGCCCAGGCGCGGCATGGAGGCGAACACCGCCAAGCGCGTACCCAGCACCAGATCGGCTTCGCCCAGATGGGCGGCCAGCCAGTTGCGCAGGCGCTGGGCCGGGGTCAGGGCGCTGTGCAGGGAGACGATGCGATGCGCGGCGCCGCCGCTCGCGGCTGAGCCGCCAAAACGCTCGGCGAAGCGGGCCTCCAGCTGCGGCGTCAGATTGATCTCGGGCACCAGCACCAGCACCTGGCGGCCTTGGGCCAGTGCATGCTCAGCGGCGCGCAGATACACCTCGGTCTTGCCGCTGCCGGTGATGCCGTAGAGCAGCACGGGCGCGGGGGCGCTGTTGCGCGCGGCATCGAGCAGCGCGTCGAGTTCGTCCAGCACCTGCTGCTGGGCCGGGCTCAGGGTCGGTCGGCCGGCCGGGGCTTCCTCCGCCTCCGGCGCACTGCCCTGCGCCTCGGCAGGGCTGGCGAGGAACTTGCCCAGCTTCTTCAGCCGCGCCCGCAGCTGGGTGTTGTCCAGCTCGCGCAGCTGGGGCGGCAGCACGGCCAGGGCCAGCTCACCGATGCTGCGCTGGTAATAGCTGGCGGCAAACTCGACCAGCTGGCACCAGCTGGCGCTCAGCGGCGGCAGGCCGTCCAGCTCGGCCAGGATGGGGCGCAGGGCGGCCGCCTCGGCGCCCCCGTCGGGCTCACCGGGCCAGACGATGCCCATGAGCTCGCGCCGCCCCAGCGGCACCCGCACCAGGCTGCCCGGTGCGAGCGCACGCTCACTCAGATAGTCCAGCGGGCCGCTGAGGCCGCTGTGCTGCGGCGCCTCCACGGCGACGCGAATGCGCTGCACCGGCAATTCAGCCATGGCGCCGGCGCCGAAGCGGTCGCTCCTGCGAGTTTGAATGAGCTTTGAGGCCTAAGTGCATGATTTGAAAGGGCTCAGAAAACAATGCACCAAAACTGTGGATAACTTTGTGGGGAACGTTCGAAGAAGCCGGCCGCAGCCGCTATGTCACCCAGCGTACCGATCACAGACCATTCTCGTGCTTGGGTCCCGGACTTGTTATGAATCAAGCACTTAGCCTTCAACCGGGAAAACACGGAGCTGCAGCGCAGCATGAAAGCGGGGCGTGTCCCGCTTCGGGATTTGTGGGGATAAGTCTCTACCCTGAGTGCTTACTTCACGTTTTGTGGCCGTGTTTTTTGGCCCGGCACGCAGCGCGGCCGGGCCCTGCGGTCACTCAGGCGCCTTGGCGCAGCCGACGCGAATGGGCATGCACCTCGTCCACCAGGGCGGTGACATGCTCGGGGGGGGTGTGCTGGCTGATGCCATGTCCCAGATTGAACACATGGCCGTCCCAGCCGCCATCGGCACGCTGCGGATTGCCGAAACTGTCCAGCACCGAACGGACCTGCTCGCGGATGGCGTCCGGCGGCGCGAACAGCACGTTCGGGTCCAGATTGCCCTGCAGGGCAACCCGGCCACCGACCTGGGCGCGAGCACGGCCGAGGTTGGCCGTCCAGTCCAGGCCCACCACATCGGCGCCGGCATCGGCGATTTCGTCCAGCCAGAGCGCGCCGCCCTTGGTGAACAGGATGCGCGGGATGCGCTGGCCTTCATGCTCGGTCTTGACCTGGGCCAGCACCCGGCGCGAGTACTCCAGGCTGAAGCGCTGGAACATGCCGTCGGCCAGCACGCCGCCCCAGCTGTCGAACAGCATCACGGCCTGGGCGCCGGCTTCGATCTGGGCGTTCAGGTACTGAGCCACGGCGTCGGCATTGACCTGCAGGATGCGGTGCATCAGGTCGGGGCGGGCGTACATCAGGCTCTTGACCTGGCGGTAGTCGTCCGAGCCGCCGCCTTCGACCATATAGCAGGCCAGGGTCCAGGGGCTGCCGGAGAAACCGATCAGGGGCACGCGGCCGTTCAAGGCCTTGCGGATGGAGCTGACCGCGTCGAAGACATAGCGCAGCTTGTCCATGTCGGGCACGGCCAGGGCGGCCACGGCGGCCTCGTCACGCACGACCTGGGCGAACTTCGGCCCTTCGCCGATGGCAAAGGAGAGACCCAGGCCCATGGCATCGGGCACGGTCAGGATGTCGCTGAACAGAATGGCTGCATCGAGCTGGTAGCGCTCCAGCGGCTGCAAGGTCACCTCGGTCGCATAGTCGCGGTTGGTGGCCAGACCCATGAAGCTGCCGGCCTTGGCCCGCGTGTCGCGGTACTCCGGCAGGTAGCGGCCGGCCTGGCGCATCAGCCAGACGGGGGTGTAGTCGGTGGGCTGGCGCAGGCAGGCGCGCAGGAAGGTGTCGTTTTGCAGAGGTGCATTCATGCACGGATTATCCGATGCCCAACGTGCCTGATCTTGCTGCAGAGCAAGCGTGTCACACCAGCCCTGTCATCGCACGCTGCGATACTGGGGCAGCACTTGATTTCGCAGAGCGGGCCGCCACCTGAAGCGCTGCCCCTTGAACGATTCCACACCGGAGGATTTCCATGACGGCCATCTCGAAGACCTCACGCAACGCCCGCAACACCCGCAGCGCCCTCAGCGCCGCTGCGGCACTCGCCCTGACGCTCTCGCTCAGCGGCTGCGGCTACAACGAATTCCAGACCCTGGACGAGCAGGTCAACGCCAACTGGGCCGAGGTGCTAAGCCAGTACCAGCGCCGCGCCGACCTGATCCCCAACATCGTCAACACGGTCAAGGGCGAGGCCAACTTCGAGCAAGAGACCCTCACCAAGGTGATCGAGGCGCGTGCCAAGGCCACCAGCATCCAGGTCACACCCGAGCTGGCCAAGGACCCGGAGGCGCTGAAGAAGTTCCAGGCCGCCCAGGGCGAGGTGTCGAGCGCGCTGTCACGCCTGCTGGTGGTCAGCGAGAACTACCCCAACCTCAAGGCCAACCAGGGCTTCCAGGATCTGCGCGTGCAGCTGGAAGGCACCGAGAACCGCATCACCGTAGCGCGCAACCGTTACATCAAGTCGGTGGCCGACTACAACGTGCACACCCGCCAGTTCCCCAACAACCTGACCGCCAAGGTGTTTGGTTATGAGGTCAAGCCCAACTTCACGGTGCAGAACGAGGCGGCGATCAGCAACGCCCCGGCCGTGAGCTTCGACAAACCGGCGTCCAAATAAGCCCGCCATGAGCAAGGCACTGCGGCTGCACCCGCTGCTCCTGCTCGGCGGGCTGCTCAGCCTGCTGCTGGCACTGGCCGGCGGGCCGGCGCGCGCGCAGGAGCTGCGCCCCGTGCCTGTGCTTACCCAGCAGGTGATGGACCAGACGGGCACGCTCAGCGCCGCGCAGCGCGAGGCCTTGACGAGCAAGCTGGAGCGCTTCGAGCGCGAGAGCGGCTCGCAGCTGGTGATCCTGATCGTGGCCAGCAGCCAGCCCGAGGACATTGCCGCCTTCGCGCAGCGCGTCGGCGATGCCTGGAAGATCGGCCGCAAGGATGTAGGCGACGGCCTTCTGATCGTGGTGGCCAAGAACGACCGCAAGGTGCGCATCGAAGTGGCCAAGGCGCTGGAAGGTGCCGTGCCCGATCTGGCCGCACGCCAGATCATCCAGAACGCCCTCAGCCCCGCGTTCAAGGCGGGTGACTATGCCGGCGGCTTGAACCTGGCAGTGGACCAACTTCAAGCACGCATCCGCGGCGAAGCGCTGCCCGCGCCCGCGCCCGGCGCCACGCCGGCCCGAGGCACGGCGTCCGGCGATGGCGGCCTTGATTTCGAAACCCTGGGCGCCCTCTTCTTCATCGGCGTACCCATCTTGGGGTCCCTTCTGAGCAGCATCTTCGGGCGCAAGCTCGGCAGCCTGTTCACCAGTGCGGTGGCGGGCTCGGCGGCCGGCTGGATGGCGTCCAGCGCGCTGATCGGCGGCTTGGTGGGATTTGTGGCCTTGATCGTGGTGGGCGTGATGGGCTTGGGGGGATCGCGGAGCCACAGCGTTCGCCGCGGTGGCCGAGGCCGCAGCGACAGCGGCCCCGTCATCTGGGGAGGGTCGGGCGGATCTTGGGGCGGAGGCGGCGGCGGCAGCGACAGTGGCGGTGGCGGTTTCAGCTCGGGCGGCGGCGGCGACTTTGGCGGCGGCGGCGCCTCGGGAGACTGGTGATGAACGCTGGATCGACAAGCAAGACAAGAAAGCAGGGCTGGCTGCGCTGGTGGCGCCACCGCTGGATGGACAGCCGGGATGCCGAACGCGCCCTGCCCGATGCGGCACTGGCGCGCATCGAGGCCCTGGTGCGCGCCAGTGAGGCCCGGCACCAAGGCCAGATCTGCGTCTGCGTCGAAGCCGGCCTGCCCACCTCCTATTTGTGGAAAGGGCTGCAGGCGCGTGACCGCGCGATCACCTTGTTCGGCAAGCTGCGGGTCTGGGACACCGAGGCCAACAACGGCGTGCTGATCTATCTGCTGCTGGCCGACCGGGCCATCGAGGTGGTGGCCGATCGCGGCCTCAAGCCCTGCGTGAGCCCGCAGCAATGGCAAGCCCTGGTGGCCTCGCTTGGTGAGGCCTTGAAGGCCGGCCAGTTCGAGCCCGGACTGGCGGCCGCGGTGAACGGGGTGAGCGAGCTGCTTTGCGAGCATTTCCCGTTGCGCGAAGGTGAGACCGCCCGCAACGAACTGCCCGACGCCGTGCTACGCCTTTGACCCTTTGCCTGCAGCCGCACCGCCCTGAGCTCGAAGCGGCTTGAGCCTGCCGCTGAACGTCTCCGTCAGCGGCTTGTGCCCCAGCGGCGGAAACTTGAGCTTGGCCTGGGGCACGCGCACATCGGGCAGCTGATCGAGCAGGTGGCGGATCAAGGTCAGGCGACCCAGGCGCTGGTCGTTGAAATCCACCAGGGTCCAAGGCGCGTAGGTCTTGTGCGTGGCCGCCAGCATGCGCTCACGGGCCTGGCCGTACTCGGCGTAGCGGGTGCGCGCCTCCAGATCGATGGGCGAGAGCTTCCAGCGCTTGAGCGGGTCGGCCAGGCGCTCGGCAAAGCGCAGCTCCTGCTGCTCCTGGTCCACGCAGAGCCAGTACTTGAGCAAGAGGATGCCGTCGTCCACCAGGAGCTTCTCGAACACCGGCGCCTGCTGCAAAAAGGCCTCGGTCTGGGGCGGCGTGCAAAAGCCCATGACGCTCTCCACCCCGGCGCGGTTGTACCAGCTGCGGTCGAACAGCGCGATCTCGCCCGCGGCAGGCAGGTGCGGCACATAACGCTGAAAGTACCAGGCGCCCTGCTCCCGCTCGCTGGGCTTGCCCAGGGCCACGGTGTGGCACTGGCGCGGGTTCAAGGTCTCCGAGATCGCCGCGATCGTGCCGCCCTTGCCAGCCGTGTCGCGCCCCTCGACCAGCACCACCAAGCGCTTGCCACTGTGCTGCAGCCACTGCGCCATGGCATTGAGCTCCAGCTGCAGCGGCGCCATGCGCTCGAGGTATTCGGACTTGCTGAGCTTGCTCGGTTCAGACCTGGGTTTGGTCTTGCTGCTGTTCTTGCTGTCTTTCTTGCCGGCCATGACACCTCCGAGATCGGTCTGAGGCGGCCAGCATACGTGCTCAGCTCAAGCCTGCACGAGCGTCTGCATGCCCACCCAGCTCTCACCGGGCGCGAGCTGCACGGGCTGGCGGATCTGGGCTGCTTCGATGCAGAGCATGTGCTGGTAGCCATCGGCCGGCATGTCCGGCAGCTGGGCGCATTTCTCGGCACCGGGGTTCCAGACCACGGTGTCCTCAAAACCCTGCTGGCGGATCAGCAGCTGGCGGCCGCGGTTGATCAGCTGTTCCTTGAGGGTCAGGTCTTGCTTGAGACCGTGGTAGATGCGGTCGAGATCGCCGCCCGGCAGCAAGAGTTCGACCCGCTGGCGCTTGAGCTCGCCGCCGGCAGCGCTGTCCTCGTACTGCAGGCCGCTCAGCCCTTCGACACTGCTGGAGTCCAGATCGTGGACGCGCAAATAGGTGTGCAGCGCGCTGGTGAAGTCGAAGGCGGTGTCGCCCTTGTTCTCACAGGCCAGCTCGATCTGCAGCTCGCGGCCGCTGATGCGCACGCTCAGCTCCAGCTCAAAGGCGTGGGGCCAGAACATGCGACTGGCAGCATCGTCGGTCAGGCGCAGCACCGCCAGCGCATCGTCCGCGCCCTGCTCGGCCGACACCAGCTGCCAGGGCTTGCTGCGGGCGAAGCCATGACGCTTGAGCGGGCCGCGGGTGGAGAACTGCGGAAAGATCACCGGCACGCCGCCGCGGATCGCCTCGCCATTGGCATAGGCCGTCTTGGGCGACACATAGAGCTGCTCCTCGCCGCCAGCGGGCACCCAGGAGAGCAGGTGCGCGCCGTGCAGCAGCACCGTGGCACGCGCGCCATCCGGCGACTTCAGCTCGATCGCATCGAGGCCCTGGTGGCGGGAGATGGCAATGGGTTGGGGCGTGGCGGCGGTCATGGCGGTTCTCTCGGCGGCAGAAGGGCGAAGGGAGGCGAAAGGAGGAGAAAAGGGAAAGGGGGAATGGAGAACTTCAAATGGACAACGCCCGCCGGACTTGCGTCGGCGGGCGCTGAGGTTCCGGCCGGCAACATGAGTTCCCGGCGGAAGCGTCTTGCAGATTACTTCTGACGGAACTTGCGCAGCGCCGCGATCTGGGCCGCCATGGCGGCGAACTCGCTTTGCGCGGCGGCAAAGTCGATGTCGCTCTTGGCGTTCTTCATCGCTTCCTCGGCCAACTTCTTGGCTTCGGTGGCCTTGGCTTCGTCCAAGTCCTTGCCGCGGATGGCGGTGTCGGCCAGCACGGTCACCGTGCCCGGCTGCACTTCCAGAATGCCGCCAGCGACGAAGACGAACTCTTCGCTGCCATCGGCCTTCTCGATGCGCACGGCACCCGGCTTGATGCGAGTGATCAGAGGGGTGTGCTTGGGCAGGATGCCCAGCTCACCACCTTCACCCGGCAGCGCGACGAACTTGGCTTCGCCGGAGAAGATCTGCTCTTCGGCGGAGACCACGTCAACATGAATGGTTGCCATGATTTGTATCGTCCTTAGCGTTGAAAAAGAGAGTTAGAGGGAACTGCCGCCGAGGGCTTGAGCCCCGCGGCGGCGAACTTCCATCAACCCAGCTTCTTCGCCTTTTCGAACGCTTCGTCGATGGTGCCAACCATGTAGAACGCTTGTTCCGGCAGGTGATCGCACTCGCCAGCCACGATCATCTTGAAACCACGGATGGTTTCCTTCAGCGGCACGTACTTGCCCGGCGAGCCGGTGAACACTTCAGCGACGTGGAAGGGCTGCGACAGGAAGCGCTGGATCTTACGGGCGCGAGCCACGATCAGCTTGTCTTCCGGTGCCAGCTCGTCCATACCCAGAATGGCGATGATGTCGCGCAATTCCTTGTAGCGCTGCAGGATGCCCTGCACCGCACGGGTGGTCGAGTAGTGCTCTTCGCCGATCACGTTCGGGTCGATCTGACGCGAGGTCGAGTCCAGCGGGTCCACAGCGGGGTAGATACCCAGCGAAGCGATGTCACGCGACAACACGACGGTGGCGTCCAAGTGGGCGAAGGTCGTGGCAGGCGAGGGGTCGGTCAAGTCATCCGCTGGCACGTAGACGGCCTGGATGGAGGTGATCGAACCGACCTTGGTCGAGGTGATCCGCTCTTGCAGACGGCCCATTTCCTCGGCCAGCGTCGGCTGGTAGCCCACGGCGGAAGGCATACGGCCCAGCAGTGCGGACACTTCGGTACCGGCCAGGGTGTAGCGGTAGATGTTGTCCACGAAGAACAGCACGTCACGGCCTTCGTCACGGAAGGATTCCGCAATGGTCAGACCGGTCAGGGCCACGCGCAGACGGTTGCCCGGAGGCTCGTTCATCTGACCGTAGACCATGGCGACCTTGGAGTCTTCGAGCTTCTCGAGGTTCACGACGCCCGAATCGGCCATCTCGTGATAGAAGTCATTGCCCTCACGGGTACGCTCGCCCACACCCGCAAACACCGACAGACCGCTGTGGGCCTTGGCGATGTTGTTGATGAGTTCCATCATGTTCACGGTCTTGCCCACACCGGCGCCACCGAACAGACCCACCTTGCCGCCCTTGGCGAACGGGCAGATCAAGTCGATCACCTTGATGCCGGTTTCCAGCAGGTCTTGCGAGGGGCTCAGTTCGTCGTAGGCGGGAGCAGCGCGGTGGATCGAAGCGATTTGCGCTTGATCAACCGGGCCACGCTCGTCGATGGGCGAACCCAGCACGTCCATGATGCGACCCAGGGTGGCCTTGCCGACCGGCACCTGGATGTTTTCGCCGGTGTTGTACACCTGCGAACCGCGACGCAGACCGTCCGACGAGCCCAGAGCAATGGTACGCACCACGCCGTCGCCCAGCTGTTGCTGAACTTCCAGCGTCAGGGCGGAGCCTTCCATCTTCAGCGCGTCATAGATCTTCGGCATTTGGTTGCGCGGGAACTCCACGTCCACCACGGCGCCAATGCACTGAACGATCTTGCCAACCGCGTTGGTTTGAGTGTTCGACATATCGATTCCTTCAATCAGTATTCGTTGCGTATGGTTTGGCGAGCAGCGGGATCAACCCACCGCGGCCGCGCCACTGACGATTTCGCTCAGTTCCTTGGTGATGGCGGCCTGGCGGGTCTTGTTGTAGACCAGCTTCAGCTCACCAATCAAGGTGCCGGCGTTGTCGGTTGCGGCCTTCATCGCCACCATGCGTGCCGATTGCTCGGACGCCATGTTTTCCGCCACAGCCTGATAAACCAGCGCTTCGGTGTAACGCACCAAGAGCTCGTCGATCACGGTCGCCGCGTCGGGTTCGTAGATGTAATCCCAAGCGTGCGAGGCCTTGGAGCCTTCAGCGCCACCAGCCAGACCCTCGGTGCTCAGCGGCAGCAGCTGCTGCACAACCGGCTCCTGCTTCATCGTGTTGATGAAACGGGTGTAGCACAGGTAAACCGCCGAGAGCTTGCCTTCCGCGTACGCGTCGAGCAAAACCTTGACCGGGCCGATGATCTTCTCGATGTGCGGCTGGTCACCCATCTGCGTCACATGCGAGACGACCTTGGCGCCGATGCGGTTCATGAAGCCCAAGCCCTTGTTGCCGATGGCAACGACTTCAGCCTTCTGACCGCCCGCTTCCAGGTCTTTCAACTTGGCCGTGGCTGCGCGCAACAGATTGGTGTTCAAACCGCCGCACAGACCCTTGTCCGTCGTGACCACCACGAAACCGACCTGCTTGGCCGACTCGTTCGTCACCATGAAGGGGTGCTGGTACTCGGGGTTGGCCTTGGAGAGATTGGCGGCGATGCTGCCGATCTTCTCGCTGTAGGGCCGAGCCGAGCGCATCCGTTCCTGCGCCTTGCGCATCTTGGACGCAGCGACCATTTCCATGGCCTTGGTGATCTTCTTGGTGTTCTCGACCGACTTGATCTTGCCGCGAATTTCCTTGCTTGATGCCATGATTTCTCCTGTTCAGATGGGGCGGTTCAGCGCGTGGTGCTTGTTCCGCCCCGTCATGGGCATTAAGCGAAGGACTTCTTGAACGTCGTGATGGCGGCGTTCAACTCGGCTTCCGCATCCTTGTCCATGGCCTTGTCGGCTTCCAGCTTGGCCAGCAGAGCGGCGTGGCTGGTCTTCAGGAACTGGTGCAGGCCGTGTTCGAAAGCCAGAACCTTCTTCACGTCCAGGCTGTCCATGAAGCCCTTGTTCACCGCGTACAGCGTGGCAGCCATCAGGCTGATCGGCAGCGGCGAGTACTGAGCTTGCTTCAGCAGTTCGGTCACGCGGGCACCGCGGTCCAGCTGCTTGCGGGTGGACTCGTCCAGATCGGAAGCGAACTGCGCGAACGCAGCCAGTTCACGGTACTGCGCCAGATCGGTACGGATACCGCCGGACAGGCCCTTGATCAGCTTGGTCTGAGCAGCGCCACCGACGCGCGACACCGAGATACCGGCGTTGATCGCGGGGCGGATGCCGGCGTTGAACAGATTGGTTTCCAGGAAGATCTGGCCGTCGGTGATCGAGATCACGTTGGTCGGCACAAAGGCGGACACGTCACCGGCTTGGGTTTCGATGATGGGCAGCGCGGTCAGCGAACCGGTCTTGCCCTTCACTTCACCCTTGGTGAATGCTTCGACGTAGTCGGCATTCACGCGAGCGGCACGCTCCAGCAGACGGCTGTGCAGGTAGAACACGTCGCCCGGGTAGGCTTCACGGCCCGGCGGACGGCGCAGCAGCAGCGAGACCTGACGGTAGGCCACAGCTTGCTTGGACAGATCGTCATAAATGATCAGCGCGTCTTGACCGCGGTCGCGGAAGTACTCGCCCATCGTGCAGCCCGAGTAGGCCGAGACGTACTGCATGGCCGCCGATTCAGACGCAGAGGCGGCCACGACGATGGTGTAGTCCATCGCACCGTTGGCTTCCAGAGCCCGCACCACGTTCTTGATCGACGAAGCCTTCTGGCCGATCGCGACGTAGATACAGGTCATGTTCTGACCCTTCTGGGCCAGGATGGCGTCGATGGCGACGGCGGTCTTGCCGGTCTGGCGGTCACCGATGATCAGCTCGCGCTGGCCACGGCCGACGGGCACCATGGAGTCGATGGACTTCAGACCGGTTTGCACCGGCTGGTCCACGGACTTACGTGCGATCACGCCAGGCGCGACCTTTTCGATCACGTCGGTCAGCTTGGCGTTGATCGGGCCCTTGCCGTCGATCGGCTCGCCCAGGGCGTTGACGACGCGACCCACCAGCTCGGGGCCGACGGGCACTTCCAGAATGCGACCCGTGCACTTGACGGTGTTGCCTTCGGAGATGTGCTCGTAAGCGCCCAGAATCACGGCGCCGACGGAGTCGCGCTCGAGGTTCAGAGCCAGGCCGTAGGTCGGCTTGCCATCGGCACCGGCCGGGAACTCCAGCATTTCGCCTTGCATCACGTCAGACAGACCATGGATGCGGCAGATGCCGTCGGACACGGACACGACCGTGCCCTGGTTGCGGACGTCCGTCGATGCACCCAGACCCTCGATGCGGGACTTGATGACTTCGGAAATTTCAGCAGGATTCAAATTCATTGCTATGGCTCCCATCTGGACTAGCGTCTGTTGCCAGAGCGGTAGACACAGGGATGAACGAAAGGGGGTGGCGTTGCGCTCGTGCCCGAAACTCAGGCGGTGAGCGCCACTTTCATGCGCTCCAGGCGGGACTTGACCGAGGTGTCGAGCACCTCATCGCCAACCACCACCCGGATGCCGCCAATCAATGCCGGCTCCAGCGTGACTTGGGCTTGCAGCTTGCGAGCGAAGCGCTTTTCCAGCGCCGCCACGACCTCGGCCAGCTGAGCCGGCTCGATCGGGTAGGCGCTGTAAATGGTCGCATCAGCCACACCTGCAGCGGCATTGGCGAGCGCATGGAACTGCGCTGCCACGGCCGGCAAGGCTGCCAGGCGACCATTGGCGATCACTTCACGCAGAAAGCTCTGCATGCCGTCGGCCAAGGCCAGGCCCGTGGCTGCCGTCATGATGGCAAGCACTTGCTCGGGCTGGGCCTTGGGGCTGTCAGCGAACTGGCGCAGCTCGGCGTCTTGCGCCACCTGGGCCAGCGCAGAAATCTGCTGGCCCCAGGCCTTGACGTCAGACTTCAGCGCCACTTGGTAGAGCGCTTCCGCGTAAGGACGGGCAATGGTTGCGAGCTCAGCCATGATTACAGCTCCGTCTTCAGACGGCCCAGCAACTCGGCATGGACGCTGGCGTTGACCTCGCGCTGCAGAATTTGCTCGGCACCCTTGACGGCCAGTGCGGCGACCTGCTCGCGCAGGGCCTCACGGGCACGTGCGGCTTGCTGCTCGGCTTCAGCCTTGGCAGCGGCCACGATCTTGGCGCCTTCTTCTTCTGCACGCACTTTGGCAGCGTCCACGATGGCAGCGGCACGCTTTTCAGCGTCAGCCAATTGCTTGGTGGTTTCACCGCGCGCTTGGGCCAGTTGCTCGTCGACCTTCTTGTTGGCCGTGGCCAATTCAGACTTAGCCAGTTCAGCCGCCTTCAGACCGTCGGCGATCTTCTGCGCACGCTCATCCAGCGCCTTGGTGATCGGCGGCCAGATGAAGCGCATGGTGAACCAAACAAGGATCGCAAAAACGATCGCTTGCAGGAACAGGGTTGCGTTGATATTCACAGCACGATCCTTTCAACCGTGAAAGGTTGGCCGTTCAATTAGATGGCGAAGGGCTTGGCGAATGCGAACAGCAGAGCGATAGCCACGCCGATCAGGAAAGCAGCGTCGATCAGACCAGCCAAGATGAACATCTTGGTTTGCAGTTCGTTCATCAGCTCAGGCTGGCGAGCCGAAGATTCCAGGAACTTGCCGCCCATCAGTGCGATACCGATCGAAGCGCCCAGAGCGCCCAGACCAACGATGAGACCGCAAGCCAGCGCGACGAGACCGAGGATGTTTTCCATGATTAGCTCCAGAAGGGATAGAAAAAAGAAAAGGGAAAGGGAAAGGTCAAACGAAAAACTACAGACTGACTGCGATCAGTGCGCGTCGTGCGCCTGGCCGGTGTAGATCAGGGTCAGCATCATGAAGATGAAGGCCTGCAAGGTGATGATCAGGATGTGAAACAGCGTCCACACCGTGCCTGCCACCAAGTGACCCAGACCCAGCCAGAAGCCGCCCGACAAGGGGTTCAGCTCCCAGGCCCACACACCGCCCATCAAGGCAATCAGCATGAACACCAGTTCGCCGGCAAACATATTGCCGAACAGTCGCATGCCGTGAGACACGGTCTTGGCCGCGAACTCGATCATCTGCATCAGGAAATTGATCGGATACAGGAACCACTTGTCGCCGAAGGGCGCAGCCAGCAGCTCATGCGTCCAGCCGCCGATGCCCTTGATCTTCACGCTGTACCAGAAGCACACCAGCAGCACGCTGGTGGACAGGCCCAGGGTGGTCGACAGGTCGGCCGTCGGCACGACACGCATGTAGGCGTGGTGTGCGTCATGGCCCATGGCGGCGTAAGCGTGGGTCCAGGCAGCCGGCAGCAGGTCGACCGGCAGCATGTCCATGAAATTCATCAGGAAGATCCAGACGAAGACGGTCAGCGCCAGGGGCGAGATCACCTTGCGGCTGGCGGCGTTGTGGATCACGCCCTTGGCCTGGTTCTCGACCATTTCAGCCAGGATTTCCACGGCAGCCTGGAAGCGGCCCGGCACGCCCGACGTGGCCTTGCGCGCGGCGCGCCACAGGAAGAAGCAGCCGATCACGCCAAGCAGCACTGAATAGATCAGCGAGTCGAGGTTGAACAGGCTGAAATCAACAATGCTGGTTTGCTTGACCGCTTGGCCCGCAAAGTTCACTTGCATGTGCTGCAAGTGATGCTGGATGTATTCGCCCGCGTTCGGCGCGTGTCCTTCGGCTGCCATTGTCAGTTTCCGTCCCGCTTGGCGTGGCTTGCGGCCACGCGATTTTTGCTGAAACGACCCTGCAGAAGCAGGGCCACCCAATTAACTTTCAAACACCCGATCAGCCCAACCAGCAATGCTGGCCAGTACAGCCCGGGCATCCATTTCGCAGCCGCTGCCAAGATGGCAACGGCCAACATGATCTTGATCAACTCCCAGAACATGAAGCCCAGCACCGCAGCGCCAGGAATCCCCCTGAAGAGCCCGGTCATGCCCCATGCCATCAAGGCATTGGGCAAAACCACCGCGGCCACGCCACACAGGGCCGACCGCGCTTTCTCCATTCCACCGAGGCTGCTGTCGCCCATCAACCAGGCACCCAGCCCCCAGAGCATGGTCAGCAGCACACCGATCACGGCCTGCGCCCCCACCACCCGCCAGGGCGACAAAGGCGGATGCTGCGCCACCAGGGCTTGAGCCTCCTCACGCGTGAGCGTCTTGAAAGCAGCCTCGGCGGCCCCATCCTGGGAACCATCCTCAGACACCTCGTCATCCCAAGCCAGCTGCCTGAACTTGCGCTCAGGCGATGACCCCGGCGACAGAGTCAGCGAACTTGCAGGCTGGGCTGTTTTCGAACCTTCGACTGGACCGGACGTTGGCGATCGCTCTGATCGCTGATCCCCTGCCCTGGCACCCGAATGTCCGCCCAGTTCATCGCCTTCAAATTCGCTCATGAATGGATGACGGCTGTCGGCAAAACCCAAAGATTATATGTGGAAACCCGTAGCCTGGGAAAGCCAGCGCCACCGGGAGCCCTCCCAAACCCCTGCCGCAGCCCCTCGCCCGAGGCCGAAAGACCGATGCCAAGCTAGCTTCAAAGCGCCCGCCGGCCGGCCTTTCCAGGCCCGGCGGCATGATCTTCAAGGACCATGACTTTTGGCTGACAGCCCTGCAAGTCCGAGGGGCATGGGCGCCCGATTCTGGGGCGCCAGCGGCTCAGAGCTTGAGTTGATGGGGCGCCCAGCCGGGCACCTCCACCCGCATCTGCAGCACGCAACCGGCCCAGGGCTGGGCCGCGCGCTCCTCGGCCGGGCGGCCATCGCTGGCGGTGGTGATGTAGAGCGTGCGCAGATCGGCCCCACCGAAAGTCGGCATGGTCGGGCAACTCACCGGCAACTTGACCTCCTTCAAGACCTGCCCCTCGGGCGAGAGCCGCAGCAGGCGCTGGCCTTCGTACATGGCCACCCAGTAGCAGCCCTCCTGGTCCACGGCTGCACCGTCGGGCCGTCCGCCGTAGCTATCCAGCGACTGGCCGGCCGCACGCGGCTCGAAACGCACCCAGGTCTGGCGCGCTCCCAACGCACCGGTCTCGGCATCGAAAGGCAGGCGGTAGATTTCATGCGCCTTGGTGTCGGACCAATACATCCAGGCCTGATCCGGGCTCCAGGCCAGGCCGTTCGAGGTGGTGATGCCGCCTTCGGCGCGCACAAAGCCGGCTGACCCATAACGGTACAGCGCAGCGTCAGGCGCGCGGGCATCGTCGATGCCGCCGACCCAGAGCCGGCCCTGCGCATCGGGCTTGCCGTCGTTGAAGCGCTGGCGCGCCGGGTCGTACGGCGGCGGCGCCAGCAGACTGCAGGCACCGCTTTCCAGATCCAGTCGGAACAGCCCCTGGCGCTGCGCCACGGCCAGTCCGCCGCCCTCGATCAGCGCGATACAGCCGGGCTCACTGGCCATGGGCCATTGCCGCAATTCGCCCGAGGCGGGGTGCAGGCGCAGCACCTGCTTGGCAGGAATGTCGACGTAGTAGAGCGCCTGCTCCTCCACGCTCCACAGCGGCGATTCACCCAGCAAGGCCGGCGTCGGGCCGGCGGGCGTGATGGTGTAGGGCGGGGTCGAGGCTTCTGAATTCATGGCGATCGAGGCGGGGGCAGAGGCGAGATGCAAGAGCCCATGCTACGACCGTAACCCGATGAAACTCAGACCCGCGCCGCGATTGCTGTGCGGCGACCCTCAGGCCAGTTCGACACGGAGGTAGTGCGCACCCGGGATCGGGTTGAAGTAATACGGCGGCACGGCCTCGAAACCCAGACTCTCGTACAGGCCGCGAGCGGCCTCCATATCGTCCAGGGTGTCCAGCAGCATGCTGGAATAGCCGGCCTGGGTGGCGCGGTCGATCAAGGCCTGGGCCAGCATGCGCCCGAGGCCGAAGCGGCGGAAGGCCGGGCGCACAAACAGGCGCTTCATTTCGCAGGCGTTGGGGTAATCGACCTCAGGCAGGTTGCGAAACCCGCCGCAACCGGCCACGGCGCCATCAACCAGCGCCAGCAGCATCAAGCCGCCGGGCGGCTCATACTGGCCGGGCAGCGAGGCCAGTTCGGCCTCGAAATCCTGGAAGCACAGATCCACCTGCAAGCTGGCGCTGTAATCGCGCAGGATCTCGCGCGTGGCGGACCAGGCTTCAGCGTCGTCTGGGGTGATCAGGGTGATGCGAGGGCTTTCCATGCAGCGCTGCAGTGTACTGGCCACCTGCCTCACGTGGGCGGGGCCGGCGTCACCAGCAGATAGACCCCGGCGGCACAGGCCAGCAACAAGGTCAGCGCAAACAGGCGTGTGGCCCAGCTGTCGGCACTGGCCGGCACGGCAGCAGGCAGATGTTTGTCGCCCGAGAGCATGGGGCCGATCAAGTCCTGGCGGCGCCGCAGGCGGTAGAAGGCGATCGCCAGCAGGTGCAGGCCCAGCAACAGGAACAGCCCCCATTGCCCGTAGCTCTTGTGATAGTGGGTCCAGGCCAGGCTCACCTCAGAGCTGACCCAGGCGACGAGCGGGCCGCTGAAGGCTATCTCGTCATCGGCGATCAGACCCGAGCCCACTTGCAGGCCCAGCCAGGCCAGCATGGCCAGCACCGAGAAGGCGCCCAGCGGGTTGTGCCCCACATCGAAATGATCACCCTCGCGCGGCTGTCCGCGCAGATAACGCAGCAGGGCTGCGGGGGTGTAGAGAAAGCTGGCAAAGCGCGACCAGTGCCCGCCCACCAGACCCCAAGCCAGTCGAAAAGCCAGCAAGGCCAGCACCGCATAGCCCAGGCGCGCATGCCAGATCATGGCGTTGCCACCGATCTTGGCGCTGAGCACCGAGCCCAGCACGCACAGCGCCAGCGCCCAATGGAACAAACGGGTCGGCAGGTCCCAGACCCGCACCTGCACACCCACCCTCGTCGAGTCCTCAGACATGGACGGACCTCCTTTTGCCACCTGGCAACGCAAGCACCCAGGCATGCCGCCTCACAGCTGGCAACGATAACCCAGCGGCGACGCGGCGGCAGCCCCGCACAAGTTCCAGGTCTTCCGTACACTCAGCGCGCCGGCCCCGGGCCGACGCTTCTTTCTCTTGTTGTTCGTTCATTCCTGCCTTCCTGCCTCTGCCACAAGGACCTCACGCACCATGAAGAAGATCTCGATGAAGCACGCCCTCAGCCTGACCCTCCTGAGCGTCGCCGCCCTCGGCACCAGCCTGCCGGCACAGGCCCAGTTTCAAAAACCCGAGGATGCCATCAAGTACCGCAAAGCCGCCTTCACCCTGATTGGTGCGCATTTCAGCCGCATGGGCGCCATGGTCCAGGGCCGCGCCCCGTTTGATGCTGCGGCTGCGGCGAGCAATGCCGAGATCGTCGCCAACCTCTCGCGCCTGCCTTTCCACGGCTTTGTCGAAGGCACGGCCAGCAAGGACAAGGGCGGCGCCAAGGCCGAGATCTGGAGCGAGCGCGCCAAGTTCGACGAAGCCGCCAAGAAGATGCAGGACGAGGTCGCCAAGCTGGCTGCGGCCAAACCTGCGACCGTGGAACAGCTGAAGGCCAGCTTCGGTCCGGCCGCCAGCACCTGCAAGTCCTGTCACGACAACTTCCGCAACGAATAAGCGGCCGCGCTGACGGCCCGCCCTGGATTTCAGGGCTGACCGTTGGCACCGTGGGCCATGAAGGCCGGGCGCTGCTCCAGGCGCTGCAGGTAGGCGCGGGCCGCCGGCACCTCGGGCCGGCCCGCCTCGTCCAGCGGCGCCACGCGCCAGCGCTGCAAGGACAGGCCCAGCACCACATCGGCCAGGGTGAAGGTCTCGCCGCAGACAAAGGCGCCGGTCCGGGCCAGCTGCGCGTCGAGGATCTGCACATGGCGGTGCCAGCCCGCCACGCCTTGGGCCAGCAGCTGCGGGTCCTGGTGCGCCGGGCTCTGGCGCACCAGGCTCATGAAGGCATAGCGCCAGGCGTTGTTGAACTCGCCGGCCTGCCAGTCCATCCACTGCTCGACTTGCGCTCGCGCCCGGGGCGCTTGCGGCAGGAGCACATGGCGCTGCTCGCGCGCCACCAGGTAGCGGCAGATGCTGTTGCTCTCCCAGAGCACGAAATCGCCGTCGCGCAGCACCGGCACCATGGCATTGGGGTTGAGGCGGCGGAACTCGGGCGTGTCGGTGGCGGCAAAGCCCGCGCCCCAGTCCTGGCGCTCAAACTCAAGCCCCAGCTCGGCCAAGGTCCACAGCACCTTGCGGACATTGATGGAGCTGGCTTTGCCTAGCAATTGCAGCGTCATGGTGCAGGCGTCCCTTCAAACATCCATCAAAGGCGGACTTCGCCCTCGATCAGGGGCACGACATCGCCGCCGATCCAGGTGGCCTCGTCATCGCGCAAGACATGGATGCGGCCGGCACGCGCCAGCTTGGCGCCCTGGGCTGCGGTGTAGCGTACGGGCGCCAGGCCCGCATCCATCAACCACAGCGCCAGGCCGGCATTGAAGCTGCCGGTGACCGGGTCTTCCGGCACACCGAGATCCGGCACAAAGGCCCGCACCTCGAACTGCTGGGGCGAGCCCGAAGGGTAGGCGCCGACCACGCCGAGCTTCAGGCCCTGCATGGCCGCGAAATCGGGCTGCAAGGCCAGCACCGCCTCGGCCGAGGCCAGGCGGGCCGCCATCCAGCCCGGACCGTTGTCCACCCACACCACATCGAGCACCGCCTCGGCGGGCAGGCGCAGCGAGCGCAAGACCTGCTCATGCAGCTCAGGCGCCACCGGGCCCGAGCGCTTGAGCGGCGGTGCCGCAAAAGCCAGGCGTTCGCGCTTGTGATCGCCGCCTCGCTTGATCGTCACCAGACCGATCTCGCATTCCTGCACCACCCGCCCCTTGTGCTTGGGCACACCGCCGGCAGCCAGCCAGCAGTGGGCCGAGCCCAGCGTCGGGTGGCCGGCAAAGGGCAGCTCGCCACCGGGGGTGAAGATGCGGACCCGGTAATCCGCCTCCGGCTGCGTGGGCGGCAGCAGAAAAGTGGTTTCACTGAGGTTGGTCCAGCGGGCAAAGCTGGCCATGGCGGCGTCGCTGAGCCCCTGGCCGTCGATGACGACAGCCAGGGCATTGCCCAGCAAGGGCATGGCGGTGAAGACGTCGACTTGGGCGAAGCGGCGGCTTTGCAAGCTCATGGCGTGGGCTGTGCGCCGTTGTCCAGCGCGTCGCGCAGCACCTTGCCCAGGATGGCCACGCCTTCCTCGATCTGCGGCGGCGTCAGGGTCACAAAGGACAGACGCAGGGTGCGCGGGTCGGGGTTCTGGGCGTAGAAGGCCGCGCCGGGCACGAAGGCGATGCCGGCATCCACCGCCTTGGGCAGCAGGTCCATGGCATTCAGGCCTTCGGGCAGGCGGATCCAGAAGAACATGCCGCCCTTGGGGCTCTGCCAGACGCAGCCCGGCGGCAGGTGCTTCTTCAGGCCCTCGGCCATGGCATCGCGGTTGGCCTTGTAGCGGGCGCGGATCAGCGGCACATGCTCGTCGAGGAAGCCGTTCTTGACCACCTCGTAGACCACGCGCTGATTGAAGCCCGGGGTGTGCAGGTCAGCCGCTTGCTTGGCTTGCAGCAGCTTGGGGTAGAGCTCGCTCGGGGCAATGATGAAGCCCAGGCGGAAGCCGGGCGTCAGCACCTTGGAGAAGCTGCCCAGGTAGATGGTGCCTTCCGGCCAGAAGGAGGCCAGGGCCGGCAGCGGCGGTTCGTCGAACCAGAGGTCGCCGTAGGGGTTGTCTTCGATCACCGGCACGTTGGCGGCCTTGGCCGCGGCCATCACGGCCTGACGGCGCTCCAGGCTCATCACCCGACCGGTGGGGTTCTGGTAATTGGGCAGCAGATAGGCAAAGCGGGTGCCGGGCGCGTCATGCGGCAGGCGGGCAAACTCGGCCGGGTCCACACCCTGCTCGTCACTGGCCAGGCTCACGAAGTTGGGCTCGTAGGGCGTGAAGGCCTGCAGGGCGCCGAGGTAGGTGGGCGTCTCCACGGCCACCGGCGCGCCGGCATCGCAGAGGATCTTGCCGACCAGGTCCAGGCCTTGCTGGGAGCCGCTGGTGATCAGCACCTGATCGGGGCTGACCGTCATGCCCAGGCTGGCCATGCGCTGAGCCACCCATTCGCGCAGGGGGCCGAAGCCCTCGCTGGCGGCGTACTGCAGGGCTTCCTTGGCGTTCTTGCTCAGCACCTCGTCGCAGGCCGCCTTCAGCGCGTCGACCGGGAAAGTCTCGGCCGAAGGCAGGCCGCCGGCCATGGACAGGATGCCTGGCTTTTCGGTGACCTTGAGGATCTCGCGAATGATGGACGGGTTCATGCGCGCCGCGCGGCGGGCTTGGTTCCAGATGCTGCTCATGCTTCTTGTCTCCTGCGGATTCAACAACAATTCATTCAAGGAAGGCGATTCGGTCACTGCGTGGATTCTTGCGTGCCTGATGTCGGCACCGCCCTCGTGGGGGCAAGCTCACCCGGGCTCTCATTCAGGCTTTTACCACCGTGCGGGGCGATCTCGGCGCCATCCAGCATCCAATCGACCGCGGCCCGTGCCTGCAGCACGGTCGAGTCGAAAAAAGGCAGGGGGCTCAAGGCCTGCGCCGCGTCATCGAGCAAGAGCCCGACCTCGGTGCAGCCCAGGATCACACCTTCGGCGCCGCGGGCGGCCAGCTCGGCGACGCAGTCCAGATACTGGGCCCGCGACGACGCGTTCAACTGGCCGCGGCACAGCTCGTCGTAAATGATGCGGTGGACCTCGGCCGCCGCTTCAGTCGGCGGGGTCAGCAATTCGATGCCATGGCGGGCCATGCGCTGCTGGTAGAAGGAGTCAGCCGCCATGGTGTAGCGCGTGGCCAGCAGGCCGACCCGGCGCAAACCCTGGGCCTGCAGGGCCGCGGCGGTGGCATCAACAATGTGCAGCAAGGGCAAACCGGCTTGCGCCTGCAGCTCATCGGCCACCTTGTGCATGGTGTTGGTGGCCAGCAGCAAGGCCTGGGCGCCTGCCGATTTGAGCCCGGCGCCGGCCTCGCCCAGCAGGCGGGCGGCCGCGGCCCAGTCGCCGCGCGCCTGCATCGCTTCGATCTCGGCGAAGTCCACGCTGTGCATCACGAGCCGGGCACTGTGCAGGCCGCCCAGGCGAGCCGCCACCTCACGGTTGAGCAGCGCGTACAGATGCGCGCTCGATTCCCAACTCATGCCCCCGAGGATGCCCAGCAATTTCATGGGCCCAGTCTAGCGGCCTCAACCAATACAGACCCAATACACTTCGCCGCACATTTTCAGAATCTGTATCGGCATGAGCACCAGCACAGCTTTGTCCCGCAGCGCCAGCCTGCCCTTGGCCCAGCAGCTGGCCCTGCGGTTTTCCGAACGCATCCAGCAGCGCTTGATCCTGCCCGGCGCTCGCCTGCCCTCGGTGCGTGAGTGCGCGCGCCACCATGGCGTCAGCCCCTACACCGTGGTGGCGGCCTACGACCAGTTGCTGGCTGCCGGCCTGCTGGAAGCGCGCAAGCAGCGTGGCTTTTTTGTGCGCGAGGTCCACGCCCCCCGAGCCAAGTCGGCACCGGCCCAGACGGCGACGACCACCCCGGCACCCATCGATGCCAGCGCCTTGATCCGCGGCATGTTTCAGGCAGACGCCCGCCATGCCCCAGGCCTGGGCACCCTGCCCGGCGATTGGTTGGACCTGCCCATGTTGCAGAGCGCCATGCGCCGGGTGGTCAGCCAGAGCGAGGAACCCGATCAACTGGCCCTGCAGTATGGCGAGCCCGGCGGCGACCCGCGTCTGCGCAGCGCCTTGAGCCGGCGCCTGGAGGACCTGGGCGTGCACGCGGCGCCTGAGCAGATCATCAGCACCGTGGGCGCCACCCATGCCCTGGACCTGATCACGCGCTGCCTGCTGACGCCCGGGGACGCGGTGCTGGTGGATGACCCGGGCTGGGCCATCGAGTACGCGCGCCTGTCGCAAGCGGGTATGCGCCTGCTGCCGGTGCCGCGTGGGCCGCAGGGGCCCGACCTGGAGGTCATGGCCCGATTGATCGCCGAGCACCGGCCGCGCATGTATGTGACCGTCTCGGTGCTGCACAACCCCACGGGCAACAGCCTGTCACTCGCCAGCGCGCACCAGATCCTCAAGCTGGTCGAAGCGGCCGACATGCTGGTGGTCGAAGACGACACCTATGCCTTCCTGGCACCCAACCATGTGCCGAGGCTTTCGGCCCTGGACGGGCTCAAGCGCACGATTTACGTCTCCGGGTTCTCCAAGATCCTGACCCCGGCCTGGCGGGTCGGTTTCGTCGCCGCCAGCGCCAAGATCGTGCATCAGCTGACCGAGCTGAAGCTGCTGTCCACCTTGACCACCAGCCCGATGATGGACCGGGCCGTGGCCATTTGCCTGGAGCAAGGCCAGCTGCGCCGCCATGCCGAACGGGTGATCTCGCGCCTGGACGCCGCGCGGCAGCGTGCCGTGCGCCTGGCCGAAGAGGCGGGCTGCCAGTTCGTGACCCCGCCGCAAGGCCTGTTCGGCTGGTTGGAGGTGGGCGTGGACACCGAACGCCTGGCCCAGCGCATGCTGGACGCCGGCTGGCTGATCGCGCCCGGCTTGCTGTTCAGTCCGACACGACGCGCCGGCACCCTGATGCGCATCAATTTCGCCACCTCGCAAGACGCGCGCTTCTGGCGCCTGCTGGCCGAGCTGCGCAAGGCCTGAATCCCGGGCGGTGCTTCAGGCCAGGCAGCGCGGCTGGGCCGGGCTGCAAAAGGTGTCCGCCATCGGCTCGTTGATGCGCGCGGGCAGGGCCGCGTCGGCTTCGACCGGCCGCAAGGCCAGATCGGCCATGCCGCTGCCACACGAAGCCAGGCTCAGGGCCAGCGCGGCCACCACCACGGCCGGACACAACCAGATCAACTCACGCAAACCGGCGCGCAACCAGTCATGTTTGGATTTCATCTGTATGGCCTCATCCCTCGTCGGTTCTTGAAATCTTGTTGCGTGGGAAATTATCCCACTCAAAAAGACGGGAGTTCAAGTACCGCCTGTCGCCGCGGCGACCGCCGCGGGCGGCATTCGTACATGGCTCGAGGTACTACAAACGTCGCGCGACCCGAAAACAACGTGCCACGGGGCTAACATCGCCCTTTTCGGCCCCCTTCCACGGGGAATTCACCGTTTCGTGCAGCCGCCCTTCCCCGTTTCCTGGTCATGAGTGCCCCCGCGAACAACGAGCTCCGTTTTCTGGTCGTCGATGCCCTGGCGGGTGTTCAGACCTTTGCCCGCCAACTGCTGGAAGGCTTTGGCTTTCCCTCCCATTCCATCCGCAATGCTGGCGACACCGCCTCGGCCTTGACGATTGGCCTGGAATTCAAGCCCGACTTTCTGATCACGGACTGGTTCCCCAAGGCCGATCTGAGCGGCATCGCGCTCTTCCAACGACTGAAAACAGTCAACCCCGGTTGCCGCCTCGCCCTGCTGAGCTTCGAGATCACGCCGGCGCATGAGGCCGAGGCCGCGGCAGCCGGCTCGCGCTTTCTGCTGCGCAAGCCCTTCACCGCCGATGACCTCAAGACCACCATGCGCCGTTCGCTGGAGCAACTGGCTCAGGAACGCCCGGAGCTGGCGCAGCGACTGAATGCCGTGATGAAGGCACAACAAGGTCCCGGCCATCTGCCACCCAAGATCGTGCTTCCGCCCTTGCCGCCGCAGCTGCGCGCGGGCGACAAGGTCAAGTACGAGGGCCAGTCCGATACCGTGCAGTACGTCGTGGTGCGCAGCGGTGAGTTGGTCGTGCAGCTCAAGAACAAGACCGAGCTGATCCCGGCCCACAAGCTGCAGCGCCTGTGAACTCCGAAGACAGGGCGCGTGTCCGCGATGAACTCCCGGCTACTTTGGCTGCCGCCTGGTGGGGCGGGCCCTTGCTGGATGCCGGCGCCTGGCCGATCGATCCCCCAGACTCCGCGCTGATCGATTGCGCCCAGCAAGATCTGGCGCGCCGCCTGGGCTGCAATCAGGCCCATGAGCCCCAAGCATGGAAGAGCGGCGGCCCCTCGCGCACAGCGGCATTGGGCCATGCCGCCCTGCCCCCACGCGGCGTGCGCCGCAGCCCGGCCACCCTGCACGATTTGCGCTTGAACCGCCCCGGCATCGAGGCCGAAATCGCCCTGCGCCTGGGCCAGGATGTCGATGCCGCACGGGCTGCCACGCTGGACGGCCTGCAGGCCGCGGCCCTGGTGGACGGCATGGCCGTCTCGGCCGAGTTGGTCAGCTCACGCTGGCTGCAAGCCCAGGCCGCGCCGGCCTGGCTGCGCCAGGTCGATGCACTCTCGCATGGCGCCCTGGTGCTGGGCGACTGGTTGCCACCGCAAGCCGGGCGTGACTGGGCCCAGCAGGTCTGCGAAATCCAGCGCAACGACGAGGCGCCGCAGCGCACCCGAGGCAGCCATTCCCTGGGCGATCCCTTCTGGCTGCTGCCGCAATGGCTGCGCCATGCCACCCGCGAAGGTCAGGTCGTGCCTGCCGGCTCGGTGGTCACCACCGGCGCCTGGCTGGTGATGCCCGATCTGGCGGCGGGCGACCGGCTGTGGGTCCGCTTCGAGGGCCTGGGCGAGGTGCAGGTTCAGCTCTGAAGCGCCACGCCGCCCGAGCCCTCAAGCCCTCAAACAAAGGCCAGGGCCAGCAGCAAGACCGGATACGGCAGGGCCACGGTCGGGCGCAAGGCCGACTTCAGGTACTCCAGCATCAGCGCCACGCTGCCCGGCCGCTGCTTCAGCCACTCGCTGTGCAGCTGAAACGCAGCTGCTGTCGGGGCGGGCTCACGCAGCAGCTGTTCCACGCGCAGCAGGCGATCGGACAAGCGCGATTGGAAAGTCTTGAGCACGCCCTCCTGAAGCCACAGCAGCGGCAGCAGCACCCAAAGCCAGCTCGCACCCCAGGCCAGGCCGCACAAGACCAGGGCGGAGAGCTTCAGCGCCAAGGCACCGAACTCGTAGCACTCGTGCGCGCGGAACAAGGCCTGCCATTCCTGGCCCAAGGCCTGCGCGCGGTCCGGGTCCGCCAGCGCCGTCATTTCGCTTCCAGCACTTCCCAGCGCTCCATCAGGCCCAGCAGTTCGTCATCGATCTGCGCGGCGCGGTCGGTCACTTCGGCGATGCGGGCTGCACCCTGGCTGTAGAGCTCGGTGCCGCCCAGCAGCGCGTGCAGCTGCTTCTGCTCGGCTTCCAGCGCGGCCACCTTGGCGGGCAGCTCGTCCAGCTCGCGCTGCTCCTTGTAGCTGAGCTTTTTCTTGTTGGCCACCACAGCTGCGGGGGCTGGCGCGGCGACCGGCGCGGGGGCCGGAGCAGCTGCGGGTGCCGACTTGGCTGCCAGGGCCGCTGCGCGCTTGGACTGGATCAGCCAGTCCTGCACGCCGCCCTCGTACTCGCGCCAGCGGCCATCGCCTTCGTTGACGATGGTCGAGGTGACCACGTTGTCGAGGAAGCGGCGGTCATGGCTGACCAGGAAGACCGTGCCGTCATAGTCGGCCAGCAGCTCTTCCAGCAGCTCGAGGGTTTCGATGTCGAGGTCGTTGGTCGGCTCGTCCAGCACCAGCACATTGGCCGGGCGGGCAAACAGGCGGGCCAGCAGCAAGCGGTTGCGCTCGCCGCCGGAGAGGCTCTTGACCGGCGAATTGGCGCGCGCGGGCGAGAACAGGAAATCGCCCAGATAGCTCTTCACATGCTTTTTCTGCGTGCCGATCTCGATCCACTCGCTGCCGGGGCTGATGGTGTCGGCCAAGGTGGCGTCGAGGTTCAGCGTGTCGCGCATCTGATCGAAATAGGCCACCGTCAGGCGCGAGCCCTGGCGCACCTCGCCGCCGTCGGGCGCCAGCTCACCGAGGATCATCTTCAGCAGCGTGGTCTTGCCGGCGCCGTTGGAGCCGACCAGGCCGACCTTGTCGCCGCGCAGGATGGTGGCGGTGAAGTCGCGCACGATGACGCGGTCGCCATAGCTCTTGCTGACGTTTTCCAGCTCGGCCACGATCTTGCCGCTGGCCGCGCCGGTGTCGATGTCCAGCTTGGCCTTGCCCTGCACATCGCGGCGCGCGGCGTGGGCCAGGCGCATGGCCTCCAGGCGCTGGATGCGGGCCACGCTGCGGGTGCGGCGGGCTTCCACGCCCTTGCGGATCCAGACCTCTTCCTGCGCCAGCAGCTTGTCGAAGCGGGCGTTGAACAGGGCCTCGTTTTCCAGCTCGTAGGCTTTGGCGGCGGTGAAGGCCGCGAAATTGCCCGGGTAGCCGCGCAACTGGCCACGGTCCAGCTCGACGATGCGATTGGCCACGTTGTCCAGAAAGGCCCGGTCGTGGGTGATCAGCAGCAGCGAGCCCTTGAAATCGTTGAGCAGACCTTCGAGCCAAGTGATGGCATCCAGGTCCAGGTGGTTGGTGGGTTCGTCCAGCAGCAGCACATCGGGCTGGGCGACCAGGGCGCGGCCCAAGGCCACGCGCTTTTTCAAACCTCCGGAGAGCGAACCCACCACACGCGAGCCATCCAGGCCCAGGCGCTGCAAGGTTTCATCCACGCGCTGCTCCCAGGTCCAGCCGCCGATGTGCTCGATGCGCTCGCCGATCCACTCGAGATCGTCATTGGGGTCGTGGATTTCGTAGCGCTCGCGCAAGGCCTTGGCCTCGGCCACGCCTTCGCTGACCACGTCAAAAATGGTGGCTTCGGGCCGCAACAGTGGTTCCTGCGGCACATAGACGCTGGTCAGGCCTTGCTGCAGTTGCAGCAGCCCGTCATCGAGTTTCTCGATTTGAGCCAGCACTTTGAGCAGGGACGATTTGCCGGTGCCATTGCGGCCAATGAGGCCGACGCGCTCACCCATTTCGAGCGAGAAAGAAGCACCATCCAGCAGCGGCACATGGCCGAACGCGAGATGGGCATTGGAGATGGATAGGACTGCCATGGCGCGCATTGTCCCCGATGGACAGGCCGGCCCCGAAACGGGACAGCCGGCGTGTGGCGGGCGCAGCGCAGCTGCTGGTTTCCCCTCCCCTTGATCCGGTGGGTCCCCCAGGGATTTCATGGGTTTGTCATTTCAAGCGGGCGGGTACAAGGAGAACACGTGCAGTCCTGCACGGTTTTGAAGACATGCAGGATCGCCGAAGACTTCGCCGAGCGCTCGCCGCGCGGCCTCTTGCCAACGCTTTTGAGGAGAACCCCAATGTCCGCACGTTCCATCTTTGCCCGCGCGCTGGTGCCGGCCGTGATCGCTGCCCTGGCTGCAGGCAATGCCGCGGCTGCAGACCTGACCGAAGGCTTCGACACCGTCCTGCCCGCCGGCTGGACCCAAAAGAACAACAGCGCCCCCATCGGCACCACCAACTGGTTCCAGGGCAATGCCACCGTCTTCACTTCGCAATCGGGCGCGGCCAATTCCTACATCGGCGCCAACTTCAACAACACGGCCGGCGCCGGCGAAATCAGCAACTGGCTGATCACCCCGACCCTGAGCTTCAACAACGGCGACACCCTGACCTTCTGGAGCCGCAGCGTCACCGATTCGCTCTACCCCGATCGCCTGGAAGTTCGCTTCAGCAATGTCGGCGGCACCGATGTCGGCAACACCGCCACCAGTGTTGGCAGCTTCAGCACCCTGCTGCTGAGCATCAACCCCAATCTGGAGCAAGGCGGCTACCCCGGTGAGTGGACCCAGTACAGCGCCACCATCAGCGGCCTGAGCGGTGCCACCAACGGCGCCATCGCCTTCCGCTACACCGTGAACTCGGGTGGCCCCTCTGGCGACAACTCCGACTACATCGGCATCGACAGCGTCAGCATCACTGCCGCCGTGCCGGAACCCAGCACCTACGCCCTGATGGCCCTGGGCCTGGGCGCCATCGGCCTGCGCCGCCGCAAGCAAATGCAAGACCGCTGATCGGTCGGTTGGTTGGTTTCCTCTCGGCCGGGACCCTGGCTGAGCCAGCCTCACAGCAACGCCCCGCTCTGCGGGGCGTTTTCATTGCGGGCGCTGATATGCGCGCCGGCGCTCAGGCCTGCAGCTCGACGCGATTGCGCCCGCCGGCCTTGGCGCGGTAGAGCGCACGGTCGGCGCGGCCAAACAGGCGGTCGGCATGATCGCCGGGCTGCCACAGCGCCACGCCGATGCTGGCGCTGCGCACGCCGGGTTCGGGCGAAGCCAGGTCGGTGGCCAGCACCGCGCGCAAGGCTTCGGCCTGCGCCAGGGCTTGCGTGGCATCGGCGGCCGCCAGCATCACGGTGAACTCTTCGCCGCCATAGCGGTAGGCGCGCCCCTGGGCCGGCAGCTGCATGCGCAGGCGCGCGGCAAACTGGCGCAGGGCGGCATCGCCAGCACGATGTCCATGCTGGTCGTTGAAGGCCTTGAAGTGGTCGATGTCGATCATCAACACGGCGAACGATCGCCCGGACTGCGCCGCGCCGGACAGGGCTTGGGCCATGTCCTCGTCGAGGGCACGGCGGTTCGCCAAACCGGTCAGACCATCGGTCAATGCCAGTTCACGCACCTCTTGCTCAGCGCGCATCTTGCACATCAGCAAAAAGCCCAGGCAACAAACCACCAGGTAGACAAAGCTGAAAGCGAACAGTGGCTGCTGCCAGCCCGTGTGCAGATCGA
This sequence comes from Paucibacter aquatile, assembly GCF_002885975.1. Lineage (NCBI taxonomy): Bacteria > Pseudomonadati > Pseudomonadota > Betaproteobacteria > Burkholderiales > Sphaerotilaceae > Roseateles > Kinneretia aquatilis. The sequence goes on along the minus strand of NZ_POSP01000003.1, from coordinate 3,618,475 downwards.
GGTAGTCCGGCCTCGCCGCTCCGAGGGCCAAGAACAGCGCGCGCGCCGGCAGCACCAAGCCCATGGCCAGATGGGCCAGGGCCACCAGGCTTTGCACGCGGGACAAGCCATCGGGCGCCGCAGCAGCAGCCGGCGCAGCGCTGTGCCGGTGACGCCACAGCACATGGGCATTGAGCAACTGCAGCATGCCGTAGACAAAGCCGTTGAAGATGGTGGCGCCGACATAGCGGCCGCCAAAGGCCGTGCCGACCACGGTGACGGCCAGGCCCATCAAGAACAAAGGCGGCCAGCGCCAGCGCAGGCCGAGAAACTGCCGGATGGCCACGAACAGCAAGGCCACACTGAGCGCCCCCAGGGCATTGGCCACGCCGCCCGACAGCCAGGTCGGCAAATGGCCCGCCCCCGCCAGCAGAGAGTAGGCCAGACCCTCGGCAGCAATGCCCCAGGTCCAGCAACGCAGACCATTGGCCTCGTCGGCCACGCCGCGCGCCAGCCACAACATCACGGCGATGGTGACCAGCAAGGCTGTTTGAGCCAGGAACAAGGTGCGAAGGTCCACAGCGGGCGATGGCGCAGGCAGTACGAGGGAGCGAAGGAGGGGCAGACGGGAGAGGCCTTGGCGGGCCCGCCCGCCCGCGAGAAAACCGCTGGGCGGGGATGCGCATGGTAGCCGGGCGGCGCCAGCGGCATCGCAGGAAATGCGCGCCCGGTTTCACGAACCCGCCGCTTGCGTGCGCCAGCGCACCGCCGCAGCGCCAGGCGGCCGCGCATGCTGAGGCCTCGATTCACCCCGGGGTTGCTTCAACCCCTTTCAGCGAGCACACCCCATGACCAAAAGTCAGCGCGGCAACAAAGAAGTCAAGAAGCCCAAGCAGGCGGCCCATGCACCGGCCAAGCCCAGCGACGCAGGCAACATAGCGGCCCTAGTGCCCCCGGCCCCTCAGCGCGCCGAGCCAGGACGCAAAAAAACCTGAGCCCGCAGCGAGCCCGCGCCGGGCTCGGCATGCGGCGCCCCCCTCAGGCACAGAGCTGCTTGGCGTGGTGGTGCAGGTGATCGTCCACGAAGCTGGCAATGAAGTAATAGCCATGGTCGTAGCCGGCATGGCGGCGCAGGGTCAGGGCTTGCCCGGCCACGGCACAGGCCGCTTCGAAGGCCTCGGGGTGCAGCTGTTCGGCCAGGAAACGATCCGCCAGACCCTGGTCGATCAGGATGCCGCCCGGGAACTGCGGCCGCCGTGATTTGGCATGCATCAGCATCAAGGCCGTCGCGTCATGGGCCGCCCAATCGGCCGCATCGCCGCCGAGGTAGCCCTGAAACGCCTTCTGCCCCCAAGGGCACTGCATGGGCGCGGCAATCGGTGCGAAGGCCGAGAGCGAGCGGAACGCGCCGGGATGGCGCTGCGCCAGCACCAGGGCGCCATGCCCGCCCATGGAGTGGCCGAAGATGCCGGTGCGCTCGGCCGCCAGGCCGAACTCACGCTGCACGCCTGGCAGCAATTCGTGCATCAAGTAGCTCTCCATGCGCCAGTGGCGCGCCCAGGGCTGCTGCTTGGCATCGAGGTAAAAGCCGGCGCCGACCCCGAAGTCCCAGTCCTTGGCCTCGTCCAGCAGCTGCGCACCGCGCGGGCTGGTGTCGGGCATGAGCAGGGCCAGGCCCAGCTCGGCGGCGAGGCGCTGGGCGCCGGCCTTCATGGTGAAGGTTTCTTCGGTGCAGGTCAGGCCGGCCAGAAACACCAGCAGCGCCTTCGGCTCGGGCGGCAGGAAGAGCGCAAAGCGCATGGGCAGGCCGATCTCGGCCGAGGCATGGCGGTAAAAGCGCTGACGCCCGCCGAAACAGCCATGCTCGCTGAGCAGCTCCAGCGCTTGCAGCTCGGCCATGCTCAGAACTCCACCACGGCGCGGATCGACTCGCCACGCTTCATCAGGTCGAAGCCTTCGTTGATCTGCTCCAGCTTGAGCTTGTGTGTGATCAGCGAGTCGATATTGAGCTTGCCGTCCATGTACCAGTCGACGATCTTGGGCACGTCGGTGCGGCCCCGGGCGCCGCCGAAGGCGCTGCCTTCCCATTTGCGCCCCGTCACCAGCTGGAAGGGTCGGGTGCTGATCTCGGCGCCGGCCTCGGCCACGCCGATGATGATGGAGCGGCCCCAGCCCTTGTGCGTGCACTCGAGCGCGTCGCGCATGACTTTGGTGTTGCCGATGCACTCGAAGGAGTAGTCGGCGCCACCATCGGTCAGCTGCACGATGTGGTCGACCACGTTGCCGACCTCCTTGGGGTTGATGAAGTGGGTCATGCCGAACTGGCGCGCCATGGCCTCACGGCCCGGGTTGATGTCGACCCCGATGATCTTGTCGGCCCCCACCATCTTGGCGCCCTGGATCACATTCAGGCCGATGCCGCCGAGGCCGAACACCACCACATTGGCACCCGCCTCCACCTTGGCGGTGAACAGCACGGCGCCCACGCCGGTGGTGACGCCGCAGCCGATGTAGCAGACCTTGTCAAAAGGCGCGTCCTCGCGGATCTTGGCCAGGGCGATGCCGGGCACGACGATGTGGTTGGAGAAAGTGGAGGTGCCCATGTAGTGAAAGATGGACTGACCGTCGATCGAAAAGCGGGCGCTGCCGTCGGGCATCAGGCCCTTGCCCTGGGTGCTGCGGATGGCCTGGCAGAGGTTGGTCTTGCGCGAGAGGCAGAACTTGCACTGGCGGCATTCCGGCGTGTAGAGCGGGATCACATGGTCGCCCGGCTTCAACCAGGTGACGCCCTCGCCCACCTCCAGCACCACGCCGGCGCCTTCATGGCCCAGGATGGCCGGGAAGATGCCCTCCGGGTCGGCGCCCGAAAGCGTGTAGTAATCGGTGTGGCAGATGCCGGTGGCCTTGATTTCGACCAACACTTCACCGGCCCGCGGGCCGTCCAGCTGCACCTCTTCGATGCTCAGAGGGGCGCCGGCTTTCCAGGCAACAGCGGCACGGGTTTTGATCATGTGGGGCTCCTGAAAAAAGCGGAGGGAGGGCAACTGGGGCAGTACGGCTGCCGCAGCATAAACGCGCGGCACCGGGTCTGCTGGCGAACGCCGGTTGGCGCCTTGCTGCATGTGCCAATCCGGACCCGGGGCCTCCCGACAGCTCACCAATTCAAGGGGGATCGACCCTGGACTTCGTGAACTGGATCACGGATTTCAACACACCCCCCGCAGCTACACGATGGCCCGTTCGGCATGCCATCCCTAGGATTCGCGGCGTTGCACCAATACCACCTGAATACCAGGGATCCCCATGAACTTTCGTCTTCTCGCCCTCAGTGCCCTGCTTGGCCTGAGCAGCGCCGCCAGCTTGGCTGCCCCAGTCACCACCGTCGATTTCAGCGACTTCAGCGCCAACACCTTGCGCAAGGCCGTCAAGTCCGTGACCGAAGAGGGTTTCACGGTCAGCAATGACTGCGCCAACATCAAGTCCGGCCGCAAGCCCCTGGAGACCTGCCTGATGAGCGACGCATCGGGCCGTGGCAACAAGCGCAATGTGTTCGCCTACAACGTCTTCAACGCCAGCACCACCACCCTGGCCCGCGAAGACGGCCACAGCTTCAACTTCGAAAGCATCGATCTGGATGAATACCTGAACCTGCCAAGCTCGGTGTTCAGCGACTATTCGATCGACTTCAGCTTCAGCTACGCCGACGGCAGCCACGCGAAGAAAACCGTCCAGCTGGACCGCCGGACCGGCTTCCAGACCTTCCAGCTGAATGAGCGCAATCTGCTCAACGCCAGCTGGATCTCGTCCAAGAGCGTCTACTTCGACAACCTGAAGACCAGCAACGTCCCCGAGCCCGCCTCCCTGGCCCTGACCCTGCTGGCCCTCGGCGGCCTGGCATACAGCCGCCGCAACAGCAAGCGCGCTTGAACGCAGGCGGCTTGAGGCCGCCTTGCTTCACTCGCCTGCCACGAGCACCGTCAGCCCAGGCTGCACGGTGCTTTTTTCTTTGGACGGCGTCAGGCCGCAGGCGCTGACAGCGCGCTCTCCAGCGCGTCGATGAACATGGCAGCCACATCGAAGCCGGTCTGGTCGAAGATTTCCTGGAAGCAGGTCGGGCTGGTGACATTGACTTCGGTCAGGTGCTCACCGATCACATCCAGGCCCACCAGCAAGAGGCCGCGTGCCGCCAGCAGCGGGCCGACGGCTTCAGCGATCTCGCGGTCGCGCGCGCTGATGGGCTGGGCCACGCCCTTGCCGCCCGCCGCCAGATTGCCGCGCACCTCGCCGCCCTGCGGAATGCGCGCCAGGCAGAAGGGCACGACCTTGCCGCCGATCACCAGCACGCGCTTGTCGCCGTCCTTGATGGCAGGCAGATAACGCTGAACCATGACGGTCTCGGCGCCGTCCTTGTTCAAGGTCTCGATGATCGCGCCCAGGTTGAGGCCATCGGCACCGACGCGGAAGATGCCCATGCCGCCCATGCCGTCGAGCGGCTTGAGGATGATGTCGCCCTGCTCGGCATGGAAGGCGCGGATGGCCGCCTCGCTGCGCGTGACCAAGGTGGTCGGGCAGAACTGCGGAAACTCCATCAGCGCCAGCTTCTCGGGATGGTCGCGCAGCGCGGCCGGCTTGTTGAAGACACGCGCGCCCTCGCGCTCGGCCTGGCCCAGCAGATGGGTGGCGTAGAAGAACTCGCTGTCGAACGGCGGGTCCTTGCGCATGACGATGGCGTCGGTCTCGGCCAGCACCAACTCCTGGGTGGCCAGCACCTCAAACCAGGGCGCCGTCTGGCCGGTCAGCGCAATCGCGCGCGCCTGGCGCGCCACCACGCGGCCGCCGCTACGCCAGACCAGATCCTGCGGCTCGCAAGCCCAGATCTGGTGGCCACGACGCAAGGCCTCGCGCATCATCACAAAGGTCGTGTCCTTGTGGATCTTGAAGGACTCCAGGGGATCGGCAACGAACAGCAGTTTCATGGGGATGCACTCACACAAAAAGGGGCAAAAAACAAATCGGGGTCAGGTCTTGCGCAGCTTCTGCACGGCGAGAGCGGCCGAGCCGGCCACCACACCCCAGAAGGCCGCGCCAATGCCCAGCAGGCTCAGGCCCGAGAGCGTGACGAGAAAGGTCAGCATGGCCGCATCGCGGTGCTCCGGCTCGGCCAGGGCGCTGTGCAGGCCGCCTGCAATCGTGCCCAGCAAGGCCAGGCCGGCCACGGCTGCCACCAGCTCACGCGGAAAGGCCACCAGCAGCCCGACGACGGCGCCGCCCGCCAGGCCCAGGGCGATGTAGAACAGGCCGGCCGCCATGGCCGCGGTGTAGCGCCGGGCCGGGTCTTCATGGGCCTCGCGGCCCATGCAGATGGCGGCGGTGATGGCGGCCAGATTGAGCGCATAGCCGCCAAACGGCGCCAGCAGCAGGCTGGCTGCGCCGGTGGCCGCAATGCTGGCCGACACCGGCGTGCGGTAGCCCGCTGCGCGCTGCGCCGCCACGCCGGGCAGATTCTGCGAAGCCATGGTCACCAGGAACAGCGGCAGGCCCACGCCCACCAGGGCGGCAAGACTGAACTGCGGCGCGGTCCAGACCGGCGCGGCCCAGGCCCATTCGACGGCATCCAGGTGCAAGCGCCCCTGCACCGCCGCCACGGCCACGCCGGCCAGCAGCACGCCCGGCACGGCGTAGCGAGCCCAGAAACGCCGGCCCAGCAGATAGGCCGCGGCCATGACCAGCACCAGCTCGGGCGCGCTCTTGACCGTCAGCACCGCATCGAGCCCGAAGCGAGCCAGCACACCCGCCAGCAAGGCCGCAGCTACGGCCAAGGGGATGCGGTCCATCAGGCGCTCGAACCAGCCGGTCAGGCCGAAGAGCAGGATCAGCGCGGCGCAGAACAGGAACGCCCCCACTGCCTCCGGCATGCTCAGGCCCGAGGTGGCGGCCAGCAAGGCCGCGCCGGGCGTGGACCAGGCGGTCAGGATGGGCTGGCGCGACCACCAGGACAAGCCCAGGCTGGTCAGCCCCATGCCCAGGCCCAGGGCCCACATCCAGGAGCTTGTCTGGGCCGGGGTCGCGCCAAGCGCTTGCGCGGCCTGAAAGACGATGGCCACCGAGCTGGTGAAGCCCACCAGCACGGCCACAAAACCGGCCACCGCCGTGGACAGGGAAAGATCCCGGAACCAGTCGTTTTTTGTCTGCATGCGCGCAGCATAGCGGGCTGCCTGCGCCCGTGTTGTGGCAAGCTCAAGCCCGAACTTTGACGCCGCTGCAGCCATGTGCCGTTTTCTTGCCTACCTCGGTGACACGATCTTTCTCGACGAGCTGGTGTGCAAGCCCCAGCACTCCCTGGTGCGGCAGTCCTTGCGCGCCGATCAGGCCAAGGCGGTGACCAATGGCGACGGCTTCGGCATCGGCTGGTATGGCGAGCGCCAGACCCCGGGCGTCTACCGCGAGGTGATGCCGGCCTGGTCGGACGAGAACCTGCTGGCCCTGTGCGCCAATGTGCGCTCCCACCTGTTCTTCGCCCATGTGCGGGCCGCCACCGGCACCGGCATCGCGCGGCAGAACTGCCACCCGTTTCACTACGGGCCTTACCTCTTCATGCACAACGGCCAGATCGGCGGCTATGGCCAGATCCGCCGCGCGATGGAAGCGCGATTGCCCGACCACCTCTACGCCCAGCGCAAGGGCGCCACCGATTCGGAGCTGCTGTTCCTGCTCATCATCGCCCGCATGGAGATGGGCGAATCGGTGCCCGATGCGGTCAACCAGGTGCTCAACGAAACCCTGGCCATGATGCAGGTGCTGCAGATCCACGAGCCCCTGCGTTTTGCCGCCGCCCTGGCCGATGGCGAGCAGGTGCATGCCTTCCGCTTCTCCAGCGACAAGCGCGCGCCCACGCTCTATATGCGCGAAGCGAGCGAGGCTGAGGGCGGACGCGGCCTGGTCGTGGCCTCCGAGCCCCTGGCCGACGAGCAGCAGGGCTGGGAGCTGATTCCCCAGGGCATGGTGCTGCGCCTGGGGCGCGAGGGTTTCAGCCGGCTGGCGCTGGGCTGAGGGGCGCTGCCCCAAGCCGGCCCGCACGGGCCGGCAGCGAGCTCAGATCTCGACCTTGGAGCCCAACTCGACGATGCGGTTGGTCGGCAGGTGCAGGAAGTCGGCCGCGGCGGCTGCATTGCGGTGCATGCTGGCGAACAGCTTTTCGCGCCACAGCGCCATGCCGCTGCCGATCGTCGGGATGACGATATCGCGTGAGAGGAAGTAGCTGGTCTCCATCTCGTCGAGGTGCACGCCGTTCTGCTCCAGCATCTTCAGCGCATAGGGCACATCGGGCTCGTTCTTGAAACCGAAGTGCAGGCTGACGGCCCAGCAGGCATTGCCCAGCGGCTCCACATGGACCCGCTTGTCGAAGCCCACCCAAGGCACCTCGTGGTGCTTGACCGTGACGAACAGGTTCTGCGCATGCAGCACCTTGTTGTGCTTGAGGTTGTGCAGCAAGGCATTGGGTGTCACACCGGCCTCGGCGGACAGGAACACCGCCGTGCCTTCGACACGCTGTGGCGGGCTGAGGAACACGGCCTCCAGAAAGCTCTTGAGGTCGATCGCGTCCTCGCGCAGCTTGCTGCTGAGCAGGCGTCGGCCCTGCTTCCAGGTCAGCATCAGCGTGAACATGCCGATGCCGATCATCAGCGGGAACCAGCCACCGGCGAACAACTTGAGCAGGTTGGAGCCGAGGAAGATCACATCGATGATGAAGAAGAAACCGGTGGCCAGCAGGCACAGCGGCAGCGGGTACTTCCAGCCGTAGCGGATGACGAAGAAGGTCATGACCGTGGTGATGGTCATGTCGATGGTCACCGCGATGCCGTAGGCACCGGCCAGCTTGCTGGACGAACCGAACAGCACCACCGCCAGCACGATGAAGACGAACAGGCCCCAGTTGACGAAGGGCACGTAGATCTGGCCGGTGTCACGCACGGAGGTGTGCAGGATGCGCATGCGCGGCAGGATGCCCAGCTGCACCGCCTGCTTGGTGACCGAGAAAGCAGCCGTGATCAGAGCCTGCGAGGCCACCACCGCAGCACAGGTGGCCAGGATGAAGAGCGGAATCTCGGCCCAGGCCGGAGCCAGGTTGAAGAAGGGGTTCTTCACGGCCTCGGGTTCAACCAGCAGCATGGCGCCCTGGCCGAAGTAGTTGATCACCAGCGAGGGCATGACGATGCCGTACCAGGCGATGCGGATGGGCTTCTTGCCGAAATGGCCCAGGTCGGCATACAGCGCCTCGCCGCCCGTCACCACCAGCACCACGGCGCCCAGGGCCACGAAAGCCACCCATTTGTACTCGAGGCAAAAGGCCACCGCATAGGCCGGGTTGACCGCCACCAGCACATGTGGGTTGGCGATCACATGGGGCAAGCCCAGCAGGGCCAGCGCGGCGAACCAGAGCAGCATCACCGGGCCGAAGGCCTTGCCGATGCCCCCGGTGCCAAAGCGCTGCACGGCGAACAAGCCCGCCAAGACCAGCAAGGTCATGGGCAGGATGGCGTCATGCAGCTGCGGCGCGTAGACATCGATGCCCTCCACCGCACCCAGCACCGTCATGGCCGGTGTGATCACGGCATCGCCGTAGAAGATGGCGGTGCCGAACAAACCCACCAACATCAGCACCCGTCGCAGGCGCGGGCTGCTGTTCACCGCGTTGGTGGCCAGGGCCAACATGGCAATCAGGCCGCCTTCGCCGTTGTTGTCGGCGCGCAGGATCAGCAGCACGTATTTGAGCGAGACGATGATGGTCATCGTCCAGAACAGCAGCGAGAGCACGCCGAGGATGTTGTCGTGCGTGGTGGCCACATGGCCGCCGTGGAAAACTTCTTTGAGCGCGTAGAGCGGGCTGGTGCCGATATCGCCGTAGACGACCCCCAGAGCACCGAGGGTCAGGCCGGCCAAGGCGGAGGGCGAGCGGGCCGTGTTGGAAGAACTCACGTGTTGTTGCAGCGCGCGTGCGGCGCTGGCGAGCCAAAAGCGCTATTTTGCGCCTGCTTTGCTGCGCTGCGTCAAAGGTGATGAAACATCGGCATCGGCTGCCACAGACTGGGCATCGGGCTCGGCATCAGGCGGCACCGCCGCCAGCGCCTGCTGCACAAAGGCCACGGTGGCGCTGAACAGATAGTCGCGGTTCTCGGCCCGGCTGAAGCTGTGGCCCTCATCCTCGGCCGTCAGGAACCAGACCGGGGTGCCGGCCGCCCGCACCGCCGCCACCATCTGCGTGGCCTCGCCGTAGGGCACGCGCGGATCGTTGCGGCCGTGGATGATGAACAGCGGCTTGCGCACCGCCGCCGCTCGGCTCAAGGGCGAGATGCGCTGCAGAAAAGCGCGCATATCCGGGTCGCGCTCGTCGCCGTACTCGGCGCGGCGGTTGTCGCGCCGATAGCTCTCGGTGTTCTCGAGAAAAGAGACGAAGTTGGCGATGCCGACGCGGCAGATGCTGCCGGCAATGCGGGCCGACTCGCGCGTGGCCACCGCCAGCGACATATAGCCGCCATAGCTGCCGCCCGAGACGATGACGCGCCGCGCATCCATCTCGGGCCGGGCGGCGATCAGGTCCAGCAAGGCGCTGATGTCACGCACGGCATCCTCACGCTGGCGGCCGTTGTCGAGCTTGAGAAAGCGCTGGCCAAAGCCCTCGGAGCCCCGCACATTGGGCAGGATCAGGTGCATGCCCAGGGTCTCGACCAGGTAGCGCAGGCTGCCCGACAGGTGCGTGGGCCGCGCCTGCGAGCTGGGACCGCCATGGATGCTGATCAGCACCGGCCGCGGGCCTTTGAATTGAGGCGGCGGTGCGACGTGCAGGCCACTGATCTCCAGGCCGTCAAAGCTCTGCCAGCGCAGCGGGGCGTATTCGGGCAACCACACCCCGGCCTCTGGTTCGGCCTCGCGGCCCGACCAGGCCTGCACGCCAGCGTCCTCCTGCGACCAGCTGAGGATGCGCCCCGGGCTGCTCGCAGAGCTGTGGTTGAAAGCCAGCAAGGGCAGGCGCGGGTGCCACTGCGGGCCCTGAATCACGCCGGCCGGCAGCTCGGCCGCCATCCGCTGCAGCGGCGGCTCGCTGCCCGGCCGCGCCAGACGCAGCACCGACACGCCCGCCTGGTTGTGCACCAGGGCCAGAGGCATGGCGCTGCCCGGCGGCGGCACGGCCAGGGCTTCCAGATCGCCGGCCAAGGCGGGCAGCTTCACCGCCTGGCGCTGGCCGCTGTTCAGACGCAACAGCACCAGCTGGCGAAAGTCGCCACCCAAAGCCTGGCGCTGCAAGAGCACATCGTCTTCGCGCAGCTCGGCGCCGCCAGGGGCGCCCAGGGCCTGGCCGCCGGGCGGGACGGCGGCTTCCAGATCGAAGCGCAGGGTCTGGCTGCGCCCCTGGCGGGTGTGCAGGGCCACCACCGTGCCGGCGGTGCTGACGCGCAGATCGGTGTAGCGGCCACCGACGCTGTCGCCGAGCAGGCGCGCGCTCTCGGGCCGCAGCGGGTCCATCCAGAACAGCTGGCTGCGGGCGCTGCTGGGTTGCGCCGACGGCGAGGGGGTCGACTCCGACACCTCATCACCCTCGGCGTCCACACTCGCCTTCGGCGCCGGGCTGCGGCGGCCATCGAGCGGGTCCAGCACATAGACCAAGCCCTGCCCTTGCGGCAGGAACTGAAAAGCGCTGACGCGCGCGCCGTCTGGCGTCAGCGCCAGAGGCTCGGCGAGTGCGTCCCGCCTGGAATCGGTGGGCTGCAGGCGGTAGAGCCGGAAGGCCTCATCGCCCCCACGATCGCGGCTGAACACCAGGTACTCGCCGCGCTGCGGCTCCCACTGCGCGCTGTCCACCCGCTCGCGGCCGCCGGTCAGCGGCTGCGGGCGCGCGCCGGGCTCGGCCAGCCGGTGCAACTGCTGGCTGCCGCCGGCGCTGGCCAGCACCAGCATCTCGCGCCGCTGCGGGTGCCAGCCGAGAAAGCGCAGCACCGGCGCCTCGGCGCGGGTCGCTGCCTGCACACGCTCCAAGGCTGGCAGCCCATCGGCCTGCAGGCCGGGCGGCGGCAACAAGGGTCGGGCCGTGGCCGGGGCCAGACAGCCCAAGGCCAACCACAGCAAAGCGGCGAAACAAGACCGGGTTTTGAAATGCAGCCCCATGGCTCAAGACCCTCAACAATAGAAAAAGGGGCGGCTGCCTGCGCAGCGCCCCTGAAACCGACGCGGCCACAGCCGCGTTCGGGACTGATCGACAGGTCGATCGAAGGTCGGTTTACTTGAAGCTGTAGCTCGCGCTCAGCGAAAGGCTCTGCCCCGCAGCGCTGTGCTGACCTTTGTCCCAACCATACAGGTCAAAGGTGGGCGAGTAAGGCGCCTTCTTGTCGAACACATTGAGCACCGTGGCCCGCACGTTCAAGCCCTTCGTCAGCTGCACGCCCATGCCCAGGTCCAGCGTCGTCAAGGAAGCGACACGGCAATCACCACCCAGGGCTGCCATCTGATTGGCACTTGCTGCGTAGCTTGGGTTGCAGGTGTCACGCACGCCCGTCAGGGTGTTGTAGCGCGGCAGACCCATGCTGTGGAGATAGTTCACAGCGGCCGTGACCGTCACTTTGTCCAGCTTGTAGCTGGCGTTGACGCGCGCCTTGTACTTCGGCAGATCATCAGCCATGGAATCGTTGATGTCGACCATCGGCAGACCCTTGTCCCGCTGGAAACGATAGCTGTGCACATAGCCCAGGAACAAGCTCGAATTCAAGCGCCCGCCGTTCTCGAACGTGGCTCGATGTGTCAGCTCAAGATCGGCGCCTCGCACCTGGGTTTGACCCAGATTCAGGTACTTGCGCTTGACGAGGGCAATGCGCTCGGTTCCGGGAATGACCTTGCCTTGCGCATCTTTCAAGGCCGTCGTTGAATCGGCGCTGCGGATCACATCGTTGGCGTAGCTGAGATCACCGTTTTCATACAGTCGCTGCAGCACATCGCTGGAACTCAGGCGATCCACCTCGTTCTTGCGAGTGATCTGGTACACATCAAAGGTGCCGTTGAGAGAATCGAACGGAGCGAACACCAAACCGAGTGTGTAGCTGCGTGATGTCTCGGGGCGAAGTGCCGGGTTGGCCACAATAAAGGCCGCAATCGTGCGCGAGTTGCCGCTGCTCGCATTGCGATTGCATTCATTTGCCAGTTGGGAGTCATAGCCGGTAGCGCCAGGAATCTTGGCAGGCAGGCCATCAGTGCCCAGCGGGCAGCGCAACGCGTCACGCCAGGTTCCGATGGACTGGAAGCTCGTGACCGAAGACTCGGACATCTGACTCAAGCTGGGCGCACGAAAACCCGAAGCCGCCGTACCGCGGACGGCGAAGGTCTTCATGGGCGTCCACTTGAAACCCAGCTTCGGTGTCGTCGAGTTGCCAAAGTCGCTGTACTTGTCGACACGAACGGCCGCTTCCAAGGACAGAGACTGAAGAACCGGGGCCACAACCTCGGCAAAGGCCGACGAGACCTGACGGGAACCATTCGCCTTGGAGCCGCCCCGGCCGACAAAGTTGCCGGCATCCAGGTCGGCATCGGGGATCATGGAAATGCTCTCGCGACGATGTTCCAGACCCAAGGCCAGGCCTGCCATGCCACCAGCCAGGCGCCCGATCTCACGGCTGCCCTTGAAGTTCAGGATCGAAACTTTGGTCTCGCCAGTGTTGGTCGATGTCGGGCTGATCTGAGCCAGTAGCTCCGGGCTGTTTTGTCCGCCAAAGCGGTACTTGTCCAAAGCAGCCTGAGCCTTCAGCGAATGGATCATGCCGGTTTCCACCTCCTCCCGCTTGGACTTGTTGTACAGGCCTCCGCCGTTCCAATCCCAGCCGAAGTGGCTGCCACTGAGGTCCAGCACCAAACGCACATCGTCTTGATTCACGCGGCTGTCGCGCGGAATGTCGCCCAGCCGCGCACTGGTCAGCACGCGCAGCTTGTTGTTCGGATCAGCCTGGAACAAAGGGTTGTCCGGGTGATTGGCCGCCATCACATGGCGGAAGGTACGGCGGTTGCCCTTGGGATCGAACCATTCGCTCAGGCCCGAACCCAAGGTGGCGAAGCCCGATGAGCTGACGTATGAGTTTTCGATCCGAGAGAAAGCGGCTTCGACCGAAGCGCTGAGGTCCTCGGAAATCCAGAAGTTGCCGCGAGCAAACAGCTTGGCGCTCTTGGACGGATCAGTGAAGCGCTCGTAGATGCTGGTGTCCATGGCGCAGGCTGGCGCCCCGTTGGCCAGAATCGTGGTGCTGAGCTGAGAAGGGGCCGGGCAAGACTTGGGCACGAGAGGCGTCGTGGTGTTGTATGCGCCGGTCCCGACCCCGGTTTCCCGCCAGAAGTTGGGGGCGAATGTGATGGCGCTGTCCGGACGATAGATGTCACCCGGCAAGCCTGTGGTGGCCGAGGTCGAAGCGAGTTGCCACTCCTCGTACGAAATGCCATCCAAACGGCTGACAGGGGTTTCACCGCGGCGGGACAGGTCCAGCCCAACCATCACGTTGAATCGCTGCTGCACCAGATCCCCAAAACCACCAAACAAGCTGGCGGTGGAGGACGTGAACCCTCCGGACGTGGCACCCGAAGTGCTCAGCTTGCCTTCCAGGCCCTGGTACTCCTTCTTCAGGATGAAATTGACCACGCCTGCGATGGCATCCGAGCCATAGACAGCCGAGGCGCCATCTTTGAGCACCTCAACCCGCTCGATCGCGGCCAAGGGGATGTTGTTCAGGTTGTAAAGCGTCGACTGCCCGGCGTTGGGATTGGCGGTTGCCGTGGCAGCCATGCGGCGGCCGTTGATCAAGGTCAGCGTCGACGCGGAACCCAAGCCGCGCATGGAGACAGTCGCCACGCCTTCAGAAAAACTGGTGGACGTCGAATCCACCTGGCCGCCACCTGTCACGGCAGGCAGCAAACGCATCAGGTCGGCGACGCTGGAGGCACCCGATCGCGCAATGTCTTCAGCACTCAGGATTTGAACTGGCGAGGCGGTTTCCTTATCAACCCGCTTGATCGACGAGCCCGTCACTTCAATGCGCTCCAGCTTTTCAGTCGAGGCCACAGGCGCGCTTGCTGTGGCAGAGCTTTGGGCTTGAACGGACGCGGCCAAACTGAAAACGGCCAGGGCAATGAGGTGATGACGCTGCTGTTGCACGAAGACTCTCCAACGGTTTTTTGATGGGATGGGTGGCTTGGCACCAGGCTTTGGCGGCCTGGCGTCAGGGCTCACGCCAACCATAGAAGCGCGTCACAAAATCGACATGAGTAAAGGTTTGTTAAAGTGAAAAAATGGTTATCTCCAGCGTGCCCAAGGCCCTTCCCTCTGCCCCTGAAGCCGCTGACAGCTTTGTTCGCAAGCGCCTGAGCCTGCGTCATTTGCGGGTGCTGCAAGCGCTTTCTGAGGCGGGAAGCCTGGGCGCAGCGGCCGATGCCCTGCATGTCACCCAACCCGCGGTCAGCAAGGCGCTGAGCGAAATCGAGCAAGGCCTAGGACAAACCCTGTTCGTGCGCCGCGGACGCAGCTTGCGCGCCACAGCACTGGGCGAACGGCTGATCCAGCTGGCCAAAAAACTTGATGCCGACCTGCATCGAGGCGGCGGCGACATTGCCTCCATCGTGCGCGGTGCCTCGGGTGAATTGCTGATCGGCGCCACCAATGCCGCCCTGCCCCAGGTGCTGCCGGACGCGATGGCAGCGATGAAGCTGGAGTTCCCCCACATCACCCTGAGCGTGCGCACCCATGCCCTGACCGGGCTGATCAACGAGCTGCGTGAAGGCCGGCTCGATCTCGTGGTGGCGCGCATCCGCCCGCATGAGGCGCCGCCCGATCTGGAGCCCCTGTGCCTGATCGCCCAGCCCGAGGTGGCGGCCATCAGCACCGTGCACCCACTGGCCAAGACCAGCCACAAGCTGGGCTGGGACACACTCAATCAGCAGGCTTGGATCTGGCCCCTGCCCGGCACCCGCTCGCGCAGCCTGCAAGATCGGCTCTGGCATGACATGGGCCAAACCCTGCCCACCAATCTGGTGGAAACCGGCGATGTCATGCTGACCCTGAGCCTGCTCAAGCGCATGCCCATCCTGGCCCTGCTGCCCCAGCATGTGGCCAAGCTGGCGGCGCAGAATGGCATCGCCAAGATCCTGCCCCTGGAGGCTGATCTGGGTCTGGCCGACCTGACCCTCTGGCATCTGCGCGAGCCGCAGAGCGAGGTGGTGGAGCGGTTCAAGCAGCTGATGCTGGAGGCCAGCCAGAAGCTCGGCTGAAACACCACACCTACTCGAAGCGCCTCGTTTTTGTAGCGAGCGCCTGGCAGGCTAGGCGGACGGAGCACAGGAACCGGAACGTACTTCCTGTACGTGAGGATTCCGAGCACCGGACCAACGACGCATGGCAGGCGCGCAGTAAAAAACGTTCAAGCGTAGACCTCGGCTTCGGGGTCGGTGAGCTCCAGCTCATAGCTCGCCGCCAGCATGGCCAGGCGGGCGATCACGCCATACATGTAGAAGCGGTTCGGAGCGCTGGCGCCGGGCTTCTCGCCCGGGCGCGGCAGCTGCGAGCTCTGAGCAAAGGCCAGGGGCACAAAGCTGGAGCCCGGGGCGTTGAGGTTTTCGTCGGCGCCGCGGTCGGCATGGATGCGGTAGAAACCGCCCACCACGTAGCGGTCCATCATGTAGACCACCGGCTCGGCCACCGCGTCGTTGACGCGCTCGTGCGTGACCACGCCCTCTTGCACCAGCACCTGGTGCACTTCCTGGCCGTCCTTGATGACACTCATCTTGTTGCGGCTGCGGCGGTTCAGGTCGACCAGTTCCTTGGCATCGCGCACCGTCATCACGCCCATGCCGTAGGTGCCGGCATCGGGCTTGATCACCGCGAAGGGCTTCTCGTTGATGCCGTATTCCTTGTACTTCTTGCGCGTCTTGCTGAGCACCAGGTCAACCTGCGCCTGCAGGGCTTCCAGGCCCTGGCCTTCGCTGAAGTCCACGCCTTCGACCGGCACCGACATGGGATGGATCAACCAGGGGTCCATGCCCAGCAGCTTGCTGAACTTCTTGGCCACTTCTTCATACGCCTTGAAGTGCTGGCTCTTGCGGCGCAGCGCCCAACCCGCATGCAGGGGCGGCAGCAGATACTGCTCATGCAGATGCTCCAGCACGCGCGGCACGCCGGCGGACAGGTCGTTGTTGAGCAAGATGGTGCAGGGATCGAAATCCTTGAGGCCCAGGCGCCCGCGGTTGCGCACCAGGGGCTCCACCGTCAAGCTGGAGCCATCGGCAAGGTTCAGCGCGGTGGGCTCGGTCACATCCGGGTCCAGCGTGCCCAGGCGCACATTCAAGCCGGCTTGCGTGAAGATGCGTTTGAGCGTGGCGACATTGCTCAGATAGAAGGTGTTGCGGGTGTGGTTCTCGGGGATCAGCAAGAGGTTCTTGGCCTCGGGGCAGATCTTCTCGATCGCGGCCATGGCGGCCTGCACCGACAGCGGCAGCATGTCCGCCGTCAGGTTGTTGAAGCCACCGGGAAACAGATTGGTGTCCACCGGTGCCAGCTTGAAGCCGGCGTTGCGCAAATCCACCGAGGTGTAAAACGGCGGCGTGTGCTCCATCCATTCCAGGCGGAACCAGCGCTCGATGGCGGGCATGGATTCCAGGATGCGCTGCTCCAATTCGTTGATGGGGCCGGTCAGCGCGGTGGTGAGGTGGGGAACCATGTGCGAGGGTCTCGGGTCGGGCCGGAAATGCGGCGGTTCAGGGGCGAGCGTTTCGATTCTAGGAGGGAGCATGTGGGGACAGTGGCGCCAATGCCAAGTCCTGCACGGGAAAAGTTTCCGGCAGGCGATATGCTTGTCGGTGACACAGCCGAGGATTCCGCCCGCGCGATGAAGAAAGCCAAGATTCTGATCGTCGAGGACCAAGCCGACATCCGCCGACTGATCCGCTGGGCCCTGGAGGACACTGGCCACCAGCTCTACGAAGCGCCCAATGGCAGCCTGGCCCTGGACCTGGCCCGCACCATGCAGCCGGACCTGGTCTACCTCGATGTGATGATGCCCGGTGGTATCGATGGGGTGGAGGTCTGCCGCCAGATGCGCGCCGACCCCAAGCTCGCCCAGGCCCTGATCGTCATGCTCACCGCCGACGCCGGCCAAGCCACCAAGACTCGCGCCCTCGAAGCCGGTGCCAACTTCTTCCTCGCCAAACCCTTCAGCCCCGCCAAACTGCTGGAACTGACCGAGGTGCTGATCAAGAAGCGCCAACAGCAAAGCGCCCCGCCCGATCCAGGACCGTGAGGTCCCGGGCTTCAGCAGCGCTCAGGTCGGACGCAGGACCGGATTCGGCACGAAGTTGTCTTTGGTTTTGCTCGTGAGGCCCTGCAGCCCGCGCCGCCACCGGGCTCATGGTTCCGGGGTCGGCCCTGGCGGGCCGACTTCCCTGCGCTGCTCGCGCCTCGGGGCTGGCGCATAACTCACTCCGCTCCCTGCGTTCGCTTCGTTCAGACAGAAGCGCCAAGTCAGAAATTGAAGCGCGCGTGACCGCGCGCGCCCCGAGGCGCTGTGCTGCTCGGCCCTTCACAAATCGCCCGGCAGCGGCACGGGCTGCAGGGCGCTTGCATCGCGGTCGATGTGCCTCATCAACGGTGGAGCACGCCGAATCCGGAGGTGGCTCGGCCCGCCGATGGGCGAATTGTGCGCGGCCGAGGGCGCAGCGGAGCGGCTCAGGCGCGTGTACTCACGCGCTTCAAGTTCTGACTCGGCGCCACTGTTTGACCACAGTGAGCGCAGCGAACGGAGGGAGTTTGGCGACGCTGAGCCGCGCAGTGAGCACCGAGGGGAGTCGGCTCAAAGAGCCGACCCGCGAACCATGAGCCCGGCGGCGGGCCGAGCCACCGCAGCGAGAAAGATCCATCAAGACGGCGGAAGTCCGCAATGTGCCGTCTGCAGCCTCCCTCGCCACACAAAAAAAAAGCCGCCCGATCCAAGGATCGGGCGGCTTGTTCTCAATCCGGTACCGCGCAGTGATCAAACCCCTGCACAGCCCGTCCTAGAAAATCATTTGTGGTACGCCGTCTCGCCATGCGAGCTGATGTCCAGACCTTGGCGTTCGTCTTCTTCGCTGACGCGCAGGCCGATGACCAGGTCCACCAGCTTGTAGGCGACCACCGAGACCACAGCCGACCAGATCACGGTCACGCCCACAGCCTTGGCCTGCGTCAGCACCTGGCCGGCGATGGTGTAGGCATCGGCCGTCACCATGCTGACCGTCACCCAGTCAGCGACCAGGCTGGGGCCGCCCAAATTGGGCGAGTTGAAAACACCGGTCAGCAGGGCACCGACGATGCCGCCCACGCCGTGCACGCCGAAGACATCGAGCGAGTCGTCCGCGCCTAGCAGCTTCTTTAGACCCGACACGCCCCAGAGGCAGGCGAAGCCCGCGATCACGCCGATGATCAGCGCACCGCCGACACCCACATTGCCAGCGGCCGGGGTGATGGCCACCAGGCCGGCCACGGCGCCGGAGGCCGCGCCCAGCATCGAAGCCTTGCCCTTGTGCAGCGCTTCACCGATGGACCAGGACAGCACCGCAGCGGCGGTGGCCACCAGGGTGTTGATGAAGGCCAGGGCGGCGAAGCCGTTGGCTTCCAGCGCCGAGCCGGCGTTGAAGCCGAACCAACCCACCCACAGCAGCGAGGCGCCGACCATGGTAAGGGTCAGGCTGTGCGGGGTGAAGGCCTCTTTGCCGTAACCGATGCGCTTGCCCACCATGAAGGCGCCGACCAGGCCGGCCACGGCGGCATTGATGTGAACCACGGTGCCGCCGGCGAAGTCCAGCGCGCCCCATTGCCAGAGCAGACCGGCCTTGCCGTTCATTTCATCGACCACACCTGCAGCGGTGTAGGCGTCCGGGCCCATCCAGAACCAAACCATGTGCGCCACCGGCAGGTAGCTGAAGGTGAACCACAGAGCCAGGAAAGCCAGGGCGGCGCTGAACTTGATGCGTTCGGCAAAGGCGCCAATGATCAGGCAGGCGGTGATGCCGGCGAAGGTGGCCTGGAAGGCTGCGAACACGATCTCCGGGATGACCACGCCCTTGCTGAAAGTGGCCGCGTTGGCAAAGGTGCCGGCCGCGTTGTCCCAGACGCCCTTGAGCATCAGCCGGTCGGTGCCGCCGATGAAGGCATTGCCCTCGGTGAAGGCGAAGCTGTAGCCGTAGATCACCCACAGCACCACGATCATGGAGAAGGCCACCATCACCTGCATCAGCACCGACAGCATGTTCTTGCTGCGCACCAGGCCGCCGTAGAACAGGGCCAGGCCGGGCACGGTCATCAGGATGACCAGCAGGGTGGACAGCATCATCCAGGTGGTGTCGCCCTTGTTGGGCACCAGCACCGGGGCCGAGGCCGCATCGGCCGGGGCGGCGCTGGCCGGCGCTGCGGCCGAGGCTTCTGGGGCAGGTGCGACCGGCGCGACGGCGGCGGGCGCGCTGGCGTCGGGCGCCGCTGCGGTGGCCACCGCAGCCGGGGCCGAGGCTGCGCCGTCTTGCGCCCAGGCAGCCGGTGCGAGCACCGCGGCGGCCAGGGCCAAGGTGGCGAGAAGTTTCTTGATGATCATTGCAGATCTCCTACGGATTTTGGGTGTGCCTGGCTGGCGTCTTGTTGAGTTGCGCTCGGGCGGGTTCAGAGCGCGTCTTGACCGGTTTCGCCGGTGCGGATGCGCACCACCTGGTCCAGCGGAGAGACAAAAATCTTGCCGTCACCGATCTTGCCGGTGCGGGCGGCGCCCTCGATGGCCTCGATCACCTGCTCCACCACGGCGTCGGCCACGGCGGCCTCGACCTTCACCTTGGGCAGGAAGTCCACCACGTACTCGGCGCCGCGGTAGAGCTCGGTGTGGCCTTTCTGGCGACCGAAGCCCTTGACCTCGGTGACAGTCAGGCCTTGCACGCCGATGGCGCTCAGGGCTTCGCGCACCTCGTCGAGCTTGAAGGGTTTGATGATGGCGGTGATGAGTTTCATGAGGAGAGTCTCCGAAGTCTTGAGTTCGATCCGAGCAGATCAGAAGGTCTTCTTGGCCGAGAGCACAAAGCCGCTCTTGCCCAGGTTCTTGGACGACGGGCCACCGACGTAGGCGTCCGTGTTGGTGTTGATCAAGGTGGCGCCGAAGCTGATGCCGGCGTAGTCCTTGTTCAGGGTCACCGCGTAATCGGCGTAGGAACCGGCCGGGTTGTTCTTGACCTTCTGGCGGCCCAGATGCGGCACCAGGCTGAAGCCCTCGCCCAGATCCAGCGTGGCGCTCAGGTCCAGGTAGCCGCTGCCTTTGCTGTTGGCGGTGCCGAAGAGATTGGTGGTGCTGTGCGAATACTTGGCGGTGAAGACGCCGTAGCTCAGGGCGCCGTAGACCTCGGTGGTGTTGGCGCTGGGGTTCAGGTCATTGCCCGAGTAGATGTAGGTCAGCGCGCCCACATCGAGGGTCAGGCCCGGTGCCACCTCGGTCTTGTAGCCACCGTACACATCGATCTCCACCGAAGCGCCGCCGTTGTAGGGTGCGTCCTTGATCCACTTGATGGTGGAGGCCCAGGTGCCGATGTAGAAGCCGTTGGCAGCCACATAGTCCGCGCCGCCTTGCAGAGCGGGCTTCAGGCGGCTTTGCGAAATACCGCGGTAGCGGTAATCGGTGGTGACGCTGGCATTGAAGCTCAGCGGGCTGGCAGCCTCTTCGGCCTGTGCCGCCAGGGGCAGCAAGGTGCCCAGAACCAGGGCAAAGGTCGTGGCCAAAGCAAACGGTGTTGTCTTCATGCGGAACTCCTGGAAGGTTGATTCAAAAAGGACAAACAAAAGCCGTGAAAGACGGGGAGACGAGAAAGCCGGGGCCATTGCGGGCACTTGTGGGCACTTGGCTTTGGCATCGCAGCTTCCGTGCCAGCTTTCAGGCGGGCGGCGGCAGATCCTTTGTCCAGGGCAAACACCGAGGCCCATGCACCAATTGCTCGCAGGACCGAGACCGAGCACCAGCCCAAGCGCACTCTCTTGGTGCAAGGCACGCTTTGTGTGCCTGAAAGCTCGGGCCGGCGGGCACAATCAAGCCAGCCGGCGGGCCCGACCCGGCCCGCCCGGCACCTGCAAGGGAGAGCAAGAAGACCATGTCTCTGGCCGTTGTCCACAGCCGCGCCCTGGACGGGCTGACCGCCGCACCGGTCAGCGTGGAGGTGCATCTGGCCAACGGCCTGCCCTCCTTCACCTTGGTCGGCCTGGCCGAAACCGAGGTCAAGGAATCGCGCGAACGCGTACGCGCGGCCCTGCAAAACAGCGGGCTCGCTTTTCCCCACAACAAAAGAATCACGGTGAATTTGGCGCCGGCGGAGCTGCCCAAGGAAGGCGGCCGCTTCGACCTGCCCATCGCCCTGGGCCTGCTGGCGGCCAGCGAGCAGATCGATGCACAGCAGCTGGAGCGGCTGGAATGCGCCGGTGAGCTGTCTCTGGGCGGCGAGCTGCGTCCGGTGCGTGGCGCCCTGGCCATGAGCCTGGCGCTGCGGCGCGAAGGCAGCAGCAGGCGCCTGCTGCTGCCCGAGGCCAGCGCGGCCGAGGCGGCCCTGGTCGAGGGCGTGCCGGTGCATGCGGCGCGGCATCTGCTTGATCTGGTTGAGGCTTTGCGCCCCGGCAGCGACAGCCTGCTGCCCCGCGCTCGCGCGCTGCTGCCGGCCCAGCCGATCACGGCGGCGCCCGATCTGCGCGACATCAAGGGCCAGGCCGGCGCCAAGCGCGCGCTCGAGATCGCCGCGGCTGGCGGCCTGAGCCTCTTGATGGTGGGGCCGCCGGGCACGGGCAAATCCATGCTGGCCCAGCGCCTGTGCGGCCTGCTGCCGCCGATGAACGAAGACGAGGCCCTGGAATCGGCCGCCGTGCTCAGCCTGGCCGGCCAGTTTCAGCCCGAGCGCTGGCGCCAGCGCGTGATGCGCAACCCGCACCACAGCGCCTCGGCCGTGGCCCTGGTCGGCGGTGGCTCACCGCCGCGGCCGGGCGAAATCTCACTCGCCCAGCATGGCGTTTTGTTTCTCGATGAACTGCCCGAGTTCAACCGCTCGGCCCTGGAAGCCCTGCGTGAACCGATGGAAACCGGCCGCATCCTGATCTCGCGCGCCGCGCGCCAGGCAGAGTTCCCGGCCCGCTTCCAGCTGGTCGCTGCCATGAACCCCTGCCCCTGCGGCAACCATGGCAGCCCGCTGCGTGCCTGCCGCTGCGCACCCGATCAGATTGCACGTTATCAGTCGCGCCTCAGCGGCCCCTTCCTGGATCGGCTGGACCTGCTGGTCGAGGTGCCGGTGCAGCCGCCCGAGCTGCTGCACAGCGCCGCCGATGGCGAAGCCAGCGCCGTGGTGGCCGAACGCGTCGCCCGCGCTCGCCTGCGGGCTCTGGAACGCCAAGGCTGCAGCAATGCCGCGCTCAGCGCCGCCCAAGTCGACTCGCATGTCGCGCTCGAGCCCGCCGCCCAGGCCTTTTTAATCAAAGCCGCGCAACGCCTGTCCTGGAGCGCCCGCAGCCACCACCGCGTGCTTCGCGTGGCCCGCACGGTGGCCGACCTGGCGGGCAGCGCGAGCATCGAGGTGCAGCATCTCAGCGAGGCGATTCAGTACCGGCGCGGGCTGGCTACGCCTTGAGGCGGCAGACCCGCCGCAGTTGCGCCGGGCATGCATCACATCAAGGCAAATTCACCAAGGTCTCAACCCTGGAGCTCCATCCTTTGCTCTCAACATTCTTGATACGAGCCGCGCCGCTGTACCAGTTGGCCTCTGGCGCGCTGTCCCCGTCCTCTGAGTACGAAACCGTCAGCTGGGTCCCTGGGCGGAACGACCAGTTCGGGTTCCAGCCCAAGCCGCTCAAATCAGGTGTGGTGTACTCAACGGTCTTTTGCTTTCTGATCCAGCCAGAACTGAATAGGAAATCCCAAGACAAGGACGGTCCCACGCCACGAGTGTTGACATCTTCATAGTTGTCAGCGCGCACCGAACTTGCCAGACTGCCCGCCATGGGCGACCACTTCAACACCGGCCGTATCGGTGAACTGCCAGGCAGCATACTCAAGGCAATCGGGCTCACCGACGCAGGCAATTGCACTGTTTGCCCCAGGCCAGACAAAGACCGATAGCCGGCTTGGCGGGTGGAGGTCGTCTGCCCTTGTTTCAAGACCGCAGAAGCCCAAGCTGCGTAGACGCCGCTCGGCAAGTTCCCATTTGCGGGCAGCACGGCATAGGCGGGAGAGGTGGCCGAGCGATTCAAAGCCACAGCACCTTGCGCCGCGCGCCAAGAGATGGAGTAACTCAGCGCTTCCCCCGTGCGCACATCACCTGCGGGTAGGTCAATGCGCTGTGAAGCCACCAACGGGGTCGCCTGGGCCATGTCGAGACTCAGGCTCATGGCCGATGCTGCCTTCTGATCGCGCAGATAGACATACATATTCGCGACACCTTCGGCATCAAATCGCGACAGCGAGGCGTCAAATGGCGCATCGCTCACACGAAAGTAGTGCCGGTCGGGTTGCCAACTGTTGCAAGCCTCCCTGCCGCTGTAGACCGAGATCCAGAGATAGCAACGCTCACCGCCCGTCGGGTTGCGAATGTCGGCACGAACCTCGTACTTGGCGCTTCGCCAAGCGTCAAGGCTCTGCAAGTCAAGTTCGGTCGCCTCACTTCTCGTCATGTACAAGGCAGTAACGGTGGGGTTCGCCTCCATCCGATCGTCGACGGCCACGATCACCGCGTAGCGGCCGTCAACACTGTCGACCTGAAAACTGTAATCGTCGCCCACCTTCTCTGGCACCTTCCAGGCGCCATCACCGTCCTGATAAGCGATCCACGTCGACTGCGATGCTTTTGGCCACTTAGGCACCTTGACGGTGACCTTGCCGGCAAGGCTGGTGGATGCGGAGCCACCTGTGCTTCCGGTTGCTGCCGTGGAGCTACCCGTATCAGCACCACCGCCGCCGCCGCCGCCTCCACACGCAACCAAACCCGCCGCGCACAAAGCGACCGCCCACGCAGTCCTTGGATTTAACTTTGACTTCAACTTCATGCCCCCCTCGCGAATCCTGTTGATGGCGCTGCCCACGCAGCGCTGGGGCGCGATTCTGGCATGTGGGAAAGTGCGAGCGATCCGGTCAAACGCCAAGGTCTGCGGTAGCCAGCAAATCACCCGGACGATGCGCAAGGCCCTGAGCAACCGCGTCCAGCAGGGATGAACGCACGACGCACCACAGTGCCGTGGCGGAGAACTCGCAAGACACTTGGTTCCCAAAGGCTGGCTCTGGGGCCACGGGTGACTTAGCCCCGCCGCTCCTCCATCAATCCAATCAGATTACCCTCCGGGCCGCGGACAAAGGCGATCCAGAGCTGGTGATCGGCATCTGGGCGGCCATCTGGGGTGGGCGTTCGGGGGTGGCGCCGCGCCCGGTGATGGCGGCGTAGCTGGAATCGATCTCGGGCACCCGAAAGTACAAGAGCGAGTTGGCGCCGGCTTGCCCGGCCCCTTGCGGGGTGCTCAGCATGAAGCGCACCGAGCCGTCGCTGAGAAAGGCCAGATTGGGCCCGGCGCTGAACAGAAACTTCAGGCCCAGCACATCACGGTAGAAGGGCAAGGCGCGTTCGAGCTCGGCCACGGTGATGGCGATCTGATGCAAGGGGCCGACGGGGTGATCCATGGTGCGGTTCCTGGGCAGGAGCGAAGCCGATTGGACTCCGATTTGTCCGCCCGCGACCGGCTGGCAAGCAGCGCTGCGGCGCAGGCCTGACGCCTCAGGGCTGCCGCTGCCACTGGCCGTTGCGGACCCGCAGCACATCGCCGACCTGGAACTGCGGATCGCTCTCGCGCACAAAGCTCTGCACGCGACCATCGTCGAGCTTGACGCGCACCACCCAGACCCGGTGCGACTTCTGGCGCTTCTCGATCTCATTGCCGGCCATGCCGCCGGCGACCGCACCGCCGACGGTGGCGATCTTCTTGCCGGTGCCGCCGCCGATCTGATTGCCCAGCAGGCCGCCGATCACGGCGCCGCCGACGGCGCCCAGGCCGCTGGCCTTGCCTTCGCGCGTCTCTTCATTCACGGCCAGCACGCGGGCGCAATCGGCGCACAGGGCTGCGGCCTCCGGCTTGGCCGGCTTGGGCTCGTCCACGACCTTGCTTTCAGCCCGAGACGATGTGGCTTTCTCCGAGGCCAGCTGCGCTTTCAGCGGGGCCGGCTCGGCGGCGACCGTTTGTGGCGCCGGTGCCTCTGGCGACTGGGCGCGACCGACGGCATAGGCACCACCGAGCAACACGCCCGCGCCGAGAACGCTGGCGACGATTTGACTGGCTGAAAAAGAAACAGGGGCTTTCATCGCAACATCACTCCGCGCCCGCCAGGAAAGGAAGCAAGCAAACAAACAGGTGCGGCGGGCATGCGTTGAGAATGCCACGCGCATCGCTCCCTGTCCGTGAACGATGCGCTCAAGATGTAAGCGGGCGTTGGCAACTGCTCTGCGCTCGGCCCGCCGCCGTCATCAGAGCAGGGGCGCCAGGGCCCGCTCGGCCGCTTCTTTGCTCAAAGCCATGCGCTGCGCCCAATCGGCCACCTGGTCTTCGCCGATGCGGCCCACATTGAAGTAAGCCGCATCCGGGTGGGCGAAGTAGAAGCCCGAGACGCTGGCGGCCGGCGTCATGGCCATGCTGTCGGTCAGGCCCATGCCGATCTCTTCCGGCGTCAGGGTCTGGAACAAGGCGCGTTTGACCAGATGGTCGGGGCAGGCCGGATAGCCCGGCGCCGGGCGGATACCGCGGTACTGCTCCTGGATCAGCGCCTCATTGCTCAGCGCCTCGTCGGCGGCATAGCCCCAGAACTCGGTGCGCACACGCTGGTGCAGGCGCTCGGCAAAGGCCTCGGCCAGGCGGTCGGCCAGGGCCTTGAACATGATGGCGGAGTAGTCGTCGTGGTCGGCCAGGAACTGGGCTTCTTTCTTCTCCACGCCCAGGCCGGCGGTCACCGCGAACAAGCCGATGTAGTCGGGCACTGCGCCCTTGGGCGCGATGAAATCGGACAGGCTGCGGTTCGGCCGCTTGACCCCGTCCACCACCGGGCGCTCGCTCTGCATGCGCAGGCCGTGCCAGGTCATCAGCACCTCGCTGCGGCTTTCATCGCTGTAGATCTCGATGTCGTCGTCGTTGACCTGGGCGGCGGGGTAGAGGCCGAACACGCCATTGGCCTGCAGCCAGCGTCCCTTGATCAGGCGCTCCAGCATGCGCTTGCCATCGCTGAAGACGCGCTGCGCCTCGCTGCCGACGATCTCGTCCTTGAGGATGGCCGGGAAGGGGCCGGCCAGATCCCAGGTCTGGAAGAACGGACCCCAGTCGATGGCTTCGGCCAGATCGGCCAGGTCGTAGTTGCGGATCACACGGCGGCCGATGAACTGGGGCACCGGCGGCCGATAACTCGCCCAGTCCACGGCATGCTTGTTGGCGCGCGCCTCGGCCAGGCTGACCATGGGCGTCTGCTTCTTGTTGGCATGCAGATGGCGCACTTGTTCGTAATCGCTGCGCAACTCGGCGATGAATTTGGCGGCGCGCTCGTCCGAGAGCAGATCGCTGCAGACTCCGACACTGCGCGAGGCATCGGGCACATAGACCACCGGGCCTTCGTAATGGGGCGAGATCTTGACGGCGGTGTGCACCCGGCTGCAGGTGGCGCCACCGATCAAGAGCGGCGTGCCGCGCGAGCGGAAATGCTCGTCGCGCTGCATCTCGGCGGCCACATGCTGCATTTCCTCCAGGCTGGGCGTGATCAGGCCGGACAGGCCGATGATGTCGGCGCCCTCTTCCTTGGCGCGGGCAAGGATGTCCTGGCAGGGCACCATCACGCCCATGTTCACCACCTCGAAGTTGTTGCACTGCAGGACCACGGTGACGATGTTCTTGCCGATGTCGTGCACATCGCCCTTGACGGTGGCGATGACGATCTTGCCCTTGGGTTTGGCCTCGCCGCCGGCATCGATCAAGGCCTTCTTCTCGGCCTCGATGTACGGCAGCAAATGGGCCACCGCCTGCTTCATCACGCGGGCCGACTTGACCACCTGGGGCAGGAACATCTTGCCGGCGCCGAAGAGATCGCCAACCACATTCATGCCGGCCATCAGCGGGCCTTCGATCACATGCAGAGGCCGGCCGCCGCTGGCCTGGATGGCTTGCCAGGCTTCTTCGGTATCCGCATCGATGAAATCGGTGATGCCATGCACCAGGGCATGGCTGAGGCGCTGGTTCACATCACCAGCGCGCCAGGCCAGGCGGGCCGTGTCGTCGATGGCCATGCCCTTGGCGCGCTCGGCCACTTCAATCAGGCGCTCGCCGGAATCGGGGCGGCGGTTCAGCACCACGTCCTCCACGCGCTCGCGCAGCTCGGCGTCGAGGTCGTCGTACACACCCACCATGCCGGCGTTGACGATGCCCATGTCCAGGCCCGCCTGAATGGCGTGGTACAGGAAGACCGTGTGGATGGCCTCGCGCACCGGGTCGTTGCCACGGAAACTGAAGGACACATTCGACACCCCGCCCGAGACCTTGGCGCCGGGCAGGTTCTGCTTGATCCAGCGCGTAGCTTCAATGAAGTCGACCGCGTAGTTGTTGTGCTCTTCGATGCCGGTGGCAATGGCGAAGATATTCGGGTCGAAGATGATGTCCTCGGGCGGAAAACCGACCTCGTTCACCAGGATCTTGTAAGCGCGCTCGCAGATCTCGATCTTGCGGGCGAAGGTGTCGGCCTGGCCCTGCTCGTCAAAGGCCATGACCACGGCCGCGGCGCCGTAGCGGCGCACCAACTTGGCCTGGCGGCGGAACTCGGCCTCGCCCTCCTTCATGGAGATTGAGTTGACGATGCCCTTGCCCTGGATGCACTTGAGGCCGGCCTCGATCACGCTCCATTTGGAGCTGTCGATCATGATGGGCACGCGGGCGATCTCGGGCTCGCCGGCGATCAGGTTCAGAAAGCGCACCATGGCCGCCTGGCTGTCCAGCATGGCCTCGTCCATGTTCACATCGATGACCTGGGCGCCGTTCTCCACCTGCTGGCGCGCCACGGCCAGGGCCTGCTCGAACTGGCCATTGAGGATCATGCGCGCAAAGGCCTTGGAGCCGGTCACATTGGTGCGCTCGCCCACGTTGACGAAGAGCGAGCCCTCGCCGATCTGCACGGGTTCCAGGCCCGAGAGCTTCATGGGCGGAACAGCAGGTGCGGCAGCAGCAGTAGCAACAACGGCGGGAGAGGTGGTGGTCATGGCAGCGGCCTTCAGCGCAAAGGCAGAGCTGCGTCACTCACCGCAGCCCCGCACGTGCTCCAACAAGAAAACACAGAGGAATCATTGGTGAGCGTCGTTGCCGGGTGACGGGCCCCGGGAAAGCCGGGGCTGCACCTGTCCGAGCCTGGCGGCACACTCGCTGAAATTCCAGACATCAGGCGGGCAACCGTCGCAACGCTCCTCGGACCCGCGCATTTTACGCACCCCGCCCGCCGCGAACTCAAGCAATGCGGCCAGAAAGCCGACAACTCCTTGTGAACCCCACCCCGCCATCTTGGAACTGATCCAGCTCCCACCCCACAGCCTGCGTGTCGGCCAGGTCCTCAGCTTCGCCCTGCGCGATGCCGAGGGCCATTTGCTGTTCGCCGCCGGCCAGCCCCTGCCCAACACGCCCCAGGTGCAGGCCCTGATCGCCCGCGGCGCCTGGGTTCAGGCCCATGAGACCAAGGAGTACCAGCGCGCCCTGGCGCACAAGATGGACACCTTGATGCACCAGGGCGCGGTGCTGGCCGACATCGTCAAGGTGCAGGCCGACTTCCGCCAGGAGAAGGCCCAGAAGGTCGAGCTGGGCGAACAGGCCGCCTGGGCCGATCTGCAAATGCATGCCCACAGCCTGCTGCGCGAGCCGCGGGTCGAGGATTTCAAGCCGCGCTTCCAGCAGCTGCACAACGAGGCCTTGCGCCGCCTGCTGGCCAAACCCGATGCGGTGCTGATGCTGCTGATCTTCGAGACCAGCCAAAACTTCCAAAGCTACAGCGACCGCCACGCCCTGCTCTGCCTCGCCCTGGCCGAGCTCTGCGCCCGCCAGCTGGGCTGG
Source organism: Paucibacter aquatile (assembly GCF_002885975.1). Taxonomy (NCBI): domain Bacteria; kingdom Pseudomonadati; phylum Pseudomonadota; class Betaproteobacteria; order Burkholderiales; family Sphaerotilaceae; genus Roseateles; species Kinneretia aquatilis. Next base: position 3,589,347 of record NZ_POSP01000003.1, on the reverse strand, counting down.
CCGGACGATTGGCGCCTGGCCCTGACCCAGGCGGCCCTGAGCATGAACCTCAGCATCACCAACCAGCAAGACCGCCTGGCGGCCCAGACCGGCCAACCGAGCCCGGCCCAGCAGCAGGAGCTGGTCTCGCACGGCGACCGCAGCGCGGCCTTGTTGAGCAAGCTCGGGGTCAGGTCCGAGCTGTGGCTGCAAACCGTCTGCCTGCACCACGACGCCGGCCCCGGTGCCCTGGCCGGGCGAGCCCCGGCCGAGCAGCTGGCGCGCCTGCTGCGCCGCATCGACATCTTCGGTGCGCGGCTAAGCCCACGGCGCTCGCGCGCGGCCATGGCCGGCGCGTCGGCCGCACGGGCGGTCTACCTCGATGAACTCAAGCAGCCCGACGAAGCCGGCGCCGCCCTGATCAAGACCACCGGCCTCTACCCGCCGGGCAGCCTGGTGCGCCTGGCCAATGGCGAGGTGGGCATCGTCTTCAAACGCGGCCACAGCGCGACCGAGCCCCTGGTGGCCGCCCTGCTGGGCAAGAGCGGCAGCCCCTTGAGCGAACCGGTGCCGCGCGACACGCGCCTGGCCACGCAGGCGATCAGCGCCAGCCTGGCGCCTCAGGAGCTCAAGCTGCACATCAATATCGAGCGCCTGCTCAAGCTCGCAGGCGCTGGCTGACGCGGGCGGCCTGGGCTCAGGCCGCCTGGTCCGTCAGCTCGGTGAAGAACTTGGAGCCGCAGGGCCGCGGCTGGTAGGCCGACACACCCTTGGCGATCGCCGCAATGTGATCGGGCGTGGTGCCGCAGCAACCACCGGCGATGTTCAAGAAACCGCTGCGCGCGAACTCGCTCATCAGGCGGCCGGTGACATCGGGCGTCTCGTCGAAGCCGGTGTCACTCATCGGGTTGGGCAGACCGGCATTGGGGTAGCAGCTGACCGCCACCGGGCCCGCCGCCTTGGCCAGCTCTTCGATGTAGGGACGCATCAGAGTCGCGCCCAGCGCGCAGTTCAGGCCGATGGCCAGGGGCTTGGCGTGGCGCACCGAATGCCAGAAGGCAGTCACAGTCTGACCCGAGAGGATGCGACCCGAGGCGTCGGTCACCGTGCCCGAGATGATGATGGGCAGGCGCTCGCCCGTGTCTTCCATCAGCTCATCCAGGGCAAAGATGGCGGCCTTGGCATTGAGGGTGTCGAAGATGGTTTCCACCAGGAAGAGATCGACCCCGCCTTCCAGCAAGCCCTTGGCCTGCTCGTAATAGGCCGCGCGCAGGGTGTCGAAATCGATGTTGCGGGCGCCGGGGTCGTTGACATCGGGGCTGATGCTGGCGGTGCGCGGGGTCGGGCCCAGGGCGCCGGCGGCGAAACGCGGCTTGTCGGCCGAGCTGAATTTGTCGCAGGCCGCGCGGGCCAGGCGCGCCGCCGCCACACTCATCTCGTAAGCATGGGCTTGCAGGCCGTAGTCCTCCTGCGCCACGGTGGTGGTGCCGAAGGTGTTGGTCTCAATGATGTCGGAGCCGGCGGCCAGGTATTGCTCGTGGATCTGGCTGATGACATCGGGGCGCGTCAGCACCAGCAGGTCGTTGTTGCCCTTGAGATCGGTCGGATGCTCGGCAAAGCGGCTGCCACGGAAATCCGCCTCCGTCAGCTTGTAGCGCTGGATCATGGTGCCCATGGCGCCATCGAGGATGGCGATGCGGGTCTGCATGATCTCGGCCAAGCGGCCGCCGCGGGTGTAGGTGCTGGCAGTGGAGGTGGGCGTGTTCATGGCGGCATTGTAGGAAACCCGACTGTGCCAGGCTGAAGCACGGTCAGCGCCTGCGCCAGCCGGACGAAAAAAAGGCCTGCAGCGCAGGCCTTTTCTCATCTCATTCCCGCGCCAGGCGCGGTTCAACTCACTGGGCTTGACGGCGGCGACGTGCCACACCGGCCACAGCCAGGCCACCGGCCAGCATCAGCAAATAGGTGGACGGTTCCGGCACGGCGGCGGCGATGGTGCCGTTGACGCCGAAGGGCAGTTCCACCGTCAGGCCCGAACCGGCTTCGGTCAGGGTGGCGAAGGGCGCGCCGGACAGCGCCTGTGCGGCATTGCCTTCGCGCGCGTCGGACGTCGGCGGCTGCCAGGGGCCCGAAGCCAGGGAACCGGTCAGGCTCCAGCGCAGCCAGTAGGTACCGGCCGCCAGCTGGAAGTCGCTGACATCGGCATTGGCCTTGTAGATGCCGCGCTGGGTGTTGGTCAGCGTGCTTTCGAGGACACGATAGCCTTGCAGACCACCGTTGGTCACGGCGCCCGAACCCGAGGCGACGACGGTGCCGTTGTTCACATCACCCGAAACAATGCTCCAGGTGGCGCCCGTGAAGGTGAAGCCGCTGGCACCGGTTTGGTAGCCGAAAAAGTCCAGGCTTTGCACATTCCACACGGTGCCAGCGGCCACGGTGAAGTCATCAGCCACCGAGATGCCGGCCGCGGTATTCATGCCGAAGCCATAGGTCGAGGCCGGCGAAGCCAGCACGGACAGACCGTTGCCGCCGACCACCGGGCCATTGCTGTAAATCACGTCAGCATGGGCTGCACCCGCAGCGGCCAGCACGCTCAAGAGGATCAGTTTTTTCATTTCCACTCCGTCATTGAATTGCATTCATCCGCAGCCCAGGGAGTCCAAGCCCCGGTTCTGCATCCCTCGTTTGGCGCACAACTCCCGAACGCCATCGAGCCTGCAAGTTAACAGTCGCGGAAATACTTCACATCCAAGGAAGTACGCTCAGGTAAACCACAACTTGACAAGAAAAACGGCCTGCATCATGCAGGCCGTTTCACTTTGCTTTCAAACTCCTCGACCAGGGATCAAGGCTCAGCGCCCGCCGCTGGGTTTGCCACGCCCGGCGCCACTTGGGCCACCGGGGCGACGCGGGCCATCCCGGCGTGCGCCCGGTCGACCCTCTGTTCGGCCATCCCCGCGGGGACTGCGCGGCGCCGAGCGCGGATCGCGTGCCTCACGGCCATCGCGCCGGCCGGGTGCTTCGCGCGGCTCGCGCACCGGGGCTTCGGCCCGCTCGGCGCGTGCCTGGTCCAGCAAGGCCGGCAGCTCCTCCGGGCTCACGCCCTTGAGCACGCAGAAATTGGGCAAGGTCAGGGTGGTGCGCTCGAAGTCGTAGAGCAAACCCGCCCGATTGCGGCGCTGGGTCTGCGCCAGATCGCGCTCGGCCTGCTCGGCAGCCAGGCGCTCCTGCTGCAAACCACGGCGGCGGGCCAGCTCTTCGCGAGCCGCTGCACGGTGCTCTTCGCTGAGCTCACCGGCCGGCTGGCCATCCAGATCGAAACGTTGCGTGGCCTTGCCCAGGGCAATCAGATAGCCCGTGTTGCCGGTGTAGCGGCGCAAGAATGCCGAGAGTTGGGCCTTGGTGAACTGACCCGGCGCGCGCGCCTGGATGTCGGCCTGCACGCGCAGCTTCAGCGGCTTGAAAGGGCCGCTGAACAGGGCCGGGAACAGGGCCTTGAGCTGAGCCGCGCAGACCGCCGGGCTCATCTCGGCGGCCTGCGCGGCCGGCGCTTCTGAGGCAGGGGCTGCCGCAGCCGGCGTCTCGGCCGGCGCGGCTTCGCTCACCGGGCTGGCATCGGCCACAGGCGCCACGGGCGGCGCCTCCGCGGCGTCGGTGGTGGGCGTCTGCGTCGAATCGGGAATGTCGTTCATGAGAGCAAGTGCGGCAAAACTGCAAAGGGAAACCAAGCCGTATTGTCCACCCTGCGGCCGAAGCGGCCGAAAGCCAGGGCGCTGCGCGCCCCGCGGTGCCGCCAAAGCACAAGCCTGCGCCCCATCCGGACGCAGCTCACGAGCCTCAGTTCAGACCCCCGAAGACCTTTTTCAGCAGAGCACTGCCAGTGCCCAGCGGGTCCTGGCGGATCTTGCGTTCTTCCTCGCCGATCACAAGGAAAAGGCCATCGATGGTCCGGCCCGTCACGTACTGCTGAATGTTGGCGTCGTCCTGACGCAGCAGCCCCAGGCCCGCGGCCTTGCCGGCCACGGCGTTGTACTTGTCGGCCAGGGCGACTTTCTGGGTCGCCTGGGTGACCAGGGGCAGGAACTTCTCAATCAGCGGCGAGCGGGTCTTGCCGGCGAAATACTGCGTCACGGCATCGTCACCGCCGCGCAGGATTTTGAGACCGTCCTCCACGCTCATGCCCTTGACGGCGGCCAGCAGCAAGGGCTGGGCCGCCGGCACGGCCGCCTCTGCCGCGCGGTTCATGGCGGTCAGCAGTTCGTCGACCTTGCGGCCCTGGCCCAGGGTTTTGAGCAGCTTGGCCGCGTCCTTCAGATGCCCGGGCAGCTCGATGCGCACCGCCGGATTGCCCAGAAAGCCATCGCTGCGGCCCAGCTGGGCCACGGCGGCGGCGGCACCGCGCTCCAGCGCGGCACGAATGCCCGAGGCGGCATCGCCCTCCGTCAGGCCGGCGCGGACGCAGGGGCTGGCCAGGCCCAGCAAGGGCAAAAGCAAGAGGGGGCGGCGTTGCAGCATGGTGGGCTCCGGTTTCAAGAGGTTCAAGAGGAACAGGCGAGAGGATGGATCATTCCGCGGCATCGGCTGCGAAGGTCGTGGCCGGGGCTGCGTCCACCGGCTCCTCGTCATGCAGTGACATGACATCCTGATCGATGGCGCCGAAGAGGCTGAGCCCGTCACGGCCCTTCGTCTCGATGCGCACGGTGTCACCGAACTTCATGTACGCGGTCTTGGGCGCGCCGCCGTCCAGGGTTTCCAGCGCACGCTTCTCGGCGATGCAGCTGTAGCCACGGCTGGCGTCCTTGTTGCTGACCGGGCCAGTGCCAATCACGCAGCCGGCGCGCAGGCGGCGGGTCTTGGCCGCATGGGCGATCAACTGCCCGACATGAAACCCCATCTCCGGCCCGGCGTCGCACTGGCCGACCTTGCGACCGTTCCACATGGTCTGCAGGCTCAAATCCACCCGGCCGCCGCTCCAGGCCGCGCCGAGCTCATCCGGCGTTACCGCCACCGGGCTGAAGGCCACGGCCGGCCGGCTCTGCAGCGCGCCCTGGCCCTTGGCCTGCTCCGAGGCCTGCAGCTGGCGCAAGCTCCAGTCATTGCACAGCATCAGCAGGCGCACGCCTTCCAGCGCCTGAGCCGGCGTGACGCCTTGCTCGACATCGCCGGTAACTGCAGCCAGCCCCGCCTCGAAGTCGATCCCCATGGCCTCGGAGGCAAAACGCCCGGGCTCGCAGGGGCCACGAAAGTCATCGCTGGCGCCCTGCACCAGCAGCGGGTCCAGATCCAGGCCAGCATCGCCGGTCTCGCCACGCGCCTGCCGCAGCAGCTGCAGATGGCTCAGATAGGCCGAGCCGCGCAGCCACTGGCCGGCGCGCGGCAGCGGCGCCATGCACTGCTTGGGGTCGAAATTGAAGGCATGGCGCAGCTTGCCGTGGTTGAGGCTGGTGTACAGCTCTTCCAACTGCGGCGAGAGAAAGCCCCAGTCGTCCAGCACCTGCTGCAGGCGGCTGGCGATGCCGTTGGCGTAGTGAGCCTGGCTCAGGTCGCGCGAGACGACCACGAGCTGGCCGTCGCGGGAGCCGTCCTTATAGGTGGCAAGTTTCATCGGATGGAGACAATACAGCGCTGCGATGACGGCATTGTCCAATGCGAACGGATGCGACCCATTTTTTCTCCTGTGTTTTCCCGGCGCGATTGGCAGCGCGATTGGCTGCGCGCCCGCCCCTGGCTGCTCGCCCTCGGCCTGAGCACGGTCGCCCATGCCTGGCTGCTGCAACGGAGCGGCGACGCCGAATCCCCGCGCCCGCCGGCACCGCAGGCCAGCCCCGGGCGGGCGACGGTGCGGGTGCTGAGCACGGCGCCGGTCAGCGCGGCTTCGCCTGAAGCGACGCGCACGCCTGCGCCAAAGCTCCCACCCGCACGCTCGCGCAGCGCAGCGCCCGCCGTCACACCCAACCACACGCAGCCGGTACCGGCGGCCAGCCCAACGGCCCAAGCCGAGGCCACAACGCCCGAGCCCGCGCCAGCCACGGCAGCGCCCGGCCCGCCTCACACCGCCCGCCTCGCAGCCGCCGGCGAGTGGCATTACATCCTGCTGCAAAACGGCGCCTACGGCCGCGCCCGGCTCAACTGGCAGCCCTCGGGGCGCGACTACAGCCTGATGCTGGAGCGCGAACTGGAAGGCCGGCCCCTGCCCGCCTGGAAAAGCCAGGGGCAGATCGACGAACAAGGCCTGAGCCCCGAGCGCTATGTACAGCAGCGCCGCGGCCGCGACATGATGGCCACCAATTTCCGCCGCGACGAGGGCCTGATCAGCTATTCCACCAGCGCCGACTTGGTGCCCCTGCCGGCCGGCGTGCAAGACCGGCTGAGCTGGTGGATCCAACTGGCAGCCCTGATCGAGGCGAGGCCCGAACACTACCCGCCGGGCAGCGAGCTGCGCCTGCCGGTGGCCGCCTTTCGAGGTGAGGCGCGCGAGTGGGTGTTCCAGGTGCTGGACCAGCAAACCCTGGAGCTGCCCGGCGCCAGCGTCGCCCGCGCCTTGCATCTGCGGCGCCTGGCCCTGGGGCCGTACAGCGGGGAGATTGAAGTCTGGCTGGACCCGGCGCGCGGTCACATCCCCGTGCAGCTGATCATGGACCTGCCCGACGACCGGGGCTGGCAGCTGCAGCTCAGCAACACGCCCTCTGACAAACCCTGAGCCCCCCGCATCCACGTGTGTTTTTTTGACGCTTCCACCACGAATCTCGCAAAGGAAAGCGCCGAACAGCGCTGCGATCTGACACTATTTACCCACGGTCAGGTGCCTGGGGCTGCCGATAAGCCTTGAAAGCCGGCACGCTGGCCGCAGTTGAAGCTGAAAGGAGCCGAACCATGCACATGCTTTACAACTCCCCCAGTTTCAGTGTCGTCAAGTTCGACGTGCAGGTCACCGAACCGGTGCCTGGGGAATTCCTGCAAGCCAATCCCGAGCTGCAGTTGCATCGCGGTGGCTATGAAATCGTCGACAAGTTTTCGCGCCGCGAGATCTTCATCGAAGGCGCCCTGGCCCAGCAGTTCCAGGATGGGGTCGAGGCCTTGATCGAGCAAGACCCGAGCGAGGAAGACCTCGATGACTTCATCGAGAGCTACGCCAGCATGGGCCATCAACCGGTGGTGATGCACTGAACTGGCGCTAAAAATCACCGCGCCAAGCCCTTGTCCTTGACGCGCCGCTGCGCCAAGATGGGGCAGCGCCACGCCATCTTCGGTGGCGCGCTGTCGTCAGCAAGGGAACCTGCCCATGGTCAAGCGTTCAGCGAGCCCGCGGCCCGCCAAAGCCCGGGCCCTCACCAGCGAGGGCCCGTCCACCGTGGGCCGCGCCGAGGAGCGCAGCCGAGCCAGCGAAGCGCGCAGCCCCAGCCGCGTTCTGCCCTCTCCGGGCCTGAAGGACGCGCCGGTGCTGGACCGCATGTGCTCGCAGTTCGTGCTGACCCTGACGGTCAAACATGCCGGCCGATTCAATCTGCGCCGCGATTTCAACGGTCTGCTGTCTTTCACCGGCCGCCACCTGGTCTGGCCCCTGCGTGTGCTGGGCCGCCTGCGTGACTACCTGAACCAGCGCTGCCAGGGCAATGAGCTCTGGCGCGGCCACGAGGCGCTCAGTGACGAGGCCTTCTTGCAGCGCCACGGTGTTTGGAGCGGGCCGTTCTCGGAAGCCACCCTGTTCTTCTACCTCGACGAATACGTCAAGGACGCGCCCAAGGACATGCTGGCCCTGCTGGCCACCACCAGCGAATGGCTGGACCGCCAGCTCAAGCGCGAATCCACCCTGGTGGAGAAGAACATCGACGCGCTCGGCACCCTGCTGCAGCTGAACCCGGCCGAGCGCGCCCTGCTGCTCTACGGCACCCTGGCGCGCTACCAGCGCGAGCTGCGCGGCGCCCTGGTCGAGTTCAAGGTCAACACCGCGCAGGAAGCCTTTGCCGCGATTGCCGCGGTGGCCGGCGTCAACGAGCAGGAAGTGGCCGAGGCCTTGCGCGCCGGCTCGCGCCTGGAACGCATCGGCATGGTGGAGAACCTGATCTCCGAACACAACATCACCGACCTGGCCGATCTGATGAAGGTCAGCGACCAGCTGCCGCCGGTGCTGATGCGCGAGTACCCCGGGCCGCACGACCTGATGGCCGTCTTCACCCGCCCGGCCACGCCCAGCCAGCTCAAGGCCGAGGACTTCGAGTTCGTCGCCGAAGACCTGGCCCTGCTCAACACCTTGCTGCGCCAAGCCGTGGCGCGGCGCGAGCCCGGCGTCAATGTGCTGCTCTACGGCCCGCCCGGCACCGGCAAGACCGAGCTGGCCAAGGTGGCGGCGCATGCCGCGGGCCTGGATCTGTACGAGGTGGAGTACGCCGACCGCGACGGCAACAGCCTCTCGGGCCGCGACCGTTACCGCTCGCTGCAGATCAGCCAGGTCTTCCTCAAGGCCAGCGCCCATGTGGCGCTGCTGTTCGACGAGGTGGAAGATGTCTTCCCGCCTCTGTCCACGGACACCGCCCAGCTGATTGCCCGCCTCGACTCGGCCGCCGAGGCGCCGACCTCGGGCTCGGTCTCGGGCAAGGCCTGGGTCAACCAGATCCTGGAAACCAACCCGGTGCCGGTGATCTGGATCACCAACCGCATTGAGCAGATCGACCCGGCCTTCCGCCGCCGCTTTCAGTACCACCTGGAGCTCAAGTCCCCGCCGCCGGGCGCCCGCCTCGGCCTGGTCAGCAAGGCCCTGGCCGATGTGCCGGTCAGCGCCGAGTTCGCCGTCCGCCTGGCCGAGCGCCGCGGGCTGACGCCGGCGCAGATCCGCACCGCAGTGCGCTTCGCCCAGCTGGCCGGCCAGGCGACCGACTGCGAGCAGATGATCGAGCGCCAGCTGGAGAACGCCGACAAAGCCCTGGGCCACCGCGCGCATGGCCGCGCGGTGCGGCCGGCGGTGACCCAGTACGCGCTTGAGTTGCTGAACTGCGAATCGCGCTTCGAGGTGCCGCGCATCGTCGCGGCCCTGCAGCGCCGCGGCGTCGGCAACCTCTGCTTCTACGGCCCTCCGGGCAGCGGCAAGACGGCCCTGGCCGAACACATCGCCCAAGCCCTGCAGCGGCCGCTGATGGTGCGCCAGGCCAGCGATCTGGCCAGCAAGTTCGTCGGCGAAACCGAGCAGAACATGGCCCGCATGTTCGAGACCGCCGCCGCCGAGGGTGCGGTGCTGCTGCTGGACGAGGCCGACAGCTTTCTGCGCAGCCGCCGCATGGCCGAGCGCAACTACGAGGTCTCCGAGGTCAACGAGATGCTGGCCGGCATGGAGCGCTTTCCCGGCATCTTCATCTGCACCACCAATCTGTTCGAGGAGCTGGACGAGGCCGCGCTGCGGCGCTTTGCCTTCAAGATCGGCTTCAAGGCGCTGCGCGTGGAGCAGCGCGAGCGCATGTTCGCCCGCGAAGCCTGCGGCGACGACGCAACGCCGCTGGATGCCGATCAACGCGAACGTTTGGCCGCGCTGGACCAGCTCACGCCTGGCGACTTTGCGGCCGTGCGCCAGCAGGTCGAGATCCTCGGCGAGCCGCTGACGCCGGACGAGTTCCTGTCCCAGCTGGAGGCCGAGCACCGGGTCAAGCCCGGCGTTCGCAGCCGCCGCCAGATCGGCTTCCAGCATTGAAGCTGCGCCCACGCTGCCACCGAGCTATGGCATGGTGGCGGGCATGAACGCTGCGCCTCTTCCTTCTCTTGCTGACCGACCGGGCTTGACGGCCCGCCTCACCGCCCTCCTGACCTGCCTGCTACCGCTGGCCCTGCTGCTTCCCACGGCCAGCACGGCCGCGCCGGCCTGCCCGCCAGCCATCGCCATGCCCAGCGAGGCGCAAGCCCAAAGCCTGGCAGCCCAGGCGCCCGACCGGGGCCTGCTCTACCGCCTGCGCCGCGACGGGGTGGACTCCTACCTCTACGGCACCTTGCATGTCGGCCGCATGGAATGGCTGTTCCCCGGCCCGCGCCTGCGCGAAGCCATGGCGCAGAGCCGCGTGCTGGCCCTGGAACTGGACCTGCAAGATCCGGCCACCCTGCAGATCCTGAGCCAGCCGCCACGCCATGCCGAAGCCCTGAAACTCAGCGAGCCCCTGCGCAAACGCATGAGCGCCCAGGCGCGCGCCGCCTGCCTGCCCGAGCAAGCCCTGGCCAGCCTGCACCCCATCTTGCAGCTGAGCACCTACACCGTGCTGCAGGCGCGCTGGGATGGGCTGGACCCCAGCTTCGGCCAGGAGCAGATGCTGAGTGCTTGGGCCCGACAGCAGGGCCGCTCCGTTCTGGCCCTGGAATCGGCCGAGCGTCAGCAGCAGGCCTTGATTCCGGCCCGTGCGGCCGAGGCTCGCAAGGCTTTGCTCAAAGGCCTGGATCAGTTGGAGCGGGGCCAGGTGCGGCCGGTGCTGCGCCGCCTGGCCCAGGCCTGGGCCGACGGCGACCTGGAGCTGCTGCAGAACTACGAGCGCTGGTGCGAATGCATCGAGGATGAACAGGACCGCATCGAGCTGCGCCGCCTCAACGATGAACGCAACCCCGAGCTTGCGCACGGCATCGAAGCCCTGCATGCCAAGGGCCAGCCGGTGCTGGCCGCGGTGGGCGCCTTGCACCTCAGTGGCGATCAATCGCTGCCCCGTTTGCTGGCAGCGCGCGGCTTTGAGGTCGAGCGCCTGGTGCCCGCGTCAGACAAACGCTAGCTCCGCGTCGTACCATGCCACCCAGCTGCCCCACCCAAGGAGAACTCATGGCCGACAACAACAGCTTCAGCAAATTTGTCCCGGGTTTCGATTTCCTGCAAGGCCTGGTCAAGAACGCCGGCGCCGCCCTGCCCGGCATTGGCCAGTGGGTGGCACCGACGCTCAACCCCGAGGAACTGGGCAAACGCATCGAAGAGCTGCGCACCGTGCAGTTCTGGCTGGAGCAGAACGCCCGCATGCTGGGCGCCACCATCCAGGCGCTCGAGGTGCAACGCATGACGCTGTCCACCCTGAAGTCCATGAACGTACCCTTGGCCCAGCTCAGCGAGGCGCTCAAGGTCACGCCGCCCGAGGCCAGCGCCGGACTGGGCGGGGGCGGCTGGCCCGGCGTGCCACCCGAGGTGCTGGCCGCCGCCCAGGCCGCCAGCCCCAAGGCCAGCGCGCCGGCCCCCGCCCCAGCCCCGCTCGCCAGCAAGGCCAAGAAGGCGCCCCCGGCTCCGGCCGCACCCGCCATGCCCGTGGTCGATCCCATGCAGTGGTGGGGCGCCCTCAGTCAGCAGTTCACCCAGCTGGCCGCCAATGCCATGAAGGAAAGCGCCACCGATGCGGCCAAGAACCTGGCCGGCAGCATCGTCAAGCAATCCTTCGACGCGGCCGGTGAAACCCTGCGCAAGGCCGCCACCGTGCCCGGTGCCATGGCCGGCAGCGCCGTCGATCTGGTGGCCAAAAGCCTGACGCCCAAAGCCAGCGCCAGCCGCGCGCCGAGCAAAACCGCGGCCACAACCACGGCCAAGACCCCGGCAGCCCGCAAGCGCAAGGCCTGACCCCGGCCGATGAGCGCGCTCGCACCCACCACCAGCCCACGCAGCCAAGCACAGCAGCGCCTGATCCAGGCTTTGTCGGCCGAGCTGCCGGCCCATGCCCTGCTCTGGACCGACGAGGACACCACACCCTACGAGTGCGATGGTCTGACGGCCTACCGCCAGCGCCCGCTGGCCGTGGCCCTGCCGGAAACCGAAGCGCAGGTCGGCGCCGTGCTGCGCATCTGCCAGCAGCTGCAAGTACCCGTGGTGGCGCGTGGCGCCGGCACCGGCCTGTCCGGCGGCGCCATGCCTCATGCGCAAGGCCTGACCCTGGCCCTGGCCAAATTCAAGAAGATTCTCGAGATCAACCCGATCGCCCGCACGGCACGGGTGCAGTGCGGGGTGCGCAATCTCGCCATATCGGAAGCCGCGGCGGTCCACGGCCTGTACTACGCCCCCGACCCGAGCAGCCAGATCGCCTGCACCATCGGCGGCAATGTGGCCGAGAACTCCGGCGGCGTGCACTGCCTCAAATACGGCCTGACCCTGCATAACGTGCTGCGCGTGCGGGGCTTCACCATGGCGGGCGAGGCGGTGGAGTTCGGCTCCGAAGCGCTGGACGCGCCGGGCCTGGACCTGCTCAGCCTGGTGCTGGGCAGCGAGGGCATGCTGGCCGTGATCACCGAGGTGACGGTCAAGCTCATCCCCAAGCCGCAGCTGGCGCGCTGCATCATGGCCAGCTTCGCCGATGTGCGCCAGGCGGGCGCGGCGGTGGCGGCCATCATCGCCGCCGGCATCATCCCGGCCGGGCTGGAGATGATGGACAAGCCCATGACGGCGGCGGTGGAGGATTTCGTCCATGCCGGCTACGACCTCGACGCCGAGGCCATCCTGCTGTGCGAGAGCGACGGCACACCCGAAGAGGTGGCCGAGGAAATCGAGCGCATGCAGGCCGTGCTGCTGGCCCATGGGGCGACGCAGTGCCAGGTCAGTGCCGATGAGGCCCAGCGTTTGCGGTTTTGGAGCGGGCGCAAGAACGCCTTCCCGGCCTCGGGCCGCATCAGCCCCGATTACATGTGCATGGACTCCACCATCCCGCGCAAAAACCTGGCCGCCATCCTGCTGGCGATTGCCGAGATGGAGAAGAAGTACCAGCTGCGCTGCGCCAATGTTTTCCATGCCGGCGACGGCAACCTCCATCCGCTGATCCTGTTCGACGCGCGCGACCCCGATCAGCTGCGACGCTGCGAGGAATTTGGCGCCGAGATCCTGGAGACCAGCGTGGCCCTGGGCGGCACCGTCACTGGCGAGCACGGCGTGGGCGTGGAAAAGCTCAACTCCATGTGCGTGCAGTTTTCGCCCGAGGAGCGCGAGCAGATGTTCGCGCTCAAGCGCGCCTTCGACCCCCACAGCCTGCTCAACCCGGGCAAGGTCATCCCCACCCTGCAACGCTGCGCCGAGTACGGCCGCATGCATGTGCACCGCGGCCTGCTGGCCCACCCCGAGCTGGAGAGGTTCTGAGCGATGAGCGTGGCCTTGTTTCAAGACCAGATTCGTGAAGCCGCCGCGCAGGGCCGCAGCCTGCAGATCCGCGGCCAGGGCAGCAAGGATTTTTACGGTGAACGCCCGCGCGGCGACGCGCAGCTCGATGTCAGCGGCTTTGCCGGCATCAGCAGCTATGAGCCCAGCGAGCTGGTCATCACGGCCAAGGCCGGCACGCCCATCACCGAGTTGGAGACCGCGTTGACCAGCCAGGGCCAGCATCTCGCCTTCGAGCCGCCGCGCTTTCAAGGCCGCGGCACCGTGGGCGGCATGGTGGCGGCCGGCTTGAGTGGCCCATCACGGGCCAGCCAGGGCGCGCTGCGCGAGCATGTGCTGGGCCTGAGCCTGCTCAACGGGCGGGCCGAGCTGCTGAACTTCGGCGGCACGGTGATGAAGAACGTGGCCGGCTACGACGTGTCGCGCCTGATCGCCGGTTCGCTGGGCGTGCTGGGCCTGATCCTCGAAGTCTCGCTCAAGGTCATGCCCCAGCCGATGGCGCGCGCCACCCTGCGTTTCGAACTGGGACAGGCTCAGGCGCTCAACCAGCTCAACCGCTGGGGCGGCAAGCCCCTGCCCATCCAGGCCAGCGCCTGGTGGGATGGCGCCCTGCTGCTGCGCCTGGCCGGCGCCGAAGCCGCCGTGCGCGCGGCGCAGCAGAGTCTGGGCGGCGACGAGATCCCAGAGGCCCTGGCCCAGCCCTTCTGGGACGGCCTGCGTGATCACAGCGACGAGTTCTTCACCGGTGCAGCGCGCGCCGTGGCCGGCGGTGCCGCGCTCTGGCGCCTGAGCCTGCCGCAGACGGCGCCAGCGCTGCAGCTGCCCGGCGAACAGCTGATCGAATGGGGTGGCGGCCAGCGCTGGGTGACCACGCCCTTGCCGGCGGCACAAATGCGCGAAGCCGCGGCCTCGCTGGGCGGCCATGCCACCTTGTTCCTGTGCCGTGACGAACAGCGCCAGCAGGTGTTTGCACCCGCAGCACCGGCCTTGATGCGCATCCACCGCGAACTCAAGACCTCTTTCGATCCGGCCGGCGTGTTCAACCCCGGCCGCCTCTACCCCGAGCTTTGAGCGAAGCGCAGCCCGCATGCAAACCCAACTTGCCGCCGAGTTCCAAGGCACGCCTGAAGGCCAGGCCGCCGTCGACATCCTGAGCCGCTGCGTGCACTGCGGCTTCTGCACCTCCACCTGCCCGACCTACCAGCTGCTCGGCGACGAACTCGACGGCCCGCGAGGCCGCATCTACCTGATCAAGCAGGTGCTGGAAGGCAGCCCGGCCACCGCCTCGACCCAGTTGCACCTGGACCGCTGCCTGACCTGCCGCAACTGCGAGAGCACCTGCCCCTCGGGCGTGCCCTACGGCCAGTTGCTGGAGATCGGCCGCGGCATCGTCGAGGCCAAGGTGCCGCGCCCCCGCGGCGAGCAGGCCGTGCGCTGGCTGCTCAAGGAAGGCCTGACCTCGCCCGCCTTCGGCCCGGCCATGAAGCTGGGCCAAGCCCTACGGCCCCTGCTGCCGGCCGTGCTCAAGGACAAGGTGCCGGCCCCGGCCCCAGCGGGCGCCCACGACTGGCCGACCCGCAGCCACCCACGCAAGATGGCCCTGCTGCTGGGCTGCGTGCAGCCGGCCATGGCGCCGAATATCAACAGCGCGACCGCGCGGGTGCTGGACGCCGCCGGCATCCAGACCCTGGTGGCCGACAGCGCCGGCTGTTGCGGCGCCATCCGCAGCCATCTCGGTGACCATGCCGGCGGCCTGGACGATATGCGCCGCAATATCGACGCCTGGTGGCCCCTGGTCGACGGCCTGACCGAAGCCGGCCGCATCGAGGCCTTGGTGATGAATGCCTCCGGCTGCGGCGTGACGGTCAAGGACTACGGCCGCGCCCTGGCGCATGACCCAGCCTATACCGACAAGGCGGCCCGCGTCAGCGCCCTGTGCCGCGATCTGAGCGAGCTGCTGCCCGAGCTGCTGCCCCTGCTCAAGCCACGGCTCAAGAAGGCCAGCGGCGGCGCCCCGCGCGCCAAGCTGGCCTACCACCCGCCCTGCACCCTGCAACACGGCCAGCAGCTGCGCGGCGGGGTCGAGGCCGGCCTGCGCGAGCTGGGTTTTGATCTGCAGCTGGCGCCCTGCGACAGCCACCTCTGCTGCGGGTCCGCCGGCACCTATTCGGTGCTGCAGCCCGCGCTGTCCAAACAGCTGCGCGACCAGAAGCTGCAGGCCCTTGCGCCCCTGCACGCCGACACCATCGTCTCGGCAAATATCGGCTGCATCCAGCATCTGCAAAGCGGCACCGCCATGCCGGTGCGGCATTGGGTCGAAGTCCTCGACCTCGCCTTGGCCTGAACATCGACAAATGCTATTCGTGCGCATAGCGCGCAAACACGGGCAAACACCGAGACCAGTTTCAAACCGGTTTTCCCACAATGGGCCGCTCAATACAGGAGGGTGGAGCCACTGGTCGAACCGAGCTCCCAGCCAGCCAGCCCGGCCACAAGCGAGTGCAGCCAAGCACCTTGACAGAGCGCTCCAAGAATTTCTGCCGAGCCAGCCAGCACACACCGAACAGACCGGGTGTCCCACGGGGACCCCGGTCTTTTCTTTTTTCCACGCGCCTGCGCGCGAATCCAACCCCCAGCTGATATGTGGACAGGATTGATGTTTGCCCTGGGCGCCGGCCTGATGTGGGGCCTGGTCTTTGTGGCGCCGCTGCTGATGGCGGACTACCCGCCCGCCCTTCTGGTGGCGGGCCGCTATCTGGCCTTCGGGCTGATCGCCTTGCCGCTGGCCCTGGCCGACCGGCGCAGCCTGAAGGGCTTGGCTGGCAGCGACTGGCTGGAAGCCTGCAAGCTCAGCGCCATTGGCAATTTTCTCTACTACCTCTGCCTGGCCGGCGCCATCCAACGCGCGGGTGCGGCCCTGCCCACGGTCATCATCGGCACGCTGCCGGTGGTGATTGCCATCAGCTCCAATCTGCGCGACCACCGGCGCGATGGTCGCCTGCCCTGGCTGCAACTGAGCCCGGCCCTGGCCCTGATCGCCGCCGGCATTGCCTGCGTCAACCACGCCGAGCTGCAGCGCTTGACTGCGCAACTGGATGCCGGCACGGAGGCTTTGCGCGCTTATGGCGAGGGTGCTGTCCTGGCGGTGCTGGCCGTGGCCTGCTGGACCTGGTACCCGATCCGCAATGCCGATTGGCTGCGCGCCCATCAGGAACGCAGCCCGCGGGTCTGGGCCACGGCCCAGGGCTTGGTCACCCTGCCCATGGCTTTGCTGTGTTTCGCCCTGCTGATGGGCCTGCCAGCCACGGACTGGGGCCTGCTGCCAGCAGGATTCGAACTCCCCCTGGGCCCCCGCCCCGCAGCCTACCTGGCATTGATGGCGGCCATCGGCCTGTTCTCATCGTGGATCGGCACCCTGTGCTGGAACGAGGCCAGCCAACGCCTGCCGACCAGCCTGGTCGGGCAGCTGATCGTTTTTGAAACCCTGGCCGCCCTGGCTTACGCCTTTGCCCTGGCCGGGCGCTGGCCCTCGGGCTGGACGGCGGGCGGCATCGCCTTGCTGATCGCCGGCGTGATCCTCGCGCTGCGTATCAAACCCCAAGCCAGCACGGCCTGAGCGCCGGCTCAGAGCTTGGGAATGCGGATGCGGCTCACCATCAGCGAGCCCGACACGGCATAGATCAACACCAGCGGGTGCAGGTAGAAGCCGCCCAACTCCAGGCGACCCAGCCAGAGCTGCTCACCGATGGCGCCTTGCGCAGCGGCGGCGGCCAGCACCATCACCAGCACCAGCGAAGTCGGGATGGGCGTGCCTTCAAAGTACTTGACCTTGTCGCCGCCTTCGCTGAGCGCCTCGGCCGTGATGTTGAAGCGCGCCAGGCGCGAGACGCCGCAGGCGACGAAAAACACCAGCACGATGCGGTCGTACAGGCCTTGCATGCCGCAGCCATAGGCGATGGCGGCGGGAGCCACGCCGAAAGAGATGATGTCGGCCAGCGAATCCAGCTCGCGGCCCATGGCCGAGGTCTGCTGGCGCCAGCGCGCCACGCGGCCGTCCAGCACATCAAACACCAGGGCGACCGGGATCAGGGCGCAGGCATAGAAGATGTGCACGACCGCGCCGGTCTGCAAATAGCTCATCACCGCGAACAGCGCGCCCATGCCGGCGAAGGCATTGGCCAGGGTGAACCAGTCGGCGAGATGGAACTCGCGGATCATGGCGAAAGGTTTGGGTCGAGTCATAGGCTGGGAAGCATAAAGGATGGCGCCGCACGGGCGCTGACAGCCCCGGGCGCGGCCGCATGCGCGGACGCCGGGCGCGAGGACCACTCAGCGCGGTTCTTTCTGCAGCACCGAGGCCGACACCGTGGTCGGCCCCTTCCAGGCCTTGCGCGCCAGGTGGACGAAGAGCAGGTGCGGCGGCATGCGCAGCCAGTGGCCACGGATGTAGAGCGCCTTGCGGCACAGCGGCGTGGCCCAATCGCGGGTGCTGGCGTGCTGAGGGCGCAGGGTGCGGCGGTAGATGAAATCCAGCGCATGCTCGGCCAGGCCCTGGCTGCGATCGGCCCGCAGGGCACGCAGCGCCGCTTCAGGCACCGGACAGGCCAGCACCTGCACGAGGTAGCGCAGGGCCAGGCGCAGCGGCCCTTGCAAGTCCATGGCAGCAGCACGGGCCGCCAAAGCCTCCCAGAACTGCGGATCGGCCGAGAAATGGCGCAGCAGCAGATCCAGGTCGCTGAGATCGCGCAGCAGGTTGTCGGACTCGCCCTCGTGGAAGAGGTGGCAGGCACTGTGCAGCACCATGTCGGTGGGCTGCAGCGTGCGCACGCCGGGCCAGCCCGCCAGCTCCACGCTGTCGCGGATCAGGGCCTGGGCATCGGGCTTGAGCCGGGCGGTGGGTGGCAGGATGGTGTGGTGCACATCGAGCGCCGTGCCGCGGTGCATTTGCTGCATGGCCGGCAGCTCGTGCATCCATTCGCGGTAGTAGCGCTGATCGTAGGCATCCAGCTTCTCGCCGATCCAGCCGGTCAGGATCAGCGCCGACTCGACCTCGCCGATGCGCTCGCGAGGAACCAGGATGTCCATGTCGGCGAAGACACGGCCCTGAACCGCTGGCAGCTCGCCCACGACATAGGCGGCGCCTTTGAGCAGGATCAGCGGCAGGCCGAGGCCGGCCAGGGTGTCGCGCAGGAAACGGGTTTCGTGGCGAACCAGCATGTGCTGACGCTCGGCCATGACCGCCGCAGAGCGCATGTGATTGCACGGCTGTTCGGGCACCTGAGGCAGCAATTCAGCCGCCTCCAGACGCCGGTACAAGCGGCCCAGCAGATTGGCATGGCGGGCCTGACGCACCAGCACATCCCAGTCCTGCAAGGACAGGCCGGCGATGCGACGCGGCTCCCGCAGGATGTCTTGCAAGAGGCTCATGGCGGGCTCAGACACCGGGGGCTGCCACCGGAGATGCAGCCAGTTGATCGAACACCTGCATGGCCTCTTCCAGATCGCTGTACTCGAAGCTGAAATGCTGGCAACGGTCCACCAGATCGCCCACGGCACGGAAGCCTTCGGCGGCGAGGATGTGATAGTTCATCGCGTTGTCGGCGATCTTTATGAAAGCCTCACCGCGGGGCATGGGGGTGAGCCGGGTGGCCGCCCCAGCGCGGTAGCGCGGCAGCACCATCCAGGCCGGCCAGGCGGGTTCGTCCACCGCCTCGACGCTGGCCTGCGGTGCCGCCATCAAAGCGACCGTGCCCTTGGTCGTGTCATGGACCGGCGCGGTGAAGAGGGCCTGGGGCGCAAAGCGCTGGATCACGCCGATCGAGGCATTCTTCAGATTCACCGGTCGCGCCATGCCCAGCATGGCCCCCGTGTCAAGGCGGATGATGGCCAGCTCATCGGACAGCAATCGCCAGCCACGCTGCACCAGGGCCGCGCACAAGGTGCTTTTGCCCGAACCCGGCGGTGCCGGCAGGATGACGGTGCGGCCGTTGCGCGCCACGGCCGCCGCATGCAGGATCAGCACATGGTTGCTGTAGGCCGTGATGCACCAGTTCAAGCCCCACTCGACCATGGCCACCGCCTGCTCGCGCGGCAGTGGGGTGAAGGGCTCGACCCCGTCGACGGTGAACAAGGCCTGCGGCCGGATCCAGCGACGCAAGCCGCGGCTGGACTTCACGGCGACATGAAAGTCGATGAAGTCATCCGCCCCCAACACGCGGTGGTGGGCATAGCTTTGCGCCAGCTCGGATGCAATCTCAGGCAGGTTGGACTGCAGGCGGCAATGGAATGGGCCGGTGGCGATGCGCAGGCCATCACCCGCCAACGCGGCGCGCAGCTCGGCCAAGCTCAGCTGATCAACTTGCACAGGGCTCACTCGTCAGCAAACCGGCCGCCAGCAAGGCCTCCAAGGCTTCGCGCACCTCGGCCTGGCATTCAGGCATCGGGACCTCAGGCTCTTCCTCGTGGACGCGCAGCACCAAGTCTGCGCCCAGCAAGCCCCCGAGGTGACGCGACAGATGCTCAAGCAGAAAGTGACCCAGGGGTGATACCAGCCGGGTCTCGGCGCTGTCCAGGTCAAAGAAAACGCAGCCGTCGTCGTAAGACTTCCAGATCAGCCGCTTGGGTCGAAGCGAAAACCAGCGGCTCAGGCCGCCGCTGCCGTCATCGAGAGGTACCAAGGATCAGCGGCTGACAACCGGTCAGATCGACAGGCCGGTGAGGTACTTGAAGTAGACCACCACGTCGGCACGGGTCCAGGTCACGACCGGGGCGGTCACGGCAGTGAAACGACCCGAGCCTTCGGTGTCTTTCCACATCTTCTGCACCAGGCTCATATAGGGGAACTGGTAGCCGCCGTTGACGATGGATTGCAGGTAGACCGCAGCAGCCAGAGCGCGGGCGTCGTTATTGGCGCTCGTCAAGCAGAACAGGGCATAGAACGTGGTGGTGTCGGTGCCACCGAACACGCTGGCGAAGGTGGTCGTCTTGGAGACACCGGTGTTGTTGAACTTGCCCTGCGCGTCCACCATGGTCTTCCAGCTCGTCGGCTTGGTGCCCGGGGCCGCACAGTTGTAGCTGCCGGTCTGGCTGAAATTGCCCGATGCGGTGAAGCCCGAGGGCAGCTTGCAATTGCAGGCCAGCACGGGAGTCGTGGTCAGCGCCAACAAGGTCGGGGCAGCCACCAGGCCACCGCGCAGCAGACGACGGCGGCTGCCCGAGGCCACCGGGGCCGCGACGGCGCTGGTCTCTTGGGGGGCGGAGCTCGATGGCTGCTGGTTTTCGATCTTGTTCACGTTCTTGCCTCTGTTTCAGTGCGGCGCTTGCGGAATGCTCGCGGGCCGACAGTTGGGCTGCTCACCCTGTCCGTCGTGCGAGAACTGAAGTGTCGCAGACGGCATGATCGGCCGGACTCTGGACTGTCCAGCCTTCTCTGGCGCTATCGTAGAGGAAGCAGGCCCGAGGATGGATGTCGGCCGAGCCCTCAATTCGGGGGGTCGGCGGGGGTTTTACTCACAAAATCAAGGCTTGATGTGCCGCGTGACCGCTTCACCGGACGGCTTTCTGGCCCAATAGGACTATTCGCCCCCCCGAACGAGCGTCGAGGCCGCCCAGCCGGTCCCATCGCTGGAGAGGCTCCGATCGATGAGAAGTTCCCGTCTTGTGTTGTTGAAAACTCTGCTCCTGGGCCTCGGCTTGATCATGGCTGGCACGGCGCCGGCACAGACGCCGAACCCCCTCAATGCCGAGCCCCTGACCGTCCTGCTTGAACCCGTCCCGCCCTTCTCCTACGAAGACCCGAGCGGGCAGCCGGCGGGCTATGCGGTGGAGCTGATGCAGGAGTTGCTCAAGCGGGCAGGCCTCGGCTACCGGGCCGAGTTCAACTCCTGGACACGGATCTACCAACGCGCGCAGTCACAACCGCGGGTGCTGGTGGTCAGCATGGCCCGCTTGGCGGAGCGCGAGACCAGCTTTTTGTGGTTGGGGCCCACCGCCGCGCGCCGGGTCTACCTCTACCGCCTGCGCAGTCGCACCGATGTGCAAGTGCCCACGCTGGAGGCGGCCAAGGCCTACCGCATCGCCGTGGTGCGTGAAGATGCGGCCGAGCGCGACCTGCTGGCCCATGGCTTCGAGCTGGGCAAGCAGCTGGACCGAAGCCCCGACCACGCCGCCATGCTGCGCAAGCTCTTCATCCAGCGCGATGACCTGGTCGCCTTGAACAGCACGGTGGCGGCCACAGTGACCGGGCAGTTTGGCTACGACTACAAGCAGATCGAGCCCCTGGTGAAGCTGTCCGAGACCCCGCTCTTCATGGCCCTGAGCCGAAGCAGCGGCGAGGCTTTGCACAACCAGCTGCTGAAAGCCTGGGACGGCATGAAACGTGACGGCACGGTGGCGGCCATCGCCGCTCGCCACCCCTTTGTGGCCCTGGACTGAGCCCGGCCCGGCTCAGAGTGCGCCGGCCTTGAAGGTGTCGCAGGCGCGCAGCTCGCCCGCTTCGAGGCCGCGCTTGAACCAGCGCACGCGCTGCTCGCTGCTGCCGTGGGTGAAGCTCTCCGGCACCACCGTGCCCTGTGAGCGCCGCTGCAGGGTGTCGTCACCGATCTGTGCGGCGGCGTTCAGGGCCTCCTCGATGTCGCCCTGCTCCAGCCAGGCCTTGCTGCGCTGGGAATGGTGGGCCCAAACCCCGGCATAGCAGTCGGCCTGCAGTTCCAGGCGCACGCTCAGGGCGCGGTAGTCGCGCTCGCTGACGCGCCGGCGCGCCTGGTCCATCTTGTCGCTGGTGCCCAGCAGCTTCTGCAGATGGTGGCCGACCTCATGGGCGATGACATAGGCCTGCGCAAAGTCGCCGGGCGCGCCCAGACGGTCTCGCAAGGTGTCGTAAAAGCTCAGATCGATGTAGACCTTGCGGTCGGCCGGGCAGTAAAACGGCCCCATGGCCGCCTCGCCCGTGCCGCAGCCCGTCTCGGAGCGCCCGCTGAACAGCACCAGCTTGGGCCTCTCGTAGCGCTGCTGGCTGCGTGCGAAATACGCGTCCCAGACATCCTCGGTATCGGCCAGCACGGTGCGCACAAAGCGCGCGCCGGCGTCCTGGGCCGGTGGCCCGGCAGGTGCGTGGCGGGCGGCCGGAGCTGGTTCCGAGCCGCCGGTCTGCGCCAGGCCCAGCAAGGTCATGGGATTGATGCCCAGGGCCCAGGACAGCAACAAGGCCAGCACCACGCCGCCGAGACTCAGCCCCCTGCCGCCGGCCAGGCCGCCCAGACCCGAGCCACCTCGGGCGGACAGGCCCTCTCCGCGCCGGTCCTCGACGTTGTCGCTCTCGCGCTGACCTTCCCACTTCATGCGATGCCTCCTACGGCTTTCTGCGCCGCTGTTGCATCCTAGCCTGCCGATCTTGCAGACCGTCGCAGCCGGCTTGGCGGCTGCGACAGGCCTGTCGACACTGCGCCCATCCCTACATCTGCGCTTCAGGAGTGCCTCATGCTGCTGCCCTCACCCACCCGTTTCCTGACCTCCATCTTGCTGGGGCTGGGCCTGCTGGCCGGCGCCGCCCAGGCCGAGGAAGTGGACTGGAATCTGCGCATCAAGAAGGAACAGAATGGCTGGAGCGCCAGCTTCACCAGCAGCCAGGACTACGGCAGCGGCAGCCCGCGCATCAAGGGATCGGGCCAGCGGGTCGAGAAAGCGCGCAGCGTGGCGGCCTTCAGCAAGCTGCGCCTGGAGGGCTCGCTGGACGTGCGCCTCAGCCAGGGCAACAACGACAACGTCAAGGTTTCGGCCGATGACAATATCGAGCCCCTGATCGAAACCAAGGTCGAGGGCGACACCCTGGTCATCCGCCTGCAAAAGGATGCTGGGTTCCGCACCCGGCTGGCGCCCACGGTGCTGGTCGAGAGCAAGGCCTTGCAGCAGATCACGGTCGATGGCTCGGGCGATCTGCATCTGGACCGATTCAAGGGTGAACGTCTCAGCCTGAGTCTGCAAGGCTCGGGCGATGTACGGGTCGGTCTGCTGGAGGTCAAGGAGCTCAACGCCAGCCTCAACGGCTCGGGCGATGTGCAGGTGGCCGGCCGCGCTGAGAACCAGGTCTGGAGCTTGAACGGCTCCGGCGATGTCGACGCCCGTGCGCTCAGCGGACGCAGCATCAAGGCCGAACTGAGCGGCTCGGGCGACCTGGCCCTGGGCGTGTCTGAAAGCCTGGACGCCAATCTGCGCGGCTCCGGCGACCTCAGCTATGCCGGCCGGCCACAGTTGCGCCAATCCATCAGCGGCTCGGGCGAAATCAGCCGCCGCTGAACCACTGCGCTCCGTGGGGGCGCGGATGCCGCAGAATGCAGGCATTCGCCGGAGTTGCCCCCTGATGACCACTGCCCCCGCGCGCTTGCCCTCGGGATTGGCCGAGACCCTGCTGGAACTGCAAGAGCAGAGCCCGCTGCTGGTGGCGCTGTTTGATGCACGCGATGTGCTCTGCCATGCCAACCCGGCCTTCCGGGAGGCCTATTGCGTCGAACCTGATGGTTTGCTGACCTGGGCCGACATGATGCGCGACAACCATGCCCACGGCCGTGGCGCGCTGATCGAAACCGAGGACATCGAGGCCTGGATCAGCGCCGTCAGCAACCGCCGCGGCAAGCTGCCCTACCGCGCCTTCGAGGTGGACCTGTGCGACGGCCGCTGGCTCTGGGTCACCGAAACCGTGCAGGCCCAGGGCTGGATGCTGCTGGTGGCCAGCGACATCACCAACCTGCGCCAGGACAACCGCTCCTTGCGCCTGGCCCATGTGCGCGCCCTGGCCGCGGCCCAGACCGACCCGCTGACCGGCCTGAGCAACCGCCGCCACGGCATGCAGATGCTGCAGGATGTGCTCTCGCGCAGCGAGCCCTGGCCGCTGTGCATTGCCGTGCTGGACCTGGACCATTTCAAAGCCATCAACGACGGCCTCGGCCACGCGGCCGGCGACCGTGTGCTCTGCGATTTCGCCCGCCAGCTGCAGGCCAGCATCCGCCGTGAGGACGGCTGCGCCCGCATCGGCGGTGAAGAGTTCCTCTTGATCCTGCCCGCCACCGGGGCGCCCCAGGCCCAGGCCATCATGGAGCGCTTGCAGGATCGGGTGCGCAAGGCCCGGCCGCTGGAGGGGCCCGCCGACCCAGCGTCACGCGGCTACACCTGTTCGATTGGCCTGACCCAGGCCATCTGGGGCGAAAGCGCCAACACCTTGCTGGCACGGGCCGACACGGCGCTCTACCAGGCCAAGGCCGAGGGGCGCGACCGGATCTTCCTGGCGGACTGAACCGCCGCCGATGCTGCGCAACCGCCGGGCAAACACCGCAAAATCGAGGCCATGCAGCCCGCTCGCCGATCCCGTTTGCACGCCCTGCTGGCGGCCAGCCTGCTGCCGCCCCTGCTCGGGTGCTGGCCCGGCGCCGCACACGCGGCGCCACCGCCCGCCACAACGCCCGCAACATCGGCCGGCGCCGAGGCCGGCCGCCTGACCGTGCTGCTGCAAGACCTGCCGCCCTATTCGCAGCGTGGCCCCGGGGACCGGCCCCAGGGCTATGCCGTCGATCTGACCCAGCAGCTGTGCGAACGCGCGCGGCTCGACTGCAGCTACGAATTCAGCTCCTGGCCGCGCATCCTGAAGCGCGCCCAACTTGAAGCCAATGTGCTGATTCCGGCCGTGGTGCGCCTGCCCGAGCGCGAGCGCCACTACCTCTGGGTGGGTCAGACGGCCGTGCGCTACGGCGCCCTCTACCGGCTCAAGCGCCGCGACGATGTGCGCCTGAGCAGCCTGCAGCAGCTGGGCAGCTACCGGATCGGCGTGGTCAAGGACGATGTCTCCGAGCGCGAGCTGCTGGCCCTGGGCCCACAGGTCAGCGCCCAGCTGGACCGCAGCGGCGACTATGGCAGCATGTTGCGGCGCTTCTTTGCCGAGCGCACCGAGCTGGTGGCGCTGAACCAGACCATGGCACCGGGCATGCTGAGGCAGTTTGGCTACGAGCCGGGCGAGGTCGAGCTGCTGCTGCGCTTTTCCGAATCGCGCCCGTCGATGGCGCTGAGCCTGAACAGTGACCCGGCCCTGCTTCTGCGCCTGCAGCAGACCTGGGAGGCCATGCGGCGCGACGGCACGGTGGCGGCCATCGCGGCCCGCCATCCGATCCAGGCACCGGACTGAGCGCGCAGGCGCGCCGCTTGACGACGCTTCAGTCCGATTCGCCCAGGAAACCACCACTCTGGTGCGCCCACAAGCGGGCGTACAAGCCGCCCTGGGCCAGAAGGCTGGCGTGGTCACCCTGCTCGACGATCTCGCCCTGGTCCATCACGATCAGGCGGTCCATGGCGGCGATGGTGGACAGCCGGTGGGCGATCGCCACCACGGTCTTGCCCTCCATCAGCCGGTACAAGCTGGTCTGGATGGCGGCTTCGACTTCCGAATCGAGGGCGCTGGTCGCCTCGTCCAGCAGCAGGATGGGCGCGTCCTTGAGCATCACCCGGGCGATGGCGATGCGCTGCCGCTGGCCACCGCTGAGCTTGACGCCGCGCTCGCCGACATGGGCTTCGAAGCCGCTGCGGCCCTTGGGGTCGCTGAGGCTTTTGATGAAGGCCATGGCCTCAGCCCGCTCGGCGGCCCGGCGCATCTGCGCCTCGTCGGCATCGGGCCGGCCGTAGAGCAGGTTGTCGCGCACCGAGCGGTGCAGCAGCGAGGTGTCCTGCGTGACCATGCCGATCTGGGCGCGCAGGCTGTCCTGGCTCACGCCGGCGATGTCCTGGCCGTCGATCAGGATGCGGCCCTGCTCCAGGTCATGGAAGCGCAAGAGCAGATTGACCAAGGTGGACTTGCCGGCGCCCGAGCGGCCGACCAGGCCAATCTTCTCGCCGGCGCGGATCTGCAGATCCAGTGCTTTCAGCACCGGCTTCGTGCCGCCGTAGGCGAAGCTGACCTGCTCGAAGCGGATCTCGCCGCGGCTGACCTGCAAGGCCTGTGCGCCCTCGACATCGCGCACGGCCACATCGCGGGCCAGGGTGCTGATACCGTCCTGCACCGTGCCGATGTGCTCAAACAGGCTGGACATCTCCCACATGATCCAGTGGGCAATGCCGTTCAGGCGCAAGGCCATGGCCGTGGCCGCCGCCACCGCGCCGACACCGACCTGGCCCTGCATCCACAGGTACAGCGTCATGCCGGCGGTGCTGGCGATCAGGCCCATGGACAGCACATGGTTGACCACCTCGAAGCCGCTGACCAGGCGCATCTGCCGGTAGGCCGTGCCCAGGAATTCCTGCATGGCGCTGCGCGCGAACTGCGCCTCGCGCTGGCTGTGCGAGAACAGCTTGACGGTGCTGATATTGGTGTAGGCGTCGGTGATGCGGCCGGTCATCAGGCTGCGCGCATCGGCCTGCGCACTGGCCGCCCGGCCCAGGCGCGGCACGAAGAAATACAGCGCCAGGCCGTAGCAGAGCAGCCAGCCCAGAAAGGGCAGGACCAGCACCAGATCGAAGCTGCCCACCACGCCCAGCATGGTGATGAAGTAGATGGTGATGAAGACCAGGATGTCGGTGACGATCAACACGCAATCGCGCACCGCCAGCGCCGTCTGCATCAGCTTGGCCGAGACCCGGCCGGCGAACTCGTCGGCAAAGAAGCTCATGCTCTGGCCGAGCAGATGGCGGTGGAAGTTCCAGCGCAGGCGCATGGGGAAGTTGGCCGACAGGCCCTGGTACTTGCTCAGGGCCTGCAGAGCGATCAGCAGAGGGCTCAGCAAGAGGATGCCGGCCAGCAGGGCCAGCCGGCCCTTTTCCTGCGCCCAGAGCCGCTCGGGCGCCACCTGGCTGAGCACATCCACCACCGAGCCCAGCATGGCGAAGAGCAGGGCCTCGAAAGCGCCGATGCCGGCCGTCAGCAGGGTCATGGCCAGGATCAGGCCGCGCATGCCCTGCGTGGCCGACCAGACGAAGGGAAAGAAGCCCTGCGGCGGCCGCGGCGGCGGCGCGTCCGGGAAGGGATCGACCCGACGCTCGAACCAGGCGAAGCGCATCAACGAGCGGCCGCCTGCGGCAGCGGCAAGGGCAAGGGCAAGGGCTTGCCCTGAGACTGCGCTGGCGCCGGGACGCGCAGGATCTGCGCCAAGGTCGGAGCAATGTCCACCACCTCCACCGGCGTCTTCACCTCACCGCGGCCGACCCAGGCCGGGCCCCAACTCAGGATGGGCACGTGTTGGTCGTAACGGTGCGGCGTGCCGTGCGAGCTGCCGCCCACGCGCGAGCTGAACAGCCAGTTGGGCTTGATGACGAACTGCACCGGCGCCGACACCTCGGGGTGCCAGGCCTTGCGCATGGCGTCGAGGAAGGGCGTGGTGCTGTCGCTGCCGCGCAGCTGCTCGGGCGTGAAGGCGGCGACGACGCCGTCCATGCCGCGCAGCAGGCGGGCGGCTTCTTCGTGCACCGCGCTCGGGGCCAGGCCGCGCTCCTTGATCAGCTTGTGATCGAAGAGCACGCCGGCGGCCGAGAAGCTCACCGCCCAGCGGCCCGGGCCGAACTTCTGTACCAGGCCGGTGTTGAGCTGACTCATCACCACACCGGGGTTCAGCAGGTCGGCATCGCGGCCCTGGGTCTTGGCCCAGGCGGGCGAGTCGGCAAAGCCATGGTCGGCGGTCAGCATCACCAGGTAGTTGTCGCGACCGAGCTTGGCATCCAAGTCACGGAAGAAGCCCTGCAGATAACGATCCAGATGCAGGAAATGGTCATGCGAGAGGCGCGACTCGGGGCCGAAGGCGTGGTTGACGTAGTCGTGGCTGGACAGGCTGACCGAGAGGATGTCGGTCTGTGCATCGGCGCCCAGCTGCTCACCGGCTATGGCAGCCCGGGCGAAAGCCAGGGTCAGCTCATCGCCGAAAGGGCTGGGCAGGATGTTGCCGTAGAAGCGCGGGCCGGGGCCGTCCATCTGGGCGCCCAGCACCGCAGGCAGCTTGTTGCCATTGCCACCGTTGTACTGCCAGGGTTGGCCGTCGGGCACCGAGCCCGCATACGCGGCTTCGGGCAGCAGCGGCGCCCAGGCCTTGCCGAAGAAGGCATCGGCCGGCTTGGCGGCGTTGAAGTCGCGCACCCATTGCGGGTGGCTTTGCATGTAGTAGGTGCTGGAGGCGAACTGGCCATCCTCGCTCATGTACATGTACGCCGTGCCCTTGTGGCCGGCCGGCAGGATGGCGCCGCGGTCCTTGCCCGAAATGCCGATCACCTTGGATGCCGGCTGCAGGCCGCGCAGCACATCGCCCACCGTTTCGGCGCGCAGACTTCGCGGGCTGGTACCGGCCAGCGGGTCGGTCTTGTGGTCGATGTAGCGGTAGGCGGTGTCGCCGGTGTTGTAGACCGGGGCGAAGGTCTGCGCGTCGTTCCACTCATTGCTGATGATGCCGCTGCGCTGCGGGTAGGCGCCGGTCAGCATGGTGGCGTGGCCGGCGGCGGTGACGGTGTGGCCGTGCGCGTAGCGGGCGTCCGAGAACCAGACCCCCTGGTCCAGGAAGCGGCGGAAGCCATCGGGCTGCAGCTGCTCGCGGTAGGCCGTGACCTGGCGCATGGGCAAGCCGTCCACCACCAGGAACACGATCAGCTTGGGCGGCGCCTTGGTGGCCTGAGCGGCCGTGGCCGAGGGGGCCGTCGGAGCGGCAGCCGGCGAGTTCGCCGTCGTCGAACAGGCCGCCAGGGTCGCCGCCAGCGCCAGCACGCTCAGACGCGGCAGCATCACGGCCAAGGGAGATGAAAACGAAGCAAGAGGATTCATGGGCAGGCAGTGCACGCGAACAGGCGAGCAGGCAAAAAGAGTGAGAGGCTTCCAGAGCCTGTCAGCTTAGTCGATCTGGCCGAGGCCTCGCGGCGCCACGCAGGGAATGACGATCTCGAACTGCGCGCCCTCGCCCAGGCGACTGCGCGCCGTGATGCTGCCGCCCAGGGTGGCGGTGACGATGTTGTAGCTGATGTGCAGACCCAGGCCACTGCCGCCCTGGCCCAGGCGGGTGGTGAAGAAGGGGTCGAAGATGCGGCCGAGGTTGTCTTCCGAAATGCCGCGTCCGTTGTCGCTGAAGCGCAGGCACAGGCGCTCGCCCTCCAGGCGTTCGCCGGTGAGCCTCATCAAGCCGCCCTTGCGCCCCTCCAGGCCATGGACCATGGCATTGATGATGAGATTGGTCAGCACCTGGCCCAGGGGGCCGGGGAAACTGTCCAGCATCAGGCCTTCGGGCACGTCGAGCTGCAGCTCATGCTCCTCGCGACGCAGGCGGTTGCCCAGAGTCAGGGCCACTTCGCGGCACAGGGTGGCGAGGTCGAAGACGCGGCGCTGGTCGGAGGTCTGGTCCACCGCGATCTGTTTGAAGCTGGTGACCAGGCTGGCCGCCTGGCCCAGGCTTTTCACCAGCAGCTGGCTGGATTCCTCAGCGGTCTGGCAAAAGCGCTCCAGCTCCGAACGGCGCAGCGCGCCAGCCTGCACCTGCTGCAGAAAGCGCCGGCTGTTGTCGCTCAAGGTGCTGGCCATCAGGAGGCTGTTGCCGATGGGCGTGTTCAGCTCATGAGCCACACCGGCCACCAGCGAGCCCAGGGCCGCCAGCTTCTCCTGCTCGACCAGCTGGTTCTGTGTGATCTTGAGGCGGCGGTAGGCCTCGGCATTGTCCAGAGCCACGGCGGCATAGGCCCCAAGGGTGCGCAGGATGTCGAGGTCGGCCGGTCCAAAAGCCTCGGCGCGGCCGCTCAGCACACTGATCACCCCCATCACCTGGCCTTGGCGCATCATCGGGATGTAGAGGCCCGACAGCGCCGGCTGCGGCTCCTCGCCATTGAGCAAACGCACCCGCTCGACCGTGGCGCCATCGGCGCGCAGCACGCGGGCGTCGTGCGCGAGGCGGCCAAAGTTCAGCTCGCGCGCCTGCAGCACGCAGTCCACCGAGGGCTGGCCCGACTCGTCCAGCCGGCGCTGGTAGCTCTGGAAGGGCTGACCCTGCTGCATGACGAAGTCAAAGGTCACCACGCGCGCCTGCCAGTCCACCAGGCCGAGGCCGAAGACGCTGCAATCGACCAGCTCGTTGACATGGCGGTACAGGGTCTGCTGGATGGCGCCGACATCGAGGGAGGCGGTGATCTGGCGGCCGATCTCGCTGAGCAGGGCGATGTCGCGGCGCGCTTTCTCGGCCACCTCGCGCTGCGCCTCGGCGCTCTGCTTCTCGCGCGCCAGCTGCTGCTGCTGCTCGAGCAGCTCATGCGTGCGGCGGTCGACCAGCTCGCTCAGGCGCAGCCGGGTCTGGTGCAGCACGCGCACGCGCCACCGGTAGGCGGCCGCCAGCGCCAGCAGCAGCACGGCCACCACGCCGCTGCGCCACCACCAGCTGCGCCAGAAGGGCGGCAGCACCTCCAGCTCCAGCACCAGGTGGTCCTCGCTCCAGACGCCATCCGGATTGGCCGCCCGTGCCAGCAGGCGGTAGCGCCCGGGGTCCAGATTGGTGTAGGCCGCCAGACCCAAGTCGCCAATGCCGTAGATCCAGTCGCGGTCGAAACCCTCGAGCCGCCAGGCATAGCGGTTCTGCTGCCGGTTGTGGAACTGCAGCGCCGCCAGCTCGAAGCTGACCATGGCCTCCCGGTGCGTCAGCCGCACCCGGCTGGCCTGATGCAGCGGCCCCTGGATACCCAGGTCGGCCAGGCGCGGCGGTGCGTCCTCGCCCTCGCGCGGCCGACTTTGGGCTTGTGCGTCCGGGCGCAGCGAGCGGTTCAGCACCAGCAGGTCGCTGAGCACCACGGCCGGCGGCGTCGGGTTGTCGCGCAAGGCCTCGGGCTGGAAACGCAAGAGACCCGGGCCACCGAAATACAAGCTGCCATCTGGCCCGCGCCCCGCCGAGGCAAACGAGAAGCCGCCGCCGAAACGGCTGCGCCCGGGGTAGAAGCGCGCCTGGCGACGGTCGGGCTGGAAGCGCGTCAGGCCATGCTCGCTGCTGAGCCAGATCTCGCCGTTGAGCGCATCCTGGATAGCACTGAACTCGCCTGCGGGCATGCCCGGCACCTGGCGCCAGGACTTCAGCTCCCAGCCCTGGGCCGTGGCCAGCAGCTGGTAGAGCCCCTGCTCGGTGGCCAGCCAGATGCGACCCTGGGCATCCTCGCGCATGCCGAAGATGGGCAGGCGGCCCGGCGCCGGCATGTCGGCATTGGCGCGCACCGGCTGGCTGAAGCTGTCGCTCTGCGGGTCCCAGAGCTGCAGGCCGCCCTTGCTGCCGATCCAGATGCGGCCCTCGCGGTCCTCCAACAGGCTGTCAACCACATCGTGGCTGAGGCTGCCGGCCTGCCCGCCCGCGCTGCGGAACACGCGGTGCTTCAGGTCCGGGCTGAAGCGGTGCAGACCGGCGGCGCTGCCGGCCCAGACCTGGCCGCTGCGGTCGCGCAGCAAGGCGCTGATGGAGGCGCCGGCCGGCGTGGTGTTCTCCAGGGGCAGGGCCTGGCTGCGGCCACGCTTGGGCTCGTAGATCACCAGCCCGCCATCGCCGCCGGCCCAGATTTCAGCAGGCCGCCCCGGCGCGCCCGGCAGCAAGGCTTTGACATGGCTGAGCGGCACGGCCTGGGGCGGGATGCGCTCGACATCGCCGCTGGGCAGGTGCAGGCGGTTCAGGCCGCCACCGTAGGTGCCCAGCCAGACATGCTCAGGCCCGTCCTGCAGCATGGCCATGACCGCGTTGTTGGACAGGCTGCGCTCATCGCCCGGCACCTGCAGATAGCTGGTGAAGCCGCGCGTGGCCAGATCGGCCAGGCTGATGCCATAGCCCCAGGTGCCGACCCAGAGCGTGCCGCTGCGATCCTGCATCAGCGAAGCAATCGAATTGCCCGCCAGGCTGCTGGGCACGCCAGGCAGGTTGTAGAAGGACTGCAGCTGGCGGCTGCCCGACTGCCAGCGTTGCAAACCGGGCGCTCGACCGGAGCCCACCCACATGGCTCCGTCCTGATCGCGCAGGATGGCATGCACCACGCCGCGCGCCGGCTGCAGCTGCTCGGCCAGCGGATCGGGCTCAGGCGGCGCCCGCCCATCCGCCGGAATGCGCCAGATCTGCAGACCGGCGGCCATGCCCACCCAGAGCCGGCCTTCGGCGTCAAAGGCCAGGCTGCGCGCGTGCAACTCCACCGGGCTGAACTTGCCGGCCGGGCTGCCGCGCAGGGTGTTGAGCTGCTGGCTCAGGCGCCCCTGGCGGTCGATGTGGCCAACCTGGTGGCCCTGCGTCAGCCACAGTCCGCCCTGGCCGTCGGCCAGCAGGCCACGGATCTGGCTGTCCTGGGCGATCGCCGCCCATTGCGGATCGTGCCAGCGCTCGAAGCGCACGCTGGCGATGTCGAAGCGATACAACCCATGCGGCAGCGCCAGCCACAGCTGCCCGGACCCCGCCGGGGCGATGCCCACCACGGCCCGATCCTGCAGGGACAGCGCCTCGGGCATGGCGATGCGGCGCAGCGAATCGTCGCGCAGATCGATGCGGTCCAGGCCGGTGCGTGTGCCCACCCACATCGCCTGGTTCTCGGGGTCTTCGAGCAGGCTGTAGATCATGCCGTGGCGCAGCATGTCGCTTTGCTCGGGGTCGGCGCCCCAGACCTTGAAATGCCGCCCGTCGTAGCGTGCCAGGCCGTTGCCGGAGCCGATCCACACCAAGCCCTGTCGGTCCTGCAGCAGACTGGTCACCGCCGAACTGGGCAAACCATCTTCCGTGCCCAGCTGGCTGAAACGCAAACCGTGCAGGGATGAGGCCCAGGCAAGACCTGGCACCACCGCACCCCAGCCGGCCAGCAAGAGCATCAGCAGGGCGAGCGCGCAGGACCGCAGGAGGCGGCCGCCGCGGTGGGTGCAGCAGAGAGCGGGGATCGGCATCAGGCGCGCGTTCCATTCGGGGCACAGCCCCATCCGCCGCCAGCCTAACCTGCGGCCCGCCAAAACGCATGCAAAAAAGTGTCGCGCCAAACGCAAAAGTGCGGGCCCGGGCAAGCCCGCGGGGCTCCGCGTGATCCGGCAGCGGCCCGCGGTTCAGAGCCGCGGCGGGCTGTCCTCGCTGCGGCGGCGATCTGCGACCAGGGTCGGTACCGTGTCAGGCGCCGCCTGCTCCATGGCCAGTTCGGCGCTTTGACTCAGCTCCAGCCCGCTGCAGCGATGGGGGCCACACAGGGCGGCGCCCATGCGCAGGCTGGCAAACAAGAGCTGCGACTGCAGCTCATACGGCCCGCCCAGCGCCCGCTGCAAGCGCGCCTGCACCGCCGGCAGCGGCGCACGCGCCATGTTTTGCAGGACGACGGCGTAGCGGGCACGCCCCACCCGCGCCACCACATCGTGGCTGCGTACCCGGCAACGCAGGCGTGCGCCCAGGGCGGCGATCAGTTCCTCCTGCTGGCCGGTGCGCGGCGCCATCCCCCCGGCCTCGGGCCGCACCTCCACCTGCAGCAGCAGCACGGCCGGCCGGGTGCCGTAGCGCCGCGCCGCACCCAGCTCGCGGTTGAGCAGGCCGGCCAGGCTGAGCATGTCCGGCACGATCTCGATCGCTTGAGGCTCGCTGTTGCGGCGCCGGCTCAGCGTTGCGTGGGCCGACAAGCTGAGGTGATGGCTGGGTTGGATGGTGGAAGACAAAAGGGTTCGGCTCCCCGAGGCCGGCATGGATGTGTGGTTCACAGCGTCGATGTCTTGTACGTGGGCCACAGGCCAGCCACGCCGCACCCCTGACAGTAGGGCCGCGGAGCGCACAGGCTGCAGCAGGTGAAGACACGACAGCGGCAGACAACCCCTTTTCGGGCCTCCCTGCTGGCCGCCATTGCCGCGTCCTCTTTGGATAAAACGCGAGCCGCAGGACAAACCCGACATGCCTCTCGAAAAAATATTCATGGCCGGCTGCTAGAGTGCTTTGCCCAGCCCGAACCATGAGCGACAACATCACCCTACTGCTGCGTGCCGCCCAGAACGGCGACCGCCAGGCCACCGACCAGGTGATGGCCTTGCTCTACGCCGACCTGCAGCGCCTGGCCCGGCGGCGCCTGCAACAGGCCGGCCACCTGACCTTGCTCGACCCCACCGGCCTGGTGCACGAGAGCTATCTGCGCCTGCAGGCCAGCGGCCAGCTCGACTTCCCCGACCGCAAGCATTTCCTGGCCTATGCCGCCAAGGTGATGCACAGCATCGTCATCGACCTGGTGCGGCGCCGCCAGGCCGAGCGCCATGGCGGCGGCCTGGAGCAGCTGACCCTGAACACGGCCGTGGCCAATCTGCCGCCCCAGGGCGACGAGCAAATCCTGCGCGTGCACGAGGCGCTGGAAGAGCTGGCCGCGCTGGAACCGCGCCTGGCCCAGGTGGTGGAGATGCGCTACTTCGGCGGCCTGCTGGAGAGCGAGATCGCCGAAAGCCTGGGCGTGACCGAGCGCACCGTGCAGCGCGATTGGCAGAAAGCCCGGCTGTTCCTGTCCCTGTCCCTGAGCTGAACGGATGGCCGAGATCGACAAAGCCCGCTGGGCCCGCCTGAGCCCCCTGCTCGATGAACTGCTGGACCTGGCGCCCGAGCATCGCCCCGCCCGCCTGCAAGCCCTGCACCAACAAGCCGAACTGAGCCCCGACCTGATCGAGGACCTGGCCGAGTTGCTGCGCCGGCAAGAGGCGCTGGAGGCCGAGGACTTTCTCGCCAGCCCCGCTCTCAGCGTGGCCGAGGCCGCCAGTACCCACAACCAGGCCGGCCAGACCGTGGGCGCCTACACCCTGGAGCGCGAAATCGGCCAGGGCGGCATGGGCACGGTCTGGCTGGCGCGCCGCACCGACGGCCGCTTCGAAGGCCAGGTGGCGATCAAGTTTCTGAACACCGGCCTGATCGGACGGGGCGACGCGGGCCGCTTCGCCCGCGAAGGCCAGATCCTGGCCCGCCTGACCCATCCACACATTGCCCGCCTGATCGATGCCGGCGTGGCGCCTGAACACCGGCAGCCCTATCTGGTGCTGGAGTACATCGACGGCCTGCCCCTGGACCGCTTCTGCGTCGAGCGTGGTCTCGACTGCGAAGCCCGGGTGCGCCTGTTCCTCGATGTGCTGGCCGCCGTGGCCCATGCCCACACCCGCCTGATCCTGCACCGCGACCTCAAGCCCTCGAACATCCTGGTGACGGCGGCCGGCGAGGTGAAGCTGCTGGACTTCGGCATCGCCAAGCTGCTCCACCGCGCGGGCGACGATGACACCACGCCCCCCGGCGCCGCCACCGAGCTGACCCGGGTGGCTGGACGCGCTTACACGCCGCGTTATGCCGCGCCCGAGCAGGTGCAGGGTGGCGAGGTGACCACGGCCACCGATGTCTATGCCCTGGGCGTGCTGCTCTACCTCTTGCTCAGCGGCCAGCACCCGACCGAGGGCCAGGACGAGGCCCTGACCACGCCGCTGGAGCGCCTGCGCACCCTGGTCGAGGTGGAACCCAAGAAGGTGTCGGAGCGCGTGCCCAGCGGCGTGGCGCGCCAGTTGCGCGGCGACCTGGACACCATCGTCGCCAAGGCGCTCAAGAAGGCGCCGGCCGAGCGCTATGCCAATGCTGCTGCGCTGGCCGAGGACCTCCAGCGCTGGCTGGCTCATGAGCCGATCAGCGCCCGGCCAGACCGCCGCGCCTACATCGTCGGCAAATTCATCCGCCGCCACCGCCTGGCTGTGGCGGCCAGCTGCACGGCCCTGCTGGCCATTGCCGCCGGCGCCGGCGCGGCGGTCTGGAAAGCCCAGGAAGCGCATGAACAGCGCGTGCAGGCCGAAGGCCTGATCGAATTCATGCTCGGCGATCTGCGCAAGAAGCTGGACCCGGTGGGGCGGCTCGATGTGCTCGATGCGGTGGGGGAGAAGGCGCTGGCCTACTACGCCCAGCAAGACCTGCGGCGCAGCGATGCAGACGCACTGGGCCGGCGCGCCCGGGCCCTGCATCTGATGGGCGAGATTGCCGAGAAGCGCGGCCAGATGGCAGAGGCCGAGGAGCGCTTCAAGCAGGCCGCCGACAGCACGGCGGAACTGCTGGCGCGCGACGCCAAGAACACGCAGCGGCTGTTTGACCATGCGCAGAGTAGCTATTGGGTGGGTTACGCGGCTTGGCGGCAAGGTAAGCAAGAAGCGGCCGAAAACAACTTCGAAACCTATCTGCAGCTGGCCCAAACGCTCACCCGAAGTGAGCCGGCCAACAGCAAATGGCAAACCGAATTGGCCCATGCAGAAGTGAACTTGGGCGTGCTCTTGCTCAACACCCAGCGCGTCGAGTCTGCACTGGAGCGTTTCACCCGTGCGCGGACGATTTGGCAGGTCCTGATTCCTGCGCATGCGGACTTGCAATCGGAACTGACCAAGACCTGGGGTTGGATGGCGCGCGCGCAAGAAAAACTGGGCCAGTTCGAAGCCAGCATCTCAAGCCATGAAGCCAAACTGCAAGTCCTGCGCGCCGAAAAGGTACTGAATCGCCAAGCCCAAGATGATGAGGCCACGACGTTGTCGGCCTTGAGCCGCCTGCAACTCAGCATCGGCCAGGGCTCTGCGGCATTGGTCACGGGCAGGGCGGCACGCGATGCCTTTGTGAAACTGGTGGCCGTCGATACCGACAACCTGTTGTTCGTCGAGCGCCTGGCTTACGCCCGCCTTCATCTGATCGAAACCGTTCTGGCGCTCGGCAGCACCGAGGAGGCTCGCGAGGAACTCTCTGCCTTGGAACCCGAGTACATCAGGCTTCTGGCCGCCACGCGGGACAAACCCGATACCGCAATCAAGATCCCTGGCCGCTTCCTGGCTGCGCAAGCGCAGCTGGCAACAAAAGAACGATCCTTGTCACCTACCGCCGCCCCGCTCCGGGACTTGACGCGCTTTGTGGATCGGCACTCACTGACGAGGTCGGGCGGAGGGCGAGGCAAAGTCGATGTGAACACTCAATGGGCCCTGGCCTTGGCCTCATATCGACTTGGCAATGCCATCGCGAATGCAGCGCCGACAGAAGCCCGAACACGCTGGAACCAAGCTTTGGAGCACCTCGCCGGAAT
This sequence comes from Paucibacter aquatile, assembly GCF_002885975.1. Classification (NCBI taxonomy): domain Bacteria; kingdom Pseudomonadati; phylum Pseudomonadota; class Betaproteobacteria; order Burkholderiales; family Sphaerotilaceae; genus Roseateles; species Kinneretia aquatilis. The sequence goes on along the minus strand of NZ_POSP01000003.1, from coordinate 3,552,275 downwards.
TGGGGAGAGCGTGAGCGAAGCCCGCGTGAAATCCTTACGAGCCCATGCCTTGCTCAGCCTCGGGCGTACTCAAGAAGCCCGATCAATGGCCGAAGGTTTGGAGGCATCGGGCTTCCGCCACCCTGAATGGCAGGTTGGTCTCGCTCGGCGCATGGCCGCGGAGAAGGTACAGCAGTATTGACGCAGCCCGCTGGGTTACGCCTCCTGCAAGCCAGGTTCATCCTTGGACTCACGCGACCCTATCAATCCACCTCAACGATCGCCCCACCATGCCCTCGAACCAATCGACCCCGATTCAAAACAATGTCTTCGCCGTCAGCGTCACGGTCAAAGCAGCGCAAGGCACCGAACCCTATTTGGTCTTCAACCCAGACCCGGTGACTCTGAGCAATCAGGCCAATGCACTGATCGTGTACTCCCTGGTCAGTCCGGGCTACTACTTCCCGTCGGATGGCTCTGCCTTGGTCATCAACAGCGCTGACGCGGATGCGGAGTTCCCTATCGCTTGGTTGATCAATGCAGCCACCTTGGCACTGGGCGACTACAACAACAACGCGCAGTCCTACAAGTACACGATGACCGTCATCGATGCGCTGAGTGGGGCACCAATCACCACCGACCCGAGCATCAGCAACACCAACGATGAATGATCGTTGGCAACCATTCGCACCCTAATCAAGGCTTGAATTTTCCTGGGGCGTGGCTTGCAAGGCGGGAGCAGGTGGTTGCTGCCCGCGCACATCAATCACCACCGTGTGCGCCGTCTTGTCCTGCAGGCCCTGCCGGTTCGGATCCCAGAGGATCTGCAGCAGCCCGATGCCGCCGGTGACGGTGGCGGCGGCATAACCGCCAAAACGCCTGAAGCCCAGCATCAAGGTCATGGGCTTGCCGCTGAGCTCCTGCACGCGCAGGCCCAGCAGGCGCTTGCCCAGGGTCTGGCCCGGCCAGAGCAGGGGCAGCAGGCAGAAGTACAGCGCCGGCGTCACGTAATGGCGCAGCAGCTCATCGAGCCAGCGCTTGCCCGCCTTGAGCCAGCGCATGGCCTGCGGCTGGCCGGCCAGCACCACCTCTTCGCGCAAATGCTCCAGCTGTGACTCCTGCTCGCGCAGCAGGCGGTGCAATGCCTGGTGGTGCTGCGCCTGCGCGTGTTGCAGCGCTTGCGCCAGCTCCGCCGCTGAAGCCGCTGAAGCCACGGTTTCCGCCGCATCGGTCGCGGCCTCCGGCTCTTCCTCCGCCTGCTCACGCAGCGCGCGCAGCTCGGCTTTGCTGAGCGGGGTGCTGAGCTCGCTGGCCGCCTCGGCCGCAGCGTCGGCCTCGGCCTCCGGGTCGCCGTGGAAGAGCAGCGTCACGCCCTGGTAGCTGAACCAGGCCACCAGCAGCCAGGACAGCCAGCGCCGCCGCGGGGCCTGGGGCGGCGGCGCCAAGACCAGGTCGGCGTCCGCCGACTCTGTGGCGCCGGCAGCCAGGTTCGTGCGGCCCCGTCGCCAGCGCAGGCGGGCGAACACCTCGGGCCGGGTCTGGCGCAGCCAGGTGTAGAGGCCCAGGGCGGCCGCCATCATCAGCCAGTTGTTGGCCAGCTGGCTCACCAAAGCCAGCACGGCCACATCGATGCCCATGGCCAGGGCCCGCTGGCGCGGCGTAGCCAGGGGCTGGCCCAGCAGGGCGGGCGCGACATTGAAATCCTCGGGCTTGACGGTGGCGCGCGGGTCCGCCGCATGGTCAGCGGCGGCGCGCGAAGCAAAACGGAACAGTCGAAACACGGCGCAGCACCTCGGCAAGCGGTTCATTCGGGGCCAGCCTCGGCGCCCACTCAGGGTTCTCACCCGGTGCGTCAGAGCCGGACGGGTGCGAAAGACAGCACTCTATGCGAAGCAGCGGCACCGTCATGCAAGTCGCGCACAATCGCGCCCGCAGGCGGGGCTGACGCCCGAGCAGCAGGCATGAAGAGACAGCGGCAGACCGCCCACCTGGCGGCAGACCGCGCAGGAGGACGACACGTGAGCGGAAACGAGGAGGCGCCCGACGGCGGAGGACGGCGGCGGCAGCGGCATGGCGGGGCATGGCGCGCAGCATGGGCAGCCCCGCTGCTGGGCCTGCTGCTGGGCTTTTCAAGCAACAGCCTGCAGGCCGCCACCGGACCAAGCGAAACCGCCAAGACCAGCAGCGCCCCGGTGCCGGGCACGCGCCCGCGCATCGGCCTGGTGCTGTCGGGCGGCGGCGCGCGCGGCCTGGCCCATATCGGCGTGCTCAAGGCGTTGCAGGCGCAGCGCATCCCCATCGACCTGGTGGTGGGCACCAGCATGGGCGCGGTGGTGGGCGGCGCCTTCGCCGCCGGCCGCAGCGTCGAGGACCTGGAAACCCTGGTGGCCGAGGCCGACTGGAACAGCATCCTGGCCGACCGGCCCGGCCGTCGCGAGCTGGCACAGCGCCGCCGCGAGGACGACCGCATGCTGGCCTCGCGCCTGGAGTTCGGCCTGGGGCCCGAGGGCGTGATGCTGCCGGCCGCGGCGGCCGGCAACAGCGCGCTGGAGTTCACGCTCGACAGCCTGGCGCCCGATGCCCGCGCCGAAACCCCGCTGCCCCTGCTGCCCCTGCCCTTCAAGGCCCTGGCCACCGACCTGATCAACGGCCGCCTGGTGGTGCTGGACGATGTACCCCTGTCCTTGGCCCTGCGCGCCTCGATGGCGGTGCCGGGCCTGTTCTCGCCGGTGCGGGTCAAGGACCGGCTGCTGGTGGACGGCGGCCTGGTGCGCAATCTGGGCGTGGACATCGCCCGGCAGATGGGCGCCGATGTGGTGATCGCGGTCAATGTCGGCTCGCCATTGCTGGACGAGCAGCAGATCCAGAGCGCGCTCAGCGTCACCGACCAGATGATCAAGATCCTGACCACGCAGAACGTGGAGCGCTCGCTGGCCGAGCTGCGCCAGGGCGACTTTCTGATCACGCCCGAAATGCCGGGCCTGGGCCTGACCGATTTCGAGCGCAGCGCCGGCGCCATTCGCGAGGGCGAGCAGGCCACCGCCGATATGGCCGCGCAGCTGCAGGCGCTGGCCCTGAGCCAGGAGGAGTACGCCCAGCATGAGGCGCGCCGCAATGCCGCGCTCTGGCCCATGGCCGCCACCCTGCCCCTGGGCACGCTGCGCATCGAGGGCAGCAGGTTCACCAACCCCGAGGCGCTGAAGAAGGAGCTGGGCCTGGAGTCCGGCCAGCCGGTCAGCCGCGCCGATGTGCAGCTGGCCAGCGCCCAGCTCTACGGCCGTGGCGATTTCGAACGCGTGCAGACCCAGATCCACGACCACGGCGAACAGCGCGATGTGCTGATCAAGGTCACAGAGGCGCCCTGGACGCGCAGCCGCCTGCGCCTGGGCATCGAGCTGGCCAGTGATTTCAAGAGCTTCAACCGCAACACCCTGGCCGCCATGCACACCCTGAGCTGGCTCAACGACTGGGGCGCCGAGCTGCGCACCAGCGCCAAGCTGGGCGGCTACCGCGAGTTCAAGACTGCGCTGATGCAGCCACTGGGCCCCGGTTCACCTTGGTACCTGGAACCCAGCGTGGAGTACCTCGGCATTCGCGATTCGGAGTCGCTCAAGCCCTACCAGTGGAACCTCAGCCAGACCGGCCTGGCCCTGGGCCGGCAGATGGGTTTCTGGGGCGATCTGCAGCTGGTGGGCCTGCGCATCCATTCCGATTACCGTGATGCCGACCGGCAGATCCGCGCCACCTTCAGCCTGCCCGAGCTGCGCTGGCGCCGCGACACCCTGGATGCACCCGCCTTCCCGGCGCGCGGCACCCTGATCCATGTAGCCCTGCGTCGCTACCCGGTGACGCTGACCGGCCGCCCTTCGACCTACCAGACCCGCGTGATGCGCGCCTTCCGCTCGGGCGACTGGGCTGGCCATGTCTACGGCGCCCTGGCCGGCAGCTTCAACAGTGTGGATGTGGAGCTGCCCCAGGGCGAGGGCCTGGGCGGCTTCTTGCGCCTCTCGGGCAGCGAGCCCAGCTCCAAGACCCAGTCCTATGCCTTCGGCCGACTGGTGCTGGCGCGCAAGATCGGCCAGATGCCCATCGGCCTGGGCGACACCCTGCGCATCGGCGCCTCGCTGGAGTTTGGCAACGAGCGCTCAGTGCCCTTTGGCGAAACCGGCTTGCGCCGCCAGGCACGCAACGCCGCCAGCGCCTTCCTGGCCATCGACAGCCGCTTCGGCCCGGTCTATCTGGGCCTGGGCAGCACCCGCAATGGCGGCAGCCGGCTCTACTTCGTCGTCGGACCGGTCTGGTGACCGCAGCCTTCGCATTTCAGTCATTCATACGATCTCTCCTGACCAACGACAATGGCTCCCACCATGAACACCCTGCCCGCCCCTCGCTTTTCTGCCCTCCCGCGCTGGGCGCACCTGATGCCGCTGCTGGCTTTGCTGGGCCTGAGCGCCTGCGGCGGCGGCGCTGGCGTGACCCTGGAACTGACGCCGGACCGCGAGGTCAAGAAGCTCAACATCGACAATATGGTGCGTGCCGTGGCCGTGGCCCAGATGGCCGACCAGCACAGCCAGGTCGATGTGGGCCAAGTGCTGCGCCCCCTTCTGCTGGATCTCTACAAGACCCAGAACGTGGCCGGCCGCTACCCCTGCCTGCAGGGCGGCACCGTGACGCTGGAACGCAGTGGTGCCACGCTCTGGCGCTACACGGCCGACAACTGCAACCAGGGCAATGTGCAGGTGACTTCGGGCAGCTGGGAGGTGGACACCAGCCTGGCTGCCACCGCCGGGGTGCGCTACCGCCTGAACAAACTGCTGCTGGCCAAGTTCTACAGCGAAACGCCCGAGATCAGCGTCACGGCCGACCTGAACTTCGACATCCCCTCCGGCAGCAGCTTCAATGCCAGCGGCAGCCTGAACTTTGCGTACCTGGGCAGCCAGCGTGACTACGGCGATCTGCGCTTCGCGGGCCGCAAGGCCGATGGCTACCTCTACAGCGAGCGCAGCCTCAGCATCAAGAGCACGCCGGCCATCGGCCTGCCGCTGAAGATGAGCGTCAGTGCCGACGGCGCGCTGACCGTCAGCGCCGACGACGGCTCCCAAGTCGTCGCCCGCCTGGAGGGCGGCGTCTACGCCCTGGGCCTGCGCAACAGCGCCAGCGGCTCCGTCCTGGTGGCCAAGGCCTTGAGCGACGCCGAGATGCGGGCCGAGCGCATCAAGGCGAGGCTCTGACCTCAGGGGCCGGGCGCGCTTCGGTCCCGGCACGGGTTTCCCCCGCATGACCAATGGATCGGCGATCCGGGCCACCCACAATCGGGCGCACGCCCATCCCTGACATTCCCGCCCGCGCCATGAAACTCCTGATCCTCGGTGGCACCCAGTTCCTCGGCCGCCACATGGCCGAACAGGCCCTGGCCGCCGGCCATGAGGTGACGCTGTTCAACCGCGGCAGCCAGGGCCGACGGCTGATGGCCGGCGTCGAGCAGCTTCAGGGCGACCGGCGCGGCGACCTGTCCATCCTGCGCGGCCGGCGCTGGGATGCGGTGCTCGACCCCAGCTGCTACCTGCCCAGCGCCGCGCAGCGCAGCGCCGAGCTGCTGCGCGAGGCCTGCGAGCACTACACCCTGATCTCCACCATCTCGGTCTACCCGCAGATCGACGCCGACACCGACGAGACCTCGCCCGTGGCCGAGCTCAGCGCAGAGGCCCTGGCCCAAGCCGAGACGCAGGCCACCGCGGGTGCCTCGCAATCAGGCGGTGGCTATGGCGCAGCCTACGGCGGCCTGAAGGTGCTGTGCGAACGGGCGGTTCAAGCGGTGATGGGCGAGCGCGCCCTGATCCTGCGCCCCGGCTTCATCGTCGGCCCTTACGACTACAGCCCGCGCCTGCCTTACTGGTTGTTGCGCCTGCTCGATGCCGCGGAAGACGGCGCGCCCGTGCTGGCCCCGGGCCGGCCCGAGCGCCCGGTGCGCCTGATCGACGCCCGCGACATCGCCCGCTTCGCCCTGCAACAGGCCGAGGCAGGCCAGGGCGGCCTGTTCAACACCACGGGTGCCGATGGCCTGAGCATGGGCGCCTTGCTGACGGCCGCACGCAGCGCCTGCGGCAGCCGCGCCGAGCTGTGCTGGCGGCCCGAGGCCGAACTGCTGGCCGCCGGGGTTCAGCCCTTTGCCGATCTGCCCTACTGGCTGCCCGAAGCCGACAACGCCATGATGGAGATGCGCAACCCGCGCGCCGAAGCGGCCGGGCTGCGCTTCACGCCCTTGGCTCAGACCCTGGCCGACACCGTGGCCTGGCTGCGCGCCGGGCCGCGCAGCGCCAGCCCCTGCCTCAGCCGCGAGCGCGAACAGGCGCTGCTACCGGCCGGCGAGTGCCAGCCCGAGCGGGCGCACATCGCCCAGGTAAACCCCTAACGCGGCGACGCCACAGCACAGCAGCAGGCGGGTTTTCACCGCTGGCCGCGGATCCAGCGGCTGCTGAAACTGGCCGCTTGTCGCGCCACCCGCCCTCCAGCCCGGCTGGAGGAGCGACCCATCCCCCGGGCGCGCCCCCACAAGGAGACCCGCCCCATGAAGCCGCAGCACCCGATATCGCGCTCATCCGCCCTGCTGATCCTCGCCGGCATGGCCCTGTTGCACAGCGGTGCCGCCCGGTCGCATGAGACGATCCAGCGCGCTGGCGCGGCGGCGCTCACGCCGGCCATCGCGGGTCAGGACGTGGGCAGCCGCAGCGTCGTTCGGGCCTATTTCCGCGACATCGCCCTGGCTCGCTCCATCGCCCACAGCCGCTTCGAGACCCTGGAGTCCAAGTACGAACTCGGTTATGTGGTGGTGAACGCCAATGCCGAAGAGCAACGCGAGCTGCGCGCCCTGGGCTTCAGCCTGCAAGCCGATGCCAAATGGCAGAACCGCCAGCTGGCCCTGGCACGCAGCGAAGAACAAGCAGCCAAGCAACGCCGCCTGCGCTCTGCCGGGGCACCGCAGCCCAGCTTCGTCGGCATCCCCAACTACAGCTGCTACCCAACGGTTGAAGAGGTGTTTGCCGAGGGTGATGCCTTGATCGCGGCGCGCCCCGACCTGGCCCGCTGGGTGGACATCGGTGACTCCTGGCAAAAGACGCAGAACCAAGGCGGCTACGACCTGCGCGTGCTGCGCCTGAGCAATGCCGCCTACCCCAGCGGCAAGCCCAAGCTCTTCATCAATGCCGGCATCCACGCCCGCGAGTACGCGACCACGCCCCTGGTGCTGGAGTTCGCCAAGCGCCTGGTCCACGGCCATGGTGTGGACCCGGACATGACCTGGATCCTCGACCAGCACGAGATCCACCTGCTGCTGGCCACCAACCCCGATGGCCGCAAAAAGGCCGAGACCGGCCTGCTCTGGCGCAAGAACACCAACACCGCCTACTGCGGCGCCACCAGCAACAGCCGCGGCGCCGACCTGAACCGCAACTTCGGTTTTGGCTGGTTCAGCACGGCCAGCGGTTCGAGCGGCAATGCCTGCTCCGACACCTACCGCGGCCCCAGCGCCGCCTCCGAGCCCGAAACGCAGGCCGTCGAGGCCTACATCCGCCGCCTCTGGCGCGACCGCCGTGGCACCGGCCGCGACGACCCGGCGCCGCTGGATGCCAGCGGCATCCACCTGGACATCCACAGCCACGGCCGCCTGCTGCTCTGGCCCTGGGGCACGAACGGCACACCGGCGCCCAATGACAGCCAGCTGAGCACCCTGGGCCGCAAGTTCGCCTTCTTCAACAACCACACACCGCAGCGCTCGCTGGCCCTGTACGAGACCGATGGCACCAGCGACGGCCCGAGCTATGGCGAGCTGGGCGTGGCCGCCTTCACCTTCGAGCTGGGCACGGCCTTTTTTGAGTCCTGCGGCTACTACCAGAACACCTTGCTGCCCAGCAATCTGCAGGCCCTGATCTATGCCGCCAAGGTGGTGCGCGCGCCCTACCAGACGCCGGCCGGCCCGGATGCGCTGAATGTCAGCGTCAGCGGCCTGGCCGCCACCGGCGTGCCGCCGGGCACGGTGCTGCAGATCAGCGCCACCCTCGACGACACGCGCTACAACAACAGCAATGGCGCCGAGCCCACGCAGACCATCGCGGCCGCGCAGTTCTACGTCGATCACCCACCGGGCGGCCGCCAGGCCTCGCCGCGGCCGATGCAGGCGGTGGACGGCGCTTTTGACAGCAAGCAGGAAGCCGTGCGCGCCACCGTGGACACCAGCGCCTGGGCGCCGGGCCCGCATCTAGTCTATGTGCGCGGCCGCGATGCCGCCGGCAACTGGGGCGCTTTGAGCGCCGCCTTCATCCGCATCGACCCGAATGCCAGCACCGCGCCGGTGGCCGCCTTCGACGCGGTGGCGCAGGAACGCAGCGTCAGCTTCACCGACCGCAGCGCCGACAACGGCCAAATCGTCAACCGCATCTGGAGCTTCGGCGATGGCCAGACCGGCAATGGCGCCAGCGTCAACCATGTCTACGCCGCCGATGGCAGCTACACGGTGAATCTCACCGTCACCGACGACGAAGGCAAGAGCAGCAGCACCAGCAAAACCGTCAGCGTGGCGGCCGACACCACACCGGTGCTGAACAACGGCCAAAGCGTGAGCAACCTGTCCGGCAGCACCGGCAGCTGGCGCTTCTACCGCGTCTTGCTGCCCCAGGGTGCGCGCAATCTGGTGGTCAGCACCAGCGGCGGCACGGGTGACCTCGATCTGTTCGTGCGCTACGGCCAGGCGCCCGACGCGGGCAGCTATGACTGCCTCAAGGAAAGCGGCGGCAACAACGAAACCTGCAATCTGCCCACGCCCACCCCGGGTTACGTCTACATCGGCCTGTATGCCTATGCCAGCTACAGCGGCGCCACGCTGCAGGTGAACTACACGCCCTGAGAACCTGAGGGCGCTTTCGCTCGCAAGCACTCCCGCTACAGTTCGGGCCTCACCTGACCGACTCTGAAGCACGCCTTGTGATCGATCTGCCCAAACTCAACAAACCCGAGGCCGGCCCGGCGCCGCGCTGGTTTCACATCGCCGTGGCCGGCAGCATGGTGCTGAGCTCGGTGGCCGCCATTTACGGCTCCTGGCGCACCAGCCAGACCATGAGCGCCCTGGTCAAGGAGAACACCCGGCTGGTGATGGCCAGCTCCACGCCATTGCTGGAGTTCAGCAGCGGCAATGTGACCGATGGCAAGCCGCAGCTGAGCTTTTCGGTGCAAAACGTGGGTAACGGGCCGGCCCGCGTGGTGTGGTTCGAACTCAAGTCCGATGGCAAGCCCGTGCCTCACGTGGCGGCCATGGTGGATGCGGTCGCGCCGGAGCTGCAAGGCAAGGCCTACTTCACCACCGCCACGATTGCGCCGCGCCTGATCTCGGCCGGCAAGGAAATCCGCCTGTTCAGCTGGGATCGCCCTGTCGGGAGCGATACCGTCAGCCACGACGCCTGGATTCGATTCGACAAGCACCGCCAACACAAGCTGAGCGTGCAAGCCTGCTACTGCTCGGTGCTGGATGCCTGCTGGATCTCAGACCTGGAAGGCGATATTCCCAAGCCCGTCGAGCGCTGCGAGGCCGAAGGCCGGCTCTCTCCCAAGGGTTGAGACGCGCCGGCCTGCCCGGGCACTCAAGCGCCGCAGCTGGGAACTTGGGGCTTATGGCTGGTCTTCATGCATTGCTTGAAACCCTGGGGCAGGTCCCGCATCTCGCGCGTCTGGCCGGCGGCCACGGTGAACTGGCTGATCACCTGATGGGTGCAGGTGGTGGCCGGCTGACCGCCTTCGCCCTCGGCCGTGCTGCAGCGGCTGGTGTAGAGGGCGTAGTGGCATTCACCGCTGGGGCTGGCCACGCATTGGAAGCTGGCGTTGCCGGCGGCGCTCTGGCTCAGCTTGCTGCTGCCGTTGCCACTCTCGGTGTGGGTGACATGAATGGCGCAGCCACTGGCCAGCAAGGCCAGCACGGCGGCGGCGGAGAAAGACAAGACGGAGCGCAGGGAGGTTTTCATGGATGGGGCGCCAGCAAAGCGCTGGACTTGAACTGAAAGGTGAGTGGGGTCTGGACTGACACTGCCGATGCATTCGGGCCTGAAGCCTGGATCGCGGCAGATGGACACATCCTAGGAAAGGCAGGCAGGGCCGTCCTGAGCTTTGCGACCCACTGCATGAATCGTGGCCTGAACCGTCTCAGCGGCACCGCTTTCGCGCCGGCTCACGCTTCTTTCGTGCGGTCTGTGCCGCTCAGGCTGCAGCTGGTCGGAGCCGGCTGGCTAGCGCGCACACTCGCTCCTACATTGCGAGCCATGCCTCTTCAGCAGGCAACAAGCAAGCCCCGCAACACTTCGCCAGCAAGGTCCTCACCATGACGACACACCGCCACCTCTTCAACGCCTTGGCCATGGCTCTCGGTCTGGGCCTCATGAGCTCGGCCGCCATGGCCGGCGACGAGGCCAGCAACAGCAAACCCGCCAAAGCCTTCACCGCCGGCCTGGACATCCGCGAACAGGCCGACCTCAAGGACATCGGCCTGCCCGCCTACCCCGGCGCACGGCCGCAGCGAGACAAGGAGGACGACAAGGAAAGCGCCACCATCGGCTTCTCCTTCGGCCCCTTCGGCATGAAGCTGGTGGTCTCCAAATTCGCCAGCAGCGACGACCTGGACCGCATCGCCCGCTACTACCAGGACGCCCTCGCCGGCTACGGCCCGGTGCTGGACTGCAGCGCCGGCAGCCCGGCCGCCCTGGAAGCCAAAGCCCGCAAGAGCCGCGGCGAAAAGAAGGACCCGAACGGCTGCGGCGACGTCGGCGGCGACCGCAATGAGCGCGTCTACAAGGTCGGCACCGAGAAAAACTTCCGCCTGGTCTCGCTCAAGCCCGTGGGCCGCGAGGTGCACTTCCAGCTGATGAAGATGGAATTGCGCGGGATCTGAGCCGCCGGGCGCCCGGCCAGAGGATCACAACAAATTGATCTTCCTCGCCGCCTCCCGCAACTCCTCGCGGAAGTTCGGGTGGGCGATATTGATCAGCTCCAGCGCCCGCTGCTTGGCCGATTTGCCGCGCAGCTGGGCGACGCCGAACTCGCTGACGACGTAGTTGATGTCGTTCTTGCTGGTGCTCATATGCGTGCCCGGGCTCAGGGTGGGCACGATGCGGCTGATGCTGTCGTCCTTGGCGGTGGAGGGCAAGACGATGAAGGCCTTGCCGCCGCGCGAGCGGTTGGCGGCGCGCACGAAATCGCTCTGGCCGCCGGTGCCTGAATACGGCGTGGGGCCCAGGCTTTCCGATCCGCACTGGCCCAGCAGGTCGATCTGCAAGGTGGCGTTGATGGCCACCAAGTTGTCGTTCTGGCCGGCCAGATAGGGGTCGTTGGTGAAATCGACCGGGTGCATTTCCAGGCCCGGGTTGCGGTCCATGAAGCGGTAGAGCTTTTGCGAGCCGAGCGCGAAGGTGGCGACCATCTTGCCGGGAAGGTAGTTCTTGCGCCGGTTGGTGACGGCGCCGCTCTCGACCAGGCTCATGATGCCGTCGCCGATCATCTCGGTGTGCACGCCGAGGTCGCGCTTGGCGCTGAGTTGCATGACCACGGCATCAGGGATGCCGCCGTAGCCGATCTGCAGGGTCGAGCCGTCCTCGATCATGTCGGCCACATACTTGCCGATCGCCTCCTGCACCGGGCCGATCTTGGGCAGGCCCACCTCGGCCACGGGCTCGCTGCTCTCGATCAGGCCGCTGACCTGGGAGATGTGCACGGTGCAGGCGCCGTTGGCGAAGGGCACATTGGGGTTGACCTCGAGAATCACCGCGCGCGCCTTCTTGACCGCGGCCATGGTGTAGTCCGCCCCCAAGCTCAGCGAAAAATAGCCATGTGCATCCATGGGCGAGGCCATGGACACCACCACATCGGCCGGGATCTGGCCGCGCTCGATCAGCGACGGCATCTCGGAGAAGTAGCTGGGGATGAAATCGACCCAGCCCTCCTTGCCGCCGGCCCGCGAGGCGGCGCCGTAGAAGAAGGCCACATGGCGCACATGCTCGACCGTCTCGGGGTCAAAGTAGCCGTACTTGCGCACCGCCAGGATCTGGCCCAGCTTGATATCGCGGAACTGCCGCCGCGCGGCCGAGAGCGCATGCAAAAGCGTCGGCGGCTCGCCCACGCCGGTGGGCACGATGATGAAATCGCCGTTGCGCAGCAGGCTCAGCGCGTCTTCGGCCGTGGGCAGCTTCTTGCGGAGGTAGAGGTCTTGAACGGTCGACATGGGCAGCCTTTCGCTCCGGCCGGGCCGGGGGATGGGGTGGTTCCTGACCCCATCCTAGGCCGCCCAGCTTGCGGCGCGCTTGCGGCGCGCTTGCGGCGCCTCAATCGCGCGGCAGGCTAAGCCACAACGAACGCTCAGCGCCCACCAAGGAAGCGGTTCTCGCGCAGCGGCGATCGTTTCAGCGTCCAGGCCAGACCGGCGTCGCCGGGGGCGGCCAGAGGCTTGCTCGTCGAGGCGGTCTCGGGCGGGCAGCGGCCGTCGATGCGGTGGGCCAGGGCGGCGGCCAGCATGGCCTCGCGGCTGTCACCCAGCGGGCGGCTCAGGTCATCGGCCACCCGGCAGCCGGGCAAGCCGGCGGCGCCGCTGCCGCCGGGCTCAAAGCCATCGGCATAGTCGCCAAAGCCGGCCGCGTTGTTGCCGACAAATTCGATCGGGAAATAGGACATGCCGCAGTTGTCCTTGGCCGTGAATCCATAGGGCTTGCCACAGCTGCGCCCGCCGATCTGGATCACCTCGACGCCGATGCCGCGCAGGCCGTTGATGATGGACTCGCTGGCCGAACAGGTGCCGGCCTGGGTCAGCACGTACACGCGGGCCAGGTTCAGCGTGGGCAGGGGCTGCTCCAGCGTGCAGGCCTTGCCGTCGTAAAGGCAAGACTCGGTGAAGAACGGGGTGCGAGCCGAAGTCGATTGGTTGTCGGCGCTGCGCCGGCTGTTGTAGCGCAGCTGCTCGAAGACCTTGTCCTGGCTGCGCTGTGGGCCGGCGATCATGTAAGCCAGCTCGCTGGCGATGTAGAGGTAACCGCCACCGTTGTAGCGCAGGTCCAGCATCAGGTCGGCAATGCCTTGCTGCTGGAACTCGCGCACCGCCTCGATCAACTGCGCTTCAGCCGGTGCGATATGGTCGTTGAACACCAGATGGCCGACACGCCGCCCATCCGCCGCCGTCAGCACCTGGCGCAGCAACACCGGCTGCTTGGCCACCGCTGCGCTGCTCAGGTAAGCCGACACCTCCATGCCGCCTGCACGGCTGAACAGAAAGCTGTGGCCACGGCCGCTGGCTGAGGGATACAGCGCCGCATTGAGGACATCGATGCCGCCCTGGTCCACGGCATCGGCATTGACGCCGTCCACCATCACCAAGCGGTCGCCGCGCTGCAAGCCCGCTTTGGCGGCCGGGCCGCCCGGCTCCACATAGGCAATGCGCAGGCCGCGCGGCGGCGTCTTCGAGGCCTGCGACCACTCCAGCCCATAGCCTTGCTCGACACCGCCTTGCGCCAGGGCCTGCCACTCGGCGCTGGGGAAGGTGAAGCTGAAGCGGTCACGCAGGGCGCCGCTGGCGGTGCGTTCGGGGGTGAGCAGGGCATTGAAGTAATTGTCCAAAGCCTGCTCGACCGTAGGGCCGGTGAAGAGCGCGGCATTGACACGCGGCACCTGCTCACGCCAGAGGTAAGCCTCGTCGACGTAGGAGCGAATCCACTGCTTCTCGAGGCTGAGGCTGCCGTTCTTCTTGCCGGCCTCGGCCAAAGGGTTGTCGGGCGCGCATCGCTGGGCCAGGGTGGCGCTGGCGGCCAGCACCTCGGTGTCGGGCTGGCTGGGGGCCGGGCTGACGGCCCCACCTCCAGCGTTGTTGTTGCCATTGTTGTTGGCATAGGCCGCATCGCCGAAGACCGAGGTGCCGGGCCGCCCACCGCCACCACCGCAGGCCGTCAGCGCCAGGCTCAGGGAACTCAGGATCAGGGCGGCCATGGGGCGTGTGGCCCAGAGCGGGCGCGCCACGGCGCCGGCTTGTGCAGTCGTCATTGCTTTTTTCCTCCAGAAGACACGGTCTGTGCCGCTTGGCTCGGCCCTCCTCCGCAGCAGCGAGAGGATTCGGCCAAACCCGCGCACTGTACCCGCGCCCAAGGGCTCAGCGGCAGCGCAGATTCACCTTTGTGTTTGCCGCCAGGCGAGGGCCTGGCCTGCGCACGTCGATGGAGGAGCAGCACCCGGGAGCTGCCGAAGCGTCACGGCCGCGCTGCCAGCACCCCGCTGTCCAGCCGCTCCGGGCTGCCCTCGACGCGGCTCAGGCGCGGGTAGCGCAGGCCGCCACGGTAGTCGATCTTGACCTGGCGGAAGCGGTCGCCCTCGCGCAGCAAGAGCTCCAGCGGCGCCGCGCCACCCTTGTTGGCGCTGATGGCGGCGGCCAGACGTTCGCTCTTGTAGGCCTGGTTGTTGACGGCCACCACGGTGACGGCGCGGCTCAGGCCGGCCTCGAAGGCGGGGCTGCCCCAGAGCACGGCCTCGACCTTGCCGTCGCGCTTGAGATTGAGGCCCAGGCTGTAGGCGAAGTCGTCGTTCTTCCATTCGGAATCGTCGGCGCGGGCGAACTCACTGGGCGTCTCGGCCCAGCTCAGGCGCCAGCCGGCGCGGGCCAGGCCGTCCAGCGGTGCCTCGGGGCCTTTGTGGTCCAGGCGCTGGCGCAGAAAGGCGGCCCAGTCGCGCGGCTGCACGCGGTTCAGGGTGGCGACGATGTCCTCGAAGGTGTAGGTCAGCGGCGCGATGCGGCCGTCTTCCACGCCGAAGAACAGGCGCGCGAAATCATCAAGGCTGCGCGCCCCGCCGCTCTGCTCGCGGATCCAGGTGTCGGCATCGAGCCAGATCAGGCCGCTCTCGGCGTAGTAGTCGGCGCCACGCTGCCAGTTGCCCCAATCGTTGCCGCTGCGGCTCTTGGCCATGGCGGCTTCGTTGGTGGTGTCTTGCAGATTGCGCCAGAGCCGGCCGGCGCGGTGGCTGTAGGTGGCGGCGATCTCGGCCCAGGCGTCGCGCGCCTGCTCGGGGCTGACCAGGCCCGAGCGCACCGCCAGCACCCGGCCCCAGTAATCGGTCTGGCCCTCGTAGAGCCAGAGCAGGCTGTCCTGCATGGGCACGTTGTACTGCGGTGTCCAGAGGTCGGCCGGGCGGCGGAACTTGCCGTTCCAGGAATGGGTGTACTCATGCGGCAGCAGGCTGCGGCTGCCGGCGCGCTTGCCCCAGTCCTTGAAATAGCCCAGGCCCACGCCGTTCTCGCTGCTCTCGTGGTGCTCGAGGCCGATGCCGCTCATGCGGCCGGAGATGGCCAGCAGAAAGTCGTAGTGCTTGAAATGCCGGGAGGCAAACAGTCGGTCGGACTGGACCACCAGGTTCTTGTGGGCCTGGATCTGCGCCTCACTGGCCTGCAGCTCGGCCGGATCGTCAGCCATGAGGTTGAGCACCACCGGGCGCGGGTGGCCGGGCGGGTCCAGCTCGATGCGGCGGGTGTGGGCGCCGGCGAACAGGGGCGAATCGGCCAAGGTGTCGAGGCTGACCGGCTTGAAGCGCAGGCGCTGGCGCTTCGGCCCTTCTGCGCTCTGGCTCTCCACCCGCAGGGCGCTGGCCTGGGTCCAGCCGGCCGGCAGGGTCACCTCGGCCTGCATCTGGAGGGCGCTGGCGTGGTGGCCGGCCGGGTAGAGCAGCATGCTGATCCACTGCAGGTTCAGCATCTCGGGCGTCATCACCACCCGACCGCCTTCACGCTGCACCGGGCTCAGGAACTGGAAGGCCAGGTTCAGCTCGTTGACGCCCGCCGGCACCTCGACATGGAAGGCAAACGGGTCCACCGTGTCGCGCAGCCAGGCCAGCTCCTGCGTGCCGGCGTGGATCTTGAGGCCGGCCAGGCGGTCCACCGTGCCGTAAGGGCCATGGGCGCCGGGCAAGTAACGCGGAAACAGCAGGGTCAGGCGCCCGGGCTTGACCGGCAGCTGCTGGCGCACCTGGAAGATGTGGCGGTCCAGATCGGTGGCATCGACCTGGATGCGGATGGGGCCGAGGTAGGGCTTGTCCTCGGGCTGCGGAATCGGGTGCTGGGCCTGGGCCGGCCCGATGCTGGCGAGGGCCAGCAAGACCGCGGCCGTGGCGGCGCGGGTGCGCCCGCTGAAAGAGGCCCAGCGCAGGGCCGGGGTGGATGAGAAAAGGCGTCGTGACATGGTGGTGTTCTCCTCCCTGGGCTGGCCTGCGCGCTGCCGGTGGGCAGCCCGATTCCAGCGGGTGATGGTGCGTTCGGCGGCCCTGATCCAGCGGCCCCGATCCATGGGCCCCGATCAGGCAGCCGCCACGATAGCGGCCGGCCGCGGATTGCAAATCCAGGTTGACCCGGCCTTGTGATCATTCACGCCCGGCGCTGTCGATTCGCGCCGCGCGCTGTCCATCCGTCGCAGCCCTCTGGGCAGGGCCCGGGCTCAGCCCTAGCATCGCGTCCAGTTTTCACCTGCTCACCGAACCCAGGCTTCGAGCCCGCCCGCCCATGAACACCACTGCAAGCTCCCCTCTGCTGCAAGCCGATTTCCTGCGCAAACGCTATGGCGAGCGCGAAGCCGTGCGCGGCATCAGCCTGCAGGTCTCGGCCGGCGAGGTGCTGGGCCTGCTGGGCCCGAACGGCGCCGGCAAGTCCAGCACCATCGCCATGCTGGCCGGCCTGAGCCGGCCGGATGGCGGCAGCGTCACCGTGGGCGGCACAGCCCTGGCCCAGGACGAGTTCGGCTACAAGCGCCGCATCGGCCTGGTGCCGCAGGAGCTGGCCTTGTTCGAGGACCTGCCGGCCCTGGCCAATGTGGAGCTGTTCGGCGCGCTCTACGAGCTGCCGGCGGCCCAGGTCCGCGCCCGCGCCATGGAGGTGCTGGCCCAGGTGGGCCTGGCCGACCGGGCGCAGGACAAGCCGGCCAGCTTCAGCGGCGGCATGAAGCGCCGCCTCAACATCGCCTGCGCCCTGATCCACGGCCCCGAGCTGCTGCTGCTGGACGAACCCACCGCCGGCGTCGACCCGCAAAGCCGCAATGCCATCTTCGAGCAGCTGGAGGCACTCAAGCGCGCCGGCATGGCCCTGGTCTACACCACGCATTACATGGAGGAGGTGGAGCGCCTGGCCGACCGCATGCTCATCATCGACCACGGCCAGCAGGTCGCCCACGGCAGCCTGGCCGAGCTCTACCGCCTGCTGCCCGCGGCCGAAACCCTGAGCCTGGAGCTGGAGCGTGAGATCGACAGCAACTTGGATGCCACGCTGCGCGCCCTGCCCGGTGTGCAGCAGCTGCAGCGCCGCGGCAGCCAGCTGCAGTTCGGCCTCAGCGACCTGGGCCGGGGCAGCGCCGCCGTGCTGGGCGCTCTGGCCGCGGCCGGCGTGGCGCCGCGCCACATCAGCTCGGGCCGCGCCAATCTCGAGGACGTGTTCCTCTCACTGACCGGCCGCCAGCTGCGCGACTGAGCTCCGCGCCACCGCCCCACAAGAAACCCACAGAGAGCGCCGCCATGAACGCCTTCCTCGCCCTGGTCCGCAAAGACCTGTTCCTGCATTTTTCCAACCGCCGCGCGGTGCTGATGAGCATCATTGCGCCCATCCTGATCGCCGCCTTCTTCGGCAGCCTGTTCGGCAACAACAAAAAGGGCGGCGACAAGCCCAGCCCGGTGCCCATCGCCATCAGTGACCTGGACCGCAGCCCTTTGAGCGTCAAGGTCGCCGCCGCCCTTCAGGCCGACAGCAACCTGGCCGTGCAAAGCCTGGACGCCGACGCCGCCCTGGCCCAGGTGAAGGCCGGCAAGCTGCGCGCCGCCATCGTGCTGCCGGCCGGCTTCGGCCAGCAGGCCGGCCGCGCCCTGTTCGCCGGCCCTGAGGGCCAGCGGCCGGAGATCACCCTGCACTACGACCCCTCGCAAGCCATGGTCCTGCCCATGGTGCGCGGCCTGCTGGCCCAGCATGTGATGCAAGTGGTCAGTGCCGACACCTTCAGCGGCCAGGGCGCGCCGGTGATGAAGGACATGCGCGCCCAAGTGGCCGACAACCTGGCGCTGCCCGCCGAGCAGCGGCAGGAGCTGACTGCCATGTTCGACAGCATTGCCCGCGTGCAGGAGCGCAGCGCCCGGGCGCCGCAAGCGGGGGCTTCGGCGGCATCAGCAGCATCAGCGGCTGAGGCAGGCGGCAGCGGCTTCACCATGAGCCCGCCCTTCAGCACCCGCGAGCTGGAGGCCAGCGCCCAGGCCGACATTCCGTACAACAGCTATGCCCACTCCTTCGCCGGCATGGGTGTGCAGTTCATCCTGATGATGGGCGTGGACATCGGCGTGGCCCTGCTGCTGATGCGCCGCCAAGGCCTGTGGCAGCGCCTGCGCGCGGCGCCGCTGAGCAAGGCGCGCCTGCTGGGCAGCCGCATCGCCAGCTGCACGCTGATCTCGCTGATCATCTTTGTGCTGATTTACGCCGTGGCCATGGCCGTATTTGGCGTGCGGGTGCAGGGCAGCTGGCTGGGCTTTGCGGCCGTGCTGCTGGCCTTCTCGCTGCTGACGGCCAGCTTCGGCCTGCTGATCGCGGCCCTGGGCAAATCGCCCGAGGCCACGCGGGGCCTGGCCATCCTGGCCACCTTGCTGATGGTGATGCTGGGCGGTGCCTGGGTGCCTTCCTTCGTTTTCCCCGAGTGGCTGCAGACCGCCTCTCTCTTCATCCCCACCCGCTGGGCCGTCGATGGCCTGGACGCCATGACCTGGCGCGGCCTGCCCTTCAGCGAGGCGCTCGCCCCGGTGGGCGTGATGCTGGGTTTTGCCCTGGCATTTGGTGCGCTGGCCATCGCACGCTTCAGCTGGGAGGAGTGAGGGAAGGAGCCAGGCCCCTCAGAGGGGAAAGTGAACATTGCCGGCGCGGCTTTTGTCACGACAGCTCGTGGGGGTGCTCCGCTACAGTGAGCCGCTCCAGCAGGGAGCCGCGGCATGAGCCTGAAGAACTACGACCCCACACAGGCCGATCATTCGGAATCGGCCAACAAGGCGCCAGGCGGTGATGCCCAAGGCGACCCGACCGCCTGGCAGCAAGCCGCCAAACCGCGCGCCCCCAGCAGCCGCGGCGGCCAGCGCGCCCGCCACCCGGTGGCCACCGAGCGCCGCCCCGGCTACATCGCCTCGCACTGGCATGGCGAGCAAAGCCTGGCGCAAAGCTTCTGGGTCAACAATGTGCTGCTGTCGGTGCCCCTGGCCCTGCTGCTGACCGGGGTGATGAGCTGGATCAGCGTCAAGGGCCAATCGCTGCAGATCAGCGCCATCACCACCCTGGTGGGCTGGCCGCTGCTGATTGCCTTCAATATCTGGTGCATCGTCGGCGCCTGGCGTGCGGCGGGCGAGTACCTGCGCATCGGCGGTGCTGGGCTCTGGGCCTGGCTGGCGCGCATCTCGCTGGGCCTGGGTGCCGTGCAGCTGGGGGTGTCCCTGATCTTCGGCCTGCTGCCCGATCTGGGCGAGTACTGGCAGATGGCGCGCGGCATCGATCCCATCGGCCAGGCCACGCTCAAGGTCTCGGCCGACGGCCATGTGTTGCAACTGCGCGGCCCCATCGGCATGGGGGACGCCGGCCGACTGCAACGCATGCTGGACGAATCCCCCAGCGTGCGCCGGCTGGAGCTGGCCTCGCCCGGCGGCCGCGTGCACGAGGCCGAGCAGGTGGTGGCCTTGATGAGCAAGAGCCGCTACAACACCCGCGCCGTGGGCAATTGCGAGAGTGCCTGCACCCTGCTCTTCCTGGCCGGGCGCGAGCGCCAGCTGATGCCCGGTGCCCAGCTGGGTTTCCACCGTGCCTCCACCGGCACCTACAACCCGGTGTTCGACGAGCTGGCCAACCAGCAGCTGGCTGGCATCTACCGCAAGGTGGGGCTGCCCGAGTACTTCATCCACCGCACGGTCAAGACCCCCTCGCACAGCATGTGGTACCCGCACAGCGACGAGCTGGTGGCCAATTCGCTGATCGCCGCCCTGCCGCAGACCCTGGATGTGGCCCTGCCCGCCGGGCAGGACGCGCAGGCGGCCGACTTTGCCGATGCCCTGCAGGGCAGCCCGGCCTGGCATGCGCTGAACCAGCGTTATGCCGGCACGCTCGAGCGCCTGGCCGGCCGCATGCAGGCCGCTCGCGCCGCCGCAGCCAGCGACGAGGAGTTGCAAGCCCTGGGCTGGGCCGAGCTGAGCACCCGCATGCCGGAGCTGCTCGCTTCCGTCAGCCCCAACCAGCGCCGCCAGTACGCCCAGCTGCTGCGCAGCCAGCTCAAGGCCAGCCTGGCCACGCCGGGAGGCGGCAGCTGCCTGGGCCTGCTGTCCGGCCAGGTGGCGCGGCGCCGCCAGCTGCCGCTGGAGCTGCAGGTCAAGGAAACCGCCTGGCTGGTGGAAGCGGCGCGCAGCGATCTGCCCCGCTTTGCGCCCAAGCCAGCCACGGCCATCGAGCTGGAGGTGATCCGCCGCACCCTCGGCGCACAGGCACCGGGTTTGCTGGCCGGGCTGTGGGCCGAGCCCACGCCCCTGCCCACCGGGCGCGCCGCGCAAGGCCGCTGTGAAGCGGTGATCCAGATCCTGGACCGCGCCGCCGCCCTGCCCGTGGCCCAGCGCGAGCTGGCCGAGCGGGTGATGTTCCAGAAGGTCTGAGCGCCTCGGCCGCAGGCAAGACCTGACCCCAACGGGCGATCAGACCCGGGTCGACCACGCCAGACCGCGCACCGTTCCGGTGCCCGCGCCACGATCGGGCACCGCCTGCACCGCCGCGATGCAAGGCCGCACCACGCGGGTTTCTGCGCCCGCAGCGCTTACCCCCTCAAGCGCGGGGGAACTCAGGGAACACCCGTAGCGCTGACACGGGTCTGTCACGGTCAGTTGGGTATGCTGGTCAGCGGAAAAGTGCTGGAGGAGTGGAAGCGAAGTCGGAAGACGCTCCCGGGCATTCACGCGCAGGGTCAGATCTTGCCCCGTGCGCAGAGCGCCCGATTCGGAGACGTCCTCTCTCTTTTTCCATGATTCGCAAACGTTTGGCAGCTTGGATTCAGGCCCACAGATGTCTTGCAAATGCCCTTGATTGAAACGCCGGACTTGAGCCTCAGGGCGGCAGCGCCTGCATGCGTGAATGAATGCAGGTGCGCCCCGCCAGGAGACCCGGGCCGACGGACCAGTACCCCGTCCAGGCCGCGCATGAATGCGATAGGCGCCGGCCTTGCAAGCGCTGTGTTTTGTATCTGACGTACACCTTTTTTGTCATTCATCCTCATCTGTCCAACCTCTGTCTGAGAACCATCCCATGACGATCCAAAAGACTTCCCTCGCCTTGGCTCTGGCCCTGCTGGCCGCCGTTCCGGCCGCGCAAGCCGGCATCTCCGTCGCCAGCACCGGCGGCACCTACACCCAGTCCTTCGACAGCCTGGCCAACAGCGGCACCGCCGCCGTGGCCTGGGTGAACGACAGCACCCTGGCCGGCTGGAGCCTGTTCAACAAGAATGGCGCCGCCATCGGCACCTACACCGCCGACAACGGCGGATCCAACGCCGGCAGCTTCCGCAGCTACGGCGCCACCGGCGTGGCCGAGCGCGCTCTGGGCGGCTCCGCTTCGGGCGGCGCGTACTTCGGCTCGCCGGCCTCGAACACCGTGGCCGGCTGGATCGCCGTGGCTCTGACCAACGACACCGGCGCCGCTCTGAGCGGCTTCAAGATCAGCTTCGACGGCGAACAATGGCGCAATGGCGGCAACACCGCCGCCCAGACCATGGTGCTGGAGTACGGCTTCGGTGCCAGCTTCTCCACCGTCGCCAGCTGGACCGCTCCGGGCGGCAACTTCGACTTCACCGCCCCCGTGCTGGGCTCCACGGCAGCTGCCGTGGACGGCAATGGCGCAGGCCTGGTAGCCGGCCGCGGTGGTGAGTTGACGACCAACTGGGCCGCTGGCGACACCCTGTGGGTGCGTTGGGTCGAAAAGAACGACGCCGGCAACGACCACGGCCTGGCCATCGACAACCTGAGCATCCAGACCGTCAGCGCCGTGCCGGAACCCGGCACCTACGCCATGCTGCTGGCAGGCTTGGGCTGCGTGGGCTTCATCGCCCGCCGCCGCAAGGCAGTCTGATTGACAGATCGGTTCATGGATTGAACCCGCGTTCGTCACCACGAACGCGCCCAGCAACTCAAACCTGAGTTGACCCGGCGGAGCGGCCTGATGTCGCTCCGCCTCCCCCATTTTTTGAACAAGCCTGCGCGTGCCGCCTCGATGCGGCGCCCGGCTTGCTGTTTTCGTTTTCGCTCTTTCCTCCCGCCCCTTCGCCCCTCTCGCCCCTCTCCCCATTCTTTTGCCGGATCGTCCCACCATGCCTCACGCCACCGCCCGACTGATGATGATGAAACATGTCCCACGCGCCATCGCGCTGCTGCTGAGCGCCTCGGCGGCGGGCCTGGCCCTGGGCGGCGGGCGCCTGAGCCCGGACCATCAGGAGTTCGAGGCCAGCCTGCATGTGCCGTTCCGGGCCGATGCGAAGGCCATTGCCGAGGCTCGCAGCTTCACCCTGCGTTTCGAGTACCCGCAGGTCGAGCAGACCCAGACTGTGTCCTGGCGCCTGGAACTGCTGGACCCGGCCGGCCAGGTGGCGCAGCGCTGGTACGGTGTGGAGACCCTGGTCAAGGGCGAGATCGAAACCAAGGTCGACTGGGCCGGCCGCCAAGGCGGCGTGGCTGCGGTGGATGGCATCTACCAGGTGCGCCTGACGGCCACCTCGGTGCCGGCCCAGGAACTGCCCTCGGTGGGCGTGACGGCCGATTTCGTGGAAGCGCATCTGAACGCGCCCGAGGCCGAAGTGATCGAACAAAGCTGGGACATGCAAGTGGGCTATGTGGCCCCGCCGCAGATGCCGGCCTTCAAGCCGATGCAGACCGGCGCCGCCCTCAAGGCCGCCAAGTCCGGCAGCCGCCTGGGCGGCAAGGCAGCCCTGGCCGCGCCGGTGACCGGCGGCCTGCCCTACACCGTCTACCTCGGCAATCTGCACAGCCAGACCGGCCACAGCGACGGCGGCGGCACGATCGGCAACTGCAGCGGCGAGCAGCATCCGCAATCGAACATGAACCAAGGCCCGGCCCAGGCCTACCAGTACGCCATGGATCGCGGCCTGGACATCCTGATGACCTCCGAACACAACCATATGTTCGACGGCTCCACCGGTACCGATGCCAACCAATCCCCGTCCTACGCCAAGGATCTGTACAAGGCCGGCCGCCTGGCCGCCCAGAACTTCAACGCCGCCCACCCCAACTTCCTGGCCGTCTACGGCATGGAGTGGGGCACGATCAGCGGCGGCGGCCACATCAACATCTTCAACTCCAACGAGCTGCTGGGCTGGGAATACAACGCCAAGGGCGAGCTGCTGGCCGATGTCTTCACCGAGAAGAACAACGCCGCCAAGCTTTACGCCCTGATGGCGCAGCGCGGCCTGCTGGGCCAGTTCAACCACCCGGCCAGCTCGGGCCAGTACCTGGTCAACAACGTGGCCCTGGGCTACACGCCCGAGGGTGAGCAGGCGATGGCGCTGTGCGAGGTGATGAACACCCCCGCCTTCTCCAACACCACCAACGAAAGCGACAACGGCAACAGCGGCTACGAAGGCGCCTGCAAGAAGGCGCTGGAGGCCGGCTTCAAGATCGCCTTCACCACCAACCAGGACAACCACTGCGCCAACTGGGGCGCGTCCTCGACCAACCGCAACGGCATCCTGATCCCCACGGGCACGCCGCTGAGCAATGAGTCCTTCATGGAAGCGATCCGCGCCCGCCGCCTGTTCGCCACCATGGACAAGACCTCGCAGCTGGTGCTGACGGCCAACGGCCGCATCATGGGCGAGACCTTCACCAACGCCGGCCCGCTGAACCTGGTCGCCAACTACGCGCCGGGCGCCGGCAAGAGCGCCGCCACGGTCAAGATCTACGAGGGCGTGCCACAGCGCAACGGCACCGTCACCGAGCTGTCCAGCAGCGCGGTCAACAACTTCACTCCCTCGGTCGGCAAGCATTTCTATTACGCCAAGGTCACGCAGACCGACGGCAAGATCCTGTGGTCGGCGCCGATCTGGGTGAACCAGGTGCAGGACAACACCGCCCCGGTGGTCAGCGCCAGCGTCAGCAAGAACGCCAGCGGCAGCCTGAGCCTGAAGGCCGAGGCCAGCGACGATGTGGGCGTGAGCCGCGTCGACTTCCTCGTCGACGGCCAGGCCAAGGGCAGCGACACCAGCGCGCCCTATGCCATCAGCCTCGACCCGGCCTCGCTGGGCAATGGCAGCCACAGCCTGGTGGCCCGGGCCGTCGATGCGGCCGGCAATGTCGGCGCCTCCAGCCCGGTGAGCTTCAACGTCAGCCTGGCCCAGGACGTCAGCGCCAGCGTGCGCCAGACCGTCTCCGGCCTGGTCTACAACCGCGTGACCCAGCTCTACAGCGGCAGCATCAGCCTCGCCAACATCAGCGGCGCGCCGCTGGCCGGCCCGCTGCAGCTGAAGATCCAAGGCCTGCCGGCCGGTGTAACCCTGGTCAACGCCAGCGGCAGCCACAACGGCCTGCCCTACATCACCCTCAATGCCGCCAGCCTGCCCGCGGGCGCCAGCGTGAGCGTACCGCTGAGCATCCGCAACCCGGGCAAGCTGGGCCTGAACTACAGCGCCAGCCTGTACTCGGGCAGCTTCTGAGCGCCACAGACACCTGATTCAACAAGGATTTCCACACCATGAACCACCTCCGCACCTCTTCGCCGCTGCGCCGCAGCGCGCTGCACATGGCTTCGAGCCTGGCCCTGGCGGCCAGCGCCCTGTTCGGCGGCAGCGCCTGGGCCGACACGCAGTTCCACGCCAGCGTCAACACGGCGGCCTGGGCCGGCCAGACCGGCTGGCTGGATTTCCAGTTCCTGCCGGGCCTGGGCTCGGCCCCTGCAGCCCAGGTGCGCATCAGCAATCTGAGCGGCAGCTTCGGCAGCGAGTTCTTCCTCGAAGGCCAGGCCGCCGGCAGCCTGGCCAGCGGCTTCGTGCTGGGCAATGGCACGGCCTTCAATGACCTGTTCCACGCCATCAACCTGGGTGGCAGCTTCAGCTTCGACTTGAGCTTCAGCGGCGATGTCTTCAGCACGCCCGGCCAGGCCGGCACGAGCTTCAGCCTCGGCCTGCTGGCCGGCGACCAGCAAAGCTATCTGGGCAACCCCGACGGCGCCCTGTTCCAGATCGAGCTGACACCGGCCCTGGACGCCGGTGGCTCGGCCAGCACCACGCTGAGCCTGCTGGGCGGCAACACCATCGCCACGGTCAGCGCCGTTCCCGAGCCGGAAAGCTATGCGCTGATGCTGGCGGGCCTGGCCGGCATCGGCCTGCTGGCGCGCCGTCAGCGAAGCAAATAAGCCCAGTTGGTCAGAGCAGCGGCCCGCCGCTGCGATCTCCAAACGCCGCGCCTCCGAGCGCGGCGTTCTCTTTGCGGCCCGCCGCTTGCTGCAGCCAGGCGGCCACGGCAGCCCGCTCGGCCTCGCTGTAATGCAGGCCCAGCTTGGAGCGGCGCCAGAGCACCGCCTCGGCATCGCGGGCCCACTCATGCTCGCGCAGGTAACGCAGTTCCGCTTCGAACAGGCCCGGCGCCACCTCGGCACCCAGATCGGCCAGCGTCCGCGCGCCACCCAGCAGCAGGCCCACGCGCGAGCCATAGGCTCGCGCCAGGCGCCGGGCCAACTGGGCTGGCAAATAGCCATGCCGCGTTTGCAGCGCCAGCACAAAGCGCTCGAAATCTTGATCCGGCCGCTGCGCCGCACCGATCCAGTCCGACAGATCGCCGCCCGGCAGCGGGGCCGGGGCCGTCCAGGCCGGGCGCTCTTCACCCAGCATCTCGCCGATCAAATCGGCCGCATCCTCGGCCAACTTGCGGAAGGTGGTGATCTTGCCGCCCCAGACGCTCAGCAGCGGCGCGCCGTCGCCATGGGTTTCGAGCAGATAGTCGCGCGTGACGGCGCTGGCATCGCCCGAGGCATCGTCGAGCAGCGGTCGCACACCGGCATAGCTCCACAGCACCTCATCGGGCCGCACCGGCGTCTTGAAATAACGGCTGGCCTGCTCGCACAGATAGGCCACTTCCTGCGCCTCGATCTCCGCCTTGGCAAAGCCGGCGATGGCGGCGTCGGGCAGCTCCACATCGGTGGTGCCGATCAGGGTGAACTCGCCCTCGTAGGGAATCGCGAAGATGATGCGCCGGTCGGGGTTCTGGAAGATGTAGGCATGGTCGTGGTCGAAGCGACGGCGCACGACGATATGGCTGCCCTTGACCAGGCGCAGGCTTTTGGTGGCCAGGGGCTCGCCCGCGGCCGGGCGCGCCACTTGGCGCAGAAAGGTCTCGGCCCAGGGGCCGGCCGCGTTGACCAGGGCGCGCGCCTGGACCCGGCGCTCACCGTGAGCCATCTGCAGGCGGACGCGCCAGCCCCCGCCCTGCTCCGCGGTTTCGCGCTGCGCTTCGGTCACGGTGCAGTGGGTCAGGATCTCGGCGCCCTTGGCATGCGCATCCAGGGCGTTGAGCAGCACCAGGCGGGCATCGTCCACCCAGCCGTCGGAGTACTCGAAACCGCGCTCGAACTCGGGCTTCAGTGGCGCACCGA
Organism: Paucibacter aquatile; assembly: GCF_002885975.1. Classification (NCBI taxonomy): domain Bacteria; kingdom Pseudomonadati; phylum Pseudomonadota; class Betaproteobacteria; order Burkholderiales; family Sphaerotilaceae; genus Roseateles; species Kinneretia aquatilis. The sequence continues at coordinate 3,525,613 of NZ_POSP01000003.1, read as the reverse complement.
AGGGGCTGTCACGCAGGCGCAGCCCGGCAGAACCGGGCAGCCACTCTCGCCGGGCCAGATGGTCGTAGAGGAAGAGGCCGATGCGGATCATCCAGGCCGGGCGCATGGCCCGGTCATGCGGCATCACGAAGCGCAGCGGCCACATGATGTGCGGGGCGCTCTTGAGCAGCAGCTCGCGCTCCTGCAGCGCCTTGCGCACCAGCGAGAACTCGTAGTACTCCAGGTAGCGCAGGCCCCCGTGAATCAGCTTGGTGCTCGACGAGGAGGTGTGCGCCGCCAGATCGGAAGCCTCGGCCAGCAACACCCGCCAGCCGCGGCCCGCCAGGTCACGCGCGATGCCGGCACCATTGATGCCGCCGCCCACCACCAGTACGTCAAAATGGTCCATCCCCGGACTCTAAGCCAAGGGCTTGACGCCATGTCCTATTTGCTCGCTCTCGACCAGGGCACCTCCAGCTCGCGCGCCATCGTCTTCGAGCGCAGCGGCCGCATCGTGGCCATGGCCCAGCAGGAGTTTGCCCAGCATTTCCCGCAGCCGGGCTGGGTGGAGCACGATGCGCTGGAGATCTGGCAAAGCCAGCGGGCCACGGCCCAGGCCGCCCTGCGCCAAGCGGACTTGCGCGCCGCCGACATTGCCGCTGTCGGCATCACCAACCAGCGCGAAACCACTGTGCTCTGGGACCGCCAGACCGGCCAACCCCTGCACCGCGCCATCGTCTGGCAAGACCGCCGCACCGAGCCCTTCTGCGCCCAGCTGCGCGCGCAAGACCTGACCCCCATGGTGCGCGCCAAAACCGGGCTGCTGATCGACCCCTACTTTTCCGGCACCAAACTCAAGTGGCTGCTCGACCACATCCCCGGCGCGCGGGCCCGGGCCGAGCGCGGCGAACTGGCCTTCGGCACCATCGACAGCTGGCTGATCTGGAATCTCACGGGCGGCGCCGTGCATGCCACCGATGTCAGCAATGCCTCGCGCACCCTGCTCTTCGACGTGCAGCGCAATCGCTGGGACGAAGAACTGCTGGCCCTGATGGAGATCCCGCCGGCGCTGCTGCCCGAGGTGCGACCATCCAGCGGCGATTTCGGTCGCGTGATGGCCGCCCACCTGGGCGGCGAGATCGCCATCGGCGGCGTCGCCGGCGATCAGCAGGCCGCCCTGTTCGGCCAGGCCTGCTTCCAGCCTGGCATGGCCAAGAACACCTACGGCACCGGCTGCTTCATGCTCATGCACACCGGCCGGCAGTTCCAGACCTCGGCCAACGGCCTGATCAACACCAGCGCCGCCCAGACCACGGCCAGCCCCGAGTTCGCGCTCGAAGGCAGCGTCTTCGTCGGCGGCGCCGTGGTGCAGTGGCTGCGCGATGGGCTGCAGATCATCCCGAACAGCGGCGCCGTGCAAAGCCTGGCCGAGAGCGTGCCGGATGCCGGCGGCGTGATGTTCGTGCCGGCCTTCACCGGCCTCGGCGCGCCCTACTGGCGGGCCGAGGCGCGCGGCGCCATCCTGGGCCTGAGCCGCGGCAGCACGCAGGCCCACATCGCCCGCGCCGCCATCGAGAGCATCGCTTTCCAGAGCGCCGCCCTCTTGCAAGCCATGAGCCGCGACGCCCACGCCGCCGGCAGTGCGCCGCTGCAGGAGCTGCGCGTGGACGGTGGCGCCTGCGTCAACGACCTCTTGATGCAGTTCCAGGCCGATCTGCTGGGCATCGCCGTCGTGCGCCCGCGCGTGATCGAAACCACCGCCCTGGGCGCCGCCTACCTGGCGGGCTTGAGCTGCGGCGTCTACGCCGGCCTGGACGAGCTCAGCGCCCAGTGGCAGGCCGAGCGCCGCTTTGAGCCCAGCGGCAACCGCGCCCAGGCCGCCGAACGCATGGCCGCATGGGAGCATGCGGTGCGGCAGGTGACGGCGGCCTGACAGCACGGCGCCCCAAAAAAATCCCGCCGAAGTCCGTGACCTGGGCGGGGTTTGAGCTGGGCAATGGTCATCGGCGGCCGGCAAGCCGGCACACCGATGAATTTGGGACTTACTTGAACTGATAGCCGGCCGAGAAGTACCAGAAGCGGCCACGCGGATCGACGAAGGAACCGGCATAGCCAGCGGCATGCGAGCCGTAGGACGGCACGGCGGTGTACGGCGGCTCGCTGTCACCCAGATTGCGGATGCCCAGACGCAAAGTCAGATCCTTGAAGCCCTTGTAGCTGGTGGAGAGATTCCATCGGCTGGAGTCCTTGACATCGTGGGCACTGCTACCACCCACATTGTTGTAGACCTGTTTGGCCGACTCGGTCCAACCCTTGATGTAAACATTCTCCAAGCCCAGGGCCCAATTCCCCGTCTGCCACTCGAAGAAGGCCGTGTGCTGCCAACGAGGCACCGGCTGAACCACTGCGCCATCGCCAGCCGTACCAACATAGCTGATGTAGGGTGTGTCCTTGCCAACTTGCCGCTTCCACTGTGCAACATAAGTACCAGTGATGCCTGCATTGAACATGCCCATGTCGGCCAGCTTCCAGCTGCCACGCAGATCCACATCCAGGCCCGAGGTCTTGAGCTTGCCAAGGTTCTCGATCGGGGTATCAATATAGGAAATGATGCCTGCATTGGCGCCGGTGGTGATGCGATGGACGCGGGAGGCGTATAGATTCAACAGATAGTCGTTGCTAAGAATGGCATCGCCACCGATCTGGCTGATCTGATCGGTCTTGGAGATGGCCCAGTAGTCCACGGTCGCAGACAAGCCCTTGCTGGGTTCGAACACCATGCCCAGGGTGTACTGCCTGGAGCGCTCTGCCTTGAGATTGGCCGAGGCCGTATTCAACACATTGAACTGGTTGTCCACACAGCGCGGGTCCTCATCAGCCAGCATGGCTGCAGGACAGTTCTTGTCGGTGGCGGGGTTTGCGGTATTCGTGAAGGCTGCCGGGCTGTGCACATCCCACAGCGTCGGGGCGCGGAACCCCGTCCCAAAAGACCCGCGGAACATGACTTCCTTGCTCGGTTGGAAACGCAGCGCCACGCGTGGATTGAAGGTCGAACCAAAGTCACTGTACTTGTCAAAACGAGCCGCCAGCGTGCCCTCCCACCCCTTTGCAAAGGGCAGGCTCATTTCAGTAAACACGGCGCTGATGGAACGCGAGGCCGCTGTCGCTGGCACCGTGCCCTCACCGCCAACATGCAAACCCGCAGCGTAGTCCGGATTGACCGGCTGGTCGTCCGCCTTTTCGTGACGCAGGTCAAGCCCGACAGCCAATGCAGCCGCGCCGCCAGCCATCTCAAAAAGATCGCGGCTGGCCTTGGCATCAAAGCCGAGGGTCCGGGCCTTGGAGCGGCGCATTGCTCCTTCCATGCGAGCGCTGTTCCAGGCCGCCATATCTGTGCTGGCACCAAAAGGGTTGATGTTCCCAGTGGCCAGGGCCGTGATGAAACGGCCCTCGTGCACATAGTTCTCGTACGACAGCGATCCCTTGGCTTGAGACAGCGTCAGGCCGCTGTCGTAGTCCCAACCCGACAGCATGCCGCGTGCACCGAGCACCAGACGGGTTTGCTCGTTCGTGTTGTCGTTGATCCGGTTGCCCAGGGGCACTGCGCGAAGCGCCACCTCCGTGAAACCATCGCCATCTGGATCCCAGGTGGCCGCGGTATAGCCCAGCTTGGTGAGTAAATCCCTGGGGAAGTATGGGCTGCTGGTCGGCATCTTGAAGGACGGATACTCACCCGTCTTTCGATCGAAATGGCCGGCCGTGGAATCGATGGGAACTGGTGCAATGCGACCGATGCCATGCGCACGGGCATAAGACGCCTCTGCGAACACTTCGTGGTTCTGGTCGATCTTGAAGCTCAAGCGACCGAACAGATCACCTTTGTCTTGATCAGGCAGGTTGTCCAGCACCGCGGCGTAAATGAAACGGCATCGCTTCTTGGCCGTGCCATTGGGTGTGGTTGCGGCCAGGGTTTGCAAGACAGTGCTTTCAGGATCGCAGGCGGAGAACGCCGCCCCAGGGTTCAGCTCGGGGTAGGCGCCCGGTGTGATGTTGAAGTCCACCAAGCGGCCAGGGAAAGAACGACCCGATGTCGGCGCACCAGCATCGGCGATTTCGTCGAATCGGTTGTACAGCTTCTGATCGACCGCACGGAGACGGGTGTTCTTCTGCAGATTGGCGGTCACCAACAAATTGAACTTGTCGGAGTTGTAGTCACCCAAACCCAGAGACAGGGATGCGCCCTTTTCGCTACCGCCAATGTTCGCGCTGGTCGTACCGTAACGAAGAGAAACTTCACCACGCTTGTAATCGCGACGCGTAATGAAGTTGATCACACCGCCCACGGCATCCGTGCCGTAAACGGCGGAAGCACCGTCACGCAGAACCTCGACGCGCTCGATGGCAGCGAATGGAATGCTATTCAGGTCCACCGAAACATTGCCGCCAATCGAACCGAAGGGATGGTTGGCCAAGCGGCGGCCATTCAGAAGCACCAAGGTGGAGTTGGCGCCCAGTCCTCGCATGTTCGCGTTGGATGTTGCATAACCTACACCCTGAGTTGCATCAGAAAATGCAGCAGCGCTGGCAGACACTCGGCGCAACAAGTCTTCGACACTGGTTGCGCCGCTTTTGTCGATCTGTTCGCGTGTAATTACGGAAACAGGCAAAGCAGTCTCCGAATCTAAGCGCTTGATGGAGGAGCCTGTGACGGACACTCGCTCCAGGCTTTCCTGAGCCAAGGCTGGCGCCATCAAACTCATTCCACCGGCATACACGTATGCCAGCGCGGTACACAGACGTTTCTGCTTCAGCATCAAGTTCTCCTTTTTGATCTTTATGGGATGGCTATGAACCCGCGTCCAAGCGGCTCGCCCAGCACGGGGCCACACAGGAGGTGCGGTGGTCGGATTTTTCGTCTCAGTCGTAGCGCACGTCGCAGGGCTAACCCTGTTCGTTGCCCGAAAGCATCGACGACACAAGGGACATGACTTCCCGTACAGACGCAGTGCAGCAAGGTGGGGCTAGGCAAACATTTCCAGGGTGCCCAGCCCTGGCTTTCCGCTCAGCCCTGCGCCCGCTCGCGCCAGGCCTGAATCGCTCCGATCATGGGGGAGAGCTCGCGGTTCAAGGCCATCAGGGCCGGAGTGATCTGGCCGGGCTCACCCTGGGGGCCGGCGGCATGCTCCAAGGCAGCGGCGCAGTCGGCCAGGCGGTTCATGCCCAGATTGGCAGCCAGGCCCTTGAGTCGGTGGGCGGCGCTGGCCAAGGTGCTGCCGCCAGCCACCAGGGCCTCTTCGAACAACGATTGGTGCTGGCTGTACTGCTTGGCGAAGGTACCCAGCAGTTTGGCCAGCAACTCCTGGCGACCCGCACAGCGGGTCAACGCCGCGGCGAAGTCGGTGCCCGGCAGATCGGGCCAGAGACTGGCGGGAGCAGGCGCCTGAATCGCCTCTGTTGAAGCCGGCGGCACAGGCGCTGGCATGGAGGCCGGCGTTGCAGGCACAGCGGTGTCCGGCTGCTGCATGCTGCTCAGCTTGAGACTGGCGCGTCGGGGGATGCCTGCGCTCAAGCTCGTCAAGGTACGCAGCAGCTCGGCCTGGTCGATCGGCTTGCTGATGTGAGCCACCATGCCGGCCGCCAGGCAGCGCTGACGCTCTTCGGCCAGGGCATGGGCGGTCAGCGCGATCACGGGCAGTTGGGGCGCCAGCTGGTGCAGGCGGCGGGTGGCCTCATAGCCGTCCATCTCGGGCATCTGCACATCCATCAGCACCAGGTCGATGCCGGCCGGCCCCTGTTCACGCAAGTGGGCAATGGCTTGCGCGCCCCCCTCGGCGCTGAGTACCTCGGCGCCTGCCACCTGAAGCATGTCCTGCAGGATCTCGCGGTTGATGTCCACATCGTCGGTAATCAGGATGCGCAGGCCGCGCAGGCTGACCTTGGCCTCGCTGGCATCGTCAAGCACGCCCGGCCCGCTGAGCGGGGGCAGCTCGCTTCGCTGCTCCACCAGCTCCAGTTGGCCCGGCTCGACACGTACCAAAGGCAGCTTGAGCGTGAAGCAGGAGCCCTGGCCCACAACGCTGTCGACCTCGATGTCACCGCCCATGGCGCGCGCCAGCTGGCTGCTGATGCTGAGGCCCAGGCCGGTGCCGCCGAACTGCCGGGTGGTGGAGCTGTCGGCCTGCTCGAAAGCACGGAAGATGCGCAGTTGCTGCTCCGGCGGGATGCCGGGCCCGGTATCCGTGACCGACAGGCGCAACCAGTCGCGCTGCGATTCCAGGGTCAGGGTGACCCGACCCTTGTCGGTGAATTTGATGGCGTTGGCCAGCAGGTTGACCAGGATCTGGGTCACCCGCAGAGAGTCCAGCGCCACCCAGTCGAAGCTGCACTTGTATTCCATGCGCAGGCGCAGGTTCTTGGCATCGGCGCGCTCGGACACCAGATCCACCACCTCCTTGGCCAGGTGGACCAGGTTGCAAGGCAGGCTCTCGATGTCGAGCTTGCCACTCTCGACCTTGGAGTAGTCGAGGATGTCGTTGATCACACCCAGCAGATGGCGGCCCGAGCGGACGATGCGCTCGAAGCCATTGCGGCTGGCCAGCGGATCGGCGCTGCGGCTCACGCCAAGCTGGGCCAGGCCGAGCACCGCATTGAGCGGGGTACGGATCTCGTGGCTCATATTGGCCAGGAAGTCACTCTTGACCCGGGCCAGGCGCTCGGCCTCGTCCTTGGCCACGCTGAGCTCGCGCTGCAGGCGCTTGATCGAGGTGACATCGGTGCCGAGATTAAGGATGCCATAGAGCGATTTGCGCGCGTCCACCAGGGCCACCATGGTCAGCAGGTAGTCGTGCGGCCCATCCTTGGGATGAACGATCTGGCGCTCGCTGCTCAGGCTGCTGGCACTGCCGGCCAGCAGCTGGGCATCGGTTTCGGCAATCTCGGCCGCCACTTCTTCGTTGAACAGGGCCCGGGCCGTCTGGCCCAGCACCTGCTCGCGCTTGAAGCCGCTGGCCTGTTCGAAAGCGCGGTTGATCAGGATGTAGCGCCCCGCCGTGTCACGGATGCTCAAGGTGATGGGCAGGGCTTCGAGAATGTCCTGCATGCGCTGCTTCTCGGCCTGCAGCTCGGCCGTGCGCAAGCGCACATCGTCTTCCAGCCGGCCCTGCTGCACGCGCAGCTCGGCCTCGGCGCGCACGCGGGCGGTGATGTCGTGACCGAACAGCACCACACAGGCCTGGCCGGCCAGGCGCATGCGGTCCATCTTCATGTCCCACCAGATCGGCGTGCCATCGCGACGGCGCGACTGCCACTCGAAATACTGTGGCCCCTGATCCAGGGTGCGCTGCACCCATTGCATCAGCTGCTCCTTGGCGTACAAGCCACCGGGGTACATCAAGGCCTCGGCCAGATCGGACGGTCGCGCACAGCCGAACTTCTCCAGGGTCTGCGCATTGGCAAAGCGCAGCGCGCCGGTCTCGCCTTCCAGGATCTGGATGCTGGTGATGGAGCTGTCCAGCAACATGCGCAAGCGCTCTTCGCTGTCGCGCAGCTCCTGCGCCACCTTCTGCTGCGCACGCACGGTATCGGCCAGCAATCGGCGAGAGCCCTCGAGCGAGGAGGTGACCTCCCAGAACACGGTGCCGTAGCGCAGCACCAGCCAGCCAATCATGACGGCGCCAAAGCTGTAGACGACCGCGAAGCTGCTCAGCGGCGGCGTGTTCTGCACCACCAGGCCCGGGATCAGGCCGCGCACCTCGGCCTGCCAGAGGCCGAGAAAGCCCAGACAGGCCAGCACCGTGCCGCGCATGGCGGCCCTTGGCCCGACCATCAGGCCCATCACCACCAGGGCCGCCAGCACCGCGCCCATGCCCGAGGAGCGCACCCCGTTGCCATGCCAGGCGGCCGAGGCAAACAGGGCCAGCATCACCGCAGCGCTGAAGAATCCTGCCGCCAGGCGCACGCCCCAGCGCAGCGCCAGCAACAAGGCCAGCGCACAGATCAACAACACGGCCGTGGCCGGCCCGGCGCGGCTCAGGCGCAGAGACCAGGCCAGCTCGGTCTGGTTCAAGGTACCGGCAATCTGGAGCAGGGCCCCCAGCATCACCAGCACCAGGAACACGCGCGCGCTGCGCAGCATCATCGCGTCCAGGCGCGATTTGAAACCGCGCAGGGATTCCTCCTGCTGCGCGGCGTTCAGCGGGGGCTCGATGGCCGAGGGCTCGTCAAAAGCCTCGGCCGGCGGTGCAGATTGGAGGGCGGCCATGATCTGGACGCAGCAGGCCTGGACTCAATTCGCAGCCTGGCCCAGCTTGTGGATCACACGACCCAGGAAAGCCTCCACCTCCTGGCTCTTGCCCAGCACCGCCAAGGCCGCCTCCAGATGCTGCTTGATGATGCTGCTGAGGTGGTCCTCCTGGCTCTGGGTCAGCCCCAGATGCAGAAAGCTGTTCTCGACCTCGGCATTGAGGCTGTCGAACACCTGCTTGACCTCGCGCTGCTGCGCCTGGTTGCGGGCCGAAATGTCGGTCAAGGCATTGCGCGTCATGCTGACCAGATGACGCACATCGGCCAGATCGCGGGTGGCGACCAGGGACTCCAGCGCCCCGACCCGCTGCACCGCGCCCTCGACCAGCAGGGCCACGTTGTCGATGGCGCGGCCCATGCGTTCGGATTCGGCCCGGTCCATGTCGGCGCCGCGGTCCATGCGCAGGTCGCGCACGAACAGCACCACGCGGTCGTAAGAGAAACCGGTGTGGTGGCCGAAGGGGCGGATTCGCTGGCCCTCGGTCTGGGCCTGCAGATGGTCGAGGATGGAGTTCTCGAGCGCGCTGCAGGGCCCGCGGGCATTGCCCGAATACACCTCGCCACCGCCGCGGATGCGCACGCATCCATCGAGCGAATAGCGGTGCAGGGCATCGAGGATGGCCCGCGCCACGGCCGCGTTGTCCGCGCAGCCGACCAGGGCGCGCTGGAACTCCAGCACCACGCCGGCCTCACCCACCATATCGGCGGACGAGAGCACGGCATTCATCACTTCGTCGAGCTGGCCGCTGAGCTCGCGCTGCCGGTCGCGGTGGGCCAGCACCAGATTGATTTTGGCCAGCAGCTCGGGCGCATCAAAGGGCTTGGGCAGGTAGTCGGCGCCGCCAGCGGCATAACCCTGCAATCGCTCGTCAATGCTGGTGCGAGCGGAGTGAAAGATCACCGGGATGTCGGCTGTGGAGAAGTTGTCCTTGAGGCGGCGGCAGGTCTCGTAGCCGTCCATCTCGGGCATGTCCACATCGAGCACGATCAGGTCGGGCGGGTCGCTGTCACAGCGACTCAGGGCTTCCGCCCCGCTGCTGACCTGACTGACCTTGAAGTCAGCTTCCAGTGTGGCTTCCAGCATTTGCAGCGTCAGCTCGTCGTCGTCGACCAGCAAGACATGAGATCGCACCGTCATTGTTAGAACTCCCCTGGCGAACTGTTCCATGTCCGGGCGCAACTCTGACTGTGCGTGTTGCGCCCGTCGAAGCATTGAACCAGCAAACCGGGCCGGCGACCAGCCCCGCTGCGCAACAGCATGCAGGAGTAAACGGCTCAGAAACCGAGCTTTTGTCCCGCACCAGCCAAAGTGGCCACCCCGATCACCGCAAAGATGGCTGCGGCAATGCCATGGACCAGGCGAACGGGAATACGACCGGCGATGCGCTCGCCCAGCAAGACGGCCGGCACATTGGCGATCATCATGCCCAAGGTGGTGCCTGCCACCACGGCCACAAAGGCGTGGTACTGAGCCGCCAGCGCCACAGTGGCCACCTGGGTCTTGTCGCCCATCTCGGCCAGGAAGAAGGCCACGATGGTGGTGCCCAACACGCCCAGCTTCAGGCCTTTGCCGCCCTCCTCTTCCTCGTCGATCTTGTCCGGAATCAAGGTCCAGACAGCCATGGCGACAAAGCCCACGCCCAGCACCCAGCGCATCACGGTGGGGCTGACTTGCGCGGTGATCCAGGCGCCCAGGGCGCCGGCACCGGCATGGTTGACCACGGTGGCGATGAAGATACCCAGGATGATGGGCAGGGGCTTGCGGAAGCGGGCGGCCAGCAAAAAGGCCAGGAGCTGGGTTTTGTCGCCGATTTCAGCGAGGGCGACGATGCCGGTGGAGACGAGAAAGGCTTCCATGGTGGGCGAACACTGTTCCTGCGGCCGGCATGAAAACAACCGATGACCACGCACACGCCGGCCGCAAAGCAGGTGTGGGTGGCCAAAGGTCTTGCCAGGGGTCAGGTCTTGCACACTGCACAAGAGATGACGCTGCCCGCGCCATGGCCGAACGCTCGACCAAGTGTGTTGACGCGGGCCGGCAGCCAGGGCGGCTGCAGCGGCTACTCCCCAATGACCCGACCATTGTAGCCGCGGGCTTGAAGCCGGCCTATTTGCGGCCGCCGCGGCGCAGCGTCGGGCTGGCCAGGTCCAGCTCCTCGGCCTTGAGCACCAGGGCATCCGGGAACTGCTGGCGCAGGGCCAGACCGCCCTGCTTGAAATCGGCCACGATGACGGTGCGCAAGCGCTCGCCCTGCCAGTGGCGGGTGGCCAGGGTGCGCACGATGTCGCCGTCCAGGGCCGCCAGTTCATCCGGCACCCGGCCCAGCTCGGCCAGGGGTCGGCCGCGCATCAGGCCCTCGGCCGCCAGGGCGGCCAGGCCGGCCGTGGTTTCCAGCTGGCGGCCGAAGTCGCCGATCAGCACCGCGCGGCGTGCCACCAGCTCGGGGTCGGGCACACGCTCCGTAGACAGGCGGCGGATCTCCTGCTGCAGCAAGGCCGCCACCTCACCGGCGCTTTCATGCTTGGTCTGGGCGCTGGTGATCAGCTGGGCGCCCCCGGGCTGGGCGTCGATGCCGCTGGTGGCACCGTAGCTCAGGCCGCGTTTGATGCGCACCTCCTGGTTGATGCGCGAGGAGTAGCCCTGACCCAGGACCGCATTGGCCAGGGCGTTGGCCTGCTGGGTCAGCACCTCGGTGGCCTGGGCTTCGGGTGTCAGGCGGGCAAAGGGCACGGGGCTTGGGCCGGCGGTCGGTGCCATCACCTGCACCGCACTCTGGCCGGCACCGGGCAGGTCGACCAGTACCGTGCGCGCCGCCAGCGGCTTGGGCACCAAGGACGGTTGTTGCGGCAGTGCCATGCGATGGGCTCGCCATTTGCCGAAATGCTTGTCTGCCAGGCTGCGCGCCTGGGCCGGCGTGATGTCGCCGGCCAGGATCAGGGTGACCCGCTCGGGCCGCACATGCAGGCGGTGGAAGGCGCGCACATCGTCAAGCTGGATGCGGCTGAGGCTGGCCAGGGTGGGCTGCTGACCATGCGGGCTGTCGCCCCAGTACAGGCGGCGGCCGATCTGGGCGGCCAACTGGCCCGGGTCGGAGCGGCCGAGCTTGAGCGCATCGACCGCCTGGGCCTGCAGGCGCTGGAACTCCTCTTCCGCCAGGCTGGGACTGCGCAACATCTCGGACAGCAGGCCCAGGCTGCCGTCCAGGCGGTGGCTGGCCACCGTCACGCCCAGGTGGCTGCTGCGAGCGGCGCTGCCGATCTCCAGCTGCGTGCCCAAGGCCTCGATCTCGGCGGCCAGGGCCGCGGCCGACACCGGGCCGGCGCCACGCTGCACGCCCTTGCCCATCAGGGCCAGGCTCAGCTCGGCCAGGCCGGACTTGCCGCCCGGGTCATAAGCCCCACCCGCCTGGACCAACAGCCAGGCCGTGACCAGAGGCTGGGCATGACGCTCGACCACGGCCAGGCCCAGGCCATTGGCCAGGCGCTGCTGAATGAAATCGGGCACCTGCAAAGGCTGGGGCGAGGCCGGGCGGGGCGGCGACTCAAACCCGGTCTGGGCCCAGGCGCAGCCCAAGGAGGCGGCCAAGGCCAGACCCAGGGCCGCAGCCAACACAGGCGGGCGGCGAACGAACGAAAACATGGTCCGGCGGCTCATGGCTTGCCCACTTTCTTGCGGGCCGGCGCAGCCTCGGCCTCGTACAACACGGTCACCCGGGCGCCGCGCAGCACATCGCGCTTGAGCACGCCTTGCACATCGGCGGCGCTGACCGCCTGCAAATCGTTCAACTCGCGGTTCACCCACTGCACATCACCGCGCAGCAAGGCCGCCTCGCCCAGCACCTCACCCAGGCCCAGCGGCGTTTGCCGGCGAATCAAGGCAGCGGTCAGCAGCTGAGCCTTGACCTTCTCCAGCTCTGCTGCGGCGATGGGCTCCTCGGCCAGCTTTTGCAGCTCACGCATCAGCGGCGCCACCAGCTCGGCGGCGCTCTGCTTGCCGCTGGCAATGGCATGGGCCACCAACAGGCCGGCGTCGGCATTGAGCTGGGCTTCGAAGCCGGCACTCTGCGCCAGCTGCTGGCGGTAGACCAGGCTCTCGTTCAGGCGCGAGGACTCGCCCATGGCCAGCAGCCCTTGGGCCACCTGCCAGACCGGCGCATCGGCGCTGGAGGCCTTGGGACCTTGCCAGATCAGCAAGGCCGCCGGCAGCGGCACATTGGGCGCCTTGAGCTGATGCAGCTCGTCGCGTGCACGCCGCGGCTCGCTCTGTTGCACCCGCGGGATGGCACTGGCCGGTTGGCGGATGCTGCCGAAGTAATGGTTCACCCAGCGATTCAGCTGCACCGGGTCAAACGCGCCGGTGACGATGAGCACCGCGTTATCCGGCCGGTAGTACTGGGCATGGAAGGCACTGACGTCCTGCAGGGTCGCGGCGTCCAGCTCCTCGATGCTGCCGATCACCGGGCGGCGGTAGGGGTGCAGCTGGTAGCCCAGGCGCGGCACGGCGTGAAACAACCGGCCGTAGGGCTCGGCCAGCACGCGCTGGCGGAACTCTTCCTTGACCACGGCGCGCTCGCTGTCGAAATTGGCCTGATCCACGGTCAGGTTGGACATGCGCTCGGCCTCGGCCCAGAGCAGGGGTTCCAGGTGGTTGGCCGGCACGACGCTGTGGTAAGCCGTCATGTCATCGGCGGTGAAGGCATTGTTGTTGCCGCCGACATCCTCGGTCATGCGGTCGAACTGTTCGTTGGCCATGTAGCGGGTGCGCTTGAACATCATGTGCTCGAACAAATGCGCAAAGCCGCTGCGACCGGCCGGGTCGTCCTTGCCGCCCACGCGGTACCAGACCTGCACGCTGACTGTGGCCCCGGCCTGAGGCAGGGCAATCAGCTCCAGGCCATTGGTCAGAATGCGGCGCTCGAAGGCCAGGGGTGCGATCTTGAGCGGCGCCACGGCGCTCTCGGCGGCGGTCTGCGCCCAGACCGCCGGGCTGGCGCCGGCCAGCAAGGTCGGGCCGGCCGTGCCGAGGCTCAGACCCAGGCCCAGGCTCAGAAAGCGGCGACGCGCGCCGCTCATGCCCTGCGCTTCCCCGGCCCCTCCCGCACCGACCTGCTGTCCTGGCTCTCGTCGTTCTCTGCTGTGCATGCTGCTCACGCTGATCCCATCATCGTCTTCTTCTGATGCGCCCACGGCGGCCGAAGCGCCGTGCGCAGACGCCCATGCTGCCACAAGGAACCGGCTCGGCCGTGACGGCCCGGCTGCAGATGCCGCCGCCGGGCGCCCTCCCCCCTAACTGCTGACAGCCGATGTCAGCAGCGGGCAGGCAAGATGCGCCGCAGCCATCCCCCCACCCCATCCACACGCACTGCCGGAGACCCTCGCATGAACTATGCCTACACCATTGTTTACGTGGCCGATGTGGCCGCCTCCCTGGCGTTTTTCGAGGCCGCCTTCGGCCTGAAGCGCCGCTTCCTGCATGAATCGGGCGCCTACGGCGAACTGGACACCGGCGCCACCGCCCTGGCCTTTGTCGACCACGAAACCGCACTGGACAGCGTCGGCCAGCCCTATGTGGTGGCGGCCGAGAGCGCGCGCCCGCTGGGCATGGAGATCGGCTTCAGCACCGAGGACGTGCCTGCCGCCTTCGCCCGCGCCGTGGCCGCCGGCGCCACGCCGCTGAAAGAACCGGTCACCAAGCCCTGGGGCCAGACGGTCGCCTATGTGCGCTGCCCGGATGGCAGCCTGGTCGAGTTGTGCTCGCCCATGGGCTGAGGACCATGCGCGGTCTCGGGCCCCGCAGCCGGGAACAACTTGCTGCGCTCGGCATCCACGATCTGGACCAACTTCGCCAGCACGATGCCTATGCGCTCTACGCAAAGCTCAAGGCACGATGGCCCGGGGCCAGCCTCAATCTTCTGTACGCTTTGATGGGTGCACAGGAAGATCGTGACTGGCGCGACATCGCCCGCGAACGGCGCAGCGAAGCCTTGCTGCATCTGGACGCCCTGGGTTTGGCACCCCGTTGAGACCTGACGACACTGGATACGGCAAGCATGAAGCCCAACCCCCACACCGACCCTCTGGCCCACCATCTGCTCAGCATGGCCTACAACAATGCCTGGGCCAACCACCGCCTGCTGGCGGCCTGCGCCCAGCTGAGCCCGTCTGAGCTGCAAGCGACCCGCTGCAACTTCTTCCCCAGCATCCTCGCGACCCTGAACCACAACCTCTGCGTGGACTGGTTTTACGTCGATGCGCTGGAGCGCGAGCTGGCCGGCGACGCCCCGCACGAGGACTGCTACCAGTTCTTCGCTGTCGACGAGCCGTTTCAGTACGCTGCCGATTTGCAGCGCGAGCAGGCCGCCGTCGACCGGCGCCTGCTGGCTTACTGCGCGGCCCAGCGCGACGCCGATCTGGGCCGCATCGTCACCATCGCCCGGCCGGGGGGCGCGCAGCAGGACAGCCGCACACGCCTGCTCGCCCATCTGTTCCAGCACCAGATCCACCACCGCGGTCAGGTGCACGCCATGCTGGCCGGCACCGCCGTCAAGCCGCCTCAGCTGGACGAGTTTTTCTGTGCCGGCGAGGCGGATCTGCGCGCCACAGAGTTTCAGGATCTGGGCTGGACCGAGGCGGACATCTGGGCCTGATGAGTCCGCTCGGGACGGGGCCGGATCACGCCTCCGGCGCCCCCAGGGCCTGCATGGCCTGGCGCGTGTCCTGGATCACACGCTGCGCCACCCGGCGCTCGGTCTCGGGCAGCTGGCGCGCCGCTTCGGCCTCCAGCAGCAACGGCCGCAGCAAGGCATTGGCGCTGGCACGGAACTCCTGGCCCAGGGTGTCGAGCTGGGCGAAGCTGTCGACGCGCATGGCGGACAGGCGCTCGCGCAGCGCTGCCTCAAATGCCTCGCGCTTG
This sequence comes from Paucibacter aquatile, assembly GCF_002885975.1. Classification (NCBI taxonomy): domain Bacteria; kingdom Pseudomonadati; phylum Pseudomonadota; class Betaproteobacteria; order Burkholderiales; family Sphaerotilaceae; genus Roseateles; species Kinneretia aquatilis. The sequence goes on along the minus strand of NZ_POSP01000003.1, from coordinate 3,510,420 downwards.
TGGCGCAGCTCTTCATCCTTGCGGCCGCTCTTGTCCATCATCCACTTGAGCAGGCCGGCCACCAGCAAGGCACCGCCCGCAAACGGCGCCACCGGCGCGATCACCGGCAGCACGGCGGCTGCACCCAGGGCATAGACCGCCGCGCCCGTGCCTGCGGCAGCCACCGCGCCGGCGCCCAGGGTCAGCTCGGCCGCACTCTCGGTGGAATTCTTCAGCCGCGTGCTGATCTGCAGGGCCGGCATCAGGCGGCGCAGCTGGCTGTGGTGCGGGCGCTCGAGCACGCTGGCGTGGACCAGGCTGAACTCTTCGCGGAACAGGCGCAGCTCTTCCTTCAGCAGGCGCAGCTGCCCCTCCTGGCGGCGGGCGGCACGGTCCAGGCGGCGCTCCAGCTCCTTGGCAAAGGTCGAGCGGGCCATCTCGGCCCAGACCTTGTGCTCGGTCCAATCGTCCGTGCGCAGGCGCTCCAGCATCTGCAGCTCGACGGCATTGCCGGCATCGTGGATCAGCTCTTCAAAGTCCTCTTCGAAGCTGCGTTTTTCATGCGCGATGCGCGCTTCCACCATGGCGATGCGCTGACCCACCTGCTGGAACAGCTGCTCCACCCGCTGCGCGTACGCGGCGGCCGAGCCGGCCTCCGGCGGCGGCGCCTGCAGGCCGCGCTCGAACTCGCTGAGTCGCCGCGCCAGCACGGTCAGGCTGGAGCTCATGCCCTGCTGCAAGACCTGATCGCTGCTGGCGCCGTCCAGGTAACGGCCCACGCCCAGGGCCAGATCGATGTCGCCCGACAGTCGCGCCGCCGTCTGCGCCGCCGGCAACAATGGCCGGCCGCCGAACAGCCGGGCCGATTGGCGGCTGACGGTTTTCCACAACGAGGGCGCCGGGCCCACCGCCTCGGCCAGGCGCGAAAGCTCCTGGCTGGGCAGCAGCAAGGCTTGCGCCAGCTCCTGCGCAAACTTGTGTGCCTGCTCGCCCTGCAACTGCAGCAGAGGCTGGGCATCCAGGAAGGCCTGGCGGCGCTGGGCCTCGGGCAGCTCGGCGCTGGCGCGCTTGAGCTGAGCAAAGGCGGCTTTTTGCTCGCCGGGCGACTCCAGCGCCCGCAGGGCCGCGTGGGCGCCCAGGGCCGAATCCTGCAGCCGGGCGGCCAAGGCCGACACCCGCTCGAACTCCCCCAGCGTGACAAAACCGTCGGCCGCGGCCAGCGCAGCCAGGGCGCGGATGAAGGCCTGCGGGAAGCCGCCATCTTCGCGTGCGAACTGTTCCAGATCGGGCCGATCCAGAGGGGTGGCGACGGGCTTGACGGATGGACTGGTCGGTGGCGAAAAAACACTCACGGGGACGGGGCTCCAGGCTTGAAGGTCAGACCCGCATCGTCCCAGATTCTGGGCCGCCCTAGATTCATGCGGGCGCCGAGGCGCGCAAATCCTGCAGCCAGAGGCCCGCCGCCCGGGCCTCGGCCTCATGCGCTTCATCACGCCAGGTTTCAGCCAGGGCCGCGCGGTACCAGTCCTGCATGGCCGGCAGCTGCAGCAATCGCTGGGCATAGGCCTGCGCGGCCTCGCCCAAGGCCGGCCCATAGCTCTGCACCCGAAAAGCCACCGGGGCGAAAAACGCATCCACAGCCGTGAAATCGGGGCCGGTGAGGTAGGGGCCGCCGAAGCGCTTCAAGCCCTCCAGCCACAAGGCCTCGATGCGCTGCCAGTCGGCCAGCAAGGCGGGCGACCAATCGCCCACCTGCACTCGCAGGCCGCAGTTCATGGTGCAGACATCGCGCAGGCGCTGGAATCCGGAGTGCATTTCAGCGCAGACGCTGCGCGCCCAGGCGCGCGCCGCACGGTCCTGCGGCCAGACCCGCGGGTCCAGCTCGGCCAGATACTCGACGATGGCCAGGGAGTCCCAAACTGTCAGGCCCTCGTGATGCAGGCAGGGCACGCGGCCGCTCGGCGAGAACAAGCGGTAGTCTCCGGCGCTGCCCGGCGCCTGGCCGAACACCACCAGTCGCTCCTCGAAGGGCAGTTGCAGCTGCATCAGCAGCACCCAGGGTCGCAAGGACCAGGACGAGTAGTTTTTGTTGGCGATGAAGAGTTGCAGCATGGTGGGCACCCGTGAGCCAAGTGGCGGGCGCCAGCATATGCCAGAGCGCGGCAGGGCAGCGGCCCCAGGCTGTCGACGGGTTGCACCCATCGGGCCGATCGGCAGCTCATGTCGACCAGCCTCCCGTCTGTCGCCGCAAGCGGGTGGAGCTCTGGCAAGTTTGACTATGCTGCAAGCCTGCAGTTCCAAATCCTGGGCCCAGCGCATGCCCGACGTCCCCTTCCTCAGAATGGGCCGCCGAGCTTCGAAGGCCCGCACGTTTCCACCTGCCCTGTCTCTTTCTGAGGTGCACATGACATCGTCTGCTTCTGCGGTTCGCCCCTTCGCCCCCACCCTGTTGGCTCTGGCCAGCCTGGCCTTGAGCGCCACGCTGACCCAAAGCGCCGTGGCCGCCACGGCCAATGCCCGTGGCGAAACGCCGCTGATCGCCCGCTCAGCCTTGTTTGGCAACCCGGTCAAGAGCGGCGCCCAGCTGAGCCCGGATGGCCAGTGGCTGTCCTGGATGGCACCGGTGAATGGCGTGATGAACGTCTGGGTGGCGCCGGCTGACAAGCCCGAGGCGGCCAAGGCCGTCACCGACTCCAAGGACCGCCCGATCCCCGGCCATTTCTGGTCGGGCAACAGCGAGCAGGTGCTGTTCATCAAGGACAACGCCGGCGATGAGAACTTCCGCCTCTACGGTGTCGATTTGAAGAGCGGCCAGCAGCGCGACTACACGCCCTACAACAAGGTGCGGGTGCGCATGATGGCACGCTCGAACACGCGACCCGACGAGCTGCTGATCGGCATTAACAACCGCGACCCGCGCTGGCACGATGTGCATTTGCTCAATCTCAAGACCGGCGAGCTGAAGCTGCTGATGCAGGGCGACGGCTTTGCCGGCTTCCTCGGCGACGACGATCTGAATGTGCGCATGGCCCTGCGCCCCAATGCCGCGGGCGGGCAGGATTTCTTCCCGGTCCAGAACGGCAAGACCGCCGACAAGCCAGTGCTGAGCACGACGCTGGAAGACAGCGCCACCTCGCCGCTGGGCTACACCCGTGACGGCAAGACCCTGTACTGGATGGACTCGCGCGAACGCGACACCACGGCCTTGTTCGCCGAGGATGTAGCCAGCGGTAAACGCACCCTGCTGGCCGAGGACGCCAGGGCCGATCTGGGGGCCAGCTTGCGCGACCCGGTCAGCGGCGTGATCCAGGCCTATGCTGTGGACTATCTGCAGACCGAATGGAAGTTCCTTGACAAGACGCTGAAGGCCGACTTCGACTGGCTGCAAAAGCAGCTGGGCCAGGGCGAGGTGATCGTTTCCAGCCGCACGCGCGCCGACGACAAGTGGATCGTCGGCATCGATCCGGTCTCCAAGGTCGCTGCCACCTACCTCTACGACCGCAAGGCCAAGAAGCTGCAGGCGCTCTATGTCGCCCGCCCCGAGTTGCAGGACGCACCGCTGGTGCCCATGCAAGGCCTGGAGATCAAGGCCCGCGACGGCCTGATCCTGCCCAGCTACCTGAGCCTACCCAAGGAGGCCGACAAGAACGGCGACGGCAAGGCCGACAAGCCTGTGCCCCTGGTGCTGTTTGTGCACGGCGGCCCCTGGGCCCGCGACGGCCATGGTTACAACGGCTACCACCAATGGCTGGCCAACCGCGGCTATGCGGTGCTGTCGGTCAACTTCCGCGCTTCCACCGGCTTTGGCAAGAAGTTCCTGAACGCCGGCAACAAGCAATGGGGCCTGGCCATGCACAACGACCTGCTGGACGCCGTGGACTGGGCCGTCAAGCAAGGCGTCACAACCAAGGACAAGGTCGCCATCATGGGTGGCAGCTATGGCGGCTACGCGGCCCTGGCCGGTGTGGCCTTCACGCCCACCACTTTTGCCTGCGCCGTGGACATCGTCGGCCCCTCGAACCTGGAAACCCTGCTCAGCACCATTCCCCCGTACTGGGAGGCCGGCAAGAAGCAGATGTACAGCCGCATGGGTGACCCGACGACCGAGGAAGGCAAGGCCATCCTGCGCGCCGCCTCGCCGCTCTACAAGGCCGACCAGATCGTCCGCCCCCTGCTGATCGGCCAGGGTGCCAACGACCCGCGTGTCAAACAGGCCGAAAGTGACCAGATCGTCCAGGCCATGCAAGCCAAGAAGATCCCGGTCACCTACGTGCTCTACCCCGACGAAGGCCATGGCTTCAACAAGCCCAACAACCGCATCGGTTTCAACGCCGTGGCCGAGGCTTTCCTGGGGCAATGCCTGGGCGGCCGTGTCGAGCCCCTGGGCGAGACCGTGCGCCAGTCCACCGCACAAATCGTGACCGGTGCGGAGCATGTGCCGGGTCTGGAGGCGGCCGCGAAGAAGTAAATCGCTGAACCGCTGGCCCATTCATCGCCCGATCCTGGGCGGTGATCTGCGCCCTGGAGTCTGTCATGGCTCTGGGGCGCTTTTCTTTGCCGAGCCAGCGAGAACCACCTGGGCCCATTGGCGGGGAACGGCACAGAGCAGCCCTTGAAGTTTGGGCTTGTGACAAGGGGTGTCGGGCAAGTGCTTCCGCTCATGTCCCCCGGCCCGCGCTGCGCGCGGACCTCCTCCTTTACTTCGCTTCAGCACTCACCCGACACCCCTTGTCAGTTCAACCGGTCGGCGTCTTCGTCGAAGGGGCAAGGCCTTGCTGGATCGGGTCGGCTGGGCGCTCTGCGAAGTGAAGTAAAGGAGGAGGCGCCCGACGCAGTCGGGCGCCGGGGGACATGAACGGAGCAGAGCGCCCAGTCGGCCCGATCAACAAGCAACCCAAGGACTGCTTCGTGCCGAAGCCGGTCCCTCAAGGCCCTTGCAACACGATATCGAGTGCACGCCTTCACCCGCCCGAGCTCAACATCCCCCGCTCCTCGATGAAACGCACCACCTCGGCCACGCCGGCCAGGGTCTTGAGGTTGCTCATCACAAAAGGCTTGCTGGCGCCGCGCATGCGGCGGGTGTCGGCTTCCATGATCTCGAGGTTGGCGCCGACATGCGGGGCCAGGTCGGTCTTGTTGATGACAAAAAGATCGCTCTTGGTGATGCCGGGGCCGCCCTTGCGCGGGATCTTCTCGCCGGCGGCGACGTCGATGACGTAGATGGTCAGGTCGCTGAGCTCGGGGCTGAAGGTGGCGGCCAGGTTGTCGCCGCCCGATTCGACGAAGACCACATCGGCATCGGGGAACTGCGCCAGCATGCGGTCGATCGCCTCCAGATTGATGGAGCAGTCTTCGCGGATGGCGGTGTGCGGGCAGCCGCCCGTCTCCACGCCCAGGATGCGCTCGGCCGGCAGCGCGCCGCTGAGGGTCAGCAGGCGCTGGTCTTCCTTGGTGTAGATGTCGTTGGTGATGGCCACCAGATCCCAGCGTTCACGCATGGCCTTGCACAGCATCTCCAGCAAGGTAGTCTTGCCCGAACCGACCGGGCCGCCGATGCCCACGCGCAGGGGCGGCAGGCGCTTGCTGCGACCGGGGATGTGGTGCAGCGGAGTCAGGTGCGAGGTGCTTGGCGTCATGATCGGAACAGGCGGGAGTACTGGGTTTCGTGGCGGGCTGAGAGGATCGCCAGCATGGGAGAAAAGGCCTGACGCCGAGATTCATCGGTGGTGATCGCCTCGGCCACCGCCGCGGGAATCTCGGCGGCCAGGCGGGCCAGGATGCGCTGTCCAGCGCTCTGCCCCAGGGGCACCGACTTGATGGCGGCGCCGACCATGGCCTCGGCCCAGGCGAAGGCGTAGGCCAGCAGCGCATCCTCGGGCGCAGCCTCGCTGGCTGCCAGGGCCAGGGCCATCACCAGCGGGTAGCAGGGCTGGCCCAAAGCCTGGCACTGCGCGATCTGTGCCGGCGTGGCGGTGTCGTGGTTGCGCAGCCAGTCCAGCAGCGAACGGCCCATCTGCTCGGACTGCAGGCGCAGCTCGGCACTCTCGCGGGTTTTCAGCAACCAGTCGTTCAGGCGGCGCAGAGTCGCCCGGTCGTCTTCGCGCCAGGCTCGCAAGGCCTGGGCCGCCAAGGACAGGTCACCGCGCGCTTGGCTCAGGCGCAGCTGCTGCGAGAGCCAGTGCGCGGTGCTGACTTCGTCATGCACCCAGCCATGGGCCACGGCCGATTCGATGCCCTCGGAATAGGAGAAGCCGCCGATGGGCAAAGCCGGCGAGGCCAGCCAGAGCAGTTGCAGCAGGGCGCTCATGGATGGGCGTGATGATGATGGTGAGGAGGGTGAGCATGACCGTGGTCCTGCCCATGGTCATGGCTGTGCCCATGCCCCGCCGCATACGCCCCGCCCTCCGGTTCAAACGGCGCGTCCAGCGCCTGCACCTGCAGATGCGGCTGGGCGCGCAGCATCTCGGCCAGCACATGGTCGGGCTCGATCTGCAAATAGCCGGGCTGCAGCTCGATGGGCACATGGCGGTTGCCCAGGTGGTAGGCCGCGCGAGTCAAGTCAAAGGGCGAGCCGTGCTCCGCGCAAGCGCTGATGCGCAGCAGCGCCTGGGGCGCCGCCTCGACGCGGATCAGGCTGCCATCCTCGGCCAGCAGCACATCGCCGCCGCGCAGCTGGGTGCCGCGCGGCAGGAACACGCCCAAGACTCGACCACTGGAGTCCTCAGCCTGAAAGCGGCTCTTCTGCCGCGTGTCCCAGTCCAGGCTGAGGCAGGCCGCACGGCGCAGCAGCACCGGCGCCAGGCCCTGGCCTTGCGGGATCAGACGGGCCACTTGCAAGAGCGCTGCGGCGCTCATGCCAGCGCCAAGGTCATGTAGCAGCTGTGGGGGTCGATCCGGTAGCTGCCGAAGGGCTCGCAGACGACAAAGCCCTCGCTGGCGTAGAGCTGGTGGGCCGGCTCGAAAAATGCCTGCGTGCCGGTTTCCAGGCTCAAGCGGCGATAGCCGCGCTGACGGGCCTCGGCCAGCACATGGCGCAGCATGCGGCGCGCCAGGCCGCGGCCACGCAGCGCGGCCGCGGTGCGCATGGACTTGAGTTCAGCGTGCTCCGCATCCAGGCGCTTGATCGCGGCGGTGGCCGCCAGCACCGGGCCTGCGGGCTCGTTCAGCCACGCCGTCCAGAAAGCGATCTCCGGTTGGCGCAGCTTGTTCATGTCCAGCGCGTGCACACTTTCCGGCGGCGAGGTGGCGCGCATGTCCTGCATATGCTCTTCCATGAAGGCGGCAATGCGCGGGTCGCTCAGGTCATCGAGGCGGATCAGCAAGTCGGTTTCGGTGGTCATGGCAAGTGGGGACATCAGAACAAGAAATAGCGTTGGGTCATGGGCAGGCTCTGCGCCGGCTCGCAGCTGAGCAAGAGGCCATCCGCCCGCACGGCATAGCTTTGCGCATCGACCTCCATGCGCGGCGCGTAATCGTTGTGGATCATGTCGCGCTTGCCCAGGCCACGGATGCCGCGCACGGCAGCCAGGGTCTTTTGCAAACCATAGCGCTGGCCCACCCCGGCCGCCAGGCCGGCCTGCGACACAAAGCTCAACGAGCTGCGCGCCAGGGCGCCGCCGAAGGCCGCGAACATGGGCCGGTAATGCACCGGCTGGGGCGTCGGGATGGAAGCATTGGGGTCGCCCATGGCGGCCAAGGCGATGCTGCCACCCTTGAGGATGATGCTGGGCTTGACGCCAAAAAAGGCTGGCTTCCAGAGCACCAGATCGGCCCATTTGCCGACCTCGACACTGCCCACCTCGTGGCTGATGCCATGCGCAATCGCGGGGTTGATGGCCAGCTTGGCCACATAACGCTTGACCCGCGCGTTGTCATTGCCAGGCCCATCGCCAGGCAAAGGCCCGCGCTGCAGCTTCATCTTGTGCGCCGTCTGCCAGCAGCGCAGGATCACCTCGCCGACCCGGCCCATGGCCTGGGAGTCGGAGCTGAACATGCTGATGGCGCCCAGGTCGTGCAGGATGTCCTCGGCCGCAATGGTCTCGCGGCGGATGCGGCTCTCGGCAAAAGCCAGGTCCTCGGCAATCGCAGGGTCCAGGTGGTGGCAGACCATGAGCATGTCGACATGCTCGTCCAGGGTGTTGATGGTGTAGGGCCGGGTCGGGTTGGTGGAGCTGGGCAGCACGTTCGCCTCGCCCACCACCTTGAGGATGTCGGGCGCATGGCCGCCGCCGGCGCCCTCGGTGTGGAAGGTGTGGATGGTGCGGCCTTTGAAAGCGGCCACCGTGTCCTCGACAAAACCGCTCTCGTTGAGCGTGTCGGTGTGGATGGCGACCTGGGTGTCGGTGGCCTCGGCCACGTTCAAACAGTTGTCGATGGCGGCCGGCGTGCTGCCCCAGTCTTCGTGCAGCTTGAGGCCGATGGCGCCGGCCTCGATCTGCTCCTGCAAGGCCAGTGGCTGGCTGGCATTGCCCTTGCCGAGAAAGCCCAGGTTCATGGGGAAGGCATCGGCGGCCTGCAGCATGCGCTCCAGATGCCAGGCGCCGGGCGTGCAGGTGGTGGCCAGGGTGCCGGTGGCCGGGCCGGTGCCGCCGCCCAGCATGGTGGTCACGCCGCTGGCCAGGGCTTCCTCGATCTGCTGCGGGCAGATGAAATGGATGTGGGTGTCCACCGCGCCGGCGGTGACGATCAGCCCTTCGCAGGCGATCACTTCGGTGCCGGGGCCGATGATGATGTCCACGCCGGGCTGGGTGTCGGGGTTGCCGGCCTTGCCGATGGCGACGATGCGGCTGTTCTTGAGGCCGATATCGGCCTTGATGATGCCCCAGTGGTCGAGGATCAGGGCGTTGGTCATGACCGTGTCGACAGCACCCTCATCACGAGCACGCTGCGATTGCGCCATGCCGTCACGGATCGTCTTGCCGCCACCGAACTTGACCTCCTCCCCATAGCCGCCCGCGCGCAGGGTCAGGTCTTGTTCGACCTCGATGATCAGCTCCGTGTCGGCCAGGCGCAGGCGGTCGCCCACGGTGGGGCCGTACATCTCGGCATAGGCGCGTCGTCCCAGCGTGGCCATCACAAGCTCCCTTGCACCAGGCCGCGGAAGCCGTGAACGATGCGCGCGCCGGCCAGGTCCACCAGCTCCACGGTGCGCTGCTGGCCCGGCTCGAAGCGCACGGCCAGGCCGGAACCGATGTTCAGCCGCATGCCGCGCGCCGCGGCGCGGTCGAACTGCAGGGCCGCATTGGTTTCGGCGAAGTGGTAGTGGGAACCAACCTGAATGGGCCGGTCGCCCGCGTTCTGCACCACCAGGCTCAGCGTGCGCCGGCCCGGGTTGAGCAGGTGCTCGCCCTCGGACGTGAACAGCTCGCCGGGAATCATGCGCCGACCACCCGGGTCATCAAGGCCAGGCCCAGCAGCGCAATGCCGCCACCCAGCACGCGGCTCAGCGGCAGGGCCCAGCGCGCCTGCGTGCGGCGCAGCCACAGGCCCAGGCCCAGGCCGGCCACATGGAGCAGCCAGGTCGCCAGCACCATGCCCAGCAAGGCCAGACCGCCGTCCAGCTCGCGGCCATGGGCCACGCCGTGGAAGCAGGCGAAGAAGCCCACCAGGCCCATGGCCAGGGCCGGTGCCAGGGCGCGCCGGGTGGCGGCCAGCAGGCCCAGGGCCAGCACCGAGGCGGCGATCATGGGCTCCACCGCCGGCAGCTCCAGGCCACTCAAGCCCAGCAGCGCGCCGACGAGCAGCAGCACGGCAAAGGCCAGCGGCGCCTGCCAGGGCCGGCGCAGGGCCAGGCCGCTCCACAAGCCCACGGTCAGCATGGCCGCCAGATGATCGGCCCCACTCAAAGGGTGGAAGAAACCGGTAATGAAGTCATGGCCATGGGCGGCATCGCCGGTGTGCGACACGGCCACCAGGGGCAGCAAGCCAGCGAGGGCGGAGACGAGGGCGCGTTTCATGAGGGCGGGTTCCTGTCGGTGTCGTTGAAATAAATGCGGGGACGGCTCAAACGATGGGCTGATGCACAGTCACGAGCTTGCTGCCATCCGGGAAGGTCGCTTCCACCTGGATGTCGGGAATCATCTCGGCCACGCCGTCCATCACATCGGCGCGGCCGAGCAGTTCGCGGCCCTCGCTCATCAGCTGGGCGACGGTCTTGCCGTCGCGGGCGCCTTCCATCACGGCGGCGCTGATGAAGGCCACGGCCTCGGGATAGTTGAGCTTGAGCCCGCGGGCGCGCCGGCGTTCGGCCAGCAGGGCGGCCGTGAAGATCAGCAACTTGTCTTTCTCTCTCGGCGTCAGTTCCATGGTGTTCGGCTCGGGTGTTGCGAGGGGTGTTTGCAAGTCCCGTGCCGACTTGGAGACCGCCGCGCGCAGGCGGCACGAAACCTGCTCGCCGTTCGCCCATGAGCGCCCTGCCCCACGATGTGCCGCTGCCCCTGCACCCGCCCCTTCATCCGCCTGAAGGCGGCCCGGCGCCGCAGCGCGTCATCAAGATCCGGCGCGACTACAACGCCTGGGTGGCGCGCGAAACGCTGGAGGACTACGCCCTGCGCTTCACGCCGCAGCGCTTTCGCCGCTGGTCGGGCTTCCGGGTGGCCAACACGGCTTTCGGCGCGGCCTCCTTCCTGATCCTGGAGGCCGTGGGCGCCACCTTGCTGCTGCAGTACGGCTGGGCCAATGCGGCCTGGGCCATCGTCGCCACCGGCCTGATCATCTTTCTGGCCGGCCTGCCCATCAGCATCTACGCCGCCCGCTACGGCGTGGACATGGACCTGCTGACCCGCGGCGCCGGCTTCGGCTACCTGGGCTCGACCCTGACCTCGCTGATCTACGCCAGCTTCACCTTCATCTTCTTTGCGCTGGAAGCGGCCGTCATGGCCTACGCCCTGGACCTGGCGCTGGACATCCCGCCGCGCTGGGGCTATCTGATCTGCGCGCTGGTGGTGATTCCCCTGGTCACCCACGGTGTGTCGGTCATCAGCCGCCTGCAGCTGATCACGCAACCGCTCTGGCTGGTCCTGCTGCTGCTGCCTTTCGCGGCGGTGCTGTGGCAAGAGCCGCAGGCCTTTGCCGGTGCTCTGCACCATGCTGGCGCGCTCTCGGGCACGGCCGGCTTCGAGTTGCGCCACTTTGGTGCGGCGCTGACCGTGGGCATTGCCCTGATCACGCAAATGGGCGAACAGGCCGACTACCTGCGCTTCATGCCCGCCCTGCCGGCCAATGCCGCGCCGGCGCAGCGGCGGCGCTGGTGGGCGGCGGTGCTGGTGGGCGGGCCGGGCTGGGTGCTGCTGGGCGTGCTCAAGATGCTGGGCGGCGCCTTGCTGGCCTGGCTGGCGCTGAGCCACGCCGTGCCGGCCGAGCGCGCGGTGGACCCCAACCAGATGTACCTGGCCGCCTACGAGTATGTGTTCCCGCACTACGGCTGGGCGGTGGCGGCCACGGCCCTGTTCGTGATCGTGTCGCAGCTCAAGATCAATGTCACCAATGCCTATGCCGGCTCGCTGGCCTGGAGCAATTTCTTCTCGCGCCTGACGCACAGCCACCCGGGGCGGGTGGTCTGGGTGGTGTTCAACACCTTGATCGCCTTCTTGCTGATGGAGATGAATGTCTTCGAGGCCTTGAGCGCTGTGCTGGGCCTGTACGGCAATGTGGCCATCGCCTGGATCATGGCCGTGGTGGCCGATCTGGTGATCAACAAGCCCCTGGGGCTGTCGCCGCCGGGCATCGAGTTCAAGCGCGCCCACCTTTACGACGTCAACCCGGTCGGCGTGGGCGCCATGGCCCTGGCCTCGGCGCTGTCGGTCAGCGCCCACCTGGGCCTGTTCGGGCCGGATGCACAGGCCTTCTCGGCCCTGATCGCCCTGGTGACGGCCTTGCTCGCCTCGCCCTTGATCGCCTGGGCCACACGCGGGCGCTACTACCTGGCGCGTGCACCGTTCGGCGAAGACCCAGACGAAGGCCGCCCCCTGCGCGCGCGCCGCTGCGTGATCTGCGAGCGCGAGTACGAAGGCCCGGACATGGCCCAATGCCCCGCTTACCAGGGCGCCATCTGCTCGCTCTGCTGCAGCCTGGACGCGCGCTGCGGTGATCTCTGCAAGCCCCAGGCCCGGCTCTCGGCCCAATGGTCGGGCGCGCTGCGCCGCCTGCTGCCGCGGCCGCTCTGGCCGGTGCTGGACAAAGGCCTGGGCCACTTCCTGCTGCTGATGGGCGTGCTGCTGCCCCTGCTGGCGGCGCTGTTCGGCCTGCTCTACCACCAGGAGCTGCAAAGCCTGGGATCCGGCGAAACGCCGGCCAGCCTGCGCGCCGGCTTCCTCAAGGCCTATGTGCTGCTGAGCCTGGGCCTGGGCATTGCCGCATGGTGGCTGGTGCTGGCCCACCAGAGCCGCGAGGTGGCGCAAGAAGAATCCAACCGCCAGACCGAGGCCTTGATGCGCGAGATCGCCTCGCACCGCCGCACCGACGAGGCCTTGCAAGCGGCCCGCGTGCTGGCCGAGCGCGCGCAAGCCGCGGCCGAGGCCGCCAACCAGGCCAAGAGCCGCTACGTCAGCGCCATCAGCCACGAGCTGCGCACGCCACTCAACAGCATCCTCGGCTATGCCCAGCTGATGGCCGAGGACACGCACGAGCTGCCGCCGCGCCGGCGCCAGGCCGTGCAGGTGATCAAGCGCAGCGGCGAGCACCTGCTGAGCCTGATCGACGGCACCCTGGACCTGGCCCGCATCGAAGCCGGCCGCCTGAGCCTGGAGCTGGCGCCCCTGCGCTTCGAAGACTGCATGCACGAGCTGGCCGAGATGTTCGAGCCCCAGGCTGCCGCCCAGGGCTTGCAGTTCCGCTTTGAAGTGCAGGGCGAGCTGCCGGCCTGCGTGCGCGGCGACGAGCGGCGGCTGCGCCAGATCCTGATCAATCTGATCGGCAATGCCATCAAGTTCACGCCGCGGGGTCGGGTCACCCTGCGCGTGCGCCATGCCCGCGAGCTGGCCCTGATCGAGGTGGAGGACAGCGGCCCCGGCCTGGACGCGGCCGAGCTGGCGCGCATCTTCGAGCCCTTCACCCGCGGCAGCAGCCGCGGCACCGGTGCCACCGTCGGCGCTGGCCTGGGCCTGACCATGGCGCAGATGCTGGCGCGGCTGATGGGCGGCGAGTTGAACGCGCGCAGCACGCCGGGCCAGGGCTCGGTGTTCAGCGTGCGCCTGTTCCTGCCGGCCTTGCCGGACAGCGCCCTGCCGCCCGCGCGCGCGCCCCGCCCGCGTCTGGGCTATGCCGGGCCGCGCCGCCTGCTGCTGCTGGTCGACAACGAAGAGGCCGACCGCCAGCTGCTGATCGAGCTGCTGGCGCCGCTGGGCTTTGAGCTGCGCAGCGCCAGCAGCGGCCATGATGCGCTGGACCTGATCGTCAGCGGCGGCCTGCGGCCTGACGCCGTCCTGCTGGACCTGGCCATGCCCGGCATCGACGGCTGGGAGACCCTGCGCCGCCTGCGCGCCCTGAGCCTGCCCCAGCCGCCACGCGTGGCCATCGTCTCGGCCAATGCCTTCGAGAAAGGCCAGGAGCATGAGGGCGGCATCAGTGCCGTCGACTTCATCACCAAGCCGGTGCGCCATGCCGAGCTGCTGGACTGGCTGGGCCAGGCTTTGACGCTGCAGTGGTTGGATCAAGCCACGGAAGCGCCGGCAGCCTTGCCGCTGAAGCAGACGCCCTTGCCCGCTGAGCACCTGCCGGCCCTGCGCGAGGCCCTGGAGCTGGGCCACTACCGCGGCGTGCTGGCCGCCCTGGACCGCATGCAAGCCAGCCAGCACGACTGCCAGCCTCGTGTGGAGCAGCTGCGCGAGCAGGCGCGGCAGTTCCAGTTCGAAGCCATGCTGCTGAACCTGGAGGATGCGCCATGCTGACGCCGACATTCAGCGGCACGGAGGGGCCGCGCAGCGAGCGCGTGTTGATCGTTGACGATGTGCCGGACAACCTGGCCCTTTTGCACGACGCGCTCGATGAATCGGGCTACACCGTCTTCGTCGCCACCAGCGGCGAGGCGGCCCTGGCCCGCGCGCGCCAGGCCCAGCCCGACATCGTGTTGCTGGACGCGGTGATGCCCGGCATGGATGGCTTTGAGCTGGCGCGTCGACTCAAGGCCACCCCGGCCACGGCCGGCATCCCGCTGATCTTCATGACCGGCCTGACCGAGACCGAGCATCTGGTGGCCGCGCTCGAAGCGGGCGGCGCCGACTATGTGACCAAGCCCATCAAGCCCAAGGAGGTGCTGGCGCGCATGCAGGTCCATCTGCGCGCGGCCGCGCAAGCCCAGGGCGCCGTGCAGACGCGGCGCGCGCTCGATGCCTTCGGCTACGCCAGCGTCACCGTGCGCCTCAGTGACGGCCGCCTGATGTGGCAGACACCGCTGGCGCGCGAACTGCTGCAGCGCCACTTCCCGGCCGAGCCCGGCGGCCTGCTGCCCGCGCCGGTGCGCGCATGGCTGGCGCAGCAGCCGCTCAGGGCTCAGGAGCACTTACGCGAGCCACCGCGCTTTCAGCATGAGCAAGGCGCTCGCCGCCTCAGCTTTGCCCTGCACCCCTCGGGCCTGGAGAACTTGGACGAAGGCGATGAATGCCTGCTGGTCATGCGCGAGCAGAGCGACGCCGCCCTGATCGAAGCCATGGGCCTGAACTTCCGCCTGACCGCGCGCGAGGCCGAGGTGCTCTACTGGGTGGTCAAGGGCAAGATCAACCGCGACATTGGCGACATCCTGGGCGCCAGCCCGGCCACGGTGAAAAAACATCTGGAGCGCGTCTTCGCCAAGCTCGGCGTCGAGACCCGCACCTCGGCGGCGGCCATGGCCTTGAACCGCCTGCGCCAGCTGCACCCGCAGTGGGAGTTGTGAATCCGTCCTCGGGCTGCCCCGCTCAGCGCGGCGCCGCCAACCAGGCCTCCAGATCGGCCACGGGCATGGGTCGGCCAAAGCAATAACCCTGAGCCTCCTCGCAGCCGAGCTCGATCAGGATCTGGCGCTGGCCCTCGGTCTCCACGCCCTCGGCCACCACGGCCAGGCCCAGGGCCCGGCCGATGCCCAGTACGGCGCTGGCCAGGGCGCGGTCGTCGGCATCGGTTTCCAGATCGCGCACAAAGCTGCGATCCAGCTTGAGCTCGCTGACAGGCAGGCGCTTGAGGTAGCTGAGGCTGGAGTAGCCGGTGCCGAAATCATCGAGCGAGAGCCGCACGCCCATGGCGAAGAGCTTGGCCAGCTGCCCGGCGGTGCGCGGGTCGTGATCCAGCAGCAGGCGCTCGGTCACCTCCAATGTCAGCTGCTCGGGCCGCAGGCCGTGGCGCGCCAGCAGCGAAGCCACATGCGCGGCCACATCGTCCTGCTGGAAGCGGGTGGGCGAGACATTGACCGAGACCGCGCGGATGGCCACGCCCTGCTCGCGCCAGCGGGCCAGCTGCTCGCAGGCGGCCTCCAGCACCCAGGCGTCCAGCGCATTGACCAGGCCGCATTCCTCGGCCACCGGGATGAACTTGTCCGGTGGCACCGCGCCACGCTGCGGATCGGTCCAGCGCAACAAGGCCTCGGCGCCCACCACCGCACGGTCGCTCAAGCGCAGCTTGGGCTGGTAATGCAGGCGCAGGGCCTGGGTGGACAGGGCCTGGCGCAGCGCCCCCTCCAAGGCCACACGCTCATCCAGGGCCTGGTTCATGGCCGGCAGGAAGAAGCGCGCGCAGTTGCGGCCGGCGCGCTTGGCCTCGTACATGGCGATGTCGGCGTTCTTGAACAGCAGCTCGGGGTCCTGGCCGTCCTCGGGGAAGCAGCTGATGCCGATGCTGGCACTGATCAGCAAGGGCGCCTGATTGGGCAGTTGCAGGGGCGGCTGCAAGGCGGCCAGCAGCTTGTCAGCCACCTGCATGGCCTGGCTGCCGCTGCAGCCGGGCAGCCAGGCGACGAACTCATCGCCGCCGAAGCGGGCCAGGGTGTCGGCTTCGCGCAGGCAGGCCTGCAAGCGGGCCGCGACCTGGCGCAGCACCTCGTCGCCCGTCGCGTGGCCAAAGCTGTCGTTGACGGTCTTGAAGCGGTCCAGGTCCAGCAGCAGGAGCGCGGCCGGGCTGCCGCTGAGCATGGCCACCGGCAGGGCCTGGCCCAGGCGGTCGTGGAAGAGGCTGCGATTGGGCAGGCCGGTGACGCCGTCGAAATAGGCCAGGCGCTCGATCTGGCGCAGATGCTCGTCGTGCTTGAGCGCGACGCTGCAGAGCTGGGCGCAGGCCTCGACCATGCGCCGGTGGAAGGGCGCCACCTCGCGCGACTCGCGGTAGTAGAGCGCAAAGGTCGCGGCCACACGCGTGCCGTCGAGCAGGATGGGCGTGGACCAACACGCCCCCAAGCCCACCGACAAGGCCAGGCCTTTGTAATCGGCCCAGAGCGGGTCCTCGGCGATGTCGCGCACCTCTACCGCCTGCTTGCGCCAGGCCGCCGTGCCGCAGGAACCCACGGCCGGGCCGATGGGCAGGCCGTCCAGCGCATTGCTGTAGCTGGACGGCAGGCTCGGCGCAGCCAGCGGGCGCAGCCGCCCCTGGGCATCGACCGCCAGCACCGAGCAGATCACATCCGGCGCCAGCGACTCGACACGCCGGCACAGCAGATCCATCACCACGGGCAGCGGCCGCCCCAAGGCCACGGCCTCCAGCACCTGGCGCTGCAGGATGGCCACGCTTTCGCGCTCACCCCGCTCGTCCATGGGGCGCAGGGCCAGCAGGGTCAGGACGCCGGGCACAGCCCCGGCCTGCGCCGGCTCCTGGCCCTGGGCCTGGACTTGCAACTCATAACTTGCCAAGCCACCGGCAGCCAGGCGCAGCTGGGCATGAAAGCTCTCGCGCTGGGCGCCGCGGCTGGGGTCGAGCAAGGCTTGCCAGCAGCTGTCCAGAATGTCGGGAAAACAGTCCGCCAGCCGATCGGCCGGCACGGCGCGCTCGAGGAAGAAACGGTTGGCGTGGCGGATGCAGCCCTGGCCATCGACCCAGACCAGGCCCATGAAGGCGTGGTCGAGAGAGGCACAGAGGGCTTGGGCGTCGAGCGACGCGAGTCGGGTCAAGGTTTGCACTTCAGCCTGCTCGCTCCGGGTAAGACTGCAGGCCATGGTACGCCGCCCACCGGCGCAGGGCTAACTTGCAGGCATGCCACAGCGGCACGGTGTGGCTTTCTCGCGGCGCCAGCGCCGGTGGCGCCGTGGTTCCGCCCTCAGATCAGACGAAGGGCGGCAGTGGTGCCGGACGGCCGATCAGGCGGCGGGCTCGGCGCTTCAAATCCAGCCATTGCTTGGCCCGCGAGTGGTCGAAGCGCTTGACATCGATCAGGGTCAGGTCTTGACAGGCGGACAGGGTGTGCAAGCCGTCTGCATGATCGGCGCGCGCGAGGGCACCATGCAGATGCAGCCCGGTGGGGGCGCAGTGCACGCGGTCCAGGCCCAACTGCTCGAAGCGCAGCATGCGGGTGGCGCCGCCATAGGTGCGCGAGCTGTCCTGCACCGGCAGCATCACCGCGCCATCGGCGGCGTGGAAGGGCCGGCCCGCCGGGCGCGCGCCGCTGCGGTCGACGCGGATGGGGTTGCCGGCATGGAGCTTCCAGGGCCCGGTCAGCGCCGGGGCATGGGCCAGATGCAGCTCGCGCTGGTCGCGCGCGCCCGGCCCCACCAGGGAGAAGAACATCCACCAACGGCCCTGGTGCTCGATCAGCGAGGCGTCGGCCACCGGCAGATCGCTGAGCAGGGCGCATTCGCGCTGCCAGTGGTTCAGGCTGTCGTCACCGCGGTAGAGCGCCACCTCACCGGCCTGGGCACTCTCGGGCACCATGAACGTGGCACCTTCATGCTCAAAGACCTGGGGGTAGGACAGATGAAAAGGCCGGGCCAGCACGGTACGCCGGCTGCGCCACTGCAGATCGGCCGCGCCCAGCTCGTGGCGCTCGATCACGGCGTGCTTGGTCCGGTAGTCGAAGGCCTCGACGAAGACATGCAGGGTGTCACCACGACGCAGGCCAAAGGGATCGGCCAGATAGCGCCAGGGCCCGGCCGAAGGCAGCCAGGTGATGGCACCGGCCAGGGCCTGCAAACGGGTGGCGTCGAGCGCCTCAATCGGTGCCGGCACGATGCCGACCTGCCAGAAATCGGTGCGCGGCCGCTTAAACATGGGCCGCGCCGCTCCGCAGACGCGGCTGCATTCGCGGCGCCTTGGCACGCCGGCTGAGCACATCGCGGTAGAAAGCGATCACACGGGCCACAGCCTGCGGGCGCTGGTAGGCCTGCAGGCAATACTCGACCCGCTGGCGGTCCACGGCCTGGCCGGGCAGCGCGCGCAAGGCCTCGATCCGTTCACGCAGCGCCCGGCCCAGGGCCACAACATCGTTCACTGGCACCAGGGTGGCCGGCTGCTGAGCCAGCATCTCCGAAGGGCCTTGAGTCGCCGTGGCCAGAATGGGCAGGCCGACGCGCATCGCCTCCAGGATGGCGAGCGGGAAAGCCTCTTCACGCGAGGGTGACACGAACAGATCCATGGACTGCAAGGCCTGTTCAACATCGGCGCGGTAACCCAGCAAATGGATGCGGGCATCACCGCCGCGCAGGCGCTGCAAGGCCTCCAGGTCCTTGCCTTCGCCGAGGATGGCCAGAGCGGCATCGGCCGGCGCGTGGTCGCGGAAGGCCTGGATCAGCAAGTCCATGCCCTTGCTCGGATGCAGGCGCCCGACCGAGCCGACCAGGGGCTGGTCGGGGCGCAAGCCCAGCTCGCGGCGCAGGCACAGCGACAGGGGCGCGGGCGCACGCTCGGGCGCCCAGTTGTGGATCACGCTGACCGCGCCGTCGAAGGCCGGCAGCTGCTGGGCCTGCGTGCGGTTGACGCAGATCAGGCCGTCCTGGCGGGCATGGTGATGGGCTTTGTAGCCGACATGCAGGGTGGCCACACGGGCCGCGCCGCGCACTGCGGCCACCGCCTTGCAGGCCGGGCCCAGGTGGCCGTGGCAGACATCGGCGCCCAGGCGACGGGCCAGACGGCGCACGCGGCAAGCACGCAAGAGCGGCAGGGCCAGGCCATGGAACTGGATGCCGGGGCCCAGCTCGCCGGCCACGGCCGAACCGCGGCTGCCGATCACGTGCACTCGGTGTCCGAGCGCGGCCTGGGCTTGGGCCAGATCGATGCAATGGCGTTCGCCGCCGGCGATGCGCGAAGAAAACACCACGTGAACGATGGTGAGCGCGGGGCTGGAAGCAGGGCTGGCGAGCGACATATCCGGGGCCTCAGAGCTGGGCGATAGGTGTATCAAATTGAAACCGCAGCAAATCTTAACAATGCTTAACATTGCAATTCCACCGTACAGACCCCGTGTTTGCTGGGGTTGGGGCGAAAGGCGCAGCGGGTGGAACGCCCGGGCGCGGCGGACAGGACGGCGGCCCGCCGAACGGCGCGATCTGCGCCCACAACAGAAGCGCAGCTCGCATCGGCCTTGCTTTTCGGACCCACAGGCGATGCTTCGCGTGGCCGCCGGCCCTGGCGGATGGCTGCGCAGCTCGCCCCGATCCCGCAGGGCCCACGGGGGCTGCGGCACAATCCCGGCCCATGTCCAAGCGCTCCTTGCCTTCGGCCTCACCGGCTTCGCCGCCGGCCGAGGCTGCCGCTGAATCTCCCGCCGCCAGCCCGGCGCCGCGCACCGCCGCCGCGGGCGGTCTGGCCGAACAACGCCGCCTGCAAATGGCCGACATCGCCCGCCTGGCCGGGGTGTCGGTGTCCACCGTGTCGCGCGCGCTGAGCGGCAGCAAGCTGGTCAATGCCGAGACGCGCCAACGCGTGGCCGAGCTGGCCCGCTCGCTGAACTATTCGATCAACCTTGGCGCCCAGAACCTGCGCCTGCAGAAGAACCGCACCGTGGCGGTGGTCGTGCCCTTCGAGGCGGCTTCGCGCCAGCACATCTCCGACCCCTTCTTCCTGGCCCTGGTGGGCAGCATTGCCGATGCCCTGACGGACCAGGGCTACGACATGCTGCTCTCGCGCGTGGACGCCGAACACCTGGACCTGGCCGCGCAGTTCTACGACTCGGGCAAGGCCATCGGCGTGATCATGGTGGGCCAGTGGCGCCATCACGACCAGCTCAACGCCCTGGCCGCACGCCAGCTGCCCCTGGTGGTCTGGGGTGGAGCGATGCCCCAACAGCTGTACTGCACCGTGGGCGGCGACAACACCGACGGCGGCCTGCAAGCCACCCGCCATCTGCTGCAGCTGGGCCGGCGCCGCATTGCCTTCCTCGGTGACGCCGCCCTGCCCGAGGTCTGGCTGCGCCGCGAGGGCTACCAGCAGGCCTTGCGCGAAGCCGGCCTGCAGGCCGACCCCGCGCTGGAACTGGCCCTGCCGTTTGAGCCCGGCGGTGCCCGTACGGCGCTGGAACGCTGGCTGCCGCAAGCGCCGGCCTTCGACGCCGTGGTGGCCTGCAGCGATCTGCTGGCCTTGCAGGCCATCCACACCCTGCGCGCGGCGGGCCGGCGCGTGCCGGAAGACGTGGCAGTGGTCGGTTATGACGACATGCCTCTGGCCGCTTACTGCGACCCGCCGCTGAGCACCGTGCACCAGCCGGTGGCCGAAGCCGGGGCCGAACTCGTGGCCACGCTGATGGCCCAGCTGCGCGGCGAGCGCAGCCCCTCACGCACCCTCGGCGTGAGCCTGATCGTCCGGCGCAGCGCCGCCTGACGATCGATTGCAATAAGTTTTGTAGAAACCTTGTTGCTTCAAGGCAGATACGCGTTTTCCCTTGTTTGCAATCGATTGCAATAAGTTCCAAAATGGTGCCCAAGAAGACGGCAGTGGTGCACGATGCCCCAAAAGGCAGCAAGCCCGCCAGCGGTCTCGATGTTCCGCGGGTCGCGCCGCCTTCCCTGAGCGTGACCCGCCCCTCCAAGGAGACAGACACCATGCGACAGCACCAGCCCTCGTTCACCACCGCCACCTTCTCTCGCCGAGCCGCGCGCCCGGCCCTGGCCGCCATCACCCTGGCCCTGCTGCAACTGCCGGCCCTGGCCCAGCAAGCGGCCGCGCCCGCCGGCGAGGCCGAAGCGGCTCAGGACAATAAACAGGACAAGCTGAAACTCAACCAGGTGGTGGTGACCGGCAGCTCGGTGCGCACGACCAAGATGAAGCAAAGCCTCTCGGTCAGCTCCATCGACAGCGAACAGATCGCCAAGACCGGCGCCAGCAACGCGGCCGAGCTGCTGCGCAGCGTGCCGGGCCTGCGCTCGGAATCGACCGGCGGCGAAGGCAATGCCAACGTCACCGTGCGCGGTGTGCCGCTGTCGGCCGGTGGCTCGCGCTATGTGCAGATGCAGGAAGACGGCCTGCCCGTGCTGCTCTTCGGTGACATCTCCTTCGGCACCGCCGACCAGTTCCTGCGCGCCGACTACAGCACGGCCCGCCTGGAGGTGGTGCGCGGCGGTTCGGCCTCCACCCTCGCGTCCAACTCGCCCGGCGGCCTGATCAACTTCATCAGCAAGACCGGCGCCGGCAAGCCCGCTGGCGCCATCGGCCTGAGCGTGGGCCTGGACGACCGCCTGATGCGACTCGACGCCGACTACGGCGGCAGCATCGGCAATGGCACCAGTTTCCACATCGGTGGCTTCCAGCGCATCGGCGAAGGCGGCCGGCCGACCGGCATGAATGTCGAAAACGGCGGCCAGATCCGCGCCAAGCTGACCCAAAAGATCGACGCAGGCTATGTGAGCGTCAGCCTCAAGGCCCTGAACGACCGCACGCCCTCCTTCATGCCGGTGCCCGTGACCGTGGACAAGGGCACGATCCGCACCATCTCCGGCATCGACCCGCGCACCGCCTTCTTCATCACCCCCAGCCTGGCCAAGGACACCGGCTACAACAAGGACGGCGGCACCACGACCAGCAACACCCGCGACGGCCTGCGCATCAAGAGCCTGGCCCTGGGCTTCGAGGCCGGCCTGGATCTGGGCAACGGCTTCAGCGTGGAAGAAAAGTTCCGCAAGGCCAGCAACTCGGGCCGTTTCATCGCCCTCTTCCCGGCCGACAACGGCAACAACGGCGCGGCCAACTCCTTCACCGGCACCCTGTTCAACACCTCGCTGGACAACTTCGACAACACCTTCAACGACCTGAAGTTGAGCAAGGTGATGCAGAGCGACGGCGTCAAGACCACCCTGGTCGCCGGCCTGTTCTACGGCGTGCAGAACGTGGCCCAGACCTGGTTCTGGAACCAGTACAAGCTGAGCATGCAAGGCGTTGGCTCGCAGGTGCTGAACGCCGCCGGCCAGCCAGGCACCGGCCCGATCGCCGAAGGCTGGACCACCTGGGGCGGCTGCTGCACGCGCACCTTTGACGTGCAGTACACCCAGACCTCCCCCTATGCCGCGGCTGCGGTCGACCTGGGCAGCCTGACACTCGACGGCAGCCTGCGCCGCGACGAGCAAAAGGCCAGCGGCACCACCCTGTCCGGCAACAACACGGCCAAGACCTGGGATGCAGCCAGCCAGAAGACGGTCAACTACAAGGTCGGCCACACCTCCTACTCGCTGGGCGCCAACTACAGCGTGACGCCCAATCTGGCCGGCTTCGCCCGCGTCAGCAACGGCGTGTCCTTCAGCGCCGACCGCCTGCTCTACGGCAACCCGCTGGACGGCTCGGTGCCCATTAGCGTCAATGAGATCGACCAGGTCGAGGGCGGCCTGAAATGGCGCCAAGCCGGCCTGAGCCTGTTCGCGACCCTGTTCAACGCCCGCACGACCGAAAGCAATTTCGAGGTCACCACCCAGAAGTTCAGCGCCAACAAGTACAAGGCCAGCGGCCTGGAGCTGGAAGCGGCCTACAGCTGGGGCGACTTCAGCCTGAGCGGCGGCGCCACCTTCACCAGCGCCAAGATCAAGGCCTCGAACGACGCCACCATCGTCGGCAAGAAGCCGCGCCGTCAGGCCAACTTCGTCTACCAGCTGGCACCGAGCGTGATGCTGGGCCAGATCGAGGTGGGCGCCGCCCTGGTCGGCTCGGGCAAGTCCTACGGTGACGATGCCAACACCATCACGATGAAGGGCTACACCCTGGTCAATGCCTTTGTGAATGTGCCCCTGGGTGACAAGGCCCAGCTCTCGCTCTCGGCCAACAATCTGTTCAACACCCTGGCCTACACCGAGATCGAGGGCGATGGCCATGCCGCACGCGCCTTCAACGGCCGCAGCCTGCGCGCCACG
Organism: Paucibacter aquatile; assembly: GCF_002885975.1. NCBI lineage: Bacteria > Pseudomonadati > Pseudomonadota > Betaproteobacteria > Burkholderiales > Sphaerotilaceae > Roseateles > Kinneretia aquatilis. The sequence continues at coordinate 3,487,225 of NZ_POSP01000003.1, read as the reverse complement.
CTGAAGTACAACTTCTGATCGCGGCGGCCCCATGCACAAGGAGCTGAACTCCGCCATCCTGCTGGTGGGCGAAGCGCTGGTGGACGAGTTCCACGAGCGCCAGATCGCCGGCGGCGCACCCTTCAATGTGGCGCGCTCGCTGGGGGCCTTGCTGGCCGACGGGGCCGGCGGTTCAGCCCCGGTGTGCCTGGTCAGCCGCATCGGCCATGACGATGCCGGCGGTGCCCTGATCCGCGCCAGCCTGCAACGCTTCGGCCTGGCGACCGAAGGCGTGCAGATCGACCCCACGCACGCGACCGGCCGTGTCACCGTCAGCGAGCAGTTGGACGCCGACGGCAGTCCGGCCGGCCACAGCTTTCACATCCACACGCCGGCCGCCTGGGACTTCATCGCATCGGAACCGGCCTTGGCCTCACTGGAAGCCTTGCGGCCGCGTTTCTTCTACTTCGGCACCTTGGCCCAGCGCGGCGCGGTCTCGGGGGCCAGCATCCAGGCCCTGGCCGAACGCGCCCGCAGCCTCGGTTGCACACGCTACCTGGACCTGAACCTGCGCGCCGGTACCGACACGCCCGAGCTGGCCGTCGCCTCGTTGGCCCAGGCCGACTGGCTCAAGGTCAATGACGAGGAACTGGGCCTGCTGCTGCGCTGGTTCGGCCGCGCGGGTGATGCGGCGCTGAATCCGCTGAAGGAGGCCGAGGCCTTGAGCCCCGCCTTGGCGGCGCTGATGCAGCGCTTCGGTCTGCAGCGCCTGATCCTGACCCGCGGCAGTGCGGGCTATGCCGCCTTCGGCACGGACGGTGCGCTTCTGGCGCAGGGGCCCGGCCTGAGCCTGCCGCGCATGATCGACACCGTCGGCGCCGGCGATGCCTTCAGCGCCATGCTGCTGGCCGCCCAGCTGAGCGGGCAAGCCCTGGAACACAGCCTGGCCTTGGCCAATGGCTATGCCGCAGCCCTGTGTGGCGAGCGCGGCCCCATGCCGGAGGACGACGCCTTCTTCCTGCCCTGGCGGCAGGTCTTGAAGCCCGCAATGCTCAAGAGCGAGGCCGCATGAATCTCTCCAGCAAACCCAGACTCAGCTTCTGGCAGATCGTCAACATGAACATCGGATTCTTCGGCATCCAGTTCAGCTTCGGTCTGCAGCAGAGCAATATGAGCCCGATCTACCAGTACCTGGGCGCGGACGAAGCCAGCCTGCCCTTGCTGTGGCTGGCCGGACCCATGACCGGCCTGCTGGTGCAGCCTCTGGTGGGTGCTTTCAGCGACCGCACGGTCAGCCGCTGGGGCCGGCGCACACCCTACTTCCTGATCGGCGCCCTGCTCTGCAGCCTGGGCCTGCTGGCCATGCCCTTCAGCCCGACGCTGTGGTTTGCCGCCGGCCTGCTCTGGATCCTGGATGCCGCCAACAACGTGACCATGGAGCCCTACCGCGCCTACGTCTCGGACCGGCTCGACGCCAGCCAGTATTCCCTGGGCTTCCTGACCCAAAGCGCTTTCACCGGCCTGGCCCAGACCCTGGCCTATCTCGCACCCACCTTGCTGGTCCTGATGGGCATGGACAAAGACGCGCTGGGCAGCAACAACATCCCGCAGATCACCCTGACGGCTTTTCTCATCGGTGCCGTGTTTTCCATCAGCACGGTCTGGTGGTCGGTGCGGAGGGTGCCCGAGTTGCCGTTGAGCGCCGACGAACTGGCGCAGATGCGCCGCCAGCCGCGCGGCCTGGGTGCGGCGCTGCGCGAGATCTGGAGCGCGCTGCGTGAGATGCCGCGCACCATGCGCCAGCTCTGGTGGATGAAGCTGTTCCAGTGGTACGCCATGATGTGCTACTGGATCTACATCGTGCCGTCCCTGGCGCTGACGCTATTCCAGAGCAGCGACCCGCATTCCGCCGGCTTTCGCGAGGCCGGCCTGGTGAACGGGCAGATCGGCGGCTTCTACAACTTCGTGGCCTTCCTTGCGGCCTTTGCGATGGTGCCCTTCACCCGGCGCTTCGGCCCCAGGCGCGTGCATGCGCTGTGCCTGGTGCTGGCCGGCGCCGGCATGTGGGCCATCCCCGAGATCCAGAACCGCTGGCTGCTGCTGCTGCCCATGCTGGGCGTGGGCCTGGCTTGGGCCAGCATCATGGGCAACCCCTATGTGCTGCTGGCCGGCAGCATCCCGCCCGAGCGGGCCGGGGTGTACATGGGCATCTTCAATATGTTCATCGTCATCCCCATGCTGATCCAGATGGTGACGCTGCCGCTGATTTATCACAGCCTGTTGGGCGGCCGCCCGGACCATGTGATCCGCCTGGCCGGCGTCCTGCTGGTCTGCGCCGCGGTCGCGATGCTGCGCGTGCAGACCACGCCCCAGCCTTCCCAGTCCGAATTGAAATCATGAAGAACCAAGTCCAACTGATCACCTACGTCGACCGCCTCGGCGGCCGCCTCGACGGGCAGGACCTGCAGCGCCTGCGCCGCCTGCTGGGCCCGGGCGGCGCGCTCGGCGAGGTCTTCGGCGGCGTGCACCTGCTGCCCTTCTTTCATGCCATCGACGGCGCCGATGCCGGCTTCGACCCGATCGACCACACCCAGGTCGACCCGCGCTTAGGAAGTTGGAACGACATCAAAGACCTGACGGACAACCTCGACGTCATGGGGGATGTGATCGTGAACCACATGTCGAGCAGCTCGCCGCAGTTTCTGGACTACTCGGCGCGCGGCGACGCCTCGCCCTATGCCGGCCTGTTTCTGACCCTGGATGCGGTCTTTCCGGAGGGCGCCACCGAAGCCGATCTGCTGGCCGTCTACCGGCCGCGCCCCGGCCTGCCTGTGCAGATGGCCACACTGAAGAACGGCCAGAAAAAGCTGCTCTGGACCACCTTCACCGCCGCCCAGATCGACATCGCCGTGCACCACCCGCAGGGCCGCGCTTACTTGCTGAGCATCCTGCAAACCTTTGCCGACAAAGGCATCCGCATGGTGCGCCTCGATGCCGTGGGCTATGCCATCAAGAAAGCCGGCGCCAGCTGCTTCATGATGCCGGAAACTTTTGCCTTCATCGATGAGTTCGCGGCGCAGGCGCGCAGCCTCGGCATCGAGGTGCTGGTGGAGATCCATGCCTACTACCGGCGCCAGATCGAGATCGCCGCGCGCGTGGACTGGGTTTACGACTTCGCCTTGCCGCCGCTGGTGCTGCATGCCTTCTTCTTCGCCCAATCCGGCCCGCTGCAGCAGTGGATTGCGCAGCGCCCCTGCAATGCGCTGACGGTGCTGGACACCCACGACGGCATCGGCATCATCGACATCGGCGCCGACGCCAGCGACCGCGTAGGCCAACCCGGCCTGGTGCCGCCGGCCGAGCTGGACGCCCTGGTCGAGCGCATCCACAGCAACAGCGGCGGCGAGAGCCGCCAGGCCACGGGCGCTGCGGCCTCCAACCTCGATCTTTACCAGGTCAACTGCACCTTCTACGACGCCCTGGGCCGCGACGATGTGCGCTACCTGCTGGCGCGGGCGCTGCAGTTCTTCCTGCCCGGTGTGCCCCAGGTCTACTACGTCGGCCTGCTGGCCGGCCACAACGACATGGAGCTGCTGGCCCGCAGCGGCGTCGGCCGCGACATCAACCGCCACTACTACGACGAGGGCGAGATTGCCTCGGAGCTGCAGCGCCCCGTGGTGCAGCAGCTGATCCTGCTGATCCGCCTGCGCAACAGCCACCCCGCCTTTGCCGGCGAGTTCAGCAGCGAGGCCACCAGCCCGCAAGACCTGACCCTGCGCTGGCAAGCCGGCGCCCAGCAGGCCACCCTGCATGTGAACTTCGCCACCCTGGCCCACGAACTGAGCCACACCGACGCCAGCGGCCAGCTGCAAAGCCTGCAGTTCCACTGAGCGCGCCTGCTGGCCCTGGCCCTCGCTTGGTGCAATTCGGGCACGCCCCTGGTGCGGATGCACCGCCTCGCGCCGTCAAAGGGTCAGCGGCCGAGGTCGGCACATTGCGGACCTCCGCTGTCTTGATCGTTCTCGCTGCGGTGTCTCGGCCCGCCGCCGGGCTCATGGTTCGCGGGTCGGCTCTTCGAGCCGACTCCCCTCGGTGCTCACTGCGCGGCTCAGCGGCGCCAAACTCCCTCCGTTCGCTGCGCTCACTGCGGTCAAACAGTGGCCCCGAGTCAGAGCTTGATGCGCGTGAGACCACGCGCCTGAGCCGCTCCGCTGCGCCCTCGGCCGCGCACAAATCGCCCGTCGGCGGGCCGAGCCACCTTCGGAGGTGGCGTGTTCCACCGTTGATGGGGCGCGTCGATCGCGATGCAAGCGCCCTGCAGCCCGTGCCGCTGCCGGGCGATTTGTGAGGGGCCGAGCAGCACAGCGCCTCGGGGCGCGCGCGTACCCGCGCGCTTCAAGCTCTGACTTGGCGCTTCTGTCTGAACGAAGCGAACGCAGGGAGCGGAGTGAGTTATGCGCCAGCCCCGAGGCGCTAGCAGCACAGGGGAGTCGGCCCGTCAGGGCCGACCCCGGAACCATGAGCCCGGTGGCGGCACGAGCTGCAGGGCCTCACGAGCAAAACCAAAGGCGGCTTCGTACCCAAGGCCGTCTTGCCTGCCCCAAAAAAAAGCCCCAGGCACAAGGCCTGAGGCTGGAATCCACCCAGGGGCGGTGGAGGAGACAACTGAAGTTGAGAAAGCTATTGCAGCTTCCGTGCCAGCCTGACTCGGCCGCCCATGACCAAAGACAGAGTCGCCTGCTGTCGCTAGGCTGCCAGGCGCTTCCACCCCGTTTCCACATCCCAGCCCGGGCACCTGCCAACGTGCACAGAGCAAGGAGACTCCTCATGCGCAAGCGCTTTGCCATCCCTGAGACCCGCCACGGACTCCGCAAGCTGGCAGGCCTGACCCTGATGGCCCTGCTGTCCGCGGTCTGCCAGGCGGAGACATCCACGATGGCGGAACGTCTGCAGCAGGCGGCGAGCGACGGACTCTACGAACCGGGCTTGATTTCCGATGGCGGCGTCTTCTGCCTGACCCTCTCGCCAGCCGAGGACCGCGCCCTTTGGGTGCGCTCGGGGGGCGGTCGCAGCAGCCTTGCGATCATGGAGGCCAAGCGTCGAGACGGGCGCTGGCTGGCGCCCTTCCCTGCCAGCTTTTCCATGGACCCGCGCTGGAAAGACATCGACCCGATGTTCAGCCCCGATGGGCGCAGCCTGATCTTTCAATCCAACCGGCCGGTACCGAACCGCCCCGAGCGCAGCGGATTCGACATCTGGCAGGTCCGACTGCAGGCCGAGGGCTGGGGGGAGCCCGAGCACCTGGGGGACGGCATCAACGGCGATGACTCCGAGTCCTCGGCTTCGATGGCCGCAGATGGCAGCATCTATTTCATGAAGAACAACCCTGACGGCGAGGGGCAATCCGACCTCTATGTCTCCAGGTTCAAGGATGGCCGCTACCAAGCTCCGGAAAACCTCGGCGCGCCCATCAACACCCGACAGCGAGAGTCCAATCCCTTCATCGCTCCCGATCAAAGTTACCTGATCTACTTTTCCAGCGGACCTGATGTGCAGGGGGAAACCGATCTTTTGATCAGCTTCCGCGAGGGCGGCCATTGGCGCCCGCCCATCAATCTCGGCCCGCCGATCAACAGTATCGGCGCTGAGTTTTGTCCCATGGTGCATCGGGATCGGCTGTATCTGTCGCGCCAGTTCAAGGCCGAGGGGCGCATGATCGAGAACATCCACAGCTTTCCCATCGATCTCCAGCGTCTGCGCGAACGAGATCGAGAGCAAAGAACCAGCGTGCCTGCCGGCCCTGTGACGCGCCCCGCGTTTGCTGCACCTCCGGGAACCACCCCGACTCCTGCACCAGCCGAGAACGCGCTCGGGCGGCGCCCTTGACCACCGCGAGCCGACGCCTCCCGGGCGGCCGTGCCTGCTCTGCCCCCTCAGGCCCAGACCGCGTACAGCTGGTTCAAGACCGACAGCGCACCGTCCGCCAGACCCAGATCCATGCCACTGGGCACCTGTGATTCACGTGGATTGATGCGCAGAAGACGGCCACCGTGCCGCTGCAGCAGACGATGGCTGAAATGCCGCACCGAGGGCACGTCGCTGCCCGCGCCGATCTCGATCACCAGCGGCCGGCGGGCTCGGGCCAGCAGCGCCTGAAGGCGCTCGCCCTGCTCGGCGCTGCGTTCGTCCTGCCAGCTCCAGTCGCCGAACATCAGGATGTTGGGACGGGCCAGGCCGCCGCAGCGCGGGCAGACCGGTGCGGCATTGAGCAGCAGGCAGGCCTCGGCATCCACCTCGGGCTCGAAATCATCGGCCGGCCAGATCGCCTGGCCACAGCCGGCCAGGCATTGCAGATGGTGGATGGAGCCGTGGCATTCATGCAGCAGCTCCGGCGCGTAGCCGGCCTTCTGAAACTGGCCGTCGACATTGCTGGTGAACACCGCCAGGCCGAGCGGCAGACGCTCACCCCAGCGGCGCAGGATGTCGAAGCCGGCATGGGGCTGGGTCTGGCGGTAGAGCTGCAGGCGGTGGCCGTAAAAGCCCCAGGCCAGGCGCGGCTGGCGTTCAAAAGCCAAGGGGTTGGCGATGTGCTGAAAGCTCAGGTTCGCCCGGGCCAGGGCCGGATAGGCACGCCAGAAGCCCTCGCGGCCGCGGAAATCCGGCAGGCCTGAATCAACGCCCATGCCCGCGCCGGCCGCCACCAGCAGCAGATCGGCCTGCTCCAGCAGCTCCAGAGCATGGGCGATCTGGGCGGCCGACAGGCCGTGCAACGGGGGCGACTCCAGGGACTCGGAAGACAAAGAAGCAGATGCGTCGCTCATGCCCCATTGTTCCCGAGCCACAGCCGGGTCGCAGACGCTTTCAGCTGTCTGCGCAGAACTTGCGTCAGCTCAAAGCGGCACGGCGGCGGCAGGCGCCCAATGCCGGCATGGGCACGAACAAGCATGCCCGCAGCAGCAACAGCAAGGAGTGATCGATGTTGAACCTGTTCAAAGACCTGTTCTCTTCCGATGTCGGCCTGATGAGCGCCGCCGTGATTGCCATCACGCTGGGCATGGGCGCGTTCTATGTGCGCTACTTTTTGAGCCACATCGCCAGCGACACCGCGGCTCACCGCAACGATTGAGCGCTGAACGCTGAACGCTGAGCGTCGCACGCCAAGGCGACGCACGCTCAGAGCTCCAGCACGAAGTTGTCGCGCCCCTGCGATTTGGCGCGGTACATGGCGGCATCGGCCCGCTCGATCAGCGCCGCCGCGCTCTCGCCTGAACCGGCCAGGGCCAGGCCCAGGCTGGTGCGTACGGCCAGGCTCAGACCGTTGCTGAGCACAAAGGGCTGGCGGATGTGGGCGAGGATCTTGCTCGCCAGAGGCTCCAGCTCGTGGGCCTGCTGCACGTCTTCGAGCAGCACGGTGAACTCATCGCCGGCCAGGCGGGCGACGAAATCGGTCTGACGCAGACTCTGGCGCAGGCGCCGGCCGAACTCCTGCAGCACCTCGTCGCCGATGGCGTGGCCGTGGCGGTCGTTGATCTGCTTGAAGCCATCGAGATCCAGGAAACCCAGGGCCAGCTGGGTGCCGTGGCGCTGGGCGCGCAGCAGGCCCTGATCCAGCTGCTCGTGAAAATGGCGGCGGTTGGGCAGGCCGGTCAGGGCGTCGAAGCGTGCCTCCTCGGCCAGCTGCAGCTGCAGCTGCTTCATCGCCGTCAGATCACTGGCCAGGACGAAAAAACCCTGCACCGGGCCGCTGCCATCCAGGCAATCGGGCACATGGCTGAACTGGAAAAAACGCCCGTCCTCCGGGTCCAGTGCCCAGAGCCCGAAATCGCGGCGCTGGCCCTGCAAGGCCGCCTCCACATGCTCGCGGTGGCGGGCGTACTCCGCATCGCCCAGCACCGCCTGCAGGGTCTGGCCCAGAACCTCGGATTCGGGGCGCCCGCACCAATCGATCAGCTTGCGATTGCAGAACTGGACCCGCTGCTGTGCGTCGACGTAGGCAATCACGGCCGGCACGTTGTCGGTGACGCCGCGCAGCCGCGCCTCGCTGGTGCGCAGGGTGCGCTCCTGCTGCTCCAGCCGGGCGCGCTTGCTGCGCAGCTCGATCAAGAGGCCCACCTGGCGCGCCAGCACCTCCAGCGCATGGACTTGCGAGGCCGTCAGCTCCCGCGGCTGGCTGTCGATGACGCAGAGCGCGCCCAGGGCATGGCCCTCGGTCGTCAGCAGAGGCGCACCGGCATAAAACCGCACATGGGGTGCCCCCGTCACCAGCGGGTTGTCGGCAAAGCGCGGGTCCAGCCGGGCATCACGCACCTGCAGCAACTCATGTGGATGCACGATGGCATGGGTGCAGAAGGATTCCTCGCGCGGCGTCTCGCGGATATCGAGGCCGCAACAGGCTTTGAACCACTGCCGGTCGGCATCGATCAGGCTGATGGCGGCCACCGGCACGCCGCACCATTCGGCCGCCAGCTGCACCAGATCATCGAAGGCCGGATCACGGCCGCTGTCCATCAATTCCAATGCCTGCAAGGCCTTCAAGCGTTCGGCTTCCTGAGCAGGCACGGGGTAAGACATGAGAGGCTCCAGGCGGGGGGTCGGCGCCATATTAAGCGAGGCCAGCCCCGGCTGCTGAGACCCCGGTGCGGGACAGACAGGAGCCCAGCGCCAGGCCTCAGTTCTGCGTGATCTTGGAGCCGCGCAGCTTCACATCCGTGCCCGCCTTGACATCGACCGTGCCGCTGGCCTCAATCTGCACACGGCCGCCCTGGATCAGGATGCTGCCGTCTTTCTTCAGCAGCAGGCGGGTCTTGCCAACCACCAGCTCCAGAGAATCGGCCGCCTCGATGCGCAGCTTGCGCCCGACGGTGACGGTCAGGTCCTGATCGACGCTCAGGGTCTGCGAGCCCGTCAGGCTCAGGCGTTCGGGCGGGCGGGGTTTGGGATCGGTGGCCATGGGGTGAGTCCCCTCACAAGCCAGCGGCCACGGCCACCAGCTGATCCAGCGCCGCACCCCAGCCCTGATGGAAGCCCATGGCCTCGTGGGTCTGGCGGCCGGACTCATCGCTGTGCATGACCGTGGCGGTGTAGAGCGTGCCCCCATCGGCATGCGGCGCCAGGCTGATGACGGCGGTGAAGACGAAGGGATGGGCGGCCGCGTCGGCTGGGCGGAAGCCGGCCTTGAGCGCGCCGGTCCAGACCAGGCGCTCGTTCGGCACCAGCTCCAGATAGCAGCCCTCATTGGGGTGCTGATCACCGGAGGGCGACTGCATGACGGTGCGGAAGATGCCGCCCGGGCGCAGATCGATCTCGCATTCGACCGTCTGCCAGGGCTTGGGGCAGAACCACTGCATCAGCAGCGCCGGCTCGGTCCAGCAGCGCCAGACCTGGGCGACCGGGGTCGGAATGACGCGTTGCAGGACCAGGTCGAGATGGGGCATGGAGCTCATGGCGGGGTTCCGATCGGCCAAGTGTGGGTGTGGTGGGAAGGCTGCAGGCGATTGTGACCACCCCGGCCGCCCGCGGCAAACCGGCGGCGACTTTCCTGCGGCATGGCCAGCCCTGTACGCCATCCGCCGTATATGCCAGCGCGAGCCGGCTGCCTACATTGGCTTCGTCAGACCGCAGCTTCCCACCAACCCGGAATCCTTAGGAGCCCCGCCATGCCCGTCCCGTCCCAGACCCCCAGCCGCCGCGTCTTCTCGCTGAAAGCCCTGGCCGTCGTCAGCGCGCTGGCCGGCCTCAGCGTCACCAGCCTGTCGGCCCAGGCGGCCGACACCATCAAGGTCGGCGTGCTGCACAGCCTGTCCGGCACCATGGCCATCTCGGAAACCGTGCTCAAGGACACGGTGCTGATGGCCATCGACGAGATCAATGCCAAGGGCGGCGTGCTCGGCAAGAAGCTGGAGCCCGTGGTCGTGGACCCGGCCTCCAACTGGCCGCTGTTCGCCGAGAAGACCAAACAGCTGCTCACGCAGGACAAGGTCGCCGTGATCTTCGGCTGCTGGACCTCGGTCTCGCGCAAATCGGTGCTGCCGGTGGTCGAGGAGCTCAACGGCCTGCTGTTCTACCCGGTGCAGTACGAGGGTGAAGAGCTGAGCAAAAACGTGTTCTACACCGGCGCCGCGCCCAACCAGCAGGCCATCCCCGCGGTGGACTATCTGATGAGCAAGGACGGCGGCGGCGCCAAGCGTTGGGTGCTTTTGGGCACCGACTACGTCTACCCGCGCACCACCAACAAGATCCTGCGCGCCTACCTCAAGAGCAAGGGCGTGAAGGACACGGACATCGACGAGAAGTACACGCCTTTTGGCCACAGCGACTACCAGACCATCGTTGCCGACATCAAGAAATTCTCGGCCGGCGGCAAGACCGCCGTGGTTTCCACCATCAACGGCGACTCCAACGTGCCCTTCTACAAAGAGCTGGGCAATGCCGGCCTGAAGGCCAAGGATGTGCCCGTGGTCGCCTTCTCGGTCGGCGAGGAAGAGCTGCGCGGCGTGGACACCAAGCCCCTGGTCGGCCACCTGGCCGCCTGGAACTACTTCATGTCCATCAAGAACCCGGCCAACACCGCTTTCATCCAGAAGTGGAGCGCCTACGCCAAGGCCAAGAAGCTGCCCGGCCATATGGACAAGCCGCTGACCAATGACCCGATGGAGGCCACCTACATCGGCATCCATATGTGGAAGCAGGCGGTCGAGAAGGCCAAGAGCACGGACGTGGACAAGGTCATCGCCGCCATGGCCGGCCAGACCTTCACCGCGCCCTCGGGCATCACCTCCAAGATGGACGAGAAGAACCACCACCTGCACAAGTCGGTGTTCATCGGCGAGATCAAGGCGGACGGCCAGTTCGGCGTGGTCTGGAAGACCCCGGCCCCGGTCAAGGCCAAGCCCTGGAGCCCCTACATCGAAGGCAACGACAAGAAGCCCGATGAGCCGGTGAAGAAGTAACTTTTCTATTGAGCTGACCCAATGGGCCGCGAGGCCCGTGGTCGGCAGCCTTCCTTTTTGAACCGCGGAGCCCTCATGGCCACACTCGTGCACCGCGCGGCCTCCCTGCTGAGCGCGCTGCTGCTGGGCTTGCTGATGCTGCTACCGACACCGCCCGCGCAGGCGCTGACGCTGGCGCAGGCGCGCACCATGGCCAGCGACGAAGACAGCGAGGCCCGCATCGCCGCGCTGCATGCCGCCTTGCTCGCCGCCGCGCAAGCACCCGACCCACGCCTGCAGGCCTTCATCCAGGCCCTGGCCGCCGAGCAACTGAAGACCAGCGGCACGCGCCTGCTGATCCTGCACGCCGATGGCAGCGCTGAGGACGCCCTGAGCGGCGCCCCGCTCAACCCGGTGCCGCAAGACCTGGCCGAGGTGATGATCAACAACCGCCTGCGCGGCGAGTTGGATCAAGCCCTGGCCGCGCTGCAATTGTTCAGCGCCAAGCCTGCCGAACGCCTGGCCGCCGCTCAGGCCCTGCAACAGAATGCCAGCGAGCAGCAGCTGCCCTTGCTGGACCGCGCGCTGGCCCGCGAGAGCGATGAAGACGTGTTGGCCGAACTGAGCCTGGCGCGCGCCGCCGCCTTGGCCGGCAGCAGCGACCCGAGCCTGCGTCTGCAAGCTGCGCGCGAGCTGGGCCGCTCAAACCGGCCCGCCACCCAGCTGCTGATCAACCAGCGCCTGGCCGAAGAGACCGACCCCAATGTCAAAAGCGCGCTGGCCGCCTCGCTGCGCAAGCTGGAATCCAGCCTGGCCTGGGGCGAGCGCCTGGGCGAGCTGTTCACCGGCCTGAGCCTGGGCAGCATCCTGCTGCTGGTGGCCCTGGGCCTGGCCATCACCTACGGGCTGATGGGCGTGATCAATATGGCCCATGGCGAGCTGATGATGATGGGCGCTTACGCCACCTATCTGGTGCAGCTGGCCTTCCGCCATTGGCTGCCTGCCGCTGCGTTTGACTATTACTTGCTGGCCGCCCTGCCGGCCGCCTTTCTGGCCGCGGCGGCCGTCGGCGCGCTGATGGAGCGCCTGGTGCTGCGCTGGCTCTATGGCCGGCCACTGGAAACCTTGCTGGCCACCTGGGGCATCAGCCTGGTGCTGATGCAGGCGGTGCGCAGCCTCTTCGGCGCGCAGAACGTCAGCGTCGAAAACCCGGCCTGGATGAGCGGCGGCCTGCAGCTGCTGCCCTCGCTGTCCCTGCCCTGGAATCGGCTGCTGATCATGGGCTTCGCCCTGGCGGTGCTGGCCGGCATGAGCCTGCTGCTGCGACGCACCCGCCTGGGCTTGTTCGTGCGCGGCGTGACGCAGAACCGCGCCATGGCCTCCTGCATGGGCGTCAACACCGCCCGCACCGACACCTACGCCTTCGCCCTGGGTTCGGGCATTGCCGGCCTGGCCGGCTGCGCGCTGAGCCAGATCGGCAATGTCGGCCCCGACCTGGGCCAGAGCTATATCGTCGACGCCTTCATGGTGGTGGTGCTGGGCGGCGTCGGCCAACTGGCCGGCACGGTCTACGCCGCCCTCGGCCTGGGCCTGGGCAACAAGCTGCTGGAAGGCATGGTCGGCGCGGTGCTGGCCAAGATCGCCGTGCTGGTGTTCATCATCGTCTTCATCCAGAAGCGGCCGCAGGGCATCTTCGCGATGAAGGGGCGGGTGGTGGAGGCCTGAATGTTGAGGTCTTCCAGCCTGTGTGAAGGAAGCGAACTCCGGCCGAGTGCCTCCGCTCATGTCCCCCGGGCGGGGCTGCGCCCCGCCCTCCTCCTGATGCCAGTCTCTTTCGCTTCGACACTCGGCCGAAGCCCGCTTCCAGCCAACGATGGGCGCTCGCGATGCATGGGTGGGGGTCTGCCCGAAAGGAAGGGTGGCTGGGTGCTCTGTGGAGCGAAGTCAAGGGGGAGGCACGGGCGCAGCCCGGGCCGGAGGACATGAGCGCAACAGAGCGCCCAGCCACCCTGACCACTCATAACCCAACACCAACATCCCCCTGCAAACCATGAAGCCCCAATCCTTCCTCAGCCCCCGCGCCTGGCTGCTCGTCGCCTGCGCCCTGCTGCTGATCTGCGTGCTGGCGCCGGTGCTGAATCTGTGGGTGCCCGAGGGTCAGGTCTTGCATCTGAGCGACTACGGCGTGGCCTTGCTGGGCAAGTTCATGTGCTACGCCATCTGCGCCCTGGCCATGGATCTGATCTGGGGCTTTGCCGGCATCCTGTCGCTGGGCCATGGCCTGTTCTTCGCGCTCGGCGGCTATGTGATGGGCATGCATCTGATGCGCCAGATCGGTCGCGAAGGCCAGTACCAAAGCACCCTGCCCGACTTCATGGTCTTCCTCGACTGGAAGACGCTGCCCTGGCATTGGCAGCTCAGCGACAGCTTTCTCGCCACCCTGGTGCTGGTGCTGGCCGTGCCGGGCGGCCTGGCCTTTGTGTTCGGCTACTTCGCCTTCCGTTCGCGCATCAAGGGCGTGTACTTCTCCATCATCACCCAGGCCCTGACCTACGCGGCCATGCTGCTGTTCTTCCGGAATGAGACGGGTCTCGGCGGCAACAACGGCTTCACCGATTTCAAGCGCATCCTCGGCCAGCCCATCCACACGGCGCAGACCCGCATGGTCTTGTTCGTGCTCAGTGGCCTGGCCCTGGTGGGCTGCTATCTGCTGGCGCGCTGGCTGACGCGATCCAAGTTCGGCCGCGTGCTGCAGGCCGTGCGTGACGCCGAATCTCGGCTGATGTTCTGCGGCTACTCACCCCTGCCCTACAAGCTCTGCATCTGGACCGTCTCGGCCATGATGTGCGGCCTGGCCGGCGCGCTCTATGTGCCGCAGGTCGGCATCATCAACCCGAGCGAGATGAGCGTGGCCAACTCCATCGAGATCGCGGTCTGGGCCGCGGTCGGCGGGCGCGGCAGCCTGCTGGGGCCGATCGCCGGCGCCTTTGCGGTCAACGGTGCCAAGAGCTGGCTCACGGTCAGCGCGCCCGAGTTCTGGCTCTACTTCCTCGGCGCGCTCTTCATTGCCGTCACCCTCTTCCTGCCGCAGGGCTTGGCCGGACTGGTCTCCCGATTCAGCTCGTTGCGAAAGGCAGGCCAGGCATGAGCCCCGATCTGCTCGAACAAGGCCAGGAACGTCTGGCCGAACAGCAAGGCAAACATGGCGGCGACCGCAGCCCCGGCTACGCCCGCCCGCACCGCGCCGGCGAGCTGGACCTGACCCACGGCCGCATCCTCTACCTCGAAGACGTGCACGTCGCTTTCGACGGCTTCAAGGCCATCAACGGCCTGTCCCTGGACATCGCGCCGGGCGAGCTGCGCTGCATCATCGGCCCCAATGGCGCGGGCAAGACCACGATGATGGACATCATCACCGGCAAGACCCGGCCCGACCGCGGCGAGGTCTTCTTCGGCGGCACCATCGACCTGCTGCGCCACAGCGAGGCCGAGATCGCCTCCATGGGCTTGTGCCGCAAGTTCCAGAAGCCCACGGTGTTCGAGGCGCTGAGCGTGTTCGAGAACCTGGAGCTGGCCCTGCAAGGCCCGCGCGGCGTGGCGGCGGCGCTGTGGCACCGGCTCAGCGGCGCGCAGCGTGATCGCCTGGCCGAGGTGCTGGAGCTGATCCAGCTGCAGGCCGAGGCGCAGCGCCCGGCCGGCCTGCTCAGCCACGGCCAGAAGCAGTGGCTGGAGATCGGCATGCTCTTGATCCAGGAGCCGAAACTGCTGCTGCTCGACGAGCCTGTGGCCGGCATGACCGACCAGGAAACCGAGCGCACGGCCGAGCTCTTTCTGCAGCTGAAGGGTCGGCACAGCCTGATCGTGGTCGAGCATGACATGGGCTTCATCGCCCGCCTGGGCGGCACCGTCACCGTGCTCTGCGAAGGCCGCGTGCTGGCCCAGGGCCCGCTGTCCCAGGTGCAGGCCGACGAGCGCGTGATCGAGGTCTACCTCGGACGTTGAGCGGCATGCACACACGATCCATCAACCCTTCCTCCTCCTGCCTGCCATGCTGATCGCCCAGAACCTCCAGCAGTACTACGGCGGCTCGCACATCCTGCGCGATGTCTCGCTGCGCGTGCAGCCCGGCCGCATCACCGTGCTGCTGGGCCGCAACGGCGTCGGCAAGACCACCTTGCTCAAGTCGCTGATGGGCCTGGTGCCGGTGAAAAGCGGCGAGGTCCGGCTGCAAGGCCAGGACATCACGCGCGCCAAGCCCTTCGAGCGCGCCCGCGCCGGCATCGGCTATGTGCCGCAAGGGCGCGAGATCTTCGGCCGCTTGACCGTGGCCGAGAACCTGGCCCTGGGCCTGGCCACGCGGCCGGCCGGCACCCCCATTCCGCCCGAGCTGTTCGAGCTCTTCCCGGTGCTGCAGCAGATGCTGCAGCGGCGCGGTGGCGATCTCTCGGGTGGCCAGCAGCAACAGCTGGCCATCGCCCGCGCGCTGGCGGCCGGGCCGCGCCTGCTGATCCTAGACGAACCCACCGAAGGCATCCAGCCCAACATCATCCAGGACATCGGTCGCGTCATCCGCCGCCTGGCCGAGCGCGGCCTGGCGGCCAATGGCGGCCAGCCCATGGCCGTGCTGCTATGCGAGCAGTACTACGACTTCGCCGAGGAATTGGCCGACGACTACCTGGTGCTGGAGCGCGGCGCCGTCATCTCGGCCGGCAGCCGCTCAGAGATGGTCAGCCGTGGCGTGCGCCAGCTGGTCTCGATTTGAGTGAAACCCGCAAAGCGGCTCAGGGCCGCGGACCAGGCGCATTGGCGCGCGAGGTCGTCGGCAACCACTCGCGGTAAAAGCTCTCGAGGCGCGGCCCCTGCTTGCGGATCACCGCATTGATGCCTTCGACCGCCCGCGCCCCCAAGGCCGAGCGCGAGCAACCGACATGCACGGTGGTGGCCGCGTCCGCGCCGCGCAGCGGCAACAGGCGCAGCTCCTGGGTGGGCAGGCCCAGCTCGCGGGCGGCAAAGCTGAGCTCGGTGGGAAAGGCAATGATGGCGTCGACCTTGTCGTCCAGCAGCATGCGCAGCAGGCCCGACACACTCGGGTTGCCATGGCGCACGCTCAGCCGAGCGCCGACCGGCAGGTTCTTGATCATCTGGTCGTAGCGCTGCCCCAACGAGCGCCCACCGGCCACACCGACCCGCCAGCCCTCTTGCGGCAGATGGCCCGGCGGCACCGCTTGCAGCAGCTCGGCCAGATCGACCCGGCCCTGGCCATCGGGCAGCAAGGGCAGGCGGCCGGGCCGCTCGCGCTGCAAGGTGACCAGCTGGTAGGGCAAGGCGGTCAGATAGGGCTCGCTGAAATGCACAAAGGCCTCGCGTTCGGGCAGTCGCAAAAAGGCGGCCACGCAGACATTGGGCTTGTTGCGCAGCTCCACGGCGGCGCGGGCATAGTTGGCGTCCAGCACCTGGTGCTGCAGCTCGGGCAGGCCGGCCTGGAACAGCAGCAAGGCCTTGTCGACAAAGCCCCGGCCCTGGCCCAGGCCTTGCAGAATGGCCGTGGGCGGCGAATGCACCATGACCCATTGCAAGGTCTCTTTCTCGATCACCGGGCCGGAGGAGGCCGCGGCCTGCGGCGCCTGCGCCCGCGCGGCGGGCGCTCCGAACAGCGCCAGCGACAGAGCCAGCGCGAGCCCGCGGGCACTGGCCCGGGCGCGTGCCCCGACCCGCTGCCGCCCGTCGCTGTCTTGCCACGTCTTCTTGCTCTGGTCCACGTGCCGTACCCGCCCCCGCCATCTGCTGGAGCCAGCATACCCGAGGCCAGCAGGGCGGTTCTCACATCGCCCAAAGCCGCGGCGAAGCCTCGTCCAAACCCCAGAGCTCGCGCCGCCAGGCGGCCCGGCACTGCCGCAGCAGCTCGAACGCCGGCTCGACCAGGGGCGCCAGCACGCGCAGCACCAGCAGGCGCTCCTGTGCCGCCGTCACGCCGGCGGTATCGCGCAGCGGGTGAGCCTCGATGCAGGCACGCACGGCCTCCAGCGCCCGCTCGCGCCGCTCACGCGACAGCGCCTCGCCGCCCGCGAACACCAGGCTGGCCAGGCAGCGCCGCCCGGCCAGGCCCAGGGAGCCATCCATCAGCAAGGCATCGCTGCCATCGATCAGACCACGCTCCAGCCAGACACCCGGGATCTCCAGATGCTGCTGGAACTGTCCTTCCGCGAAGGGCTGGCCGGCCTTGGGCAGGCCCAGGGCCGTGAGGTCCCAGGCCATCAGCTCGGCGCCCGGCGCCAGCTCAAAGCGGGCCTCGTTGAGCGCCCGGCAGCCCGGGTAGGCCAGGGCTTCCAGCGGCAGCCATTCCAGCCGCGCGCCGGGGGCCAGACGGGCCTGCAGACTTTGGGTGGCCAGGGCGCCGGTGCTGCTGCGGTAGAAGCGGGTGGCGCCAGGCGTGCTCAGCAAGGCATGGGCGCCCTCGCCCACGCTCAGTTCGATCTCCAAGCGGTCGCCCGCAACCAGGCCGCTGGGCGGATGGACCAGCACGTTGTGACAGATCGCCTCGCCCTCGGGGTAGAGGCTTTTCAGCACCCGCAGCGGCCCCTCGTGGCGATGCCGCAGCAGGCAACGGCCGCCCTCCAGCCGGTAGTCCAGCGCCAGCCGGGCTCGCCAGCCCAGGCTGTCGGGCGTGCAGGGCAAGGCCTCGCCGCGCTCGGGCTGGGGCATGAAGAAGGCCGGATTCGATGGAAAAACGGGGATGCGCTGCATCCCCGTGTGGCTCGCAAGAAGCGGGCCAGAGTCGATCCGAAGATCAGCCGCGCTGGCGGCGGCGCACCACGGCCAGCAGGCCCAGACCCAGGGCCATCAGGGCATAGGTTTCCGGCTCGGGCACCGGGGCGGTGTTGATGACAAAGGACAGGTTGTCGGCGTAGCCGTCGTTGTCGCTGGAGTTCAGGCGTTCCATGGACAGGCTCAGGTTGATCGTCGTCGTGCCCACGGGCAGGAAGCCCTGGGTCTGGCGGTAGAGCAGACCGGTCTGGTTGCCGCGGTCGGCCGGGGTGACCGGGCCCAGGGTGGCGGAGCCGATTTCGGTATTGCTGCCATCCAGGAAGGACACGTAAACCAGGGCGTTGTCGCCTTGGCTGGTCCAGCCGCCCAGGTAGCCGTCGAGCTTGAAACTGGCGCCGCCGGTGGCGATCAGGCTGCTCAGATTGCTGACGTCAAACAGCTGGAAACCCGCCGAGGCCGGCGAGGATTGACCGGCAAACAAGAAGCTGCCACGGTCGACCGGGCCCGGCTGGCTGGGCAAAACCCAGTTGCTGCCGTAGGCGACCGACTGGAACAGGTCCACTCCGGCAAAGGCGGTCCAACCGGCGACGCCGCCTTCGGCGTTGCCGTTGACGATCAGGTTCTGGCCCAGGGTGGCGGCGTGGGCGCCGAAGCCAGCAGCGAACAGGGAAAGCGCCAGAACGCCGCGGGTGATGAGCTTGTGGTTCATGATTTGAGAAATGCTTGAGGTTTCAAATAAAGAGAGCGGATGGATCAGGCGCCGAGGCGGTACTGGTCCAGCAGGGCCGGGCCGGACATGGCCGGATCGCTGATCGAGGCCTCGCCGGTTTCCATATGGCCGGCAAAGCGGCGGCTGTAGTCGCCCTGGCCGGCCACACGCACGCTGAAGTCGTACCAGTAGGCGCTTTCGCGCAGCGGCAGACGCAGGGTGGTGCGGGTCTTGGCGGCCAGGTGGATCTGCTGCGGCGCCACGCTGTAGTACTTGTTGGCCGAGAGGATGAAGGTGCAGGCAAAGCTGCCGTTGTTGCTCAGCTCGATCTGCAGTTCGCCATTGGCCACGTCCGGCGTCACGCGCACCTCGGGGTTGGGCTGGGCGGCCGCGGCCACGCGGCGGGCATTGCCGGTGAAGTGGCGGTGGTAGCCGTTGGGGCCCAGGACCCAGAGGTCGTAGGCGCCGTTGGCGGCCGGCTGCCAGCTGCCGGTCAGCTGCTTGCCGGCTTCCACGGTGTAGCGGCGCGGCAGGGCGGCCAGGTTCAGGCGGTCGTAGACATGGAAGACGGCGGCCGGGCCGCTGGTGTCGCCCAGGCCGTTGCCGGTGTGGGCAAACTGCAGCTCGATGCGGGCGGCACCGACGCGGCCGGCGCTGACCTTGACCGCAGCCGTGGTGTGCAGCTCATACGGCAAGGCACGGGCCGGGCGCGGGCCGGCTTCCTGCACCGGCACGTTCAGCGTGGTCGGCGTGGGCGGCGTGGTGGTGCCCGGCAGGGCGCGGGCACGGTTGGCCAGCTCCAGGGTCTTGGGCAGTTGGGCGAAGAAGGCGCTGTCTTCCGGGTCGCGGAAGTTGAAAGCCGACGTCAAATCACCGGCCACGGCACGGCGCCAGGCGCTGATATTGGGCTCCATCACACCGAAGCGCTTCTCGATGAAACGGATCACCGAGGTGTGATCGGCCACTTCGGAGTTGACCCAGCCGCCCTTGCTCCAGGGCGAGATCACGTACATGGGCACGCGCGGGCCAAAGCCGTAGGGCTTGTGCTGGTGGGTGGCCGCCGTGCCGTTGAGGATGTGGTGGTACTCGCCCGTGGTGTCCACGGTGGAGTCACCGGCCAGGTCGGCCTTGGCCGGGTCGGCGTCCCAAGTGATGTAGCTGGGGGCGGCCGGCGGCGGCATGTGGTCGAAGAAGCCGTCGTTCTCGTCGAAGTTGATGAACAGAACCGTCTTGCTCCAGACGTCTGGATTGGCGGTCAGTGCTTCCAGCACCTTGGCGGTGTAGTCGGCGCCCTGGGCCGGGCTGGACGGGCCGGGGTGCTCGGAGCCTTCGGCCGTGGCCACGATCCAGCTGACCTGCGGAAGCTTGTCGGCCAGCACGTCTTCGCGCAGCTTGTCCAGATCGCGCGTGCTGATGCCGCGGTCCTTCAGCTGCTGCGAGTAGCCGGGGCGGCCGTACCAGGCATCACGGAAGGGGCGGAAACCGGCCAGGGCGTTGTCGGTGAAGTTGTCCGCCATGTTCTGGTAGACCTGCCAGCTGATGCCGGCATCCTGCAGGCGCTCGGGGTAGGTGGTCCAGGTGTAGTCATCGGCCGGATCAGGCTTGAACCAATCGTGGCTGTTGTCGGTGGACGGGCCGTTGCCCTTGCGCAGCGGATCGTTGGTGCCGGTCCAGAGGAACAGGCGGTTGGTGTTGGTGCCGGTCTGGCTGGAGCAGTGGTAGTGGTCGCAGATCGTGAAGGCGGTGGCCATCGCGAACTGGAAGGGCAGATCGGCCCGCTTGAAATAGCCCATCGAGTGGTTCTGCTTGGCCTTGGGCCAGGCGTTCATGCGGCCTTGGTCCCAACCAGCCTGGGCATCGGGCCAGGAGTGGGGCGTGCCCGACACGCGCATGTGCGCAAAGGTCTGCTGCGTGTTCAGGTGGAAGGGCGCCAGCGCCACCGGGTTGACCGGCGGGCGGCCGGGCGTGGCCGTCACGGCATTGGGCTGCATCCAGACGCTCTTGCCGTTGATGCCGGTCTTGTCGACCACAGGCACCGGGAAGGGATCGGCAAAACCGCGCACGCCGTTCAGCGTGCCGAAGTAGTGGTCGAAGCTGCGGTTTTCCTGGGTCAGGATGACGATGTGCTCGACATCATGGATGGTGCCGCTGCGGACATTGGCCGGGATGGCCAAGGCGCGTTGGATGGCGGGCGGGAAGGCGGTCAGCGCAGCGGCGGCGCTGGCGCTGCGCAAGAAACTGCGGCGGTCTTGGGTGGTCATGGAGGAGGTCCTGAGAATCAGAAAACTGGGGCGACCCGACGCTGAAGTCGGGCCGGGGCAAGCCGGGCTTGGCTCAAACCGCGCGGCGGCGCAGGACGGCGGCAATGCCGATCAAACCGCCCAGCAGCAGCGCATAGCTCTGCGGCTCGGGCACCGGTGCGGCGGTGAAGCTGAAGTCGTCCATGACGAACTCGCCGTGGTTCTGACTCTTCACCTGCACGGCATCGACCAGGCCGGCATAGCCGCTGGCCAGAAAGCTCGGGGTGGCCGATGGGTCAAGGCTTTGCGAGCTGGCGACACGCTGGCCTTGGTAAAAGAGCTCGAAGCTCAGCACCGCGCCGCTCTGGCCGGCGAACCAGGCGCCGTCAAAGCGCACGGCCTGGCTGAAACCGATCCGGCTGGCGGCGTCTTCGGCCAGGAAGCCACTGGCCACGCGGCCGGCACCCGAGTGGGCGGTGTAGGGCTCGGCAGCGGTGGAGAAGGCGGTCCAGCCGAAACGCGACCAATCGAGGCCGCCATAGTTGAGCGGCACCAGACCATCGGCCAGGTCATCGAAATTCAACACCGCGGCATGGGCGCCGCCGGCAAAGGACAGGCTGGACAGCAGCGCAGCAGCGAGCGCAACGCGGCGCAGGGACTTGGAGCAGGACATGGGGAATTCCTCACAAAACGACAGCGGATGCCGCGCAATCTAGTGAGGCGATTTGCAGACCTGATGACAGTCCCTAGGCCGAATGGCAGGGGGCTTTTGCCATTCGCGTGCGAGGAGCGCGCGCAGCGCCCCGGGCTCAGTCGCCGGCCAGCTTTTCCATGAACAGCGCAAACGGTTCGGCGCGGTGCGCACCGAAGGGCCCGCAGCGGGCAAAACCCAGGCGCTCGAACAGGCGCTGGGCCGAGCGCTGGCGCACGCCCACCTGCAGGCGCAGCAGGGGCTGGCCGGCACGCAAGGCCTCGCGCTCCAGGGCTTGCAAGAGCATCTCGCCCAGGCCGCGGCCGCGCCAGCGGGGCTGCACCATCAACAGCTGCAGCTCGGCCCATTCGTCGTGCAAGAGCAAGGCCGCGCAGGCCAGCACCCGCGCCTGCGCATCGCGCAGCGCCAGCACGCGTGCTTGCGGGCTGCGCAGCAAGGCCAGGTCCGGGGCGCAGGCCGCACGGCCGGCAGGGCTGAGCTGTCGCGCCTCGGCCTCGAACTGTTCGAACAGCGCCCGCAGCTGCGGCTGATCGACGGTTTCGCGCAGCAGGCTCAGGCCTTGCAACTGGCCCGCCGGGCTGCGAATGGCCGAGCGCGGCGGCGGGTCGCCGGCGCGCGCCACCCAGATCTGGGACGAACCAAGGCTGTGGAAGTTCATGGGTCGGGCCTCCGGTGAAACGCGCGCCGCCGGGGCGGCAGACACGAAAGCCATGCGCAGCGGCATGGCACCAAGAACTGGCAGGGCGGAGCGGGCGGTGGCAAGACGGGGCATGGCAGCAAGCCTTTTTGGGGAGACCTGCACCGCAGCCGGGCGGCGGGCAGGTCGATTCAGGAGATGCAGGGTTTGTACGCAAGCGCCATGCCAAGCCCGAGGCCCGGCCGCCGTCCACCCGTTCCACCCGCCCCGGCCTGGCCGACAATGCCCGCCATGCGCCGCGCCGACCGCCTCTTTCAAATCGTCCAGCTGATCCGTGGCCGCCGCCTGTCCACGGCCGAGTTCCTGAGCCAGCGCCTGGAGGTCTCGGCCCGCACCGTCTACCGCGACATCGCCGCCCTGCAGCAGCAGGGCGTGCCCATCGAGGGCGAGGCCGGCGTGGGCTACCGCATGCGCGCCGGCTTCGACCTGCCGCCGCTGATGTTCAGCAAGGACGAAGCCCAAGCCCTGGTGGCCGCCCTGCGCCTGGCCCAGGGCCAGCTCGACAGCGTGCTGGCCCGCCAGGCGGAAGAGGCCATGTCCAAAATCCTGGCCGTGCTGCCGGCGCCAGCCCGCGCCGCGGCGGAGAGCCTGGCCGTGTTCGCGCCGCTGACCGGCTTGGACGAGGCCATGCGCGAACGCCTGGCCCGCCTGCGTGAAGCCACCGAGAACCGCCACAAGCTGCGCCTCGATTACCTGGACCTGGCCGGCACGGCCAGCCAACGCACCGTGCGGCCCCTGGCCTGCTACTTCTGGGGCCCCAGCTGGACCCTGGCCGGCTGGTGCGAGGTGCGAGGCGATTTCCGCAACTTCCGCGTCGACCGCATTCAGAGCCTGCAGGTACTGGACGAACGATTCCGCGACGAGCCGGGCAAGACCCTGGCCGATATGCGCCGCGCCTTCGAGCAAAGCGATACCCCCTCGACCGATCGGGCTTGAGCTGGATCAATGAGGGTGCCGGGCTGCCGGCGCAGACTGGGAGTCCGCGAGCTCGGAATCGTCCGGCTTCGCCCTTCTCAGGAGCACATCCCCATGAAAGCCAATGTTGGAACTCTGGACCGCGGCCTGCGCATTGTGGGCGGCCTCACCCTGATCGCACTGGCCGCCACCGGCCAGGTGGGCGTTTGGGGCTGGATCGGGGTGGTACCCGTGCTCACCGGTGTGTTCCGCTTTTGCCCGGCCTATCCCTTGATCGGCATGAACACCTGCGCGCGCAAAGACCTCTGACGCTCGGGACTATGGCAGACCGGCTAGGCTGCAGCCTTCTTGCTGCCTGAAGATCTCGCCATGCTCTTGCGTCCCCAACTGGCCAGCGTCCTGCTGGCCGCCTGTGCACTCGCCGTCGCGCCACCCGCTCGCGCGGCCGAATCGGCCGTGCCGCTGGAGACCGTGGCCCAGGTCGACCTGACCCGCTACGCCGGCGCCTGGTTTGAAATCGCCCTGCTGCCCAATCGCTTTCAAAAGCAATGCGCGGCCGACACGCAAGCGCGCTACCGCCTCGATGGCGAGCGCGTGGAAGTGGTGAATCGCTGCCGCAAGGCCTCGGGCGAGGTGGAGCGCACTGCCGGCCACGCCAAGACGGTTGAAGGCAGCGGCAATGCCAAGCTGCGCGTCACCTTCTTCTGGCCGTTCTACGGCAACTACTGGGTGCTGGACCTGGACCCGGACTACCAGCAGGTGCTGGTCGGCGAGCCCAGCCGCAAATACGGCTGGATCCTGTCGCGGACGCCGCAGATGGATGAGGCCAAGCTGCAGGCCTTGCTCGACAAGGCCGAAAGCCTGGGCTACGACAAAAACGCATTCCGACGGACGCCGCAGACCCAGCCGCTGGACTGAAGCAGCTTTCAGGCGCGCAAGGTGCGCGGCCACAGACGTGCCAGCAGGGCCCCGAGGCGCAGACGGCCGGCCGGTTGCTCGATCCAGCGGTAGAAGGAGACCGCGGCCAGATTGCTCAAGCCCCAGGCGGCTAGCATGGCCATCAGGCCTGGCCAGCCATCGCCCAGATCATGGCGCTCGAACAAGGCGTTGATCAGCAAGCAGATCGGGAAATGCACCAGGAACAGGGCATAGGAATGCGTGCCCAGATGCGCCAGCAGGGGCTGCAAGCGCGGCGGTGCCAGCAGCAAGGGCAAGCCAGCTTCGTGACGACGCTGCTGCCAGGCCAGCACCAGGGCGGTGGCCAGGGCCAGCGCGATGCGCTCGCGGAAGTCCAGCAGCAAGGCTGCCAGACCCAGCGCAGCCAAGAGCATCAGCCCCAGACGGCGCTGCGGCAGCAGGCCCAGCCAATGCACCAGCGCCCCCAGGCCGTAGGCGCCGAAGAAGTACAGGCCCCAGTTGTCCAACGCGGAATCGCGGTTGAAGACCAGCAAGGATGCAGCCGTCAGCACGGCCACCAGCCCCGGCCCGATCCAGCGCCGCCAGGCGCGCGGCAAAGCCAGTCCGCGGCTGAAGGCGAGCACGCCGGCCAGCAGCGCAAACAGCTGCAGATCGATGGCCACGTACCAGGCACCGACCGTCAGCGCCTCATAGCCGAGCACGCCGTGCACCAGCCCGGCATGGGCCAGCAACTGGCCCCAGCCGACCTGAGCCGGCACCAGCTCGGGCAACCAGCGCGCCACCAGGGCCGAGCAGGCCAGGGTCAGCAGCACTGCGCCCATGAAGGGCAGAGCCAGGCGCTGGTAGCGACGCGCCAACAGCGAGAACCAGCCCCCCTCCAGCAACTGGCCCTGCGACGACAGCGCGCGCGCCGTCAGAAAGCCACCCAGCACCAGGAACACCTGCACCGCCATGCGACCGTATTGGTAGGCCCAGGCCATCAATGCGGGCAGGAGCTCTTCCACAGCCTCCGCCACCGGGCCGTAGGCGGACAGGTGGTGCAGCACGATCAGCTGGGCGGCGGCGGCCTTCAGGCCGTCGACATGCAAGAGACGAGTGACAGGGGGGCGGGCAACAGGGGTCTTGCTTGAGCTCATGGCCAAGCGCCCGAGGCTTGTGGCCGCGGGCGCAGATTGCGTTCCAGATCCAGGGTTTGGGGCTGCCCGGCCAGCAAGGCCAAGGCCCTGCGCACAATGCAGCAGGCCCCGGTGCCAGCCCGGGGCCCGGCCGCCCCAAGGTGGGGCGGACACATCCGAGAAAACCCTAGATTCTAAACGCCGGCCAGACTTGAGCGTTCAGAGGCGGATGCCAGCCAGCTCGGCGCTCTTGCGCGGGTGGATCAGATTGACACGGCCCGGCTGGCCATCGGCGCCCTTCATGCGCTCGGCGCCTTGCAGGATCAGAGCCTTGACCTCCACCGCCTTGAGCGCGGGCTTGAGCGCGATCAGCTTGGCCGCCAGATTGGCCACCTGGGGGCTGGCCATGCTGGTGCCGCTGAGCTTCATGCGCGCGCCGCCGGGGACAAAGCTGTCGACCTCAAAGCCGTTGGCATGCACGACCACGGTCTTGCCGAAGGTCGAGAAGCTGGTCTCCTGGCCGGCCGTGTCCACCGCGCCGGCGGTGATCAGATTGGGCAGCTCAAAGCCAGCCGGGATGTACTCCTGGAAGTCGGCGCTGTTGTCCTCATTGCCCGAACCGGCCACGAACAGGATCTCCGGTGCGCCGGCGATGGCCGCGCGCAGGGCGTCGCGCTCGATCTTGAACAGGCGGCTCGCTTCCGCCTTGCGCGCCTCGGGCGTGCCGCCGGCGTTGTGGAAGGCCAGCGCGCCCTCGTAGGCGCTGGGGCCGTAGCGCCAGCTCATATTGACCACGCGAACGCCGGCTTTCTTGAAGCTCTCGACCATCTGGCCGTAGGCCAAGGCCGTGGCGCGGGCCTGCGCTTCGTTGGGCAGCTTGGGTTCCAGCTTGGCGCTCCAGAGCTGGGTGGCGGCGAACACGCGGGCAAAGGGGTTGCCCTCGACGGCAATGCCGGCGACATGGGTGCCGTGCACGTAGAGGCTGGTCAGGCTCATGTCCTCGCTGAAGCCCTTGACCTGCTCGGCCTTGAGGCCGGACATGGTGGCGCGAAACTGGCGCGAGTCCGGCGTGTCCAGGGCCGCACGCTGGTCCATGGCGCCCTTGATCAGGCTGCGCAGCTGCGGCCAACGGCTTTGCGCTTCACCCAGAGGGCGCAGCAGCTCGCGGCTGGGCTTGGCGTCCTCGTCAAAAGCCAGGCCGGCCAGCGGCGCGGCCGGCTTGAACAAGGCCAAGTCCACGCCTGAATCCCAGACCGCCACCACCACCGGCGTGGCTTTCGCCTCGGCCGGGATGGCAAAGGTGCGCGGCGTCCAGAGGTCGGCACGCGCCTGCGTCTTCGTGTTGGCATCGATCACCGCCTGCAGGCCCGCCACGATGGCGGCCTTGTTGGGCGCGAACAGCTCGGCTTGCAGACGGTTGCTGATGATGGCCAGGGCGATGCTGTCCGGCACCACCATCTTGCCGTTGGTGGCCATGGCATCGATCTGGCTGCGGAAGGCACCCAGCACCAGCTCGGGGTTGTAGGTCTCGGCCCCGCCCTTGCCGGACTTGACGTTCTCCTGCACATCGGCCCAGGGCAGCGCGCTGTAACGCTTTTCCACCTCGGCGCGCAGCCAGGCGGCATCACGCTTCTCCAGGCGCTGCTGCGAGAGCAAGTCGGTCAGCAAGCCGGCGCTGAGCTGACCGCCGATCTTTTCCTGCAGGGCGCGCGACTTGGCGGTCCAGGCCGGCACGGCCGCCCAGTCGCCACGCAGCTGGGCCAGGCTTGCCAGGGCGCTGTAGTAGCTGCGCAGGGTCGAGGCGTCCTGGATGTCGTAGCGGGCCAGATCGGACTTGACCTCGGCCTCCAGCTGCGCGCCCATGGCCAGCAACTCGCTCAGCGGCGCGCTCAGGTATTCGCTGGGCAGCTTGGTCAGGGTGACGGTGCGGCGCGGCAGCTGGTCGGCCCGAGTGATGGGCTGGCGGGCGGCGCTGGCAGCCTCGGCCGGCGCGGCAGCAACGCCCGCGCTAGCCGCGGAGGCGCTCATGGCCAGGGGGCTCAGCAGGCTCAGGGCGGCCAGCGAAATCAGGGTCTTGGCGTGCAACATGTCTGGGTCTGTCCAGCAGGACAAAAAGTAAACGATGGCTGCACGATAGGGGCCAATCCCGGCGGCGCGGGAGCTCAAGCGACGAGCTGCCGGTTCGCCGACATGGGCTGCGGGCGGCGCGCGATGACACCGCCCGTCCAGGCTCAGCGCCCCAGCTCCGCCAGGGCGGCGCTGACCTGGGTTTCCAGGCTGTGGCCGGCGCGCCAACGCCGCTTCTGCAGCTCGGCCGCGGCGGCCACGATCAGCGGCCGGGCTTCTTGCGCCTCGCCCGCGCGCAGCAAGGCCCGGCCCAGCTGCAGCCGCGCCCAGGCCTGCTGAACCGGGTCCGACGGGGCCTGGGCCAGCTGGATGGCCAGGGCCTCGCGCCGCGAACGCAGGGCCGCGCGCGCCTCGCCCTGGGCCACTTGCGCCTCGGCCAGCCACAAGAGCTCCTGCGCCACCGGCATGGCGCTGGCGCCCAGCAAGGCCTGCAGCTCGCTGAGGCCCTGCGCATGCAAGGCCAGGGCCTCCCGCCCCTGGCCGGCGCGCAAGAGCGCCCGCGCCAGCAGGCTCTGGGTTTCCAGGGCAAACACGCTGCGCTCGCCGTGGATGCGGCGGCGCTGCGCCAGCAGCTCGCGCAGCAGCGGCAAAGCCTCGTCCAGGCGCTGCTGGCCCAGCAAGGCCTGGGCCAGACCGTGGCGTGAATTGAGGGTGTAGGGGTGGTCGGGCGGCAGGCGCTGGGCCTTGAGCGCCAGCGATTGCTCGAACCAGGCCTGAGCCTGGGCATAACGCTCCTCCCGCTCGGCCAGGGCGCCCAGGCTGTGCAGGGACGAGGCCACCTTGGCCGATTCGGCACCGTCATGCTGGCGGCGGATCTCCAGCGCGCGCTGGTAGTGGCGGCCGGCTTCCTCGAACGCGCTCAGCCGCGTCAGCACCAGGCCCAGGGCCGCGAGAGAATCACCGAGCAGGCTGCCCGTGGCCTGGCCCGGCCGCGCCTGGTAGGCGGCCTCGCGCAAGCCCAGGGCTTCGCGCGCCAGGGGCAAGGCGCGCGGGGCCAGGCCGGCATTGACCAGGGCCACGGTGAGCTCGTGCAGGGCCAGGGCTTCCTTGTTCAGGTCGCGCTGGGGCAGGCTGCGCTGCAGGGCCAGGTCTTGCTCCAGCAGCTCGATGGCGCGCAGCGAGCGGCCGCTGCGCTGGTAGACCAGGCCCAGCACATGCTTCATCTCGGCCTGCACGGCCGGCTGCTGTTTCAGATCGGCGTCGACCCGCGCCGCCGCATCGTCGATGAACTCGGCAAAGCTCTTGGGCTGGCGCCCGATCAGGAACGGATCGAAGTCTTCGAAAATGGCGATCACCACCTGGCGCACGCGCTTGGCGTTCTCGGCCTCCTGCTGCGCCTGCTGGCGCGCGGCCTCGGCCAGATCGCGCTGGTGCATCAGGCTCCAGCTGAAGCCCAGGCCCAGCAACAGCACGCCGGCGCTGACCGACAAGGCCAGCCAGCGCCGCCGCAGCAGCTTGCGCAGCACATAGGGCCCGCGGCGCGGCAGCGCCTCGATCGGCAGCTGGCGCTGGAAGCGGCGCAGATCGGCCTGCAGCTCGGGCACGCTGCGGTAGCGCTGCTCGGGCCGCTGCTGGGTGGCCTTGGCGATGATGGCCGCCAGCTCGGCCCGGCGCAGCGGCGAGGGGCCCGGCCCCTGCGGCTGGTGCAGCTGCAGCAGCTCCTGCAGCAGGCGCCCCAGGCTGTAGACATCGCTGGCCGCGCTGACCGGCTGCCAGGCCAGCAGCTCGGGGCTGGCAAAGCGCGGCGTGGCGCCCAGGCTGCGCGGCCCATCGGTGGCGCCGAGCTGGCGCTCGCCGGCGGCGCTGCGCCCCTGCAGCTGGGCCACGCCAAAATCCAGCAGCATGGCCCGGCCATCGGCGCCCACCAACACATTGCCCGGTTTGACATCGCAGTGCAGCACCAGCTGGCCGTGGGCGTAAGCCAGGGCTTCGCAGACCATGGAGAACAGCGCCAGAATGGCCGGCAGGCTCAGCTTCTGGCGCGCCACATAACGGTCAATCGCCTCGCCCTCGACATACTCCATCACCAGATAGGGCTGGCCGGCCGGCGTGCTGCCGCCGTCCAGCAGGCGGGCGATGTGCGGGTGGTTGAGCGAGGCCAGGATCTGGCGCTCGCGCGCCAGCTGATCGAGCGAGGCGGGGTTGCCGCTCAGCCCCAGCAGCAGCTTGATGGCCGCGCGCTGCTGGTAATGGCCGTCGTTGCGCTCGGCCAGAAACACCTGGCCCATGCCACCGCGCCCGAGCTGGCCGACCAGGCGCCAGGCGCCCAGCACATCGCCGATTTCGGGGCTGGGCGGCGGCGACGACAGGGCGTCGCCCACCCGGCCTTGCGTGGCAGGCCGGGTGGTCTGGGCCTCGGTGGCCTGGGGCAGCGCCTCCGGCGCCAGCGTGGCCCAAGCGTCCAGCGACAAGCGGGTGGTGTCCTCGTCGCCCGGTGGCGCGGCGGGGTTCATCGGCGAGCGATCCTCAAATCAGACGCACTCAGACCGCCGAACGCTGCAGCTGCAAGCGCGGCGCGGCGCTGCGCTCCAGCACCCGGCCCAGCACGGCCGCCGGCCCAAAGCCATGGCGCGCGAACACCGCCTGCACGGCAGGCAGCGTCTCGGGCGCACAGGCCAGCAGCAGGCCGCCGCTGGTCTGCGGGTCGCTGAGCAGGGCCAGGTCTTCAGCCGAGAAGCCAGCCGGCAGCTCCACCTCGGCGCCGTAGGCCGCCCAGTTGCGGCCCGAAGCCCCGGTGATGCAGCCCTGCGCCGCCAACTCGCGCACGCCCTCGATCAGGGGCACGGCGGACCAGTCCAGGGCCAGGCTGCAGCCCGAGCCGCGCGCCATCTCCAGCGCATGGCCGGCCAGGCCGAAGCCGGTGACATCGGTCAGCGCATGCACGCCTGCCAGGGCCGCCAGATCCGGGCCCGGGGTGTTGAGCCGGGTGGTGCTGGCCAGCATGCGGGCATAGCCCTCGGCGTCGAGCAGGCCTTTTTTCAGCGCGGCGCTGAGCACGCCCACGCCCAGCGGTTTGCCCAGCAGCAGCACATCGCCCGGCTGGGCGCCGGCATTGCGCTGCACCCGCTGCGGGTGGACCAGTCCCAGGGCGACCAGGCCGTAGATCGGCTCGACCGAATCGATGGTGTGGCCGCCCGCGATGGGGATGCCGGCCTCGCGGCAGACCGAGGCGCCACCCTCCAGCACGCGGCCGATGGTGGCCGTGGACAGGCGCGCGATCGGCATGCCCACCAAGGCCAGGGCCATGATGGGGCGGCCGCCCATGGCGTAGACATCGCTGAGCGCATTGGTGGCAGCGATGCGGCCGAAGTCGAAAGGGTCATCGACGATGGGCATGAAGAAATCGGTGGTGGCCACCAGGGCCTGCTCGTCATTCAGGCGGTAGACAGCGGCATCGTCCGAGGTCTCGATGCCCACCAACAGCTCGGGCGGCAGGGGCATGCCGGCCTGGCTGCTGCGCAAAATCTCGCTCAACAGGCCCGGCGCGATCTTGCAGCCGCAGCCGCCACCGTGGGACAGAGAGGTCAGACGGGGCTCGTCGACGGGTTCGCGGGGCGGGTTGGCTGACATGGCAGGGCTCGGGAGACGACGCAGGGCCGAAAGCATAGCCGCAGCAGCCTGCTCCGAGATGGACGACAAATTCATCCAGGCTGCGTACAGTGCTTCAGGCACTGCCGCTCCGACTGGCCACCATGCCTGAGTCCAGCCCCTCATCCTCGTCATCCTCCTCCGCTGCCACCTCCAAGCCCGCCCCGGCCCCCCCGAGCCCACTGAGCTCGCGCCAGCGCCGCGACCGGGCCGTGCTGCTGGGCCTGAGCCTGTGCCTGCTGCTGGCCGCCTGGGGCAGTGTGCTGCGGGTGCGCGAGGGCATGGCCCAGGCGCAGGAGCAGACCCGGCGCAGCGGCCTGCAGCTGGCCGAGGCGCTCGACCATGAGCTGGACATCCACGTCTACAACCTGCTGGCCATGAAGTACCTGGCCGAGCGTTTTTTCAGCGGCCGCATCCGCGGCGCCGAGAACCCGGTGATCCGCCTCCATGCGCGCGACGGCGGCCAGGCCTACGAGTCGCGCCTGCCACCCCAGTTCGGCGACCCGGCCTCGCTGGGCCGGGTCACCGGCTTTGGGCCTTTGCCCGCGCTGGACGACCCGGTGGCCGAGGAGCTGACCATGGCCGTGGGCCTGACGCCGCTGATGCGTGCGATTCGCGAACGCAGCCCCGATGTGCCCTGGGTGCAGTACACCTCGGCGCGCCATTTCATGTTCGTGTTCCCGGCCAAGGGCGCGGAGACCTTCCAGTTCCGCCCCGAGCTGCTGGGCCGCGAATACTTCGCCAATGCCCGGCCCGAGGCCAACCCGGAGCGCCGCCCTTTCTGGAGCCAGCCCTACCTCGACGCCGGTGACCGCGAAGCCATCGTCACCGTCACCCAGCCCATCGACCAGAACGGCCAGTTCCGTGGCAGCGTCAGCATCGATGTGCGCGTCAGCAGCCTGCAGCGCGGTCTGGCCGCCACGCCCCTGCCCTATGCCCATGTCCACCTGGTCGATGCGCGAGGCCGCAGCATCGTCGCCGTGGCGCCCGCGCCGGGCCAGGAGGACGACAGCGAGCTGCGCCCCCACATCCGCCTGCGCCTGCCGCTCAAAAGCGCGCCCTGGGCGCTGGAGCTGCACCTCAGCGAGGACGACCTGCTGCGCAGCAGCCTGCACAGCAGCGCCGGGCACCTGGCCACCGTTCTGGTGCTGGCCCTGAGCCTGGGCTTTGTCTTCACGCTGACGCGCAAGAACCGCCAGATCGAAGCCCTGGCCCAGCACGACGGCCTGACCGGGCTCTACAACCGCCGCCATTTCGACACCCTGGCACCGCAGCAATGGGCGCTGGCCCAACGCCAGGGCTGGGCCCTGGGCCTGGCCTTGATCGACATCGACCACTTCAAAAAATACAACGACCACTACGGCCACGCCGAGGGCGACCAGGCCTTGCGCGCCGTGGCCCAGGCCCTGCAGGCGGCGCTGCGGCGCAGCTCAGACCTGCTATTCCGCGTGGGCGGTGAAGAGTTCGCGGTGCTGCTGATGCTGACCGAAGGCCAGGCCCTGGAGCCGGTGCTGGCGCAGCTGAACGCCGCCGTGCGCGATCTGCACCGGCCCCACCTGGCCAGCCCCAGCGGCCAGCTCAGCATCTCCATCGGTGCCACCGTGCTGGGCCGCCCCACCTGGCTGGACCTGGGCGCCGCCTACCGCCGCGCCGATGAAGCCCTGTACGAGGCCAAGGCGGGCGGGCGGGACCAGATGGTGCTGCGGATGCCGCCGGAACCGCCAGCAGACGTGGGTTGAGGCGGCGAAAACTCGCCGCCTGCGCCTCGCCCCCCCGGGCTCAGGCGTCAAAGCTCAAGGCGCAAAGTAGCGGCTGGCCATGGCCAGCAAGGGCAGCATGGCGCCAAGGACCAGAACCAGCTTCTGCGTCCTGACCTTGAACAGAGCCAGGTGTTGGCTCGGCGGAAAGGGCCGGCGGAACCCGCCCGTCCAGATGAGCGGGCAGCTGAACCCCAGCAAGGCCCACAGGCAGAACTGCATGGCCAGGGCCGCGGCCACGCGGTCACCGGCGCCAGCCGCAAGCG
Source organism: Paucibacter aquatile (assembly GCF_002885975.1). Taxonomy (NCBI): domain Bacteria; kingdom Pseudomonadati; phylum Pseudomonadota; class Betaproteobacteria; order Burkholderiales; family Sphaerotilaceae; genus Roseateles; species Kinneretia aquatilis. Next base: position 3,454,509 of record NZ_POSP01000003.1, on the reverse strand, counting down.
TCGCAGCGACCACGGCACATGCGGCAGGGATAGAGGCGCAGAGGATGCGGTGCTTCAGGCCTTGCTGCAGAAGCAAGAGCAGAGGCTGCGATGGGCTTGTAGTTCTCACAAACGCTCTCCCGTAGAGGGTTCTGACCGGCAAGCAGAGTTGCTGCTATGGCTTGGTGGCCACAGCTGGCAGCCGAGCAGCAAGCGGCAGCTTGCCCGCATGACTCCGCTCAAGATGATAGCCAGGTCGCCAGACAGCCTGGAACCATGGGGAACCCCAGCCTCGCATTCATCAGAGGGTCGCCAGATAGTCCAGGCGGGCGCGCCCCAGCTCGACCTCGCACCCCATGCCCTCGGCGGGAGCCCCGGTTCCGTCGCCAAACCTGGCACTTCGAAAGCTGCACTCCGCATCTCGATAGGCGGCCCACTTCGCCTTCCCAATCAGGTTCAAAGGCCTCCAGGCAATGCCGGTACACCGGTTCGGTGCGCCAGTCGTTCCGAGCGATCGCTGCACGCTGGCGCGCTTCGAACTCCACTCGGACGTTTGGCCAACGAAGGACATGCATGCAGACTTCGACAAACTCCGTCGGCGCATACGGAGGCATCTCAAGAAACGCCGCTTCAAACTCACCTTGCAATTCAGGATTCGCTGCGATGATTTCGAATGCTTCAGAGGCAAATGGCAGCGCATCAGGCGCGTCAAATATGACGCTCAGCTTCGCCTCCGCTTCGCGCGCCAACTGGACTAACTGCTCGACAGGTGTCACTGTGGGCCCAACGTTCGAGCTGAGTGGCCGCAGCCAGCTGGCCGCGCGGAGGTGAGAATGCAATGACAAAGTAGCGCGGCCAGATGGCGAAGGTCCACTCGAATGCTGGGTTAGGCCGCGAATTTTCAGTGCTTTGGCTGTGCAAGGAGTTTCTCCGCCACCAGGGCTACGGCGCTGACGATGCCGCCAACGACTTGGAGTTCTTTGTACACAGCACAACTAACACTTGGGAAGTCTCCTTCGATGGCGGCTGCAGTGTAGTAGCGGACCCAAGGAACCGGGTGTTCACGGGCGAGCCGAAGTACACGATCTTCTCCGTCGGGCAGCATCTTGCGAAGCATGTGGACGAGCGCCACGCACTCCGGAGCGATCAGGTCGCGAATCTCGTAGCGACCAGAATCCTCTAGATACCCAACACACGAAGCGCAAAGCACCAAGTTCGATTCGATCTCTTCAGCGGGAAGCAGGACAGGATCTTCCAACAGCGGCCTAACGTTGAAGCTGAGCCGCGAGCGGCGGCTTGCCGACGCGAGTCGGCTCGAGCGAATGGTTAGGGCGCCTCTTGGCATTCGCTACAGGTTCTTCGAGCGCCCTGCGCTCTGCCTTCCGGTCGGAAAGTGTTCCCGAGTTGCCGCAGTTATCCACGAAGAGCTTCCCGTTCAAGTCTCGGTTGAGCATCAACAAGTACGAAACGCCAACATCCATGGGAAAGCGAGTGCTGTTGTTCTCGCTTCTTACCGTCAATTCGCGTGACGCCTTTCCGCGCAGTACTTTCGACACCTTGATTCGATACTCGATCGCTGTAACGCCAATTGGGTCCGACAGGTCTTCCGTCAACACCCTCTCCCGAATGGTCTTCGCCACCACGACCGCCTCAGCTTCAGAAACCTCCTGCTCGAGAGTAGGCGCCCTCCCATCGGTGCAAAGTGCAAGCGCTGCGCATGGTGCTGCCGCGGCGATTCCCAGAACGATGCGAAAGAAAGGTGGGATTGATGGCATTGCGCTCTAACGTGAAAGTGAGCGGACGCCGAAGGCGGTCCGCTCCAATGACAGGTTGTGCAGAGACACCTCGGAGGCACTGCCGTGGAACTGGTCCACAGCATACCGAAGCGGTACCCACGCGGCGAACGCCCGAGGCGCCAAGCGCCTTGTCCGCCTGCCAGGTAGCGGCGCAAGACGAAACGGAGAACAAGCGGTCCTGCTCAGCCAGGCAAGATCACGGCGGCCAGGGACTGACAGCGCTTGAACTGCGCCCGACTCGAACATGCGCGATGGGCATTGCCCTGCGAGACCGTGGCGAGCGACAGACCGAAGGCGGATCTTCATGCGTTGCTTAGCTTGCTGCACAACGTTGAAGCTGAGCCGGAGCCGCAGGCGATCGGCTCGAGCGACCGGTTATGCAGAGCCACTTCGAGGGCACTGCGGTGGAAGTGGCCGACAGCATACCGAAGCTGAACCCACGCGGCGAACGGCTGAGGCGGCAAGCGCGCTGTTCTTCTGCGGGCCGACGGCGAAACAAGAAAAGAGAATGAGCAGCTTGGCCAAGACCGGCAAGATCACGGCGGCCGAATGCTGAGCCGGATCGGATGCAGCCTGACGCCGAGGAAATCATGGCAGATTGCTCCGCGCAATCGAGGCGAGCGCACGACCGAAAACGGACCTTCAAGCGATGCTTAGCTTGCTGCATAACGTGAAAGTGAGCGGACGCCGAAGGCGGTCCGCTCCAATGACAGGTTGTGCAGAGCCACATCGGAGGCACTGCGGTGGAGCAAGCCGGCAGCATAACGAAGCGGTACCCACGTGGCGAACGCCCGAGGCGCCAAGCGCCTTGTCCGCCTGCCCGCTGGCGGCGCAAGACGAAATGGAAGAAAAACGGCCGCGTTCAACCCGGCAAGATCAATGTAGCCGGACGTTGTCTGCCCACGAACAAAGCCCGACTCGAACAAGCGCGATGCGGATTGCTCCGCGAGATCGCGGCGAACGACGAACCGAAGGCGGATCTTCATGCGCTGACTAGCTTGCTGCACAACGTGCGCGGTAAGCGGACCAGCCAGCGTAGCTGGCGCAGGTCCGCTTGACCAAAAGGTTAGAGGGCTGGTTCACAGCGCACTCCGGTGATTTGACGAAGCCTCTGGGACAAATATTCGTTGACGATCCGATATCCGTTCCGTCCGATCGCTGCGTCGCGAGGCAGATCCCGAAGACTGAGCGGCAACGTGTCGAGATCGCACTCGGCGCAACGAAAGTAGAAGTAGTTGTACCGTTCAGATGAAGGTGCATCCAACGGCAAGTCCAGCGGAACGCCTTGGAGGACGAAGCGTTCGCTGTCGGAGAGGTCCGCGATGAAACCCGGCACCTCGTCAAACCTGTCGGTCTCTTCCAGCCTGACCGGATCAAGGAATCGATTCAACTCGGCCGCAACTGCGGCGAGTTCCATGCCTTCCGGTATTACGACGGCCCCCCAATAGCTCGGCATGCCCTGACCTCTAACGTTGAAGCTAACCGGCCAGCGACGGCAGGACGCCGAAGGGCCAGAATGAAATGAGGCCCGAAGGCGGCATGCCGTTGCGGGTCCGGTTGAGCGGCAGGTTAGAGCGCATTGGCGATTCCGCACTCACGGCAGGCCCCTACTTCGCGCACTGATGGCTTGATTGATGCGCTGCGCAACGAATCGGCTGAGGTAATAGGAAATAACAAACGGCAGCACTGACACAAAAGCACCATATGCAATGGCGTATGGAATGACTTCAATAGATCTCGACCAAACAGCTGCAAAGACTGACAAGATGCCCAGGAATGCAGCGAATGGCCAAGCGAAGCTGAGCTTGGCGCGCTTGGCCACGACAGCAATGGGGCCGGCGACCAAACCACCACCTAAACCAAAGTAGACCAGTACACCAAGGACGACTGCTTCGCTATGCGCGTATGCCGGCGTACACCATGCAAGCGCTGCGGTGGCCGCTGCAAGGCGGAGAAGGCGATCCTTATTGCGCGGTGCAAGCATGTGCGCTCTAACGTGAAAGTGAGCGGACGCCGAAGGCGGTCCGCTCGAATGACAGGTTGTGCAGAGCCACTCCGAAGGCACTGCCGTGGAAGTGGCCCACAGCATACCGAAGCGGTACCCATGCGGCGAACGCCCGAGGCGCCAAGCACCTTGTCCGCCTGCCAGCTGGCGGCGCAAGACGAAACGGAGAACAAGCGGCCTTGCTCAGCCGGGCAAGATCACGGCGACCAGGGACTGACAGTGCTTGAAATGCGCCCGACTCGAGTAAGCGCGATGCGGACTGTCCTGCGAGACCGTGGCGAGCGACGGGCCGAAGGCGGATCTTCATGCGTTGCCTAGCTTGCTGCACAACGTAAAGGTCAGCGGACGCCGCAGGCGGTCCGCTGCAACGACCGGCTATGCAGAGCCACCTTCGGAGGCACTGCGGTGGAAGTGGCCGACAGCATACCGAAGCTGTACCCACGCGGCAGTCGGCTGAGGCGACAGGCTGCCTCGGTGCCATGCGGCAGGCGGAGAACCGAGGAAAGCGAACGCCCAGCGTGGTTTGAGCCGACAAGATCACGGCGACCGAAAGCTGGGTCTGCCTGCGCCCAGCCCGAATACGAGAAAGACGCAACCCTTTGCTCCGCCTGATCGCCGCGAACGCGCAACCGAAAACGGATCTTCGAGATTTGCTTAGCCTGCTGCATAGCGTTCGAGCTAACCGGCCCGCGACGGCAGGACGCCGAAGGGCCAGAATGAAATGTGGCCCGTAGGAGGCATGCTATTGCGGGTCCGGTTGAGCGAATGGTTAGGCCGCAGCCATTTCGAACTACTTGAAGCATAAGTAAACTCAACAAATACCTCTTTACCCAAATCGAAGACTCGTATCTTTACCGCGCAGTCTGAATTGAATTTTTTGCTCTTGGCTACGCAGACACCAAGTCTGACAGCGGACGCAACGACTTCTCCATTTCGTTGAATGGTCACAAAGAAATTTCGCCTGATGCGGCCCAGTTCTCTATTCACCAACTTGGTTGAGAAAATAACTTTGTAGGCGGCGCTACCAATTTGGCATTGCTTCTCAATTGGAAGTGCTGCATTTTCAATGCCGCGCCCGGAAGTAGGAGCCGGACTCGTACCTTCAGTTGTATCCGCAGACTCCGCAACTTCCGACAGGTAGATCGGAGCCATTCCCTCCGGTGCTAACTTGGGATTGCTGAGTTCGTCCACGTCGACTGCGATAACGCCACTTTTGGGGACGCAACCGTAATGGACTGTCAAGGGCAAATCTGGTGTAGTGGACGCGTGGCTAGAAATCGAAGCGATTCCAATTGCTGCGGCTAAGCTAAGCTTCTTCATGCGGCCTAACGTTGAAGCTGACCGGCCCGTGACGGCAGGACACCGAAGGGCCAGAATGAAATGAGGCCCGAAGGTGGCATGCCGTTGCGGGTCCGGTTGAGCGACTGGTTGGGCCGCATGGCTACTACTCGATGTTGTGAACTGTATCGGGCGCTACGCCCAGAAGGCAACTGACAACCTCATGTGCGACACCATAGAAGGCGGCATAGGAGGACTCTTCAGGGTGGGGGCGAAATTCACTGAGAGTGAGTTTCACGGCTAGGACAGGTGACCAGCTTTGAGAAAGTAGGACAGTGAACGCTGCATTCCTGGCCGCGGCGGCGTACTCGGGATCGATGGCCTGTGCATGAACTACCAAATCGAAGTTCTCAGATGGTTCGATGGTTCCCGTAACGCCGGCTCGCAGAACGCGCCCCCCGGTATGGCGCACCCACTCTCGAGTGACTATCCGCTCCTCATGCACGCTGCTCCAATGTCCGCGTTCGCACTTCTCCTTGAGCCATTCGATGGCGGAAAACGGTGTATTCATGCGGCCCAACGTTTGACATGAGAGGCGGCACCCGGCTTGCCGGGTGACGTCCTCTCGATGGAAGGGTTAGGCCTCACTCCGTGATTGGTTTCAACTGCATTTGGCATAACGAAACCAGCTTTACTTGCCTGAGTTGTTAGTTGTAGCGCTCGGGTGCACTGCCTCTACTTCTCATACGACAGTTCACCACTAGGTAGGACTTTTAGCCGCCACGCTGAGCTCAAGTTCGATGCTTCGACGAGTGTATTGAAGTACCGAACGAACTCGTCTCGACGCGCCCACGTCTTCATGCAATCCATGTGTGCACATGCGTCATAGAAGTCCCCGAAATCTGAAAACATTGCTACCAAGTCTGGGAAGCCCATGACATTGGTCTCGTCACCAATGGCTTGATTGCAGATTGGGCAGACAGAGAACGGTGTGCAGAGACCCATATGTCGCTAGATGATTGCGTGGCGTTGAAAAGTGACTTGTGAGGCCTAACGTTCGAGCTGAGGGGCCGCAGCCAGCTGGCCGCGCGGAGCTGAAAATATGCAGGCAGCGCAGCGCGGCCAGCTGGCGGAGGTCCACTCGAGCGACCGGTTAGGCCTCACCTGCATGGTCCGTACTCCATTGCCTGCAAGAAAAACTCACCGAACTCAGCAATCGAAGCAGGCGGACCAGGATAGAAGGTCGATACGGCCGACTCAAAGACGGCATAGGCTACTGGCATAGCGGCAGCAAAGCCCAGTTTCCTCTTCCACGAGGACAGCAGCGTACTTGGAACTAGGACGGCGAGCAGCCACATCGCGATGCTCACGACACGAAAAAGCTCCTTGTGCCAGACATTGAATCGCCCCGGGTTCCGAGGAGGCCTGTTGGTTTAAGTCAGGCGGTCGCGGCCTGACCAGCGCGGTGACGATGGTAATTGGCTTCGAACTCAGCAGGCGGCACATGGCCCAGCGGCCCCATCAGCCGGTGATGGTTGAACCAGGCGACCCATTCCAGTGTTGCCAGTTCCACCGCCTGCTTGGTCTTCCAAGGCCCGCGCCGGTGAATGACCTCGGCCTTGTACAGCCCGTTGATGGTCTCGGCCAGTGCGTTGTCGTAGCTGTCGCCCTTGGAACCCACTGAGGGCTCGATTCCGGCCTCGGCCAACCGCTCGCTGTAGCGGATAGACACGTATTGCGACCCACGGTCGGAGTGATGCACCAGGCCATCGGACGGCTTGCGGTCGTACAGCGCCTGCTCCAATGCGTCGAGTACGAACTCGGTGTGCATCGAACTGCTCTGACGCCAACCCACGATGCGCCGGCTGAACACGTCGATGACGAACGCTACATACACCCAGCCCTGCCAGGTTGAGACATAGGTGAAGTCCGAGACCCACAGCTGGTTCGGCCGCTCGGCCCGGAACTGCCGATTGACGCGGTCCAACGGGCATGGCGCCTTGGGATCGGGAATGGTGGTGCGCACGGCCTTGCCTCGGCGCACACCCTGCAGCCCGAGCTGGCGCATCAGCCGCTCGACGGTGCAGCGCGCCACGGCGACGCCTTCGCGGTTGAGCTGGCGCCAGACCTTCTCGGCGCCGTAGACCTGATGGTTGGCCTGCCAGACGCGCTGCACCTGCGGTAGCAGTTGCACATCGCGCTGGGCTCGCAAAGAGCGCAAGGCCGGGCTGCGCTGACAAGCGACGTGGCGCCAGTAAGCCGATGGGGCAATCTGCAGGACGCGGCAGATCGGCTCGACCCCAAGCTGCTGGCGGTGCTGGTCGATGAACGCCTTCAGGACTTGATGCGGCGGTCGAGCTCCGCCTGGGCGAAAAACGCGCTGGCCAGCTTCAGAATCTCGTTGGCCTTGCGCAGCTCGCGCACCTCTCGTTCCAGTTCCTTGATGCGCTGAGCCTCCGCAGTCGAGACACCGTCTCGCTGGCCGGCATCGACCTCGTGCTGCTTGACCCAGGTGTGCAAGGTCTGCGGCACGCAGCCGATCTTGTCGGCGATGGATTCGATGGCCGCCCACTGCGACGGATGTTCTGCTCGGTGCTCCAGCACCATGCGCACGGCACGCTCACGCACCTCGGGCGAAAACTTCGGGGACTTCTTCATGGCTCCATTCTCCAGAGTTGGAGCCTCCTCAAAACCCGGGGCGATTCACATATCCTCCACACGAGGCTATTCCAAAGAAGAAAGCACCCAACAGAAGGAGCATGCAGCACAGCAGAACAACGCCATTCCCCGCGATCCTGATCGTCGTCGATTGAACCGGAGGCAGCGTGGGCGTGACTGGTGAGGGTGCGGAATGCATGAATCAAACGTGTCGTGTGAGGCCTAACGTTGAAGCTGAGCCGGAGCCGCAGGCGATCGGCTCGAGCGACCAGTTATGCAGAGCCAGGTCGAAGGCACTGCGGTGGAGGTGGCCGACAGCATACCGAAGCTGTACCCATGTGGCGCTCGGCTGGGGCGACAAGCGCGTTGTTCTTCTGCGGGCCGCCAGCGAACCAAGAAGAGAGTACGAGCAGCCTGGCCAAGACCGGCGAGATCACGGCGGCCGGAGGCTGGCACTGTGCGGGACGCCCCCGACTCCGAGGAAGTCACGGCGAAATGCGCAGAGCAGTCGTGGCGGTCGCCACACCGAAAACCGCTCTTCAAGCGTTTCTTAGCTTGCTGCATAACGTTTGACATGAGGAGCAGACGACGGCGGCACAAGCTTTGGCAACCAACACAAACCATGCTCGCCGTTGGCTGTCCCCTCGATGGAATAGTTAGCCATCTGCTCCTTGCCACGAATGCTTAGGCCTGCCTCGCCTACTTAGCTGACCGACCTTCATCTGCCGGCACGAAATCGTAGCGCTGTGTACGCCGTATGCCTGGCAACGAAGATGAAGAACGAACAATGAGTCCACGCGAAACATCTCCAACCACGGCAATCAGTGTGCAGGAAATGTGAGGAATATGGAGGTTCAATTGCTCCCCAGCGGTGAGACGATATGGGGGCTGCTCGTGCATCACGTTTGCATCGTCGATATAGAGGACTTTGCCAGACCGAATCAAGTAGTCGCCCGACAATCCTCGGCTGACGACAGTCCAGTCAGCCTTCTCCGAAAACTCCACCTCTATCGATTGATAGCGAAGCTGGACCGACTTGATCCCGCATGGTAGCTCCGCGGCGCCGGCTTCCGTGCAGATGAACAGCGCAGTAATTGCATAGAGAAGTCGCATAGACGTATTAGATGGCTAACGTTCGAGGTAAGCGGGAGACGGCGGCAAGGCGCCAGGCCCGCGCGATGCAGGATAAACCACAGCGGCGCGCGGGCCTGGCGACTTGCCGGCGGCTCTCCGCTTGACCGAGGGGTTAGGCCTCACTCAGTTGTGCTCGGGAATGGGCGCAATGTCGGGCTCCACAAATTCCGACCTCGCTACTGGCGAGAACAGAAGGCTTGCCGAGTAGTGCTTGAGCATGATGTCGCTGTCGAGAAGCCGTGGATTCAATGCGATGAACTCGGCGGATGACTCTGAGTGACTGGACAGTTCCATAAAGTGACGGACTGCCCTTATCCACGCTTTCGTGATCGTCTCGTGGAACTTTACCGATCCGACTCCCAGGTGGTCTAGAAATGCCAGCAACGACGCCTTCAGTCGCAGCGCTGCCTCGTCGGGCGAGCTCTGGCACAAGTACACATAGGCCAGGCGAACGTGAGCAGCGTGGCCAAATGCGGATGGCTCGACCTTAAAGGCTTCGAAGGAACGCTGAAACTGAAGGTCTTCCGGCGAGAGGGAGTGCTTCACAGTTTTCCTTTCAGTACGCGTCGCGACACGGCTGGCGCGTGAGGCCTAACGTTCGAGGTAAGCGGGCGACGACGGCAGGACGCCAGGGCCCGGTTGGCGACAATGTACCGCGTACCGCCAACTGGGCCCTGGTGGCCTGCCGGCGGCGCTCCGCTTGACCGAGGGGTTAGGCCGCACTTGATGAGATCGCTTGGTGAACGCTTGGGCCGCTCCTACCGCTAGCCAAAGTACATGGCAACGACGGTTGCGGTGGGCACCGCGAACGCGGCTGCGCAAACGCAGAGGGTGAGCGCCTTGCGCCTAAAAGACCTTCTCGGAAGCAAGACTAAGCCTAACAGGCCAAAGAATGCGACTACGGGCGCTGCAATCACCAGCCCAAATAGCGAGTTGTAGTGAAGTAGCACCCCTAACGCTGTGACCCAAGAGTCAGATTGAGGTGGTGCAAAAGCGAGCAAGACGGCACTGAAAGCAAACAGGCTGAGCACCAAAGCAACCGGGCCAATGATTGACCAGAAAACGATGTACTGAAGATCCTGGGCTTTGCTCACGGTCTTTTGAGTGTGTGGCTGTCGCGTCTGGCTAAGGCCGACGCTGAGCGAGGAGAGGACTTTGGCTCCGTCACTGGCGCAGTGGTCGTTTGTGCGGCCTAACGTTCGAGGTAAGCGGGCGACGAAGGCAGGACGCCAGGCCCGAGCTGGCGACAATGTACCGCGTACCGCCAGTTTGGGCCTGGTGGCCTGCCGGCGACGCTCCGCTTGACCGAGAGGTTAGGCCGCATTTGAGACAGGATGAAGCTGGGGTCGAGTGGCGACGATGAAGGTTTGAGCCAAATTGTGCCCTCGCTACTCAATCGGCCATCGTACGAGGACACAGCAATGAGTGACGCGAGGCTTGAATGGGCCTTGAGAACGCCGCCATTCGTGTTGGGCTATTGCCGAGAGAAATGAAGCTGGGCTTCAGGTGGCTGCGGCTAAACCTCTACCGGCCAGCGGGGCACAAAACTGTTCTCGGTTTCCTGAACCGAAATGATCTTGTTGACATGAAAGTTCCGAATTCCGGCCTTCTTGATGTCGTAGCAGAAGAACTTCTCGTCTCTGCCCTTCAGGCGATAACTGTAGGGCTCCGCCTCCCGTGTCTCTACGCTCCCATCGTCTTCCCTCGCCGTAATGATGATGGTGTGCAAGTTCTTTCCGGCAGAGGCGATAGTGTCTCGGATGCTCATGAAGTCCTCCCTTTAGGGGTTGGCGTGGTGAACGGCGGTTGATCTATGCGGCCTAACGTGAAAGTGAGCGGACGCCGAAGGCGGTCCGCTCCAATGACAGGTTGTGCGTTGCGCGTGAAAGGCAGCCAGATTCAAAGAGCATGCTTGGCCTCGTAGTCGTGTAGCGCTTCCGCCAATCCCGCCGCAACATCGTCACAGTCTTTGCGCCAAACATAGTCCGTGTCCTGACGCGTGATGACAACCGTGCCGCGAACGTTCGGCCTCTCCCCGTCCCACTTGAGCAAGACAACGGCTCCTTGCGTTTGAGCAGCCTCAATCTGCGGAATGAATCGGTCGATCATCTCGGTCACCAATCTAGCGACGCACAACGTGAAAGTGAGCGGACGCCGAAGGCGGTCCGCTCCAATGGCAGGTTAAAGCGAATGCTCATAGGTACCCACGCCAGAAAATACTTCGCTGAGCGCTTGATGCAGCTCAGAAAAATCGTCGCCAAGTTGGCTCAGCACGACTTCGTACGCGGAATGGCCGTCGAGCTGGCTGGCTAATGCCTCGGGCACGCTGACTTGCAGCCGCCGTCCTGTGAGCCGAGCGAAGACCTGAGTTGTCTTGCAGTTCAGCTGATCTCGGACCATCACTTCGACAAGGTCAGAATCCGGAGATCGCGCGAGCGACAGCACGTAGCCGTCCGCCCCGCGGATGTGCACATAGGCAACGTCGTCCCGGTCGAGATCGGACGGGCTTGCTGCGATCTGCTGCGCGAGGATTTGCATGCGCTTTAACGTGAAAGTGAGCGGACGCCGAAGGCGGTCCGCTCCAATGACAGGTTGTGCAGAGCCGCTTCGAAGGCACTGCCGTGGAAGTGGCTCACAGCATATCGAAGCGGTACCCACGCGGCGAACGACAGAGGCGCCAAGCGCCTTGTCCGCCTGCCCGCTGGCCGCGAAAGACGTAAAGGAAACCAAGCGGCTGCGCCCAAGCCGGCAAGATCATGGCAGCCGGAGGTTGAATTGGCTTGAACAGCGCCCGACTCGAACAAGCGCGACGCGGATTGCACTGCAAGACCATCGCGAACCACAGACCAAAAGCGGATCTTCATGCGTTGCTTAGCTTGCTGCACAACGTTTGAGCTAACCGGCCCGTGACGGCGGGACGCCGCAGGGCCAGAATGAAATGAGGCCCGAAGGCGGCATGCCGTTGCGGGTCCGGTTGAGCGATGGGTTAGGCAACATTTTTGGATTGGCGCCTGCCGATGAATTGCAAAGCCACGGAGACGACCAACAAAGGAAAAGAGACAAATGCGCCAAGCAAGAGCGATGCGTACACGCCACCAAGCTCACCAAACAGCAGTGCGAGTGCCAACTTGGCAGAACCTGCACATTCCCCCGGCCCGTATGGATTTGGATTGCACCCAGGAATCAGCCAAATGGCAATCTGAGAAGCAAGCGAAACGCCTAGCGGAAAGCATGCCGCACGGATCGCGATCTTTCTCAAGAGGCTCGGTGAGACTCGCATGATGCCTAACGTGAAGGTGAGCGGACGCCGAAGGCGGTCCGCTCGAACGACATGCTATGCAGAGCCACGTTCGAAGGCACTGCGGCGGAAGTGGCCGAGAGCATACCGAAGCGGTACCCACGCAGCGGTCGGCTGAGGCGACAGGCCACCTCCCTACCATGCGGCAGGCGGCGAACCGAGGAAAGCGAACGGCCAGATTGGCTTGACCCGGCAAGATCACGGCGACCGAAAGCTGGGGCTGCTTGCGCCCAGCCCGAACACGAGAAAACCTCAGCCCATTGCGCCGCGTGTTCGCCGCGAACGCGCAACCGAAAACGGATCTTCGAGGTGTGTTTAGCCTGCTGCATAGCGTTGAAGCTGAGCCGGAGCCGCAGGCGATCGGCTCGAGCGACCAGTTATGCAGAGCCAGGTCGAAGGCACTGCGGTGGAGGTGGCCGACAGCATACCGAAGCTGTACCCATGTGGCGCTCGGCTGGGGCGACAAGCGCGTTGTTCTTCTGCGGGCCGCCAGCGAACCAAGAAGAGAGTACGAGCAGCCTGGCCAAGACCGGCGAGATCACGGCGGCCGGAGGCTGGCACTGTGCGGGACGCCCCCGACTCCGAGGAAGTCACGGCGAAATGCGCAGAGCAGTCGTGGCGGTCGCCACACCGAAAACCGCTCTTCAAGCGTTTCTTAGCTTGCTGCATAACGTTCGAGTTGAGGCGGGACCGACGGCAAAGCGCCATGCCCGGCGGAGGGATGATAAACCTCACCTGGAGCCGGGCTTGGCGGTTTGCCGTTGGGCCTCGCCTCGAACGAGGGGTTAGGCCTCATTGCACGCGCTGCCTACACGAATCTCAACAACGGACTTTGTCTCCTCCGGTCCGCTCCACGACTTGGCCTTGAATCGTTCAACAACGTAGTCAACTTCGACCGAGCATCCGATTTGGTAGGCGGCGTCCAGTTCACGAGACTGCGCTTCACGAGTCCAACTCGACTCCGTTCCATCTTCTTCCCGCACTCTGAACTCAGGCCAGTCTCCCATGCTTCCCATGTAGACCTTGATGATCATGCCCTTGAGCGTGTGCATCGGCAGCACGCCAGACGCAATGTTGCCCCACCATTCAGGCGTCCCGTGGAGGCCGTGCGTAGGTTGAAGGCCAAACTCCTCGGTGTTGAGCGTGGCTTCTTGGACCTGACGGATCTTCGTGGCGTCGTCCAGAAGGCGATATGTAACGGTGTGGGTCATGAGGCCTAACGTAAAGGTCAGCGGACGCCGCAGGCGGTCCGCTGCAACGACCGGCTATGCAGAGCCACCATCGGAGGCACTGCGGAGGAAGTAGCCGAGAGCATACCGAAGCGGTACCCACGCCGCAGGCGGCTGAGGCGCCAGGCTGCCTCCTCACCATGCGGCAGGCGGCGAACCAAGGAAAGCGGACGGCCAGTTTGGCTTGACCCGGCAAGATCACGACGACCGGAAGCGGGGGCTGTTTGCGCTGAGCCCGAATGCGAGAACACCTCGGCCCGTAGAGCCGCGTAATTGCCGCGAACGCGCAACCCAGAACGGCTCGTCGAAGAATTCTTAGCCTGCTGCATAGCGTTGAAGCTGAGCCGGAGCCGCAGGCGATCGGCTCGAGCGACCGGTTATGCAGAGCCAGGTCGAAGGCACTGCGGTGGAGGTGGCCGACAGCATACCGAAGCTGTACCCATGAGGCGTTCGGCTGAGGCGGCAAGCGCGTTGTTCTTCTGCGGGCCGCCGGCGGACCAAGAAGAGAGTACGAGCAGCCTGGCCAAGACCGGCGAAATCACGGCGGCCGGAGGCTGGCAATGTGCGGGAAGCCGCCGACCCCGAGGAAATCACGGCGCAATGTACAGAGCAATCGTTGCGGTCGCGAGACCGAAAACCGCCCTTCAAGCGTTTATTAGCTTGCTGCATAACGTTCGAGCTGAGCGGCCGCAGCCAGCTGGCCGCGCGGCGCTGAAAATACACCGGCAGCGTAGCGCGGCCAGCTGGCGGAGGTCCACTCGAGCGACCAGTTAGAGCTACGAATCACAGGTAGCTCCCTTTGTAGCTTCTCGGTCGTGCTGCTGTTGCTGAAAGTTGATGTGTGAACCACGTTGAGTGACGCACGCTTCCGCGAAAACAAGCTCGATGCGAGCAAAGAAACTCATGCAAAAAATAATCGAGCCAAGGGCAACAAGACGCATGGCTAAGTAGAAGTTGGCGCGAGTGAACAGGAAAGTAACTGCTGACACCGCAAGAAGCGCGCCGATAGGGACCGATGCGTCCGCATAGAACCACGGCACCTGCCCCGGAAATAGCCAGCCCACGCCCATGACGCAGGCAGGCGGGATGACGGGAATAAGAACAACTGATGCTGCAAGTAGCAGCCACCAAGCGAGCTTCGATTCAACGCGCAGACTCATAGCTCTAACGTAAAGGTCAGCGGACGCCGCAGGCGGTCCGCTGCAACGACCGGCTATGCAGAGCCACCTTCGGAGGCACTGCGGTGGAAGTGGCCGAGAGCATACCGAAGCTGTACCCACGCCGCAGGCGGCTGAGGCGCCAGGCTGCCTCCTCACCATGCGGCAGGCGGCGAACCAAGGAAAGCGGACGGCCAGTTTGGCTTGACCCGGCAAGATCACGACGACCGGAAGCGGGGGCTGTTTGCGCTGAGCCCGAATGCGAGAACACCTCGGCCCGTAGAGCCGCGTGATTGCCGCAAACGCGCAACCCAGAACGGCTCGTCGAAGAATTCTTAGCCTGCTGCATAGCGTTGAAGCTGAGCCGGAGCCGCAGGCGATCGGCTCGAGCGACCAGTTATGCAGAGCCAGGTCGAAGGCACTGCAGTGGAGGTGGCCGACAGCATACCGAAGCTGTACCCATGAGGCGCTCGGCTGAGGCGGCAAGCGCGTTGTTCTTTTGCGGGCCGCCAGCGAACCAAGAGGAGAGTACGAGCAGCCTGGCCAAGACCGGCGAGATCACGGCGGCCGGAGGCTGGCACTGTGCGGGAAGCCGCCGACCCCGAGGAAATCACGGCGCAATGCACAGAGCAATCGTGGCGGTCGCCAGACCGAAAACCGCCCTTCAAGCGTTTCTTAGCTTGCTGCATAACGTAAAGGTCAGCGGACGCCGCAGGCGGTCCGCTGCAACGACCGGCTATGCAGAGCCACCTTCGGAGGCACTGCGGTGGAAGTGGCCGAGAGCATACCGAAGCGGTACCAACGCCGCAGGCGCCCGAGGCGACAGGCTGCCTCCTCACCATGCGGCGGGCGGCGAACTGAGGAAAGAGAAAGGCCAGCTTGGCTAGAACCGGCGAGATCACGGCGACCGAAAGCGGGAGCTGTTTGCGGCCAGCCCGAACCCGAGAAAGGCTCGGCCCGTTGCGTCGCGCGATCGCCGCGAGCGCCCAACCGAAAACGGATCGTCGAAGTTCTCTTAGCCTGCTGCATAGCGTTGAAGCTGAGGGGCCGCAGCCAGCTGGCCGCGCGGAGCTGAAAATACACAGGCAGCGTAGCGCGGCCAGCTGGCGGAGGTCCACTCGAGCGCCGGGTTAGGGCTCAAGCTCGACACTTGCGACCTCTCCTCGAATGCGGAACTCTTGCTTGGATTGAAATTGAAATGACCAAGCCCAGCTCGATTCAGGGATGACTTCCACCCAGAATTGATCTCGGCCCCAGTCGTCATCCGTGCAATATCCAAAACTGCTTAAGCAAACTCGATCGCTCTGCAAAAACGAAGAGTCGCCAGGGATGGACTCAAAATGAGTCACACCGCAACACGTAAGGGTTGCACGATTTGGTAGATCTCTGGATACCCAATCGCCATCGGCACGCAGCCATACGAGCTTGACTGCCTGCGATGTTACGTTGTACTCGACGGACGAAAAGTTGTAGTCGTTGTGAAGATCAAGTTCCGTATTGTTGGCGACAAGATAGATGCTGGATTGCAGCACGAAGTTTGATGCACGCATTCCTGAGCCCTAACGTGTTGTATACCGCAGCTGCACGCCGCATATCACGGCCGCTGTCGCCATAACCGGCCAGGCGAAAACCCAAGTAAGTGCCTGTCGAAACACGCTTTTTCGCTTCTGGATTGAGATTTCAAACGGCATTAATTTCCACGGCAAAAGCCGCGCCTGTTACAAACACTCGGCTTGGGCTGCAACGCAACATCCAGCCGGCCGGTGGCTCGCCATATTGCCATCAGTTCATGGCGTTAGTTCCTCAGGCCAACCCTTGAGTGTCACGCGCCCAAACTCCCGGCTCCGGGGCCAGCGGGGTTACCCAGCTGGGCGCGACAGCGGTGCCCAGCCAAACATGGCCGCGCCGGCCGGGCTCTGCCCCTCCCGCTACGCCCCCGCCCCCTGCTCCGCCAAGGCCTCCTTGATGAAGCGCACCAGCGCACGGGCGGTTTCTGAGCCGGCGGGCATGGGCAGGCTCAGGGCCTGGATCCATTCGCCTTCCTTGACGGTCAAACGCCAGCCCGGCAGCACGTCGACCAGGCCGCCGCCGCTCTCGGTGGCGGTGGGCACGCAGAAATCCGGGCTGAGCACCACGCCGCCGCCGGCGCGGGCCATGGCCAGCAGCACCTCGTGGTCGTTGCCCCAGGCGGCGGCGCGCAGGCTGAGTGCGGCTTCTTCCAGCGGGCGGCCCTGGGCGTCTTCGCGCAGCCAGCGGCGTTCGCTGGCGTCTTCGTGCTGGCCGACCAGCAGGCAGGACAGGTGCAGCAGATCCTGCGGCCCTTGCAGCGGGCCGGCCGCGGCCGCCCAGGCGGGCGAGGCATAGGCGCGCACGGCATAACGCAGCAGGGGCTGGGCCACCCAGTCCTCGGGCGGCTGGGCGGTGGCGCGGAAGGCCAGGTCCACGCCTTCGGCGAGCAGATCGACCCGGCGGTAGGTGAACAAGAACTCATAGCGCAGCGCCGGGTGCAAGGCCTGAAAGCGCGCCAGCAGCGGCGGCAGCACATGGTTGCCGAACACCGGCGGCGCGCTGATGCGCAAGGTGCCGCTGAGCTGGTCACGCTCGCTGCGCAGGGCCAGGCGGGCACCTTCGGTGGCCTCCAGCACCACCCGGGCGCGGGCCTGCAGGCGCCGGCCGGCTTCGGTCAGGCTGAGGCTGCGGGTGCTGCGCGCGAACAGGGCCAGGCCCACGGCCGATTCAATCGCGGCCACGCGGCGGCTGACGGCCGCGCGCGTCAGCTCCAGATCCCGCGCCGCACGGGCAAAACTGCCGGCTTGGGCGATGCGGGCGAACAGCTCCAGTGCATTGGCGTCCAGGGCCTGATCGGCGGCGGTGCGGCGGCTGCGCGACAGGCGCGGGGCGCTGGTCGTTCTTGTTTTTGTTTTTGTTTTTGTTGCTGTCGTTGTCGTTGTCGTTGTCGTTGTCGTTGTCGTTGTCGTTGCGGTTGCCGCTGCTGCCGGGGTCGACGGCGCAGGCGACGGCGCAGGCGATGGCGATGGCGAAACGGGCGGTTGGCGCGGCTTGCTTGTCAACGTTTGATTACCAATGTGTCGATTCAACGCAGTCTAGTCGCTGAAATCTCGCCAATCTAGACTGAGTTCCCGTGCCCTCCACGGCCTACCACTTGGTTCCACAGCCCTCCACCGCCATCCACCGGCCGCCACCCGCCAAGAATCCCGATGAAGCCCACTGCCCCCTCCCTGCCCCACGCCTTGCCCCCGGTCCAAGCCGTGCAGCTGCGCTGCGCTGACGGCCGCCTGCTGCACGCCAGCTGGCAGGAGCCGGCTGGCCCGGTGCGCGCCCTGGCCGTGATCAGCCCGGCCATGGCCGTGGCCAGCGGTTTCTACCGCGGCTTTGCCGAGTGGCTGGCCGGGCGCGGCTATGCCGTGCTCAGCTACGACTACCGCGGCATCGGCCGCAGCTTGCAGGGCTCGGTGCGGCAAGAGCGGGCCGGCCTGCGTGAATGGGCGAAGCTGGACATGGCCGCCGCCCTGCGCGCCATCGAACACCGGCGCCAGCGCGAGCAGCGGGCGCAAGGCCAGCCGCTGGGCGTGCTGGCAATCGGCCATTCCTTTGGCGGCCAGGCCATCGGTCTGGCGCCCGGCTTCGAGCAGCTGGACGCGGTGCTGGGCGTGGCCGCCCAGGCGGCCGACTGGCGCTTCTGGGCCGGCGTGCAAAAGGCCAAGGCCGCGCTGTTTTTCCATGCCTTGCTGCCGGGCTTGAGCCATCTCTTCGGCCACGCGCCCGGCTGGGTGCTGGGCGGCCGCGCGCAAGACCTGCCCAAGGCTGCGGCCCTGCAATGGGCGCGCTGGGGCCGGCGGCGCGGCTATCTGTTCACCGACCCGGCGGTGCAGGCCGATCTGGGCTACCACCGCTTCACCGGCCCGGTGCACCTCTGGAACATCAGCGACGACACCTTGTTCGGCCCCGGCCCGGCGGTGGACCACCTGGGCCAGCAGTTCCGCAGCGCCGCGCTGCAGCGCCACACCCTGGACCCGCGCCAGCTGGGCCTGCGCGCCATCGGCCATTTCGGCATGTTCCGCCGCGAACTCGGCGCCCAGATCTGGCCGCTGCTGCTGGCGCCCGTGGAGCAGGCCACGCCGCAGCTGCGCGAACGACTGCTGGCTTGATCGGCAGCCCTGGCTACACTGGCTCTTCCCCCCCCCCACCCGCCACGGCCCATCGGGCCCGAGGAGCCGCGCATGAAGACCCAGCACGCCCCCACCCAGGCTCGCCCTCCTGCCTTGCTGCTGATCGCGGCCTGCTTGCTCAGTGCCAGCGCCTTCGCGCCCACACGAGCCCAGGCCCAAGCCATCAAGCCGGGGCTGTGGGAAATCAAGATGAACCCCCAGCTCAGCCCCGAGCGCCAGGCGGCCATGGCCCAGGCCCAACAGCAGCTGGCCCAGATGCCGGCCGATCAGCGCAAGATGATGGAAGAGATGATGGCCAAGGCCGGGGTCAACGCCAATCTGGCCACCGGCGCCGTCACGCTCAAGGTCTGCATCACGGCCGATCAGGCGGCCCTCAATGAGCTGCCAGTGCACAGCCAGGGCCAGGGCTCATGCAAGCACCAGGTTCAGCGCAAGGGCGCGCAAATCCTCAATCAGTTCAGCTGCAGCGACCCCGAAGTCAGCGGCCAGGGCACGACCACACTCACCAGCCCCGAGGCCTACACCTCGACCTTGAACACCGTCAGCAAGAACAAGAGCAGCGGCAAGAACGAAACCCTGGTGGTGAACGGCAGTGGCCGCTGGCTGGGCGCCGATTGCGGCAGCATTGCGCCGATGAAGACGCCGAAATAGCAAGTCCGAGGGGCCGACGCGGGCCCGGCAGGCCGGCTCAGAGCTTGCCGGTGAAGATGCGCCCCAGCCAGCCCAGATACCAGGCCAGCAAGGCCTCGAACCAGCGCGGCTTGGCCATGGGTGGCGCCGCCGTCGTCGTCGTCGCAGGCTCGGCGCTGAGCGGTTCTTGGGGCTTGGGTTTCATGGCGGGCTTGGCTGGCGCGGGGCAGCCACAGCAAAGCAATCGGGTAAGCGCATTGTGCGCCGCGGGCGCCGGGCCGAGCGCATAGGATGCCGGCATGGACAACGTCGACTTGCAAGTGTTGCGGCAGCTGGCCGCCTGGCGCCGTGAGGGCCGCGGCGCGGTGCTGGGCACCATCACCCGCACCTGGGGCTCGGCCCCGCGGCCGGTGGGCTCGCTGGTGGCGGTGCGGGATGACGGGCAGATCGCCGGCTCCGTCTCGGGCGGCTGCATCGAAGACGATCTGATCGCCAAGCTGCGCGAAGGCGCCCTGGCCCTGCAGCGGCCGGAGCTGCTGCGCTACGGCGTCGGCGCCGAGGAGGCCCAGCGCTTCGGCCTGCCCTGCGGCGGTACGCTGGAGCTGTTGCTGGAGCCGGTCAGCCAGGCCTCGCAGATCGAAGCCCTGCTGGAGCGCCTGGACCGCGGCGAGCGGGTGCAGCGCCTGCTGGACCTGCACAGCGGCCGGGTGCAGCTGCAGGCGCCCGAGCACGGTGCCGACACCTTGCTGCTGGACGCCCGGACGCTGCGCAGCCACCACGGCCCGCAGTGGCGCCTGCTCATCATCGGCGCCGGCCAGATGACCCAGTACCTGGCGCAGATGGCCCTGGGCCTGGACTACCGCGTCACCATCTGCGACCCGCGCGAGGAATACGCCGACGGTTTCGCCGTGCCCGGCTGCACACTCAGCCGCGACATGCCCGACGATGTCGTCACCGCCATGCAGCCCGACGGCCACAGCGCCATCGTCGCCCTGACCCACGACCCCAAGCTCGACGACCTGGCCTTGATGGAGGCGCTGCAAAGCCCCGCCTTCTACGTCGGCGCCATCGGCTCGCGGGTCAACCAGAGCAAGCGCAAGGCCCGCCTGGCCGAACACTTTGGCCTGACACCGGCGCAGCTGGCCCGCCTGCATGGCCCGGTAGGCCTGCACATCGGCGCCCGCACGCCGCCCGAGATTGCCCTGTCCATCCTGGCCCACATGACGGCCGAACGCTACGGTGTCCAGATCCACAGCCAGGGACCCGAGCCGGGCGCGCGCGGCGAGGTGGGATGCGCGCTCTGAAGCGCCTGCGCGGCCGGGCTCGTGCCTGGCCGGTGCTGCCCCTGGCCCTGGCTGCGCTGTGCGCCCCCGCCCTGGCGCAAAGCCCCGAGCAGATCCGCCTGCGCGATCAGGAGATGGCGCAATGCCCGCTGGCCGAGGTGCCCACCTGGGGCGATGGCCGCGACCGCCCGGCCCTGGCCTCGCCGCTGCGCCTGCGCTATGCCCACGCCGGCGCGCCGGCCTGGTTCACGGCCGAGCAGGTGATGCAGGCGCTGCAGAGCGCCGCCAGCAGCTGGTCGCGCTGCGGCGTGCCCAGCGAGGTGCTGCGGCTGCAGGCCAGCGATGAGCTGCCGACCGGCGCCGTGTTTGTGCACTGGAGTGCGGCGGCCAGCCGCGGCAATTTCGGCCTGGCCGATCTGGGCCAGCGCAGCCTGGCCCTGAACCCGGCCATGTTCACCCTGCTACGGCAGCGCAACCCCAGGCACCCGGCCGGCGAAACGCTGCAGATGGTCGTCTCGCACGAGATGGGGCATTTCTTCGGCCTGATGGCGCACTCGCGCCGCTGCATCGATGTGACCTCGTACTACACCGACGGCAAGGGCGGCCAATGCCAGACCACCGACCCGGGCCTGCTCAAGGCCTTTGGCGAGTACCGCGCCACCCTGCCCACGGCCTGCGACATCGAACGCTGCCGGCGCGCCAACGCCCAGGCGCGCTGACGAAGCCGGGTGCCACGCTCAATCGGGCGGGAACATCCAGCGCTCGTAAATGCGCCGCGCCGTGCCGT
Organism: Paucibacter aquatile; assembly: GCF_002885975.1. Classification (NCBI taxonomy): domain Bacteria; kingdom Pseudomonadati; phylum Pseudomonadota; class Betaproteobacteria; order Burkholderiales; family Sphaerotilaceae; genus Roseateles; species Kinneretia aquatilis. The sequence goes on along the minus strand of NZ_POSP01000003.1, from coordinate 3,433,085 downwards.
CGTCCACCATGGTCTTGAACACCGCGTTGACCTGGGCCTCGGCGCCGATCTGGCTGGATTTCTTGGAAAAGGCCACGGTCAGATGCGTGGTGTTGAGCACCAGCACATCGCCGAACTCGGCTTCCAGCTTGAGCTTGTGGATGATGTGGCCCAGGGTGGACAGGGAGCCGGCCACGGCCATGGCGTCGCGGTCGGCCACCGCCTTGCGGATGGCCAGGGTGTAGTCCAGCACCAGGTCCTTGCGGATCTCGGGGTCCGCATCGAAGCGCGGGTCGACCTTGAGCCCGCGGGGCGCGCCGACGATGATCTTCTTCAGGTCCTCATAGCTGCGCACCCGCACGCCCTTGCGCGCCCGGACACCAAATTCCAGCGGCACAAAAGCCGTGCCCCGGTTGGCATAGGCTGCGCGGGCCTCGCCCCAGGCCATGATGGAGAAATCGCAATCGCCCACCTCCAGATCGCGCTCCACGCGGGCATAGGGCGTCAAGGTCTTGATCGTGCGGTGGCCGCTGCGGCGCTCGAACTCCTTGAGCAGGTCGACGACGATGCCCACATAGGGTTCTGCGGCATCGGGGTCGGGGTTCTTTTTGGCCCAGGGGTCGAACTGGATCAGATCCACGCGGAACTCGCGGGCCTGGGCGGCCGACGCCAGCAGCGCCAGACAGAGGCAAGCTCCGCGCAGCCAGGAAAACCAAACACCATTCACCTTGTCACGCCTTTGCCGGCTCCGAAGTCTCGGGCCGACCCATGCCTGGCCAACCCTTGGGTCTGAATCTAACAGAGGGGGCTGCCGAGCTGCGGCAGCGCGGCTCAGGGCTCGGGCCGATCGCGTGCCACTTGGCACAGGTAGTCGGCGATTTCGTCTGCCTCGGCCTTGCCCGCCGCGCCGGCCGCAAGCAGGGGCTTGAGCATCACCCGCAAGGTGTTGAGGCGGCGACCGGCCGGCACGCCTTCGCGCCGACGCAGCTCGACAAAGCCCTGGCCTTGCCAGAAGCGCTCAGCCCGCGTGTTGCCCAGCACCACCCCCAAGCGCATCCAGCGGGCGCCCTGCGCGCGCGCCCATTGCTCCAGGCCCTGGTAGAGCGGGGCGGCATCGCCGCGGCCATGGCGCGCCGTGGCGACGATGAACAGGGCGAGATGGCAGACCCCGGGCCGCATCAGGTCCTCGACCACGCTGCCATAGGCCAGCAGTTCACCCGAGGGCTCGGCGTAGAAGCCGAGCTGGCGCAGGCGGCTGTAGCTGAGCTCGGCCGGCGGGCGTTCGTCGAACTCCTGCTGTGCCTCATCAGGCCGCGGCGGCTCGTCTCCGACGGTCCAGAAGTACTCCGGGTTGGCCTCCAGAAAGCGCTGCACCGCCGGCACATCGGCCGCCGTCAGCTCGCGGCAGTATCGGCCGGCGCCACAGGAAAACAGGATGGAGCTCAACTGGCCCCCTGGGGCGCACGCAAATAGATCTCCGGGTCCAGGCGCTCCATGAAACTCTGCGGCTTGGACGCGGGGCTGAAGCCGTACTTGGCGTAGAGACCAGCGGCCGTACTGGTGGCCAGCATGAAGCGGCGCAGTTGCTGCAGATCGGGGTGGGCCATGACAGCGTCCATCAGCGCCCGGCTGCAGCCCTGGCCTTGGTGCTCGGGCAGCACGAACACATCGCAGAGGTAGGCAAAGGTCGTGCGGTCGGTGATGACGCGGGCAAAGCCGATCTGGGCGCCCTCGCGGTACGCACCGAAGCACAAGGATCCAGCGATGGCCTGCGCCACCGTGGCCTTGGGAATGCCCAGGCACCAGGGCGCCTGCTCGCTGAGGAAGCGGTGGATCAGGTCCAGATCCAGGCGCGCCGGATCGCAGCTGATGACGAAGGGGGAATCAGGGCTCATGCCGAGGATTTCAACAGAAGCGCAGCTGCAGTCCCAAGGTCATGCCCGTCAGTCGAACACCGGCAAAGCGCCAGCCCAAGCTCAAACCCAAGCTCAGCGCTCGCGGCGCTGCTCGCGAATCTCACGCAGGCGCACGCACTCGGCATGGCCGGCATAAGCCGGCTTTTCGCAGCGGCGGTCCACGCACCAGACGCGCAGCAGGATGTTCTCCTTGGCGCAGGCCTGGCGTGGGTCCAGGGGGGCGGCCGGGGCCTCCTCGTGGCCTGCGGCCTGGGCGGCCGACGCAGCCTGGGTCGCGGCCGCGGCAATCTGGGCCGGCGTGGCCACCGCCAGGCTGGCATCCTGCTGCGGCATCGGCGGCAGCCTGTTGGCCGCCCCACCGGGCGCCGGGGCCGAGGCCACGCCCTCCTTGCCGGGGCGGCGGGCATCGGTGCGCACGGTCTGCACCTGAGATTGCGAAGGCGCCTGCGCGGCCAGGCGCGAGGACGAAGCTGCAGCCGCGGACGGCGAGGCCTTGTTGCCACCGTTCGGGTTCAGCAAAGGCGCCGGCGCAGGGCCCAAGACCACGGCCGCCGGGGCCGGCACCATGGTCTGAGCCGACGCCGAGGCGGGCGCGCGTCCGGCCTGTGCCAGTGCTGGATCGGTCGCCGGCGCGGATGCCGGGACGGGGACAGCCGAAGCAGCAGCAGCAGAAGAACCCGACGACGGCGCGGAAGCCGCCGCCAGTTCCAGCGACGGCGCAGCGCCTCCATCCCGGGACTTGGCCCACCAGCCGCCCGCAGCCAGCACGAGCAAGAGCGCCGCCGCCGCCATCGCCAAGGGCGGCAGCGACCGGGCCTTGCCGGCTACCGGGGTGGACGCAGGGGCCGACGCAGGGGCAGGCACCGGGGCCGGCCCGGGCGCCACGGCCGCCTTGGCGGGGCGCGACGCCGGCGCCGCGGAAGGCGGCGGCTGCACCAGGGTGGCGGCCTCAGCCAGGGCATTCGGCGTAGGCTTGGCGAGCGGCACGGTGCGCGGGCGCGGCTGGATCACCGTCACATCATCATCCGCGCCCTCGCTGCCGTCCTCACTCAAGGGCAAGGGCAGATCGGCCTCATGCAGCCCGGGTGCTTCGCGCTGGCCGGTCAGGGCGTCGCGGAAGGCCTCCATGCTTTGCGGGCGCTCCAGCGGCCGCACGGCCAGGGCCCAATCGACGGCGGCCAGAAACGCGCGCGAGCAGCCCGGCAGGGCCCGGCCCGCCAGGGGCTCGTAGTCATCGACCACGGCGCGCGCCGTGGCCGGCGGCGGCGGCTGGCCGGTCAGCAGGTAGTGAACGACAGCGCCCAGGGCATAGACATCGGTCCAGGGCCCTTGGCGCAGGGCCGTGCTTTCGGCGTACTGCTCGATGGGTGCGTAGCTGGGCTTGAGGATGGCGGTGAAGGTCTGGGTGCGGTCACCGATGGCGCGCCGCGCCGCGCCGAAATCCAGCAGGATGGGGTCGCTGCCATCGGCCGGCATCAAGATGTTGTCGGGCGCAATGTCGCGGTGGTAGACGGCCGAGGCATGCAGCAGGATCAAGGCTTCCAGCAGAGGCAGCAACAGCGCCCGCAGCGCCCACTCGTCCAGCGCAGGCGCCCGGCCGGCGTTGATGTCCTCGCGGCGCTGGCGCAAGGTCTGACCCTGCAGATAGGGCATGGCCATATAGGCCGTGCCATTGGCCTCCCAGAACTGGTAGACCTTGAGCAGGGAGCGGTGGTCGAAACGGGCCAGCAGGCGCGCCTCGTTGACGAAGGAACGACGGCCGATCTCGAAGGTTTCGCTCAGCGAACCCGAGCGCACCGACACCACCGAGCCCTCGCCACGCTGGGCCAACTGCCCCGGCATGTACTCCTTGATCGCCAGCTCGCGCTCCAGCGCATGGTCGCGCGCCAGGTAGACGATGCCGAAGCCGCCCACACCCAGGGTCCGCACAATCTCCAGCGCCCCGAAACGGGTGCCGGGGGGCAAGGCATTGACGTCGTCGACAGGCAGGCCTGGCGAGCGAAGTCCGGTGCGGTCAATGGGGGTGTCCGACATGAGCGAGCCAACAAGCGATTCGGAAAGTGGGCAAGGGTACTCGATGTGCGAGGGCGTGCGGTAGGCGCATCACCCCCTAATGGCAAGAGTCACACGCGCCCGGAGGCACGGCCTCAAGGCGCCACCGGCAAGGCCTTGAGGTAGTCGTGCAGCTGGCTGGCGATGCGCTGGCGCTCGGCCGCGCTCAGGCCATCGGGCAGGGCCGGCATGGCGGTGCCGGGCTTGACGGACTGGGGCTGCAGCAACCAGCTCTGCCAGGTGCGGGCATCGATCAGCTTGGCGCGAACGGCCAGATTGAGCGGCATCTTGGCGCCGCCAAAGCCGTTGATCTGGTGGCAGCTGAGGCAATAGGTCTGCGCCAGGGCCGCATGCTCGGCCCAGCGCCCACTGTCCATGCCCGAGGGCAGCAAGGCCTCAGGGTTGACGGCGCGCAGGCTGATTTCGGCCACCTGGTAGGGCCAGTGCGTGCCGCCCTCGGCCTGCAGGGTGGGGGCACTCAGGTTGTCCCAGATCAGGTAGTAGGGACCGAGCGCCACGCGCTTTTCGCCCTGCGCGAGGTTGTCCACCGTGAAGGGCTGACCATCGGCCAGGCCCACGGCCAGGTAGGCGCGGTACTTGAGAAAACGCGCCACCGGCATGCGCGCGACGAAGCCATCGAGCGCCTTGAACTCCAGCTCACGGTCGGGCTGGGCCTGCCAGCTGGGGCCGAGGGTGGCGCTCAGCACCGCCTCCACGGGATAGGCCAGATAGCGCCGCTGCACCGGCTGGTCTTTGCTGCTGAGGTGGGGCTCGACGACGGTCACGGCCTGCGCCTTGTGACCCTGGGCCAGCAGCTGGCGGTGCAAGGCGGCTGGCGCGGGCAGGGTCTCGGCGCTGACGGCCCAGGGCGCGCTCAGCGCAGCGCACAGCAGCAGCCAGGCGGCACGGCGCCGGGCGCGGGAAGGGGAAACAGGGTGGGAACTCGCGGGGATGCTCATGCCAGGCTCCTGGCCCGGAACGGGCCTGAGCTGCATTGCAGCACAGCCCGGCCGTCAACATTCAAGCCAGCAAGCTGGGCACCAGGCCGGTCCAGCGCTTGAATGAGCGGCGGAAGTTGCTGCGATCGTGAAAGCCCAGGGCCTGGGCCACGCGCTCATGGCTCTGGCCTTGCAAGAGCAGCAGATAGAGCGCCCAGTGGGTGCGCACCTGGTCGAGTTGGGCCTGGAAATGCGTGCCGTGCTGGGCCAGATGGCGCTTGAAGGTGGCGCTGCTGACGCCAAAGGCCTGGGCGCTCTGCTCCAGCGTGGGCGCTTCACGCAGGCGCGGCAGCAGGTGGTCGTAGAGCGCAGCCAGCAGGCCGCGGCCGGCGGCGCCGGGGTCGGCGCCCTGGGCCAGGGCCTGGGCGGCCATGCTGTCGGCCACGCCGCGCGGCCAGGGTTCGTCGAGGCAGGCGGCCGGCACGCGCATGGCGTCGACCTGGCAATCGAACTGCAGGTCGGCGCCGAGGAACACCGCATGCTGCGAGAGATCGCGCGGGCGGCTGCGGTTGAAGCTGTAGCGCCAGGGCAGGCGCCGGCCGCCCAGCCACTGGCACAGGCCGGTGACGGCGCTCATCTGCATGTCGACCACGAAGTTGCGCTGCGCCGCGCCGACGCCGCAGGCCTCGGTCCAGATCAGCAGCAGCTCGTCCTCATGCCAGAGCAGGCGCGGCGTCAGCAGGGGCGAGAGCCGGGCGCTGTGCGCGGCCAGCAGCTCCAGGGCCTGGCGGCCGTTGCGCGCCTGAGCCAGGGCATGGCTGGCCAGGCCGGCATGGCCGGGCAGGCTGAGCTGGCCCAGAACAAAAGCCGTATCCGGCGCCTGCAGCTGGGCTTGCAAGGCGGCCAGCAGATCGAGCAGCTGCTGCGGGCTGAGCAGGCTCGGCATTGAACTGAAGCCAGCGGCTGCCAGCAGATCGGCCGGCGCCAGGCCGCGGCTGCGCGCAAACTCCAGCAGCAGCACGGCCTGGTGTTCCCAGACCAGGCAGCGTGTGCCCAGCTGATACACATTGGCCGGCGCCACGGCGCTCAAGGCCGGGCTGAGACCGGGTAGGGCCGCGTTCACAGCCGGGCCGCCAGCCGAAGCAGCTGCTGTGCACCGGGCTCGTCCGCATCAACCGCACTCCACACCACCCGCGCCGGCCGCTGGATGCGCTGGCCCTGGCGGCTGTGGTGGGCCAGGCTGCCCAGGGCTTGCTGCAAATGGCCGGCGGTCTGCGCCGCCAGGGCCGGGCCGGCGCCGGGCATCAGCAAGGCAAAGCGGTCAGCGGCATAGCGGCAGAGCAGGTCCTCAGGGCGCAGGTTCAGGATCAGGAGATGGCCGGCCGCTTGCAACAGCCGGTCGGCCTCGGCCAAGCCATGCTCGCGGGCGACGCTGTCAAAGCCATCCAGGCTCAGCATCAGCAGGGCCGCGCCGGGCTGGTCCTCGCGCTGCTGCTCCAAGGCGATCTGGCGGGCCAGGTAGTCGGCATCGCCGAGCTGGGTGATGGCATCAAAGCTGCGGTGCTCGCGGATCAGGCGCTCGCGCTTGAGCAGTTGATCGCTCAAGGCCCGCTCCTCTTCGCGCCAATGCTGCAGGCCGATGGTGAGCACCAGCATGCCCAGCGGCGTCAGGCCCGATTCCAGCCAGTTGTCCCAGACCACGGCCTTGGGCAGGCGCCAGAACTCGTCCAGCACATCGACCCATTCGCCCAGCAGGATGCCGGCCAGGCCCAGGCACAGCCAGCTGGTGACGCGGCCACCGGGCCGGCTGCTGCGCAGCTGGGTGATCCAGATGGCGGCCATCAGCACCATGCCGCCCTCGCCGGCCACATCCATCCAGCGCCAGTCCTGCAGCGGCTTGGCCTCGCCGCCCCAGGCGAAAGCCGCCATCAGGCCGGCCATCAGCAAGGCCAGGAGATGGCCGAAATGCGCCAGGCCCAGCACGGGCGCCTGGGGCACGGGCTGCAAGGCCTTGAGCAAAGGTGAGATGAGCATGGGCTGACGATGCTAAAGAGGCTTTGTGACAGGCCGTCATGCAGCGGCGCGCTGTGGACGGCGGGGGTCGAAACAGCTCAGTCCGGGGCCGGATCTGCGCTCTTGCAGCCGCTGCGGCCGCCCGAGGGCTGGTCGTCACGGAACTGCCATACCGCCTGCCTAAGGTGCGGAGCCATTGCCGATCCGGCGCTTGCCTGTGCTCCGCTGCGGAGCCCCCCACCCACCATGTCCCACTCCTTCCGCCTGCCCTGCCCGGCCCTGCGCCGCCGCCCTCGCCTGACGCCGCTGAGCCTCGGCCTCAGTGCCGCCCTGCTGTCCCTGGCCGCGTCGCCCGCCTCGGCACAAAGCGCCGCGCCCGCCCCGGCCGGCGCCGCCAGCGCGCCCACCACCACGCTGGAGACCGTGCAGCTCAGCGGCCAGGCGGCCAATCTGCGCAATGCGCTGGACAAACAGCGCGCCGCCACCGGCGTGCTGAGCGTGGTCCATGCCGACGGCATCGGCCAGCTGCCCGACATCAATGCCGCCGAGGCCCTGGCCCGCCTGCCCGGCGTCTCGGTCGAGCGCGACCAGGGCGAAGGCCGCTTCATCCGCGTGCGTGGCCTGGGCCCGGATCTCAACGCCGTCAGCATCAACGGCACCCTGGTGCCCTCGGCCGAAGCCGACCGCCGCGCCGTCGGCCTCGACGTGGTGCCGGCCGGCTTGATCCGCTCGCTGGAAGTGCGCAAGACCCTGAGCCCGGACCAGGATGCCAACTCGCTCGGCGGCTCGGTGGCGGTGAACACCGTGTCGGCCTTCGACCAGCCCGGCCGCGTGCTGAACCTCAGCGCCGGCGCCAGCTACGCCGCGCTGAGCGGCAAGACACGCCCGAACGGCGCCCTGATCTACAGCGAGCGTTTCCTCGCCAACACCCTGGGCCTGGCCCTGGCCCTGAGCAGCGATGAGCGCAGCTTCGGCTCCGACAATGTCGAGACCGGCGGTGCCTGGAACCTCAGCGGCAGCAGCCCGGCCTTGAGCAAGCTGGAGCGGCGCAGCTACACCATCAGCCGCGTGCGCCACGGCGGCGCCCTGAACCTGGACCTGCGACCCGACCCCGGCCAGAGCTACTACCTGCGCAGCTTCAGCAGCCGCTTCACCGACACCGAGCAGCGCCAGGCGCAGACCCTGGAGCTCTCGCCCGCCCTGGCTGCGGGCCAGACCGATGGAAAGGCCAAGGCAGCCCGTTCGCTGAAGGCGCGCGAGGAGATCTCGCAGGTCGATTCCCTGAGCCTGGGCGGCGAGCGCCGCTGGGGCGACTGGAAGCTCAGCGCCGCCCTGGGCGCCGGCCGCGCCAGCGAGAACAAGCCCGACACCCTGTCCGGCGCCACTTACAAGAACAGCACGGCCTTCAGCGGAACCGGCTTCGCCGACAGCCAGAAGCCCGTGATCAGCGGCCCGGCCGGCCTGGCCAGCAGCAGCGGTTTCGCGCTCGACAAGATCAAGCTGGAGCAAAGCCGCGCCACCGACCGCGAGCGCAATCTGCGCGTCGACCTGCTCAAGGACCTGGACCTCAACGGCGCCGAGCTCGAGCTCAAGGGCGGCGTCAAGATCGCCCGCCGCCAGAAGGACAACGGCCGCGAGGTCTGGAGCTACAGCGGCAAGACCCTGGCCAAGGCGCCCTACGGTTTCAGCAGCACGCAGCTGTCCATGGCCAGCGTGGTGGCCGAGGGCATGCCGCGTTATCCCTGGGGTGAGCTGGGCCCCAACTTGAGCGAGCAGGCGGTGCGCCAGCTGGTGGCCGGCCTCAAGCCGGCCGAGTTCCGCGAGGCCAGCGATTCGGCCATTGCCGACTACCGCATCAAAGAAGAGAGCGACGCCGCCTATCTGCAAGCCACGATCGATTGGAAGCACACGCAACTGATCACAGGTCTGCGCCACGAGGCCCTGCGCCTGGAGGCCGACGGCACGGGCAACAGCAAGGGTCAGTTCAGCGCGCAGCACAGCGAGAGCCGCAGCCGCCACTGGCTGCCGGCCCTGCTGCTGCGCCAGCAACTGAGCAGCGAGCAGCACCTGCGCGCGGCCTACACGCAATCGGTGGTGCGCCCCACCTTCGGCCAGCTCAGCCCCGGCTTTGTGATCGAGGACAAGAACGCCGAGTTCGGCAACCCGGCACTCAAGCCCTTGCGCTCGCGCAATCTGGACCTGGGCATCGAACAACGCCTGGATCGCGACGGCAGCTTGTCGGCCTATGCCTTCCACAAGAGCATCCGCGACTTCGTCTACCGGACCAATCTGGCCGGCCAAGGCCTATGGGCCGGCTTCGATTCCGCCCTGACCTACGCCAACGGCGAAGACGCCAAGGTCAGCGGCCTGGAGCTGGCCTATGGCCAGGCCTTGCGCGGCCTACCGGCGCCTTTCAACGGCCTGGTCTTGGGCGCCAACGCCACCTTGGTGCACTCCAAAGCCACCATCGCTGGCTACAAGAACGGCCAGCTGCAAAGCCGCCAGCTGGCCCTGCCCAGCCAATCGGACCGCAGCCTCAACCTCAGCCTGGGCTGGGAAGGCCATGGCCTGAGCACCCGCCTGGCGGTGAACCACAAATCGGCCTATCTGCTGGAGGTGGGCGATGTGCTGAACCCGGCCAAGGACTTGTGGGTGGATGGCCAGACGCAGTGGGACTTCTCGCTGCGCTATGACATCAGCACCAAGCTGCAGCTCAGCCTGGAGCTGCTCAATCTGAACAACAGCACCTACTACGTCTACGCCGGCCAGCGCGCCCTGAACGCGCAGTACGAGCAGTATGGCCGCAGCGTCAAGCTGGGCCTGAAGCTGGCGGTGTTCTGAGCATGCGACTGCACACCTTCGCCCTCGCGGGCTTGATCGCTCTTGGCTTCATGGGCGCGGCACAGGCCGCTGACCTCAACCCGACCCGGCTCCAGCTCGACAAGAAAGGCCTGCAGCTGCTCGACCGCCAAGGCCGGGAATTGTCGCGTTATGCCGTGCGCGCCAAGCGCTGGGATCAGCGCGCGGACGGCGCCCAGGACCATGTCGCTGTGCTGCTCGATGCCGACCGTGGCCGGCCGGTGCTGCTGCGCAGCGAGGGTCAGGTCTTGCGCGCCCAGGACCTGCCCGAGCCCAGCTTTGCCGTCGAAGCGCTCTGCCTGCACCGCGACCCGCAAGGCCTGCTGCAGCTCTTCCTGCTCGGCGAGGAAGGCCTGAGCGAGCAATGGCTGATCGCCGGCCCCGAGGGTGCACGCCCGCTGCGCCGCCTGGCCACGGCGCCCGGCGCCAAGGGCTGCGTGGTCGATGACAAGCAAGAGCTGCTGCACATCGATGAGCCCGGCCTGGGCCTGTGGGAACACAGCACGCGCGTCGAGGGCAAGCCGCAGCGCCAGCTGCTGCGCGCAGCGAGCCGCAAGGCCAAGGCCCCGGTGAGCAAAACCTGGGACTGGCCGGTGCTGCAACCCAGCGGGCAGACCGCGCCGGTGGCGCGCTTCGGCGACGCGGCGGACGATCCGGCGATCTGGGTGCACCCGAGCGATGCGCGTCTCAGCCGCATCCTCGGCACCAACAAAAAGCAAGGCCTGCTGGTCTACAACCTGCAAGGCGAGGAGCGGCAGCTGCTGGAAGTGGGGCGCATCAACAATGTCGATCTCCGCCAGGGCCTGCAAGTGGCGCCGGGGCAGTCCATGGACCTGGCCGTGGCCACCCAGCGCGATGAGAACGCGCTCCTGCTCTTCGGCATCGATGGCCAGGGCCAGGTGTCCGAGCTGGCCCGGCTGCCCACCGATCTCAAGGACATCTACGGCCTCTGCGTAGGCCGCAGCGCCGAGGGCGAGCTGGACGCCTACCCCAACGACAAGGACGGCCGCGTGCAGCAGATCCGCATCACGCGCAGCGCCGAGGGGCGCTGGCAGTCACGCCTGCTGCGCCAGTTCCAGCTGGCCAGCCAGCCCGAGGGCTGCGTGGTGGACGAGGCGAACGGACGGCTCTTTGTGGGCGAAGAGAAGCGCGGGATTTGGCAGATCGACATCGGCAGCAGTGCCGGCTTGGCACCCAAACCGCAGCTGATCATGCCGGTCGGCGGCGCCCTGGTCGCCGATGTGGAAGGTCTGGCGATCTACCGCGCCCGGCCGGGTGACGCCGGCTATCTGCTGGTGTCCTCGCAAGGCAATCACAGCTATCTGGTGCTCGACGCCCAGCCGCCCTACGCCTTGCGCGGCGGCTTTCGCATCGGCATCAATGCCGAGCTGGGCATCGACGGCGCGTCGGAAACCGATGGCCTGGAAGTGAGCGCCGCCAACTTCGGCGGGGTCTACGGCCAGGGCCTGATCGTCGTGCAGGACGGCCACAAGCGCTTGCCCGACGGGCCGCAGAACTTCAAGCTGCTGCCCTGGAGCGAGGTGGCGCGCGCACTCAAGCTGCCCTGAAGCCGGGCTCAGGGCTCAGAAGCGCAGCTGCACGCCCAAGGAGAGCACGTTGATGTCGTTCTTCAGGAAACGGTTGTATTCCAGCTGCAGGCCCCAAGTGGCGTTGAAGTCGTAGCCGAGGCCGGCGCCGACGCTGGCCTCGGTGAGGGACTTGGCCTGCATACCCACCCGGGTGGCCTTCATCGAGGTGCGACCCAGGCCCAGGCGGCCGTAGACCTGGAAGGACTCGTTGAGCGGCGCGCTCAGGCGCAGTGCGGTGCCGACATGGCTGTCGGGGTAGACATAGTCCTCGCGCTCGAACAAGCCAGGAATGATGTTGAAGTTGAGGTTGCGGGTGAACAGCTCGGCCGACAGATGGGGGTTGAAGCGGTAACCCACGGCCAAGGCCACAGACGGGTCCGAGTCGCCCAGATAGACCTTGGACTTGCCCTTGGCGCTGCCGAAGCTGGCGCCCAGGTACAAGCCCTTGCCATCGAGCTCCGGACCCGCCTGAGCCACGCCCTGCAGCATCAACAGGCCTGCGGCCGCCAGGGCCAGCAGGCGGGCGCCGCCTGCTTGTTTCTTCTTCTCGTTCTGGAACACAAACCTCTCCTCGTTTGTCTCTGGAGGTGGCAGGTTAGCAAGCCGGGCTGTCGCCGGCCATCGCCCCCACGAGGGTGTTCACAAAGTCGCGCCGGATGCAACTTTCGGGCTCAGAATCTGCCAGTCCTGGCGTGCCAGCTGGATCAACACCAGACCGGACAACAGGGGCAGCAGGTAGATCAGGCCGTCGGCCACCATCAGGCCGACCGAGTTCTGCGCCCAGGGCGCAACACCCGCCTGCAAGCCGTCCACCCATTTGCGGCCGTAGATGGCCAGCAGTGGCAAAGCCAAGCAGGCAGCGCTGCGGCGCAAGCCCGGACTGATGCCCGCACCCAGCACCTCACGGCCGGCCAGCAGGAACAGCGGCGCGATCACAAACAGCATGGTGAAGAAGACATTGGCGATCGGCAGGGCAGCGCCGAGCTCGGCACGCAGGGCCCAGAAAGGCAGCCAGGCCAGGCACAGCAGACCAATCCCCCAGGCGCTCTTGCGGGCGCGGTGTTCGGCCAGGGAGTCGCTGATCTGCGCGGCCTGCGAGGCCGGCTTCTTCATCAGATGCATCAGCGCAAGGCAGAACAAGCCCACAGTGGCGTCGATGGCCAGGGTCACCGGGTAGCCGAAAGCCTCGATGGACAGGCCTTGCCAGGTTGCGGTGTAGGCGATGGACAAATTCATCAAGGCCATATAAGCCGTGAACTGGGTCGCGGCAACCTTGGGGTTGGTCACATCCATGAACAGGGCCGAGCGCACACCGTACATCAGGCCCATGAAGACATTGAAGCCCAGCACCGCCACCCACAAGGCCGTGACCAGGGCCGGTTCCACCGCCGCCTTGCTGTCGGCCGCACGCGGCATCACATAGCCATGCTGTTGCAGCACCAAGGCCAGGTAGGCGACCGGCAGGCTCATCAGAATCACTGCCGCACTCAGAACCACACGCCGGCCAATGCGGTCGGACAGCAAGCCGCCCAGCACCATGGCCGCACCGCTGACCACGCTGGTGGCCAGATTCATCCAGGCGACCTGGTCGTCGTTGAGGCCGAGTTCGACCGAGAGGTTGGACTGCAAGGCCAGACTCAGCGACATGGCGCCGCAAGGCAGCAGGGCGAAGAACACCCCGGCGTAGGCGCCGCGCGTGCCGATGAAGGAGCGGAAGGCGTCCATGGCAAAGCTGCGCATCTCGCCCAGGGCGTGGCGCAGGCCGCGGCCGGCCTGGTGGGCCGTCTCACCGGCCTGGGCCAGGGCTTCCTTCATGGGCAGGACAATGAAGCCCGTCACGGCCAGGATGCTCAGGGCCACGAAGACAAAGCTGTTCTGGAAGCCGATATAGGCCATCAGGAAGAGCACGCCACTGCCCCCCACCGCCTGGCCCACGGCCGCACCGGCGAACATCAGGCCATTGGCCAGACCACGCTCCTCGGGGTGCAGGGTGTTGCAGGCCAGGGCATCGATGGCCACGTCCTGCATGGCCGCAAAGGTGTTGTGCACCAGCAGAATGGCCGTGAACAAGGCCAGCTGTTCAGGCAGCTTGACGAAGACCAGCACCCCCAGGGTGGCGGCCATGATCAGCTGCGTGAACAGAATCCAGCCGCGACGATGGCCGAAGCGCTGCGAGCGGAACACATCGACCAGAGGGCCGAAGGCCCACTTGAAAGCCCAGGGCAGGTAGAAGGCGGCGACAAACGCCCCGATCTCGGCGGGCCCCACGCCCATGCGGCGCAGCTGGGTGGCCACGGCGGTGGCGGCGAAACCGAGTGGAATGCCCTCGGTCATGTACAAGAAGAAAAAGGCCGACAGGCGACCGTTGCGGCTTCCCAGCAGATTGGGCAATCTCATGCGCTCATCCGCGCGCCGGCGGGCGCGCCCCTCGTGTTGTTGTGGGGCGGATTATCCCGGTCGGCCGCAAACCCGGCCATGCTGGCCTACCCGGAGGGCCGGCCCGGTGGCGCCAGCCTCAGCGGCGGCGCAGGCTGGCCAGGGTTTCCACGCGCTTGAGCAGCTCGCGGTCGTTCCAAGGCTTTTTGAAGATGCCGTACAAACCCTGCACCTGATGCACGCGGGCCTGCATTTCATCGTGGCCGGTGATGGCGATGATGGGCAGGTCTTCGGTCTCCAGGCTGCCCTGGACATCGGCGATCAGCTCGAAGCCGTCCTTGTTGGGCATTTCCAGGTCGGTGATCAACACTGCAAAGCGCTGCTCGGCCAGGCGCTGCAAGGCCTCCAGGCCGTCCTTAGCCACGGTCACCTGGTAGCCCACGCCTTCAAACAGACGGGCCAGCTTGGCCCGGGCCACGGCCGAGTCGTCGACCACCAGCAGCGGGATCGGGCCGCTCGCCTGCACCGGGGCCGCAGCCACCGGGGCTTCCGGCGCCAAGGGCGCGGTGGCCGCGCGCTTGACCGGCGCGTAATCCTCCGGCAGCGGCGGCATCACGGTGTTGTGGCCGGCCGGCGGCACCTCATGGTCACCCCGCCGCAGGCTGATGATGAAGACCACGATGGCCAGCGGCACCGCGATCAGCAAGGGTAGGAGATAGGGACCGAGCAGGTCCGGCACTTCAAATGACATGGTGAGCATTCCCCGCCCGTCCCGGGCCTGGCAGGCCTCAGGCGAATGGCAACGGGCCTTGATTCTTTGGAAGCGCTGAATCTACCACCGCAGCGCGCCCGACGGACCGGGAAAAAAGCCGGGGTGGCCACCGGCAGCCGGCAGCCCCATCCCGCTTGCGGCCTCAGTCCTTGCTGCCCACCACGCGGTAGGCGCCGGCGCCCAACAGCGCACCCACGATGGGCGCCACCCAGAACAGCCACAGCTGCTCGATCGCCCAACCACCCACGTACAAGGCCACGCCGGTGCTGCGCGCCGGGTTGACCGAGGTGTTGGTGACCGGAATGCTGATCAGGTGAATCAGGGTCAGGGCCAGGCCGATGGCGATGGGCGCAAAGCCGGCCGGTGCGCGGCCGTCGGTCGCGCCCAGGATGATGATGAGGAAGAAAGCCGTCATGACCACCTCGGTCACCAGGGCCGCCACCATCGAATACTGGCCCGGCGAATGCTCGCCAAAGCCGTTGGAGGCGAAGCCGCCGGCCAGATCAAAGCCGGCCTTGCCGCTGGCAATCAGGTAGAGCACGCCGCCGGCGGCCAGGCCGCCCAGCACCTGGGACACGATATAGGGCAGCAACTGGCCGGCCGGGAAACGGCCGCCGGCCCACAAGCCCACCGAAACCGCGGGGTTGAAGTGTCCGCCCGAGATATGGCCCACGGCATAGGCCATGGTCAGCACGGTCAGGCCGAAGGCCAGGGACACGCCATGCAGGCCGATGCCCACGCCGGGAAAGGCCGCGGCCAGCACGGCACTGCCGCAGCCGCCCAGCACCAGCCAGAAGGTGCCCAGAAACTCCGCGCCATAGGCTTTTGTATTCATGATTGCTTCACTCCATCCGTTGATTTGAAAGGTTCGCAACCATCCGAAGGATGGCCTTTTCGCAAACCATGATGGCGCAGCAAAAATGTCAAAGCAAGCGCGGATACCCCCAGGCATTCGGCCCCCTCCAGGCGCCACAGCCCTGAAATCGGCCCCAGCCGGGTCGTCTCAAGCCGGCGGCCAGTGACGCGCAAACACAGCGCGCACCGCGGGGTCATCCTCGGTGGCGCGCAGGGCCGCAAAGAATTCGGGCCGCTGCACCTGCAGATGCGCGCGGCTGCCCGACCATTTCGACACCACCGCCGCCAGCAAAGCCAGGGCGCTGAGCCGGCCCGCGCCGGCGCAGGCGCTGCCGTACTGGTCGGCAAACAGCTCCCAGAGCCGGTGCAGGCGGGCGCGCGTGCCTTGGCGAATGCGCTCCTGCACGGCCGCGTCGCCGTCGGCGTCGGCACACCAGCGCTGCGGGTAGTCGATCACGCCGATGGCGGCATAACAGTTGGCCGTCAGGTACACCAGGCCGCTGAGCGCCTGCGCCCGCTCACCGGCCTGCACTGGCAGCAGGCCAGAGCCGGGCGCCGCGTCCAGGCCCAGGTGGATGAGGATGGCCGCGCTCTCGCTGATGGCCCGGCCATCGGGCAGGCGCAAGGTGGGAATCTGCTGCAGCGGATTGATCCGGCTCAGGGCCTCCAGGCCCGGGCTGGGCTGCCAGCTGGCGGCCTCCACCAAACGGTGGGGCAGACCGGCCAGCACCAGGGCCGCCTCGATGGCCGCCGAACCCGAACCGCGGCTTCCGTACAACTCGTACATGACGCAAACCTTCTGCTGATCACCCACCCAGGACCACGAGGTCGACCGGCCAGGGCCGCTGCGGCCCGCGCAGCCGCTCAAACTCGGCGCACAGCTGCAGCACGCCCAGGTCGTCAAAACGCCGGCCGATGATCTGCAAGCCGATGGGCAGACCCTGCGCGCTGTAGCCGGCATTGATGCTGGCGGCGGGCTGCTCGCTCATGTTGTAGGCCAGGGTGAAGGCGATGTGCTCGAAGGGCCGCGCGGGGTCGTTGAGCGGGCTGGCCCATTCGGCCGCGAAGGCCGGCTCCGGGCTAACCGGGCTGAGCACATAGTCAAAGGGCTGGCAGGCCGCCACCGCCGCCTCGCGCAGCGCCTGCATCTGGCTGTAGCCCTGGAACAACTCGTCCGCCGCCAGATCGGCCGCGCCCTCGACCCAGGCGCGGATATAGGGCAGCACGCGCGCCTGACGCTCGGGCGGCAGGGCGCGAAAGTCCAGCCAGGAGCGCATGCGCCAGAACTTGTCCAGGCCGTCGATCATGGCCCGGCTGCAAAAAGGCGCCAGCGGCTCGACCCGGGCCCCGGCCTGCTCGAAACGACGCGCCGCCTCCTGCACCACCGCGCTCACCTCGGCGCTGGCCGGTGTGCCCCAACCGGCATCGAGCAGCAGGCCCAGGCGCAGGCCGCGCAGATCGCGCTTCAGGTCCTGCCAATCGATGGACTGCTGCGGCAGGCTGCTCGCGTCGCGCCAGTCAGGGCGGCTCAGATGGGCCATCAGGCGCGCCGCATCGTCCACGCTGCGCGTCATCGGCCCGGCCACACGCCCGGCGTAGGCCGGTTTGATGGGGATGCGACCCAGGCTGGGCTTGAGGCTGAAGATGCCGCACCAGCCCGCTGGCAGGCGCAGCGATCCGCCAATGTCGGTGCCCACGTGCAGCGGGCCATAGCCGGCCGCCGCCGCGGCGGCCGCGCCAGCGCTGGAGCCGCCGGGGTTCTTGCTCAGATCCCAGGGGTTGCGGGTCAGCGGATGGAAGCTGGACAGGCCGGAGCTGAGCATGCCGTAGTCCGGCATGGTGGTCTTGGCCAGCAGCACGGCGCCGGTCTCGCGCAGGCGGGCGGCCGGGGGCGCGTCCTCCTCGGCCGGGCGCAGCTCGCTGGCGGCGCATCCAAGGGGCATGGGCGTGCCGCGGGTGGCGATGTTTTCCTTGAGCGTCAGCGGCACGCCGTCCAGACTCAGGCGTGGGTCCAGGCCCGCCGGGCAGAGCGGCTGGCCGCGCAGCCAGCGCGCCTCACTGGCGCGTGCCTGGGCCAGCGCAGCCTCGGCATCGAGGGCATAGAGCGCATGCAGCCGGGGCTCGCAGCGCTCGATCTGGGCCAGCACCGCCTGCGTCGCCTCAACCGGAGATAGCTGGCCATCGGCAAAGGCCTGCGTCAGCTCGACCGCCGACCACAGATGCAGAAGGGGCTGCGAGGGGGAGATCGGGACGCTGGAAGACATGGGCTCGCTCCGGACATGGGGCCGGCTCGGGCCGACGCTCGCGGCCATTGTGGCCCAGCCCGAGGCCGGCCCGGCGGTGGCAAGCGATGCACCAAGGCGGGGCAGGTTTCGGTACTTGTTGCAGGGCCCAAGCCGTTCCCCCTCATGGGGGTGGCGCGGGCCCAGGCGGCATGACACAGTCCGCCCGGTTTCCGCGTCAGGGCTGCAGTCGGGCCGACACGGACCTCACCCTCCCCACAAAAAGCCAAGATTCGAGGATGCCCATGAAGCCCCTGCCCGCCACCAGCCCCCGTCCCGTCAGCACCCGAAGCGCCCTGGGCCTGCACGGTGGCATCAGCCTGCTGGCCCTGGGCTGCGTGGCCAGCATGTTGGCAGCGTGCGGCGGCAGCCCGGGCGCCGAGATCGTGGAGGTCTACGACTGTGTGCTGACCAATTGCAAGGACTCGGAGCTGCTGTCCACGGACGCCTTGAGCCCGCATGCCGTGATCCGTGGTGAAGGCAACGTGCTGAACATCAGCGCCCAGCTCGGCCAGAGCGCCAATCTGCTGACCCGCGTGCGCCTGACCGGCGCTGACCGTTTTTTCGCGCAAACCAGCAGCCAACGCATCGAGCTGCGCGACAGCGATGGCAAGGGCAGCAGCTACACCGGCTCGCTGACGGTCAGCGGTGAAGAGCCCAGCCTCAGCATCGTGCTGGAACGGCGCGGCGAACAGCATGTCAACAGCGTCACCCTGCCCAAGAGTTTCAGCGTGCTGGCGCCGGTGGGGCCGGTCAATCTGGGCCTCAAGACTGGCAAGCTGATGATCAACCTCGGGCACGCCAGCGGCAGCTCGGTGGACAACCTCAGCAGCCTGCGCTGCACCCGCAAGGACGGCAGCAGCTTCGCTGGCGGCCGCAGCGACAACTACAGCCTGCCCTTTGTGATCGAGAACGTGAATGGCTCGCCCTGGGTGCGGATCAACACCACCGATCTGGACCTGTCGCTGAACCAGCACAGCAGCAGCCTGGACACGAATGCGCCCAATACCTCGCCCGTGCAGACCTGCGAGATCGCGGTCAGCTGGCGCGTCTACCGCATGGGCAGCACGGCCAGCACCCTCTCGCGCCACAGCACGATGCGCGGTGAGCGCGCGGCCAGCCAAAGCATCAGCTACGACGCTCGGCTCTGATCAAGGCCGCGCCAAGGGCAGGAGCAGGCGCTCCTGCAACCAGCCCTGCAAGCAGCCGACCACCACCCCAGCCGGGTCGGCACCCTCCACATCGCGCAGCTGCTCGGCCGCCAGTTCGCACAAATCGCTGAAGCTGCAGCCCGAACGCAAGCCTTGCAGCAAGCGCCCTTCCAGCGGCGCCAAGGTGCGCCAGCGCGTCTCCTGCAGCGGCCGCCAGACCAGGCAGGTGTGCGGGCCAAAACCGGGGGGGGCCAGCGGCTCGGCCTCGGCCCCCGCCTCCGGCGCCGGCAGGTCTTGCGCTTCGCGGCGCAGGCGCCGCCAGGCCGGGCCCACGGCCCAGTTCAGGCTCAGCAGCTGCACGCCCGGTCGCAGGCGCAAGCGCAGCGCGGGCCAGGCCTCGGGCTGCACCGCACGCAAATCCTCGGCCGCCAAGGCCTCGCTCTCGGCCGCGTCAAAGGCCATGCGCAAGGCCCAGTCCATGCGAGCCAGATCGACCAGGGCGGCGTGAGGCAAGACTTGACCCTGCTGCTGCTTCTGCTGCCGCATATCGGCCTCATTCGATCCCTCGCCAGCCACCGGCAAGCTCGCCATGAAATCGGCCAGGCCATCGCCCCACCAGCGCAGGGATGCGTGTCGCGGCGGCTGGGCACGCAGATAGGCCAGCGCCAGGGCCTCGAATTCAGCGTCACCGAGGGCGCGATGCAGCACCTCGTGGTTGTCGCGCAAGGCGCTGATCAAGCGCGCTCGGTAGGCCTGCTGATAAACCGACAAGCCCCGTTCGGCCTCGGGCTCGCGCAAAAGCCCCGCCGTGGGCAGGGCCTGCGGGCTGCACACCAGCGCTTGCAGCTCACGCTGCTGCTGGGCCAGCAGGCTGACGCTCATGCGGCCTCCTGCTGAACCGCCAGGGCTTGGGCGCTGCACTGGCGTGCGTGATCCAGCTCATCAAGCAAAACATCAAGCGGAGGGATCTGATCGTCTCGCTCGATCATGGTCGGCCGCGCTCCAAGATGCACGATAGTCTGGCGGTAAAGCTGCCAGACCTCTTCACAGACCGGCTGGTCATGGGTGTCCACGCGCAGATCGCCATGCTGCTCATGACCGGCCAGATGGATCTGCAACACCTGCGCGGCGGGCAGGCGCGCGATGTAGTCCCAGGCATCAAAGCCATGGTTGCAGGCCGAGACGTAGACATTGTTGACGTCGAGCAGCAGGCCACAACCGCTGCGCCGCATGAGCTCGGCCACAAACTCGCCTTCGCTCATCTCATCACCGGCAAAACGGACATAGCTGGATACGTTTTCCAGCAAGAACGGTCGCTGCAAAGCATCCTGCACCTCGGCCACGCGTGGCAGCAGATGCTGCAGCGCCGCTTCGGTATAGGGCATGGGCAGCAGGTCGTGCAGCTGCTGGTGGTCTACACCGGTCCAGCACAGGTGATCGGACACCCAGCCGGGCTCGATGCGATCGGCCAGGGTCTTGAGTTCTCGCAGGTAGCCACGGTTCAGCGGATCGCTGCTACCGATGGACAGGGACACGCCGTGCATGACCATGGGGTAGTCACGCCGCAGGCGGTCCAGATGGCGCAGCGGCGGGCCGCCGGGCACCATGTAGTTCTCGGAAATGATCTCCAGCCAATCAGGCCGCCGACCGGGCGGCAGGGCTTGGGACAGCGCCGCGTAATGCTCGCTGCGCAGGCCCAGACCGAAGCCTTGGATGCCGTGCAAGGGTGAGCGGTTCGTCATGGCTGGAGAAGGTCGTCAAGTGCGGTGGATGGGCACGCAGGCTTACTTCAGCACCGTGCCACCAGCAGCCTTGCACTCGTCGGCCGTCTTCTTGGAGACCCAGCCCTGGCCCTTGCAGCTGTTGTGGCCCTTGCAGGCGCTCTTGGCGGTCTTGCATTCCGAGCTGCCCTTGCAGCTGTTGATGCCGGAACACTTGACCATGCCGTCCTCGGCCGCCTGGGCGGCGCCGCTGAAGGCGGTGCTGGCAAACAGGGCGGCGGCGGCGGTGGCGATGCTCAGGCCGGTCTTGAGGGTGCTGTGGTTCATAGGAACTCCTGTTGAGGGTCAAGGGAAAACGATGAGGGAAGGCGACAAGCACGATCAATGCATCACGCTGTCCTGGTGTGAGTCGTGGTGGCAGTCGCAGCCTTACAGCGCTTGCTGAACTTTTTTCGACAGCGGTAACCGGCCCGGAAACTGCCGGGCGGTTTGCAGTGCGCGGTAGCCCCAGGATTTGCGCGTGAGGCCCTGCAGCCCGTGCCGCCACCGGGCTCATGGTTCCGGGGTCGGCCCTGGCGGGCCGACTTCCCTGCGCTGCTCGCGCCTCGGGGCTGGCGCATAACTCACTCCGCTCCCTGCGTTCGCTTCGTTCAGACAGAAGCGCCAAGTCAGAACTTGAAGCGCGCGGGTACGCGCGCGCCCCGAGGCTCTGCGCTGCTCGGCCCTTCACAAATCGCCCGGCAGCGGCCCGGGCTGCAGGGCGCTTGCATCGCGGTCGATCTGCCCCTTCGACAGTGGAGCACGCCACCTCCGGAGGTGGCTCGGCCCGCCGACGGGCGATTTGTGCGCGGCCGAGGGCGCAGCGGAGCGGCTCAGGCGCGCGTACCCGCGCGCTTCAAGCTCTGACTCGGCGCCACTGTTTGACCACAGTGAGCGCAGCGAACGGAGGGAGTTTGGCGCCGCTGAGCCGAGGAGTGAGCACCGAGGGCAGTCGGCTCGCAGAGCCGACCCGCGAACCATGAGCCCGGCGGCGGGCCGAGCCACCGCAGCGTGAGCGATCGACGCAAGGAAGGCCCGCAATGTGCCGAAAACCGAATCCGCCTCCCGCCCGCAAGGGTTTGTCTGCGCCCACCGCACCCAGCGGCGGTGGCCGGCGGCCAAGATAATGTGCGGCGCGCATTGAACTCGCTGGCTTGGGCCCGAGCGCAGTGCGCACGTCCCAGCTCCGCTGCCTCTGGATTGCCTGCCTCCCGCATGACCGCCCCTCGTCCGCACGATCTACCCCGCTCCCGCCAGCCCTGGCTGTGGATCCCCTCGCTGTATTTCGCCCAGGGCCTGCCCTATGTGGTGGTGATGACGCTGTCGGTGGTCATGTACAAGAACCTGGGCTTCAGCAACACCGACATTGCGCTCTACACCAGCTGGCTCTACCTGCCCTGGGTGATCAAGCCGCTGTGGTCGCCGCTGGTGGAGCTGCTGGGCACCAAACGGCGCTGGATCGGCGCCATGCAGTTCCTGATCGGCGCGGCCCTGGCCGGTGTGGCGTTGACGATTCCCGGCGAACGGGCGCTACAGATGACGCTGGCCCTGTTCTGGTTGATGGCTTTTGCGTCTGCCTCACACGACATCGCCGCCGATGGCTTTTACATGCTGGCCCTGCCGCAGCGCAGCCAGGCGGCCTTTGTCGGCGTGCGTTCCACGTTTTACCGCCTGGCCAATATCGGCGGCCAGGGCGGCCTGGTCTATCTGGCCGGTGAGCTGCAAGAGCGCACCGGCAGCATGGTCATGGCCTGGTCCTGGGTGTTCGGGGTGATCACCGCCTTGTTCGGCCTGTTGGCCCTGTGGCACAGCCTGTTCAGCCTGCCCCGCCCGGCCAGCGACCGGCCCTCGGGTGTGCAGCCAGCCCAGCTGCTGCCCGAGTTTGTGCGCGTATTTGCGCTGTTTTTCCAGAAGCCCGGCATCGCCGTCATCCTGGGCTTCCTGCTGCTCTACCGCTTCCCCGAGGCCCAGCTGCTCAAGCTGGCCACGCCCTTTCTGTTGGACCCACCCACGGCCGGCGGCCTGGGCCTGAGCACCAAGCAGGTCGGCATCGCCTACGGCACCGTGGGCCTGACGGCCCTGACCCTGGGCGGCCTGGTCGGTGGCTGGGTGATCTCGCGCGTGGGCCTGAAGCGAGCGCTCTGGCCGCTGGTGCTGGCCATGCATGTGCCCAATATCGCCTTCCTGGCCATGGCGCTGTGGCTGCCCGCCAATCTGTGGCTGATCAGCGGTGCCCTGGCCGTGGAACAGTTTGGTTATGGCCTGGGCTTCACCGCCTACCTGATGTACATGATTCTGGTGGCCGAGGGCGAGCACAAGACCGCGCACTACGCCATCTGCACCGGCTTCATGGCCCTGGGCATGATGCTGCCCGGCATGTGGAGCGGCTGGCTGCAGGATCAGCTCGGCTACACCGCCTTCTTTGTCTGGGTGCTGGTCGCCACCCTGCCCTCTTTTGCCATGGCCGCCCTGCTCAAGATACCGGCTGATTTCGGCCGCAAGGCGGAGGCCCCGTGAAGCGCCGCCAGCTTCTGGCCTGCGGGCTGTCTCCCGTGATCGGCACCGGCCTGGGCTTGGCCGGCTGCGCCGAGGCCCCGTTGCGCCTGCCGCCCCTGCCCGGTGAGCTGCGCTTGGAGCCCGCGCCCGAGCTGCTGGCCCAGGCGCCGCTGCCGCTGCGAGAGTTCCGCGCCGTTTGGGTGGCCACGGTGGCCAATATCGACTGGCCCAGCCGCAAGGGCCTGAGCAGCGCCCAGCAGCAGGCGGAAGCCATCGCCCTGCTGGACCTGGCCGTGCAGCTGCAGCTCAATGCCGTCATCCTGCAGGTGCGGCCCAGCGCCGATGCCCTGTTCGATTCGCCCCTGGAGCCCTGGAGCGAGTACCTCAGCGGCAGCCAGGGCCAGGCGCCCGAGCCCTTCTACGACCCGCTGGCCTTCTGGATAGATCAGGCCCACCAGCGCGGCCTGGAGCTGCATGCCTGGCTCAACCCCTTCCGCGCTCGCCAGAGCCAGGCCAGCAGCGCCGCCGCCGCCCAACACCTGAGCCGCAGCCAGCCGCAATGGGTGCGGCGCTATGGCGACCAGCTCTGGATCGACCCCGGCGAGCCCGCCGCCGCCGACCACACCCTGGCCGTGGTCGAGGACCTGCTGCGCCGCTACGAGATCGACGGCCTTCACCTGGACGATTACTTCTACCCCTACCCGGTCAATGACACGGCCGGGCGCGAGCTGGATTTCCCGGACGAACCCAGCTGGACCCGCTACCGCGAGGCCGGCGGCACGCTGAACCGGGCCGACTGGCGGCGCCAGAACGTGGACCAGCTGGTGCAGCGCCTGCAGCAGGCGGTGCGTCGGGTTCGCCCCGAGGCGCGCTTCGGCATCAGCCCTTTCGGCATCGGCAAGCCGGCGCTGCGCCCTGAGGGCATCGCCGGTTTCAGCCAGTACGACAAGCTGTATGCCGATGTGGAACGCTGGCTGGCCGAGGGCTGGGTGGACTATCTGGTGCCCCAGCTCTACTGGCCGATCGCACAAAAGGCCCAGGCCTTCGGCCCCTTGCTGGACTACTGGCATGGCCAGAACCCGCTGGGCCGCCACATCTGGCCGGGCCTGTTCAGCAGCAAGGTGACCGACAAGGCCGACAGCTGGCCGGTGGACGAGTTGCTACAG
This sequence comes from Paucibacter aquatile, assembly GCF_002885975.1. NCBI lineage: Bacteria > Pseudomonadati > Pseudomonadota > Betaproteobacteria > Burkholderiales > Sphaerotilaceae > Roseateles > Kinneretia aquatilis. Next base: position 3,408,881 of record NZ_POSP01000003.1, on the reverse strand, counting down.
CAGATCGCCCTGCTGCGCGAGCGCCGGCCCGGCAGCGGCCACGCCCACTTCAGCATGGTGGCCCTGGCGCAGAACCGGCGCGGCCTGGCCGATGCGCTGCGCCAGCAGGCCTACAGCCAGCCCGCCCTGGTGCCGGCCACGCCCTGGCTGGCCGGGGCCGCAGCGCCCGACGTTCCCGCCCTGGATTGGCGCTGCCATCGCGAAGTCCAGAACAACGGTGAGGCACAGCTGATCTTGCGCCTGCGGCCCGGCACCAGGCATGCCGGCAGCTGGCGCTACTGGGTGCAGATCCGCCATGCCCGCGAGGGCTGGCGCAGCCGCCTGATGGGCAGCCAGGCCGATGGCAGCGCCGAGCTGCGCCTGCCGGCCGCGGGCGTCGAGGGCCTGGTGCTGCGCGCGGTGGGAGGTCTCGGGCAGCTGGGGCCGGCTCAAGCCTTGCGTGTGCCGGCCGACTGAGCGTCCATCTCCTCGGCCTCCGTCAGGCTGGCAAACTGGCTCAGCGGCAGCGGCAAGGTCTCGGCCTCGGCGTGGTTGGGTGCCACGCGCGGCAGCAGCAGCTCAAAGCAGCTGCCTGCGCCGGCCTCGCTGTGCAGATGGATCTCGCCACACAGCACATTGCTGACCAGGTTGTGGCTGATATTCAGGCCCAGGCCGCTGCCGCCACGGCCCATGCGGGTGGTGAAGAAGGGGTCGAAGACGCGCGGCTGGATCTCGGCCGCGATGCCGCAACCATCGTCACGGATGCGCAAGCGCACATGCCCGGCATCGGGGCAGTCGACCAGGATCTCCAGCCGCCCCTGCTCGCGCCCCTCGAAGCCATGGATGGCCGCGTTCTGGATCAGATTGCTCAGCACCTGGCCCAGCGCGCCGGGATAACTGTCCATCTCCAGGCCTGCCGGAACATCGACCTGGATGTCCAACGGCAGGCGCTTGAGCGTGGGTTGCAGCGTCATCAGGATGTCGCGCACCAGCTGGTCGAGCGCAAACACGCGGCGCTGGGCACTGCTGCCATCGACCGCCACCTGCTTGAAGTTCTGCAGCAGCTCGCTGGCCCGCTCCAGATTGCCTTGCAGGATCTGGCTGCCGCTGCCCAGGCGCTGCAAGAACTTGCTCAGCTGCGAACGGCGCAAGCCCTGCTCGACATCGCGGGCCATCTGCTCGGCATCGGCGGCCAGGGTGCTGGCGGCCAGGCGGGCATTGCCGATGGGCGTGCCCAGCTCGTGGGCCACGCCGGCGACCATGCGGCCCAGGCTGGCCAGGCGCTCGGCGCGCAGCAGGCTGCTCTGGGTCTTGCCCAGGTCGTCCAGCGCCAGCACCAGCTCGGCATTGCTGGCGTGCAGCTCAGCGGTGCGCTCCTGCACCCGGTTTTCCAGCTGATCACGCGCCTCCTGCAAGGCCTGGGCGTCGCGCTTGAGGCGAGCCTCGCGCTGCGCCAGCTCCGCGCCCATCTGCGCAAAGCTGCGGCCGAGATCACCGAGCTCGTCCTCGCGCAGCTCCGCCTCGCCGTGCGCGATCTCAAACCGACCCTCGCTGACCCCCTGCACGGCGCTGCGCAGCTCGGCAATCGGCCGGCTGATCTGGCGCCGCACGATCCAGCCCAGCAAGCTCATCAGCACCAGCAAGGCCACGGCCCCGACCAGCAGGATGTTCTCGCTGCTGCGCGCCACGCCGGCGTCGAGATGGGCGCGGGGATAGACGCTGACGAACAGCCAGTCGGGCCCGGCAATGCGGGCCACACCCAGCAGGTGGCGGCCATCGGCGCTGAGGCTGACGGCAGCCTGGCCTTCGGCCGGCGGCGCCAGGGTGGCGATTTCATCGAGCAGGGGATCGCGGATCTGGTCGAGTTTGAGCTTGCCCTGAGCCGCCTCGATGCGCTCGGCAAAACCGGGGTGGGCAATCAGGTGGCCATCGCGGCTGAGGATCAGGCTGTAGGTGCCGGGCAGGCTGTCGCTGACGGTGCGTTTGAGCAGACTGGCGACCGACACATCCTGCGAGACGCAAGCGATCCAGCGCCCCTCGAAATCAATCGGCAGCACGGTCGACACCATGTAGATGCGCGCCTTGTCGTCGTAGTAGACCGGGGTCCAGCGATTGCTGCGGCTGGGGTTGCGTTCAGGCGAAGCGCCAGCCACCGGCGGGTAGTCGAAGTTGTTGGTCTCCGGCGTGGCCTCGGCGCCCCAGTTGACCGAGGGCGAGAACATGATCAGGCCCTGGCCCGGCAGGTCGAAGTAGGCCGAGTAGTAGCGCGCCGTCAGCGGCGGGCCCCATTCGCGCAGCAGATCGAAGGCCACCTGGGTTTGCCACATCAGGCTGTCGTTGAGCTCGGCCTGCGCGCGCAGGTAGACGCTGGGCAGACGGCGGTGGTCATCAAGCTCGGGGCGCAGGCGCAGCAGCTGGTCGGGCGAACGGGCAAACCAGCGCCGGAAGTCACCCTGCCAGCCCGGCGGCCGGGCAGCCGCCAGGCGGCGCAGGTACTCGGCGCGCAGCAGCTCGACATTGCGTTCGGCGAGGGCAAAGTCTTCGCCACTGGCGCGCGCCCGCTCCATCACGGTGCTGCGCAACTCCTCCATGGCCTGGGCCTCGACATCGCGCTGGCTGACATGCTGAACCAGCCAGGTCAGGCCCAGCATGCTCACGATCAGGGCCAGGCTGAGCCGCCACAGCAAGCCACGGGCCAGGGTCGCATCGACATGCGCCCACGCTTTCGCCCGCTGCCACCCGCCCGTCCATCGCCCCATCCGCCATCACCTGCTTCAAGTGGAGGAGGCTGGATCATGCCGCAAGCGCGGCGCCACGGCTGTGGCGATTTCCCCCCGTTTTCAGCCCAGCCAGTGCAGCCAATGGCCGTGGGCATGGGACCAGGCCAAAACCCAAGCGCTGAGCTGGCCATCGGGCGCCAAGGCTTGAACAGTCCAGAGTGAGGCACTCTCGGCCGACTCGCCCTCGGGCGCGGGCGGCAGAGCCAGACCGGGCGGGCGCAGCGAGGCGGTTTCGGCGCTGAGCCAGAGCAGGCTGTGCCGGCGCATCAAGCCCTCGACCTCAGCCCGGTGGGCGGCCAGGCTGGGTGTATCGAAATAGGCCAGCACCCAGCTGTTGAACAGCACCGGCTGCACGCCGGCCGGCAGCCCCTGCAGCCAAACGGCCAGGGTCTGCAGCCCCTGCTCGACCCGCTGCACCGGGTGGCGGTTGGCTCGCGCCTGGGCCAGGGCCTGGTCCAGACGGCGTGCGCGGACGCGGTCGTGCGGCCAGAGGCAGGCGCGCAGCCAGCGCACCGCATCCTCGTCCTGCACATCGACCGGCGCCAGATCGACGCCCAAGCGGGCCCGCAAGCGCCAAGGCGTGCGCGGCGGCTCGGCAGCGCCGCGCCACTGGCAGGCCACGGTGGGCCGCTCCGGCGCCGCCGGGGCGCCGAGCTGGAAACGGCCGTAGTCATAGCGGTAGGCATCAACGCCCAGATTGAGGCCGGCGCTGCAGCCGAAATCGAACAGGGCCAGGTCTTGCCGGCCGGTCTGGGCGGCGATGGCGCTGAGCGCCGGCCAGAGCACGGCGCAGCGCCCGATCTCGTTGGTCTGGGTGCTGCGCAGGCGCAGATGCTCGAGCAGGCGCGGCCGCTCGGCACGCACAAAGCGGTGCAGGCTGTCCGCCAGCGCCGCATCGGGCGCGCGTTCGCCGCCCACGCTGGGGTAGTAAGCCGCCAAGTCATGCGGCACGCCGGCCAGCACCCGCTCGTGCAGAGCTGCCAGCAGCAGATTGGGCCGGGCCTGCGGGGCATGCCGCACATGGGCCATCAAGGCCAGCAGCTCGGGCGAATCGGCCACGATCTGGCACAGGGCCACGTAGAGCGGGTCGTTCGGGCATTCCTGCACCGCGAACTGGCGGTACTGCCGGGCCCAGCGCTGCAGATCGGTGGAAGGGGTCAGGTCGTCATCATCCATGCGCCCAGCTTACGAGGCCGACGCCCGGCACAATGTCGGGCACCCGACAATCGCGAAAGCACGCGTCTTTTGCCTTCACCATGGACCGCACGCCCCCAGCCACCAGCGCCAACGCCGCCCTGCGCGCCCTGATGTGCGCCAATTTCCCCGAGCTGGACGGCGCGCAAATGCCGGCCGAGGCCGTGCTGCAAGGCAGCGTCAGCCTGCGCCGTCTGGCCCGCGGCCGCACCTTGTTCGCTCAAGGGCAGCCGGCCTTGGCCTTCTACGGCCTGGTGACGGGTGAGATCGAGGCGCGCTTCACCGGCCTGGACGGCACGGTCTCGGTGCTGGAGCATGTGCAGGCGCCGCGCTTGTTCGGACTGGCCGCCTTTGCAGCCGGCCAGGCGGCCAGCTATGAAACCCTGGCCACGCAAAGCAGCCAGGTGCTGGTGATCGGCTCGGCGGCTTACACCTTGCTGATGGACCGCTGGCCCGGCTTTGCCCGCGCCCTGATGGCCGAATTTGCGCGCCGCTACGACGGCACGCTGCGCCTGCTCGAGGCCTCGCGCCACCGCAGCGCGCCCGAGCGCTTTGCCCTGGCCCTGGCCCAGTTGCGCCGCGACCGCGCCGCCGGCCCGCCCGATGCCCAGGGCTGGCAGACCTTGCGCGCCACCCAGGCCGAGCTGGCCGCCGTGGCCAACCTCTCGCGTCAGACCGTCAACCAGCTGCTGCAACAGGCGCAGGCCGAAGGCCGGCTGCACTGCAGCTATGGCCAGCTGCATCTGCGCGTCATGATCTAGCCGCGACAGCAGGCCGGCAGCCAGGTCGGCGGCGCCGTACCGGCAAACAGACCCAGCCGCGCCGGCGCCTGGCCCGGCCGGTGCACAAAGCTGCCGAAAAGCTGGTCCCACAAAGGGATGGCCGTGCCGTAGTTGTGGGCCTCGGCCTCGACCACGCTGTGGTGCCAGCGGTGCAGCTCGGCGCTGCCGATCAGCCAGTTCAGCGGCCCCAGGCTGCCGCGCAGATTGGCATGCACGGCCAGGCCCTGAACCTGCAGAAACAGCGCCGCCCACAGCATCACCTCGGCGCTGAAGCCCAGCAGCAGCCAAGGCAGCAGACGCGCCGCCTGGTTCCAGGCGGCATTGAGCGGATGGGCCAGCACGGCATTGGCGGCGTTGAGCTTGGTCGGCTGGTGGTGCAAGGCATGAAAGCGCCACAGCCAGGGGCTTTGATGTGCCCAGCGATGCAGGGCAAAGGGGCCCAACTCCCCCAGAGCTATGGCCAGCGGCAGGGCCAGGCCGGGGTGGAGATCCAGGGCCAGCCCATGCCCTCCCAGGCCTGAGCGCAAAGCCAGGCTGCTCAGCAGCAGGCCGGTGAGGCTGTCCACCAGGGCATTGAGGCCAAGAAAGCCGCCATCACGCGCCAGCTCCGGGCCGCGGGCCTGCCAGTCCTTGCGCAGGGGCCAGAGCCGCTCGGCCAGCATCAAAAAAGCCAAGGAGGCCAGACCCAGCAGGGCCAGCACCTGTTCGGGCGGCCAGTCGCGCAAGGCCCAGGCCGCCGGCGGCAGGGCGGCCAGCAAGAGCAGATGCGGCCAGTTCATGGTGTGCAAGCGGCGCGGCACGCTGGTGCCTGTTTCCAGATCGGTGTTCATGGGAGTGCATGCTGGGGCCGCCCGGCGCCACATGCATTAACCTCGGTTCATGCCACGCCCCGAGATCGCCGAAAGCCCCGCCCCCTGCCCGATTTGCGGCGAGGCCTTGCTGGCCCAGCTGCAGCAATCGCCCGCGCGCCTGGCTCGCTGGGCGGCGCTGCCGCGGCTGCCGCTGAAGCGGGGTCAGGTCTTGCTGCGTGCCGGCGACACGCCGAAGGCACTCTGGTGGGTGGAGCAGGGCCTGCTGCGCGCCAGCCTGCTGGACGCCAGCGGCCGCGAGCGCAATCTGGCGTTCTACCCGGAGCAGCAATGGCTGGGGCTGCCGGGCGCGCCACAAGCCAGCGCAGTCACCCTGGAGGCGCTGGAGCCCAGCCGGGTCTGCGTCCTGCCCTATGCCGAGCTGCAGCGCTGGCAGGCCGAGGAGCCGACCCTGGCCGAGCTGCTCTGGCAGGGTTTGAACGCCCAGCTGCAAGGCCAGCTGCGGCGGGAACAGCAATGGCTGATGCTGGACGCGAGCCAGCGCTATCTGCGCTTTCTGGCCGAGCAACCCGCACTGGCCCGGCGCCTCAAGCAGCGCCAGCTGGCCAGCCATCTGGGCATCACCGATGTGGCCCTGTCACGCATCCGACGGCGCCTGCGCGAGCAGGCCGAGGGTCTCAAGCCTTGAGCGCAGCCTCGATGTCGGCGCTGATCTTCTCGGGTGCGTCATTGGGCGCATAGCGCTTGATGACCTGGCCATCGCGGCCGACCAGGAACTTGGTGAAGTTCCATTTGATGCCCTCGGTGCCCAGCAGGCCGGGCTTCTCGGACTTGAGCCACTGCCACAGGGGGTGGGCTTCGGCGCCATTGACCTTGACCTTGGCCATCATGGGAAAGCTGACGCCGTAGTTCAGCTGGCAGAAGGAGGCGATCTCGCTGTTCTCGCCCGGATCCTGGCCGCCGAATTCATTGCTCGGGAAGCCCACCACCACCAGGCCCTGGTCGCGGTAGCGCTGCCACAAGGCTTCCAGGCCGCCGAACTGGGGCGTGAAGCCGCAGGCGCTGGCGGTGTTGACGATCAGCAGCACCTTGCCGCGCTGGCTGGCCAGGTCGGCGGGTTTGCCGTCGATGGAGAGGGCCTGAAAGTCGTAGACGCTGGCGGCCATGGCGAGGTTCCTTGTGATTCTTGGAAGGCGGAAATTCGCCTCAAGCCTGCATGGTAGCCGGGCTGGCCGGCGCTTGCTGAGCCGGCTTTTGCGAGCGCTCCAGGGCCGAGAGCAGGGCAGCCGCCAGGATGCAGGCGCCACCCACCGCGGTCTTGAAATCCAGCTGCCCGCCGCCCAGCCACAGCGCCGACAAGGCCGCCACCGGCACCTCGATCAGCATGACGATGGCGGTGACATTGGCCGGCAGACGCCCGGCGCCGTACTGCAGCGAGAGGTTGGACAGACAGAACAGCACGGCCATGCCCGCCAGCGGCAACAACCAACCGACATGCGGCAAAGCCGGCCAGGCCACCAGGCCCGCGCCCGCCATGGCCGCGGCCGCGCCGCCGGCCACAAACACCCCGCCGCTGAACATGGCCAGGGCCCGGGCATGGGCGCCGCGGGCCGCCTCGCGGCGCAGCATCACATTGTTGAGGGCAAAGCAGAAGCCACCGAACAGGCCCAGGCCGTCGGCCAGGCTGCGCGGCCAGGGTAGGCCGCCGCCCTCGGGCGCCAGCACAAAGGCCGCGCCACCCAGGGCCAGGGCCATGCGCAGGCCGGCCAACAGGGTCAGGCGCTCACCCAGGATCAGGCGCGCCAGCAGCACCGCCCAGAGCGGCATCAAATAGAAGAGCAGCACCACGCGCAGCACATCACCCAGGGCCACGCCCCAGTTGAAGGCGGTGTTGGTCAGGCCGGCCGCCAGCATCACCAGCCAGAGCGAGGGCGTGCCCAGGAACTCACGCCAGGCCTGGCGCTGGCTGAAGGACACGGCCAGCAAGGACAGCAGGTAGAGGCAGACCGTGGTCCACAAGGGGTGCAGGCCGGCTGCCTGGAACTGGCGGAAGGGCCACCAGGACAGGCCCCAGACCAGGGCGTTGAACATCAGGGCAAGAACGGGCATGGCAAGGAGAGCGGGCCGCGGTCAGGGCGGCCGAGAGGGGTCGGAATGAGGGAGAGGGAGGCGGCCGCGGGCGCAGCTTTCATGACAAGCCGGCGACGCAGCGCGGCAGGAGGGCCAGGCGAACACAGGCTCGGTTGGGCGGCCGCAACAGGCCGGGAAAAAAGGGCTGGAAAGCGCCGAAAACAACTGGCAAGAAGACCGCTCGCCAGCCAACAATGCCCAGGGTTTATAGCATGGCGAAACAAGGCCGCCTGGCTTTCAATCGCAAGCAATCCGCAGGGGGTGTTTCACGCGTTGGAAGCCACCGTCTGCCCGTCCGCAAGCTCGAGTTTTCTTGTTGTCGTTGTTCGCTACAAAGGGAGAGTCTTCCTTGGATCATCTGGCCTGCTTCAAGCCGGGGGACCTGTCGTCCACCTCGGCGCCCGACCTGACAAGCTACCGCTGGCGCCTGCTGGCCCAGGGCGACTCCTGGTTCTCCACCTCAGCCGCCAAGCTGAACGCCCATGCCAATCTGCTCCAGGAAATGGTGTTCAAGGACCCGGCCTGTGCCGTCAACTGCGCCGGCTCGGGCGAGGCGCTCAGCCATATGGTGGACCTGGAATCGGCCGCCGATTTCGTCAGCCTGCTCAGCGACGATGGCGCGCCGGTCTGGGACGGCGTGCTGCTTTCGGTCGGCGGCAATGACCTGATTGCCGCCGCCCAGACCCCTGCCCATGCGGCCGACGGCAGCGATGTGCCTCTGCACCTGCGCCTGATCCGCCACCAGACCGAGTGGGGGGCCCCATCCGCCGGGGTGGCGCGTTATTTTTCAGAGCCCGGCTGGCAGACCTACAGCGACTACCTGCGCACCAATGTCCGCCACCTGCTGACCCTGCGCGACCAGGGCCCTTCGGCCGGCAAGCCGGTCTTCATGCACTGCTATGCCGTGCCCATGCCACGCCCGGCCGGCGCCGACGACAGCGGCCTGGGCGCTTCCGGCCCCTGGCTCTACCCGGCCCTCAAGGCCTATGCCCTGCCCAGCGCCGACTGGGCCGCGGTCAGCCGACTGATGGTCTTCCACCTGGCCCAGCTGCTCAAGAGTATGGCCGCGGACAAGGAGCAGTTCCCGGGCCTGCATGTGTTTGACTCGACCACCGTGCCCCTGGCCCCGGCAACACCCGGCACCAGCGGCAGCAGCGGCGACTGGCACAACGAGATCCACCTCAACCACAGCGGCTGCTTCAAGATTGCCCGTGCCTGGTCGGAGCACATCGAGGCCGTGCTCAGCGGCGTCAAGACCGTCGAACCCGTGCGCAAGCGGCCCTGAGCAAACTCGCCCGCCAGGGCGCCGCACAAAAAAATCCCGCCGGGGCGTACAGCCTGCGGCGGGATTGTTCTTTTCAGCCTTCCGGCGACTCAGTGGCACTCGTCACAGCGCGCCAGCACCAGCAGGCGCTCCACCTCTTCGCGGTGCTCCACGCAGTTGCGCTCATGCCAGCGCTTCACCAGCCACATGGTCACGGCCACGATCAGGCCGAGGATGGAAATGGCGATATAGGCCGACAAGCCGATGCGGGTCATGCCGGTGTAGAGCGCGCCCAGGCCCAGGATGCAGGCCTGTTCGTTGAAGTTCTGCACCGCGATGGAGCGGCCGGCGCCCATCAGGTTGTGGCCGCGGTGCTGCAGCAGCGCATTCATGGGCACGACCAGGTAGCCGCCGATCATGCCCAGCACGATCAGGAAGGGAATCGCCGCCCACAGATGCGTGATGCCGTTCAGCACGATGATGAGCACGCCCATCAAAATGCCCAGCGGAATGACCTTGGTCGCACGGTCCAGGCGCATGTAGATGGAGGCCACCACAGCACCCACCGCCGTGCCCACCGCCACCACGCCGCCCAGATTGGAAGCCTGCGTGGTGCTGTAACCCAGGGCCAGCGCCGCCCACGAAAACACAATGATGCGCAGATTGGCCGACACGCCCCAGAACAAGGTCGTGGTGGCCAAGGAGATCTGGCCCAGTTTGTCCTGCCAAAGGCGGGAGTTGCAGGAGGCGAAATCACGCACCAGTTCCACCGGGCTGTGCGCCAACGGCTGCAGCGGGGCCTGGGTGCGGGGGATGCTCAGATTGAAGAAGGCCGCGATCAGGTACAGGATCACCAGGCTGCTGATGGCCGCCTCGGGCGCGGTGTCAATGCCGGTGTTGATAAATGGCAGATCCAGGCTCAGCAAGATCGGCGAGAGATGCGGCCCCACCAGCTGTCCGCCGAGCAAAATGCCCAGGATGATGGATGCGATGGTCAGGCCCTCGATCCAGCCATTGGCCTTGACCAGCTGCGAAGGCGGCAGAAGCTCGGTCAGGATGCCGTACTTGGCCGGCGAGTAGGCCGCAGCACCCAGGCCCACCACGGCATAGGCCAGCAGCGGGTGGGCGCCGAACAACATCATCAAGCAGCCAAAGATCTTGATCAGGTTCGAATAGAACATGACCTTGCCCTTGGGCACTGCATCGGCAAACGCGCCCACAAACGGCGCCAGCACCACATAGAACAGCGCAAACATCGGGCCCAGAGCCGGAATCTGCCAGGCCGGCGCAGCCGTGCTCTTCAACAACTCGATGGCGCCGACCAGCAAGGCCTGGTCCGCCAGCGAGCTGAAGAACTGCGCCGACATGATGGAAAAGAAGCCTTTTTTCATGAACCCAATCGGTACTGCGGGGAAATGTCGAGCAATGAGCGAGACGACGGATGCGCGCCGACGGTCAAGCTGGGACGGTTGATTCCGGGTTTTCCCCAGGCTGCAGCCACGCCCGTGGCCGCGCCCGGTTTATAGCACGCAGCACTTTCACCGAACTTTTGCCATCCCGCGAAGCACAGGCGCGGGTGCCACAATATCGGGCATGCCACGTCCGATCGAAGCCCTCATCCACCTCCCCCACCTGGCCCACAACCTGGCCCGCGCCCGCGCCTGCGCGCCGGACGCCCAGGTCTGGGCCGTTGTCAAAGCCAATGCCTACGGCCACGGCATCGAAAACGTCTTCGAGGCCTTCCGGGCCGCCGACGGCATTGCCCTGCTGGACCTGGACGAAGCCCAGCGCGTGCGCGCCCTCGGCTGGCGCGGGCCCATCCTGCTGCTGGAGGGTTGCTTCGAAGCGCGCGACCTGGAGCTGTGCTCCCGCCTCAAGCTCTGGCACGCCGTGCACTGCGAGCAACAGATCGACTGGCTGGCCATGCACAAGACGCACGAGCCGCACCGCGTGTTCCTGAAGATGAACAGCGGCATGAACCGCTTGGGCTTCACCCCGCAAGCCTTCCGCGCCGCCTGGACCCGGCTCAACGCCCTGCCCCAGGTGGACGAGATTTCTCTGATGACCCACTTCTCCGACGCCGATGCCCAGCGCTTCGGCCAGGACGGCATCGCCCATCAGGTGGCCGCCTTTCAAACGGCCACCGCCGACCTGCCCGGTGAGCGTTCACTCTCCAACAGCGCCGCCACCCTGCGTTACAACCAGCTGGGCCATGTGCGGGCTGACTGGGTGCGCGCCGGCATCATGAGCTATGGCGGAGTGCCCGATTACCCCGAGCATGACGCCACACACTGGGACCTGAAGCCCGGCATGAGCTTGCGCGCCAAGGTCATCGGCGTCCAGCAATTGCAGCCCGGCGACACGGTCGGCTACGGCAGCAGCTTCACCGCCGACAAAGCCATGCGCATCGGCACCGTGGCCTGCGGCTATGCCGACGGCTACCCTCGCCATGCTGGCACCGGAACCCCGGTGCTGGTCGATGGCCTGCGCAGCCGCACGGTCGGCCGGGTCTCCATGGACATGCTGGCGGTGGACCTCAGCGATCTGCCCCAGGCCGGATTCGGCAGCGAAGTGACGCTTTGGGGCCAGAGCAGCCGAGGCGCCGTGCTGGGCATCGACGAGGTGGCCAAGGCCGCCGGCACCATCGGCTATGAACTGATGTGCGCCCTGACCAAGCGCGTGCCCGTCACCGTGGTGCACGGTGACTGAGGCCCAGCAGGCGGGGCAGCGATGAACCTCGCCTGGACACCCGCCGACTGGGAGCTGGATTTCAGCTTCATCCGCGCCAGCGGCCCGGGTGGGCAGAACGTCAACAAGGTGTCGAGCGCCGTGCATCTGCGTTTTGACATCCAGCGCTCCAGCTTGCCACCGCTGATCAAGCAGCGCTTGATGGCTCTGTCGGACCAGCGCATCAACGGCGAGGGCGTGGTGGTCATCAAGGCCCAGGACTCGCGCAGCCAGGAGGCCAACCGCGCCGAGGCCGTGGCCCGGCTGCAGGAGCTGGTGCAGAGCGTGGCCCACACGCCCAAAGCCCGCAGGGCCACCAAGCCCACCTGGGGCTCGCAGCAGCGCCGCCTGGCCGGCAAGGCCTTGCGCAGCGGCGTCAAGGCGGGGCGGGGGCGGGTCCAGGGCGACTGATACCTAGGGTTCACCCTCGGTGCGTGCAGCTGGGTCGACGCAGTTTGCAGTTCGTCGCAGCCCTCTGGCCCGGGGCGGGCTGCTTGCGCACACTGGCTTCCATGGCAGCTCGCCATGCAAGCAAGACCGGAGCCCACCATCATGTCCCTCAGCAACGAACTCGAACGCCTGGCCGAACTCCATCAACGCGGCCAACTGTCCGACGAAGAGTTTCAGCGCGCCAAGGAGCGGCTGTTGCAGGGTCAAGCGGCCAGCCCCGAAGCTGGCGCACAGAACCGCAGCTCGTCCGCGGCCGACGCCGGCCTGGGCTCAGCCATCAACCGCCTGCAACGCAGCCGCGAGGAACGCTGGCTGGGCGGCGTCTGCGGTGGCCTGATGGTCGTCAGCGGCACGGCCGCCTGGATCTGGCGCCTGCTCTTCCTGGCCTTGCTGTTCTGCCACGGCGCCGGCCTGATCACCTACCTGGTGCTCTGGCTGCTGGTGCCCGAAGCACCCAAGCCCGTCCCGGGCCTGGGCTGGCACAACGACGAGAGCACTCGCAAGGCGCCCTCGCTCTGAGCCCCAACTCAGTCGACGCGGAAGGCGAACTCCTGCTCGAAACGATGGTTGCCCGGGCAGACGTAATGCTCACGCAACGTGCCATCCACCGCCGCCATCAGCAGGCGGCGGGTCTTGGCATCCATCGCGCCGCGCGCGAGCAGGACTTCGGTGGCCACCACCCGGCCCTCGCGCACGGTGGCCAGGATTTTGAACACCGCCTCACCCGTCCAACTGACGGCCGGCAGCTCGGGCCGGGCCATCTGGGTGCAGACCATGCCGGCCTGGCGAATCGCCGGCTCGGCCACCGGCGGGTTCAGGACCGGCTCGACCACGGCCGGCCGCGGCGTGAAGTCCACCACCGGCGGTCCGTCGTAGCGGGTCACGATGTCGTTGGGGCTGGGGTCGCGCTGGATCACGAATTCAGGCACCGGCACCTGGGGCGGCAAAGGGATGTCGCGCAGCTGCTGAGGCAGATCCACCGGCACCGGCTGCCGCACGGGGTCGGGCGGCTTGGGCGTGTCGATCAGCACCTGCACATCGGTCTGGGCCGGTGGCTTGGGCAGGCCGGGCCGGGCAAAGCCCTGGATCAGACCCACCACCAGGGCCACGTGCACCAGGGCCGCAAACCCCAAGCCGGTGTAGCGGGCCAGACCGGGCTGAGGCTTCAGCCCCGCGTCGAACACCGTCAAGGTGGAAGAGGACGTAGAAGAGGAATCGAACTGCGGGGCATGCTGCGGAATCATGAGAGCCATCCTTTCGATCAAAGCAAACGCGTCTTCAAGCCAGGGCCGCGGCTCTTCGGAACCGCCGGCCTGAACCCAGGCTAAAGACCCGCCCGGCCTGGCGTCAACGGCGAAAGCGGCCGCGCGCTGCGTCTGTAGCCGCACACAAACAAGCGCGGCCATGACCTCCGGGACCCTGGCGCCCCTGTGCCAAGCTCGGGGGTGCGCCGCCCCCGCTTTCGCTGCCGCAAAGCCCGTGGCGCCCATTTCTGGAGCGCCCACCATGCCCGACACCCACACCGCAGCCCAGCGGCTTGAGCACGACAGCTTTGGCGACATCGCCGTGCCGGCCGATCACCTCTGGGGCGCGCAGACACAGCGCTCGCTGCAGTTCTTCGCCATCTCCACCGAACGCCAGGCCCCCGAGCTGATCCATGCACTGGTGCTGGTGAAGAAGATCAGCGCCCGCGTCAATGGGGAGTTAGGTCTGCTGAGCGCCGACAAGGCCGCCGCCATCGTCGCGGCCGCCGATGAAGTGCTGGCCGGGCGCTGGGCCGAGGAGTTTCCACTCTCGGTCTGGCAGACCGGCTCGGGCACGCAGACGAATATGAATGTCAACGAGGTGCTGGCCAACCGGGCCAGCGAGCTGCTCGGCGGCGTGCGCGGGCCGGCGCGGCGGGTGCACCCGAACGACGAGGTCAACCTCGGCCAGTCCTCCAACGATGTCTTTCCCACGGCCATGCACATCGCTGCCGCGCTGGCCATCGAGCAGCAGCTGATGCCGGCCCTGGACGAGTTGCGCGGCCAGCTCGACCTCAAGGCCCAGGCCTTTGCCGACATCATCAAGATCGGCCGCACCCATCTGCAAGACGCCACGCCGCTGACCCTGGGCCAGGAGTTCTCGGGCTATGTTGCCCAGCTGGAGCAGGGCCGCTTGCATCTGCAGGCCGCCCTGCCCCACCTCTACCAGCTGGCCCTGGGCGGCACGGCAGTTGGCATCGGCCTGAACGCCCACCCGGCCTTTGCCGCCCGGGCCGCGGCCGGCATCGCCGAGGCGACCGGCCTGCCCTTTGTCAGTGCGCCCAACAAGTTTGAGGTGATGGCGGCGGCCGATGCGCTGGTGCACGGCCACGGCGTGCTCAAGACGGTGGCCGCGAGCCTGATGAAAATTGCCAACGACATCCGCTGGCTGGCGAGCGGCCCGCGCTGCGGCATCGGCGAGCTGCAGATTCCGGAGAACGAGCCGGGCTCCTCCATCATGCCGGGCAAGGTCAACCCGACCCAGAGCGAGGCGCTGACCATGATCTGCTGCCAGGTCTTCGGCAATGACGTGGCGCTCAATATCGGCGGCGCCAGCGGCAACTTCGAGCTCAACGTCTTCCGGCCCATGATGGCCCACAACTTCCTGCAAAGCGCCCGCCTGCTCAGCGACGGCGCGCGCAGCTTCGCCCGCCACTGCGTGGCCGGCATCGCGCCGCGACGTGCGCGCATCGAGCAGCTGCTGAACGAATCCTTGATGCTGGTGACGGCGCTGGCGCCGCACATCGGCTACGACCGGGCCAGCGCCATCGCCAAACACGCGCACGCGCATGGCCTGAGCCTGCGCGAGGCGGCCCTGCAACTGGGCGAGCTCAGCGGCGAACAGTTCGACCAATGGGTGCGGGTCGAGGACATGGTGGGGCGCTGAGCTGAAACGAAAAAGGCGAGCCGCCCGGTGCGGGCGCTCGCCTCGTGGCCTGCGATCGGCAGGCTTGAATGCAGGTTTCTCGATCAGGCCGAGGTGGCGACGCCACGGCGACGACGGCTCAGTGCACCCAGACCTGCCAGGCCCAGGGCCATGTAGACATAAGTGGCAGCTTCAGGCACGGCCGTGACGGAGAAACTGATCGGAATCTCGATCGCCTGACCGTCGATCACTTGCAAGTCGAAGTGCTGGCCTTCGAAAAAGTACACATTGAAGTGGCCGGCATCGCCGCCGCCCACGTCGAACAGCAGACCCGCTTCGCTGAAGTAAGCGCCATCGTTGACGAACTTGTTGTCGTAGAGGAAGTTGCTGTCTTCCCCCAGCGGCACCAGGCCGAGGATGGTCTGGCCATTGCGCGTGCCGCTGATGCTGAGGATGTCCTCGGGCACCAGGGCGGCACCGCCGGTGGTCAGGGTGCCGGACGCGGTCACGCCCGAGCCGCTGTAGGACCAGGCCCAGACCGTGTCCGCGTGGGCCAGGCTCGAGGCCAGCAACGCGGCACCACTCAGCAGCAGAGCTGCAGCTTGCTTGAACAATCTCATGACTTTTCCTTTGTTTCAGACGGCCTCACGGCCCGTGAGCACTCAACAACAAAAACCCCGGTCCCAAGGTAGGCCGGGGCATGGGCAGCGTCAAGCGGGCAAAGCCGGAGAGGGCTTGCCCGGGGGTGTCGGCGATCAGCCTTCGCGGCGGCGGCGTGCCATGAAGCCGAGCACGCCCAGACCCGACAGCAACAGGGCATAGGTGCCCGGCTCCGGCACTGCGGCGACCGCGGCCAGGGTCAGGTTGTCGGCCGTGGGCCAGAGGAAGCCGGAGGCCGGTTGCACTGCCGCCAGGGTGGCCGACAGCAGCGGGCCATCGGACACAAAGCCGAGGAAGCTGCTGGTGGTGGCGCCGGTGATGGACTGGGTGTAGGTGCCGCTGGCATCGGTGGCGGTCAGCACCACATCGCCGGCCGCGAACAGACCCGCGATGTTGGAGCCAAAGAAGTTGCCACCAAAGGCGCTGACGCCGCCGGTGAAGTTGTTGAAGGTGATGGTGTCGGTGGCGGTGTTGGTGGACAGCCAGGGATTGGCCGTGGTGCCGGCGCCGAAGAAGGAGGTGGTGGTGACCGAGGCGGTGTAGCCGTAGGCGCCCGCACTGCGGGTGATGGGGCTGGGCGTAGAGCCGGTGATGGAGAAGCCGGTGAAGGTGTCGACGCCGGGCGCAGTCACCGCCGCCAGAAAGGCGGCCTGCGAGGTGTAGACGGTCACGGAAGCTTGCGCAGCGCCGGCGGCGGCGACCAGTGCGGCCAAAGCCAGAGGCTTGATCAGGAATTTGGAGGTGAGCGACATGGACAGTTCCCTTGAAGTCATTGCGTGGTGTTCGCGATCCGAGGCGTCACAGGCAAGCGGCGCTTCGTGGCTTCAGTGTCAGCAGCGTGACAGGCGCTCACAAGACTGCGAGCTAGGGGGAACTGTCCCGGTCAAGAGGCTCGGGCCAACCCTGTGTGCCAGAGTGGCACGAGCCCTTTAGCGCACGGGTCGCGTGGCCAGATAGATGCTGCCCAGGCACAAAGCCATGCCGGCCAGCGAGAGCAGGCTGGGCGCCCAGCCCTCCAGCGCCGCCGAGATCACGAGGGCGATCACCGGGATCACCACCCCGGTCAGCGCGGCGCGCGCCGGCCCTTGCAACTGCGCCAGCTTGAAATACAGAACAAAGGCGGTGACCGAGCCGAACACCGCCAGGTAAAGCAGGCTCAGCACATAGGGTGCATGCCAGTCGAAATGCAGGCCCTGACCGCTGAACAGCGACATCAGCAACAGAAAGACGGCGCCATAGCCCATGCTCCAGGCGAGGATGGGCACCAGGGGCAGGCCGCGCCGCGTCAGCGTCAGGGTCAGCACATTGCCGATGCAGGCGGCCAGCACGGCCAGCAGCCCCAAGCCCAAGCCCAGGGCGGCCGTGGGGCGCGCGCCGGTCTCGGCGATCTCGGGCCAGAAAATCAACACCACGCCGACCACGCCACCGCTGGCGCAGAGCAAGAAGCGGCGGGTCACCGTCTGACCGAAGAAGATTCGGCCGCTCAGCGCGTTGCCGAACACCATCAGGCAGAACAGCACTGCCACCAGGCCGCTGGGGATGTGACGCTCGGCCTCGTAGACCGAGTAGTAATTGCCGCTGTACTGCACGATGCCGGTGGCCAGCATCAGCAGATGGGCCGAGCCTGGCATGGCCAGGGACTCGCGCCGCCAACGCGCCAGCGCGAACAGCAAGGCCGACGCGATGGCAAAACGCCAGCCCACCGAATTGAGCACCGGCACGCCGCTGTCCAGCTGGTAGAGGATCACATGCCAGGTGCTGGCCCAGATCAGCGTGGGGCCCCAGAACAGCCAGCGGGTGGAAATCGCAGAAGTCGACATGACAGCTCGCCAAAAAAGCAAAGGCCGCCCGGAACAGGCGGCCTGCGGAAGATGAATCGGAGCAGAGGTGGCTCAGGGCAGGCGCGGCGCCTCAGACACTGCGCTTGAAGCTGGCCAGCAAGGCCCCGGCGGCGACAAAGAGGCCGCCGAAGGTGCGGTTCATGGCCTTGATATGCGCCGGTGAACGCAGGGCCGAGAGCACCCTTGCGGCCAGCACCGTGTAGCCGGCCATCACCACCAGATCGGTGAAGCCCAGGGTGGCCGCAATCACCAGGTACTGCTGCACAAGGCTGGCCTTGAGATCCAGAAACTGCGGCACCACCGCCAGCAGGAAGACCGTGCCCTTGGGGTTGACCGCGTTGATGGCCCAGCCGCGCAGCACCAGTTGGCGTCGCGTCACCTGGGCCGCGTCGTTGTCGGCCGCCACCATGGGCGTGGCTGGCGCGCGCCATTGCTGGATGCCGAGGTAGACGAGGTAGGCCACGCCCAGCCATTTGACGATGGCAAAGCCGATGCTGGAGGTGGCGATCAGGGCGCCCAAGCCCGCGCCCACCAGCAGGATCTGGGTCAGGATGCCCAGGATCAGACCGAAGGTGGTGAAGTAGCCGCGCCGAAAACCGTGGTTGAGGCCCGAGCTCATGGCCGCGATCGCGCCGGCACCCGGCGACAGGCTGATGGCCCAGGAGGCGGCAAAAAATGCCAACCAGGTCGAAAACTCCATTGACTGCTCCTTCGGGCCTGCACACGACGTCGGCCAGGCCGACATTCTGGCACCACGGGCCAGCGCCTGCTTGGGGCGAGCATCGCCCGCGCAAGCGCCGCCGAGGTGGCGACGGTGAACGAGGACAATCGCACCATGGCCAAAGAAAAATCCATCTACACCTGCTCGGACTGCGGCGGCATCAGCCCCAAATGGCTGGGCAAATGCCCCAGCTGCGGCGCCTGGAACACCTTGATCGAGGGCGTGGCCGAGGCGCCCGGCGCGGGCGGCAAGAACAACCGCTACCAGGCCCTGGCCAAGAGCCAGCCGGTGGCCACGCTGAGCGAGATCGAGGCCACCGATTTCGAGCGCACCCCCACGGGCCAGGACGAGCTGGACCGCGTGCTCGGCGGCGGCATCGTCGCTGGCGGCGTGGTGCTGATCGGCGGCGACCCGGGCATCGGCAAGTCCACCCTGCTGCTGCAAGCGGTGGAAGACCTGTCGCAGAAGCTGCCCGTGCTCTACGTCACTGGCGAAGAGTCGGGCGCGCAGATCGCCATGCGCTCGCGCCGCCTGGGCCTCTCGGGCCACAAGGTGCGCGTGCTGGCCGAGATCAGCCTGGAAAAAATCCTGGCCACGCTGGAGGCCGAGACGCCGGCCTTCTGCGTCATCGACTCGATCCAGACCCTGTACTCCGAACACCTGAGCTCGGCCCCCGGCTCGGTGGCCCAAGTGCGTGAATGCGCGGCCCAGCTGACGCGCACGGCCAAGGCCAGCGGCTGCGCCATGGTGCTGGTCGGCCATGTCACCAAGGAAGGCTCACTGGCCGGGCCGCGCGTGCTGGAGCACATCGTCGACACGGTGCTGTACTTCGAGGGCGACACCCACAGCAGCTTCCGCCTGGTGCGGGCGATCAAGAACCGCTTTGGTGCCGTCAACGAGATCGGCGTCTTCGCCATGACCGAGAAAGGCCTCAAGGGCGTGGCCAACCCCAGCGCCATCTTCCTGAGCACCCACGGCGAGCCGGTGCCCGGCAGCTGTGTGCTGGTGACGCTGGAGGGCACACGGCCCCTGCTGGTCGAGCTGCAAGCCCTGGTCGATGGCGGCGGGCCCAGCCCGCGCCGGCTCTCGGTCGGCCTGGACCGCGACCGCCTGGCCATGCTGCTGGCCGTGCTGCACCGCCATGCCGGCGTGGCCACCCAGGATCAGGATGTCTTCATCAACGCCGTCGGCGGCGTGCGCATCAACGAGCCGGCGGCCGACCTGGCCGTGCTGCTGGCCATCCAGAGCTCGCTGCGCGGCCGTCCCCTTCCCAAGGGCTTCATCGCCTTCGGCGAGGTCGGTCTGGCCGGTGAGGTGCGCCCCGCACCGCGGGGCCAGGAGCGCTTGAAAGAAGCCGCCAAGCTGGGCTTCAGCGTCGCCGTCGTGCCGAAGGCCAATGCGCCCAAGAAGCCCATCGAAGGCCTGACCGTGCATGCGGTCGAGCGCATCGAGGAAGCGATGGACTGCGTCAGGGGGCTATAAAGCTCTTGAGTCAAGAACTCTGCAACACCATGTCAACGTATTCCCAGTAGCTTTGAGTTGGGTTGGGAGGTCTTTTCCGCAGTACCTCTTTACACGACTCGCGATAGCTCTGATCCGCTGTGCTGCTATCTACGGGAATTCCGAGCCGAGCAAAAAAACTCTCTCGACCCTTTTTATCGAAATAGATTGGCAACAAGCAGAATTTCGACCAATCGTTGGTAGGCTCATAGCTCAAGAACGCAACTTTCCGCTTTAGGGTTGCAGCCTTGATCTCGTTCTTCCAGATCAAGTCTTCTCCCTCGCCCAGCCCGATCTCTCGAACTGCCTGAATCAAGTCCGGTATCGCTTCCCGATACATATCAAGCTTGTTTTCGACCCCATTTTTTGCTTTTGTGTCGGGACTGACTCCCAAACCCCGAACTTCAAATACTGCCTGTAAGAAGTCGCGTGTTTCATCCGCACCCCATGGACCAGGAGTGGACATTAGCTCACCCCAACTCGCCCGAAATGCACTCCAAACCGCTTCTGCTGAACTCATTGACCCTCCGCTCCTTGGTCTGCGCATTGTAGGGTTATGTTTGAAAACGGCCTCGATTCAGCGGGCGCGCCAAGTCGTCTCGCAGCCAGGGACGGCCCGCCCGTTTGTTGCGGTACATGGCGTCGTCGGCGCTCTTGGCCAGGCTCAGCTCGTCCTGGCCGTCCTCGGGGAACAGGGCCAGGCCCAGTGAGCAGGTGATCTCCAGACGCACGCCGCCCAGCTCCATGGGCTGGGCCACCTGGGTGTAGATCTTGTCCGCCACGCCCTGAGCCGATTCGCGGCTGAGGGCCCCGCTGAGCAAGACCACGAACTCATCGCCGCCGATGCGGCCCACGGTGTCGGTCTCGCGCACCGCAGCCTTGATGCGGCGCGCCACCGTCTGCAAGAGCTGGTCGCCCACAGCATGGCCGAACTGGTCGTTGATGGGCTTGAAGCGATCCAGGTCCAGCAGGATCAGGCCCACCGGCTCGTGGTAGCGCCGGGCATGGGCCAGGGCGAAGCGCAGGCGCTCGTCGAAATGCGCGCGGTTGGCCAGCTCGGTCAGCGGGTCGTGCAAGGCCATGAAGCGCACTCGCTCCTCGGACTGGCGGCGGGCATTGATGTCCGACAGCGTGCCGATCATGCGCAGGGGCTGCTGCTGGCGATTGCGCTCGACCACGGTGCCGCGAGCCAGCACCCAGTTCCAGCGGCCCACACCGCCAGCCACCCGGTACTCGGTGGAGAACTGCGCCTGGCTGCCGTCCAGGCAGGCCTGGGCCTCGCTGCGCACGCGCGGCAGGTCCTCGGGGTGGATCAGGCTCCAGAACTGCTCCATGGGCAAATCGGCCGGCAGCGGTGGCAAACCCATCAGCTGCTTCCAGCGCACCGAGCTGCTGAGCCGGCCGTGCGGCAGGTCCCAATCCCAGACACCATCGCCCGCACCTTCTACCGCAAAAGCCCAGCGCTGCTCGCTCTCGCGCAGGGCGCGGGTCATCTGCTCGGCCAGGGCCTGGGCGCGCTCGCGGGCATGACCCAGCATCCAGGCCAGCAGGCTCAGCAGCACGCTCAGCAGCACGCCCATGCGCAAGACATTGGGCGCGTAGTCGGCGCCATGGCGGGCAGCGAAAGCCGGGCCGGCGGACAGTTGCAGGGTCCAGGTGCGACCGCCCAGCACCAGATACTCACGCGCCTGGCGATCACTTGCCGGCGGCGCCTGCACGCCGGCTTGGGCACTGCGCTGCCAACTGGCGTCGGCACGCCGGTAAAGCAGATGGCGTTCCAACAAATCCTGGCCGTCGTACAGCGCCAGCGAGAGCGCGGCCGGCAGCTCACCGTAGAGGCTGGCCATCAGCTCGCCTGCCGCCACCGGCGCCAGCACCCAGGCCTTGAGCGCCTCGCGGCGGGCAGCGGGCGTGTCGGGCAAGGCCACACCGCGGTAGACCGGCAGCGCCAGCACAAAGCCGGGCTGGGCGGGCAGCCCCAGATCGGCCAGATTGAGACGGGCCGACAAGGCCAGGTGGCCGGACTCCTGCGCCTGCTGCAGCAGCTCGCGCAGCGCCGGCTGGGCAGCCAGATCCAGCTGCAAGAGGGCCTGGTTGCGCGCCACGCCGGGCTCCATCTGCATCACCCGGTAGGCGGGTCCGCGCGGCCCGGGCTGGGCCTGCACCCAGGCCAGACCTTGCACCCCGGCGAAATCCGCCCCCAGGGGCAGGGCCTCGACATAACGCCGAAAAGCCTGAGCATCGACTTGAGGGCTGGCCGCGAGAAAGCCCTGTGCACCTTGCAACAGGTGAGCATGGGCGGCCATGCGCTGCTCGATGCGTTCGCTGACGTCGCGCAGGCTGGCGTCAAAAGCCTGGCGCTGCACGGCCTGCTCACGCCTTTGCTCGGAATGCCAGAAGCTCAAGGTCAGGCCCAGACTGATCAGGAACACGGCCAGCGGCAGGCCGCGCCAACGCAGCCAGCGCGCTTGCGAATTCAGTCCCGGCAGGGTCCAGCGCAGCTTCATGGTCGCGCCACCATGGCCCGCGCCAGCTCGGGCTTGAAGTACTTTTCAAAGATGCGCAGCAAACTGCCGTCGGCCTGCATGTCCTGGATCAAGGCGCGCCAGCGTGCTTGCTCGGCGTCGCTCAAACTGGCGCGCGACATGATCAAGCCATGCTGCACCGGCGCATCGCCGAACTCCAGCACCTGGGTCTGCTCGCGTATCCGGGCTGACTCCAAGCTCGGCAGGTCAAAGGGCTCAACGATCATGGCTTGGATCTGGCCGGCCACCAGAGCATCGAACAGTGCCGTCAAGCCGTTGGCGTGAACCAGACGCTGCTGCTCGGCCAGGCGGTCGACCAGATGGTTGGCGCTCTCGCTGTAACGAAAGCTGCGGATCACACCCAGCTGCAGCTTGCGCTGGCGTTCAAAGTCTTCGAGCGTGCGCACCTGAGCGTCACGCCGCAGCAGCAGCTGGTAACGGTTGCGAAAGCACCAGGCAAAGCTGGCGAACTTCTCGCGCTGCGGATTGCTGATGCCGGAAAGGCTGAAATCGAGCGCCCCGCTTTCGATCAGCTGCCAGATGCGCGCACGTGGCATCAGCGAGACGAAGAACTTGCAACCGCTGCGCCGGGCCATTTCGTCGGCGATGTCCTTGTCGATGCCGCTGCCGGTGGCCGCCGAGTAGAGCAAGCCGTGCTCATGCAAGGCCAGGCTGAATGGGCGCGAACAATCCGGCCCCGGGGTCGGTGCTTGGGCCTGCACGGCCTGCCCGATCAGGCCGAAACCGAGGGCCGCAAACAAGCCGTCGGCCCACAGCCGGCGCCGCTGCCTCGACCCTGAACTCCGTAAGCGCCACCTCACCGTGCGGACTCCCTCATGCCGTCGTTCCCGTGGTCGCTCTTTTCCTGCCGGCGCCTGGATTCGGGATTTCCCTTAGGGGGACTGAGGATACGCCAAAGCCATGACTTGCCCAAGCAGCTTGTGCGAAATCACGGCCGTCCGGGCGCCTTGCACTACCATGCCGGCCCATGAATACATGGATTGGAAGCGCCCTGGCCCTGGTGGCCCTGGTAGGCGGTGGCTTGTTGTACGGCTGGCAAGGGGTGATCCTGGCCCTGACGGTCGTGGTGTTCTGGCTGCTGCTGCAGTTCTCGCGCCTGATGCGGGTGATGCGCGCCGCCTCGGAGGCGCCGGTCGGTCGGGTCGAGAGCGCCGTCATGCTCAATGCCAAGCTGCGCGCCGGCATGAAGCTGGTCGATGTGCTGCCGCTGACGCGCAGCCTGGGCCAGAAGATCAGCGAGCAGCCCGAGGTCTATGGCTGGACCGACGCCGGCGGCGTGCGGGTCGAGCTGCACATGGAAGGCGGCACGGTGCGCAGCTGGAGCTTGCTCCGCCCGGAGGACGCTCCGAAAGAGCAACAAGCCTCGTAAAATCAGGGTCTTTGCCGCCGGCGCCCGGGTGCGCTGGCCCGGCCCTCACCTCCCGCCCCTGTTGTTGACACGAAAGAAACCTCCCATGAGCGAAGCCAAATCCATCGTCGAAGTCACGGCTCAGGATGTGCAGGGCCCGGGCGTTGTGGCCTGCCCCAACCCCAAGATGACGCAGTGGAGCAGCCACCCCAAGGTCTTCATCGACCTGAGCCATGAAGGCCAGGGCAAGTGCCCCTACTGCGGCACCGTCTACAAGCTGAAAGCCGGCGAAACCCTGCACAGCCACCACTGAGCCGCATGCAGTCGCGCAGCAAAGCTCAGGCCGCCGCCCTGCTGGCCTCGCCCGAGGACACCGAACAGCAGTTCTACGAAGCCCTGCAGCAGGCCGATCTGGACCGGCTGATGGAGGTCTGGGCCGACGAGGAGGAAATCTCCTGTGTCCACCCCGGCGGCCCGCGCGTCGTGGGCCTGGGCGCGATCCGCGCCGCCTTCGAGACCGTCTTTCTGCAAGGCGCCATCCCAGCCCACCCCGAGCGCGTGCGGCGCCTGCACACCGGCGACACCGCCATCCACCAGGTGCTGGAGCGCGTGCAGGTGGACGGCCCGGACGGCCAGCAAAGCGCCTGGGTGATCGCCACCAATGTCTACCTCAAGACCGCCTTCGGCTGGCGCATGGTGCTGCACCACGCCAGCCCGGGCAGCGCGCATGACATCCAGGAAGTGATCGAAGAGCCTTCGGTGCTGCACTGAAGGCCGACACCCCGAACCGTTCCGAGATGCAGTACTCCGCGCCGCGCTGGCTGCCCGGCGGCCACGCCCAGACCATCTGGTCTGCCCTCTGGGCCCGCCACCACGGCGGCCCGGCCCTGCGCTTCCAGCGCCAGCGCTGGGACACACCGGACGGCGATTTCATCGACGTCGACTGGCTCAACTACGCCCCGCCCGAAGCCGGCGACGACGCCTTCTGGCCCCTGCCCGCCATCCCGCCCGAGGGCACGCCACGGCCGCCGCTGCTGGTGCTCTTCCATGGCCTGGAGGGCAGCTCGCAAAGCCAGTACGCCCAAGCCTTTGCCACCGTCGCGCGCTCGCGCGGCTGGGCCTGCGCCCTGCCGCATTTCCGCGGCTGCTCGGGCGAGCTGAACCATGCGCCACGCGCCTACCACTCGGGCGATTTCGAAGAGATCGCCTGGATCCTGGCCCGTTGCAAGCAGCAGCATGGCGGCCCGGTGCTGGCCGTGGGCATCTCGCTGGGCGGCAATGCCTTGCTGCGCTGGGCCGAGGAGCATGGCCAGAGCGCCGCCCTGACCGCCCGCGCCGTGGCCGCCGTCTGCTCGCCCATCGACCTGGCCGCCTCGGGCCGGGCCATCGGCAGCGGCTTCAGCCGCCTGGTCTACACCCGCATGTTCCTCAAGACCATGGTGCCCAAGGCCCTGCGCAAGCTGGAGCAGCACCCGGGCCTGTTCGATGGCGAACGCCTGCGCCGCGCCCGCGATCTCTACGAGTTCGACAACATCTTCACCGCCCCGCTGCACGGCTTCCGCGACACCGAGGACTACTGGGCGCGCGCCTCGGCCAAGCCGCATCTGCGCCGCATCGGCATCCCGGCCCTGGTGCTCAATGCCCGCAACGACCCCTTTGTGCCGGCGCACAGCCTGCCGCAGGCGCGCGATGTCGGCGCCTTCGTCACGCTCTGGCAGCCGGCCCACGGCGGCCATGTCGGATTCACCCACGGCAAGCCGCCGGGCGAGGTCTTCACCATGCCCGAGCAGGTCTGCGACTGGCTGAGCCGGGCGCTGGGTTGAGTCGCCACGGCAGCCATTCATTGCGGACTTCCTGCCATTCAACGGCGTAGCAGCCTGCTCGTCCGGCCCAGGCTGACACCGTCAAGTTGCGCCCTTATGCTGCCTCCGACCCGATCAAGGGCAGGAGGAACAGGGCATGGACCCAGAACGGTCGACGAACGACACAACAGCCGGACTCTTGCTGCAGCTCCAGCAGGCCAGCAAGCACTACACACGGGGCGGCGGCTCGGTCCAAGCGCTGGACCAATTTGACCTGGAGCTGAAAGCCGGCGAAGTGATCGGCCTGCTCGGGCCGAATGGCTCGGGCAAGACCACCTTGGTCAAGATCCTGACCGGACTCTGCGACGCCGACCAGGGCGAGCTGCGCTGGCGCAAAGACCCCGCTCGGGCGGCTGGTCAGCCCGGCCCCCATTTGCGCGAGATCGGCGTGTTGCTGGAGGGCCGCGGCGCCGCCTACGAGCGCCTGACCACCCTGGAGAACGCGCGTTACTTCTGCGAGCTGCGCGAGCAGCGCTTCAGTCTCGATCGCTGCCGGCAGATGGCCGATCTGCTGGGCCTGAGTGATCTCGACACACCGATCCGCCAGCTTTCCACCGGCAACAAGCTGCGCGCCGCCCTGATCGGGGCCCTGATCCACCGGCCGGCCCTGGTGCTGCTGGACGAGCCGACGCTGGGCCTGGACCTGGAAGGCGTGGAGCGCCTGCACGCGCTGGTGCACCAGGGCGCGGCCGAAGGCCAGACCTTTCTGATCGGCTCGCACGATCTGCATTTCATCGAGCGCCTGTGCCCGCGCATCGTCTGCATCCACCGCG
Source organism: Paucibacter aquatile (assembly GCF_002885975.1). Taxonomy (NCBI): domain Bacteria; kingdom Pseudomonadati; phylum Pseudomonadota; class Betaproteobacteria; order Burkholderiales; family Sphaerotilaceae; genus Roseateles; species Kinneretia aquatilis. The sequence continues at coordinate 3,382,626 of NZ_POSP01000003.1, read as the reverse complement.
GGCGCAAGCGCTTTGACGGCGCTCGTGAGGCCTTTGTGCACCAGGACTACCGCTACCGCTTGGTGGTGCGCAGCGAGCAGGCCTGCCCGCCGCCGCCCGAATGGCTGGGCCCGAGGGACTGGCAAGCAGCGCCGGGCGAGGCCGGCGGCTGGAGCCTGCCCTTGCGCGACCCGCCCGAGGCGGCCCGACTGATGGCCGAATGGGCCGCCTGGCTGGGCCGCTGCAGCGCGCTGCAGCTGCGCGCGATCGAGCTGCGCGAGCATTACCTGGAACACCTCGGCCTGTCCGCCACTGAAGCCTCCATCGAGGGAGCACCCACCCCATGAGCACCCGCCGCCCCTGGATTCGCCATGGCCTCAACGAGGCCCGCCGCAGCCTGGCCCTGGCGCGGCGCTACTGGGTCGAGGCCGTGCTGGGCATCGGCTTCATCTTCAGCCTGTTCGGCGGCCTGGTCTTCGCCGTGCTCAAGGCCAGCGGCCAGTCCCTGGATTCGGGCCAGGCCGATGGGCTGATCATCGGCTTTGCCCTGTGGATGTTTGCCAGCGGCCTGGCCCATGGCAGCGCCCAAGAGATCGTCGAAGAGACGCAGCAGCGCACGCTGGAGCAGCTGCAGCTGGCACCAATGAGCCTGGGCCAGCTGTTGACCGTACGACTGTTGCTGCAAAGCGTGGTGGGCCTGATCTTGCTGGTGCTCACGCTCGGTGTGATCGCCTGGCTGACCGACGGGCGCGTGCAGCTGAGCCTGCCTGCCCTGGGCCTGGCCGTGCTGGGTGCACCGTCCATGGCCGGCCTGGGCTATGCGCTGGCGGGCCTGAGCCTGCTGGTCAAGCGCGGCGAGCTGCTGATGATGGCGGCCTATCCTTTGGTGATCGGCCTGGTGTCACTACCGGCGCTGCCGCTCTCGGGCTTGTCGGCCCTGCCCTATGCCCTGGCCGCCGCCGCAGCACGCGCGGCCGCGGGCGGCCAGACCTTTCCGGTCGAGGTCTGGGCCTGGGTGGCGCTGAACAGCGCCGTGTTCCTGGCCGCGGGTCTGGCGATCTTTCGGGCCTGCCTGCGACAGGCGCGCCATCTGGGCGTGCTGGGTCACATCTGAACGAGGCGCGGGCCAGTCCGCCGAACCTACACTGGCGGCATGGATGCAATCGTCGAAGCGGCCCTGAAAAAATGGCCCAATGTGCCGCACTGCTACGGCTGGCTAGCCCTGGATGCCCGGGGCGATTGGTATATGCGCGACGAGCGCTGCCAGGCGGCGGGCCCGTTTCCGCAGGTCAAGGGCAGCCGCGTCACGCACGAGAAGCTGCGCGAGTTCATCGCCCGCAATTACGCGGCCGACGCGCGCGGCGCCTGGTTCTTTCAGAACGGCCCGCAGCGCGTGTACCTGCAGCTGGAGGCCGCGCCCTGGGTCTGGCGCGTCGATGCCGCAGCCCTGCAGCCGGGCGGCACGGTGCAGAGCCACACCGGCTTGAGCACCACCGTCAGCGCCAGCTGGCTGGATGAGCAGGACCGCCTGTTCCTGAGCACGCCGCTGGGCCTGGGCCTGGTGCACAGCCTGGACATGGACTGGGCCGCCCAGGCCGTGGAGCAGGGCCTGTGGGCACCCGAGTTCTGCCGCCATGCCGATTTGCTGCAGCGCTGTGGCGTGTGCCTGGCGCCCGAGGTGAATGTGGCCGCAGGGGCCGCAGCGGCCGGCTGACCGTTCGGCCTGGCTTTGCTGCCGCTGGCCCTGAAAGCAGGCGACAGGCGCGAAGGTGACCGGCACAGTGCAGCCGGCTGACACCCCCACAGCGCCATGTTCGACCCTCTTTCACTGCCTGATTGACCGCACGATTCACCGCCCATGAAACCGCTCCGCCTCGCCATCGCCTGCCTGCTGCCCCCGACACCCCGCCTGCCGCGCAGGCCGATTACCGACCCGCCCTGTGGTCGGTGGAGCATCAGGGCCGGCGCTCCTGGCTGTTCGGCGCCCTGCCCTGGAGCGAAGCCGGCGTGACGGCACTGCCCGGCCCGGTCCAGCAGGCGCTGACCGAGAGCGATCAGCTGGCCAGTGAGCTGCGCATGCCGGTGGCACCCAGCGAGGCCGCCCCCTTGCTGGCCGCCCTGCGCAAGCCCGACGCTTCCTTCCGCACCACCCTGCCGGCCGATCTGCTCGGCGACTTTGATCAGCTGTGCAAGCAGCAAGGCCTGCCCTGCAACGCCCTGGACAGCCTGCCCCCCTTCTTCGTGGTGGCTGCCCTGCACAAGCTGATGGCCCAGAAAGCCGGCCTGCAAAGCCAGGAACAGCACAGCAGCATGAACCTGGTGCACCGGGCCATGAAGGACAAGCCCTTGCTGGAGCTCGAAGGGCTGCAGGCCGGATTCCAGCTGCTGCAGTCCATCCCCGAGGCCGACCAGCAAGCCCTGCTACGCCGCCTGCTGATCAGCCAGGGCCAGGACAGCGTGCAAAGCTACGCCGCCTGGCGCCGCGGCGATATGGCGGCCATGCAAGCCAGCTTCGAGAGCTCGGCCTTCACACCGGCCACGCGCGAGCGCATCCAGCGCGAACGCGACCAGGCCTGGAGCCTCAAGATCGCCCAACGCCTGCGAGAAGGCCAGCGCCTGTTCGTGGCCGTGGCGCCCGCCCATCTGGGCAGCGAGGGCCTGCCGGCCCTGCTGCAGGCCCAGGGTTTCAAGGTGACGCGTGTCGCGTACTGAGACCCTCACTCGCGACACCGCCTCCAGGGCCTGGCCCCTGTGGCGCCAGGCCGGTTTGCTGCTGTCCTTGTGCGGACTGCAGGCGCTGCTGATCCTGCTGATCCAGTTCGCCCTGTTCGGCGACCCGGGGCTGCGCCCGGGCACGGTGCAGCGCGTCGGCCTGATGGCCTTGCTGCGCTGGGGCCTGCTGGGCCTGCTGGTCAGCCAGGCACGGCCAGGGCAGCCCTGGGCGCACCGCCTGCCTTTGCTGGCCGCCCTGGCCGCCATCGACGCGCTGTGCATCCACGCCCTGACCCAGTGGCTGGGCAGCGGCGTGCCCCTGGACCCCCAGGCCCTGAACCTGAGCCCCGTGCAGCTGCGTTGGATCAGCCAGGGCGGCAGCTGGGTGGTGGCGCTGGCCCAGTACCTGCTGTTCAGCCTGGCCTGGCAAAGCCACCTGGACCGCCGGCAGCGCACCGCGCTGGAGCAGCAGGCGCGCGCGGCCCAGCTGCAGGCCTTGCAGAACCAGCTCAAGCCGCACTTTCTGTTCAATGCCATGAACACCGTGCGCGGCCTGATCTTCGAGAACCCCGAGCGCGCCGCCCATTTGCTGACCGAGCTGTCCACCCTCTTGCGCGCCAGCCTCGAACAAAGTGGCAGCCTTTGCCGCCTCGACGAGGAGTGGCAGCTCTGCCAGCGCTACCTGGCCCTGGAAGCGAGCCGGCTCGAAGATCGATTGCAGCTGGACATCCGCCTGCCGCCCGCGCTGATGGCCCAGCGCCTGCCGCGCTTTGCCCTGCTGGGCCTGTGCGAGAACGCGATCAAGCATGGCATTGGCGCTCGCCGTGAGGGCGGCTGCCTGCGCATCCATGCGGCGCATGAGGCCAGCAGCCCGCTGTGGACCCTGCGGGTAGAGAACCCGCTGGCACCGCAGGCCGGCCCTGCCGCGCGCACCGGCCTGGGCAGCGGTTTGGCCCATCTGAGCGAAAGCCTGCGCCTGCAGCTGGGCAGCACGGCCACATTGCATGCCGGCCCGGAGGCCTCGGGCCCGCACTTCCGCGTTGAACTGCGCCTGCCCTGGCAGGACGCCTGCACCCCATGACGATGATGAAGCCCTCTCACTTGCGCCTGCTGCTGGTGGACGACGAACGCCTGGCTCGGCTGGAACTGCGCCGCCTGCTGGCCGCGCATGACGATGTCGAGGTGCTGGCCGAGGCCAGCAGTGGCGAAGAGGCCCTGGCCCTGCACGCCCAGCTGCAGCCCCATGCCCTGCTGCTCGATGTGCAGATGCCCGAGCAGGATGGCCTGGCGGTGGCCCGTGCCCTCAACGCCGAGGCGCGCATCATCTTCTGCACCGCCCATGCCAGCTTTGCGGTCGAGGCCTTCGACCTCAATGCCCTGGACTATCTGGTCAAGCCGGTCGCGGCCGAACGCCTGGCCCAGGCGCTGCAGCGCCTGCGTGCCGAGCTGCACCACGCCAGCGGCCCCTATCTGCCCGACGAGCACCGCGTGCTGCTGCGCCGCGGCGATCAGATGGCCCTGATCCGCCTGGGCGACATCGCCCTGATCGAAAGCCGCGACAACTACCTGGAGCTGCACACGCCACAAGGCGTCTTTCTGCTGGCCGGCAGCCTCAGCCGCCTGCTGCCGCGCCTGGACCCGCAGCGCTACCAGCAGATCAACCGCCAGGCCCTGGTGCGCCTGGATGCCATCGCCCGCCTGCAGCCCGGCGACGACAGCAGCCTGCAGCTGCAACTGCACAGCGGCCCCTGGTTGACCGTGTCGCGCCGGCAAAGCCAGGCGCTGCGGCAGCGCTTCAGCCTTGGTTGAGGAGGCCCAAGGCCGGCCTCGGTCAACGCCCGCAGCCTGGCGCGCGTTGCACAGGACTGCCGCTTCCCGGGGATTGCCATGCCACCGCTGTTTCGCTCGCCCATGCACGCCCGCAAACCCTGCCTGGCCGCGCTGGCCTTCAGTGCGCTGCTGCTGACCCCCTCGGCCTGGGCCTTTCGCTGCAACTCTTTTGTCATTGACGCCGGCATGGCCAAGCCCGAGGTGCTGCGCAAATGCGGCACGCCCAGCCTGCAGGAGCAACGCCTCGACCGCCGCGTCATCCGTCTGCGCGTGCCCGCCGCGCCCAACAGCGGCCTGCCACCCGGCAGCACGGTGGAGTTGGAGCGCGAACGCCAGGTGCTGATCGAAGAATGGGTCTACAACTTCGGACCCCAGCAGTTCATGCAGCAGCTGGTGTTCGAGGACGGCCGTTTGGTGTCCGTCAAGGACCTCGGTTACGGCAGCTGATCCTGTTGCACCGACTCAGGGCGCTGTGCGATGCGCCTCGGCCTCGCGCAGCTGGGCAATCGCCGCCCACCAACGCTCCATCAGTGCCGCCCGCTCGGCACCGGCATCCTTGCGCTGCACGAGGTAAATGTCCATCTGCAGCAAGGGCTTGCTCAAGACGGCCAGGCCGTGCAGGCTTTGCGCATCGGGTGACAGATTGAGCTCTGGCGCTGCAACTACCGCCAGATCGACGCGACCGGCGCGCAACTTGGCCAGCAACTGCGCCATGCTGTGCGCGGAATCCTCGACGCGCAGGCCGAGACCGAGCAGGGGCTCCGCGGTGATGCGCACCCCAGCCCGCACGCCGATCACGGGCACCTTCCCGCCAGCGCCGAGTCCCCGCAGAGCCTGGCCATCCCAGTCGAGCGTGGAATCCTCGCGCTTGAGCCAGACCAGATGGAGTTGCATCAGGCTGCGTGACGCATCCAGCTGCCCGGCCCGCAGAGGGAACTGCAGTTCCTGCAGATTGACCGGCGTGGGGCCGGCGAGCGCTGCCTCGATCTGCCCCTGATCCAGCATCAGGCGGCAACGACGCGGTGGCAGCCGCAGCAACTCCAGCTCCAAGCCCTGCTGGCGCGCACTGTCCTGCAGCATGCGCTCTACCGTGCCGGGATGCTCCGCCTGGTTGTTCAGGAACGGAGGCGCTTGAAGGTCGGTGACACACACCCGCCAGCGCGTGGGCAGGCCCGCCGATTCGGCCGCCCGAACGGCGGCCGGCCCAGCCGCACACAAGGCCAGGATCAGCATGAGCGGAGCAAGCCGGTTCATGGCCTTGAGCTTACTGCAGGCTACCACCGGCAGGCCAGCCGCCCCGGCACAAGGCGTCGCGCGCAAGACCTGGCCCCGCGGCCCGAACGGCAGGCGCGCACAAAGCCAAAAACACGCGGCGAAAAAAAGCCGACCCGAGGGTCGGCTGTCGGTGCGGCGCATGCTCGGGACATGCCCGAGCTCGCCACATTGCGCATCAGTTGGCGGCCGAAGCTGCCGCGGCCGGGGCCTTGGGCTCGTCGAACTTGGCACCGCCCTGGTTGGCCATGTAGACCACGGCGCGGGAGATTTCGAAATCGCTGAAATCGCCACCGCCCTGTGCGCCCATGGCGCCCTTGCCCTTGAGGGCCGAGGTCAGCAGTGCGTCATAACCAGTCTTCACGCGCGGGCCCCAGGCGGCTTCGTCGCCCAGCTTGGGGGCGCCGGCAGCGCCGGTCGAGTGGCAGGCCGCGCACTGGGCCTGGAACACCTGCTCGCCGGTCTTCAGGGCGGCGACATTGTTCATGTCCTTCAGCTCGATCGCGCCGATGGGCTGGATGCGGGCGGCCACAGCCTGTGCTTCCAGGGCCTCGGTACCGGCAGACGGCTTGGAGTCGCTGGTCACATAGTTGGCCAGCAGAATGATGACGATGACAGGAACGACAAAGGCAAAGAACACGGCCCAGGCCAGTTGCTTGGGCGTCTTGATCGGGCCTTCATGGGCTTCGTCAGCATGATCGTGCTCGTGTGCGTGATTCTGGTTTCCGCTCATGAAATCCTCGTTGGCGTCGGCAAGGGAAGATGCAATGCCCGGCGGTTCACCGGACGCAAAACCGGCAGATTATATCTGTCAGCACCTGGGGCTGACTGCAAGGATTGACGCTCGTCACGGCGGGCGCGGCCGCTGAGGTTAGAATGCGCGCTCCCGGCGACCGTGGTGAAGTGGATATCATTGGGCCCTCCGAAGGCTTAGGCGCAAGTTCGATTCTTGCCGGTCGCACCACCGGATACCTCTCCCTGTCAGCAAGCCCCGATATTGCGGCGCTTGCTGAAGACCCGCCGCAAGCTGCGGCGCGGCCCCGATCTCCCCCACACCCAGAACCCAATGTTCAGCGCGAGCCCCAGCCGGCCAGTGCGCTGAGCCCATGAGCTCGCGCCGGCATGGCGCCAAGCACCTGCTGGCACAAGGCATCGGGCGACTGGCCCTGGGCCCAGGCTTCGGCGAACCGCGTCAGCATTTGGCGTGCATGACGGGACAGGCCGCCTTCCACCGGATCGGCCGCCAAGGCCTGCAGGCGTTGAATGTAAAGCTGCCGAGCCGCCTCGCTGCTGTTGATCAGGCGCAGCAAAGCCTGCCCCTGGCGCAGGAACTCAGGCTCAGCCAAGCCCGCCCCCCGAGGCTCATCCTGGCTCAGACAGACCCAATACTCCAAGGGCCCCAGGGAACGCCAGGCACCAAACTGTTGAGCAGCCAGCGAGGCGGCCGAGCCGGAGTGGCTCGGCGCGCCCCAGGCCTGGCGGCGGCCGCTGGGCAGGCGGCCGGTCTGCAGCCCGGCCAACAAGGTCTGGGCCAGCACCGCGCAGGCCTGGGCATCGCCGCGCTCCCCGACTACGGCCAGCAGGTTCAAGAAATCGGGATACAGGGCATCGCCCAAGCTGCGGCAGACCTGGTCCAGCAAAGCCAGACGCAACTCCTCGTCAGGCAGATCCACACATCCGGACAGCAGGGCTTGGGCTGCGGCCGTCCAGTCGGGCTCGCGGCGCGCGTCGGCCATGGACGCTCAACCCTGAGTCCGCATGGCCGCCAGCACGCGCTCGGCATGGGCTTGCACCGAGAGCCCGCGCGCCTGCGGCTCGACCTCGGCGCGCAAGAGTGCCGCAGCCCCACCCATGGACGGAGTCGAAGGCGAACCCAGGGAGGCCAACCCTGCCGCGGGCGCAGCCACAGGCAGCGCCCCGTGAGGGAGGCTGAAGGCAAACGCAGAGCTGGCAAGCGTGTTCATGAATGAAGAGGGGCTGGGTGCATCGTTCGAGGCCCGAAGCCTAAGCCGGCAGAGCTGCTTTGGAAATTGCGGCTGTTCCTAATCGCCCGCCGCTGCGGCACTGCATTCGATCGATTGCGGACAGCCCTAGTTGCGGTCATCCGCATTGCGAACGCCCCCAACTTACGCGTCGGCTTGCAAATCGTTTCAATGACCAGGCAGTTGATCGCGGGTGGCTACTGATGCCACTGCGACGCCCAAACCTTGCATCCCGACGGATGCAAAACGGGCGAGGTTCCAAAAACCATGAGTCATTTCACGCACTCATTCATCCATCCACTGAACTTATTGCAAGGAGAGCCCGACCATGTTCACCAACTCTGTTTCGTCGGCCAGCGCCGGTATCGCCATCGGCGGCTGCGGCCCCGTCGACCGCAGCAACCCCAGCCACGCCAGCACCTCGATGCAGGGCGGCAAGGCGGTGTTCGAGAACGACAACTACCGCATCACCGCGGCCGATGCCAACCGTGTGGAGATCACCAACAAGAAGACCGGTGAAAACTATGTGGTCTGGGGCGACCCGCATGTCAATGTCGATGGCCAGCATGCCTTTGACTTCTGGGGCACCACCACCTTCAAGCTCGATGACGGCACCAAGCTGACCTTCGAAACCGTGCCGGCCGGCAACGACATGACCCTGCCCAGCAAGCTGACCATCACGAATGGCGACTACGGCGTGCGCATCAGCGGCATCGACACCAACCAGCGCGGCGACCTCAAGATCGACGAAGCCAAGGGCTGGGGCCAGACCCTGGACGGCGTCACCGACGACGGCAATGTGCTGCTCGAGAACGCCAACGGCAAGGGCTTTGTCGCCGTGGACGGCAATGGCAAGCTGGTGCAGGTGAACCAGAACTACATCAACGGCACCGACCTGCAAAAAGGCGGCGCCGCCGCCGCAGCGGCGGCCCAGCAACAGCAGCAGTTGCAGCATCTGGCCCAGATCTTCCAGGGCGCCTTCCAGGCCATGAGCAGCATCCTCAGCATCAGCCTCAGCGGCGCCCTGCTGCGCAATCTGCTGGGCCAGGACAGCGAAGGCTCGCGCGCCAACACCGGCGTGGCCGGCGGCGGCCGCGCCTGGACCGGCGGCACGGTCAACTTCAACGAAGCCGCCAACCCGCAGGGCTGGGCCCTGAGCGCGCAGCTGAGCTTGAACCTGACGCTTACCCGCTGGCAGGCCTGAGCCGCCATACCGGCCCCGCGGCCGCCAGCCTTCGTCGGCGGCCTTCATCGGCGATATTCACGGGGCTTGCAGCCCGCTCACCGCACTGGGGAGCGGGCGTTTGCGTTTGGATGGGCGAACCCGCAAGACTTGAGGATGGGCAGCCCCTTCATTTCAGGTGCAAGCCCGAACACCGGCGGCCGCAGCGCTCTAGAACACGCGTTCGTAGGCCCCGCTGCGCGCCTCATGGACGAGTTGGGCCCAGCCATTCATCCACTGCAGACTGGGGCTGTCGGGCTCGCGGTAGCGATGGACGACGAGGGCCTCGACATCCAGCTGCACCGGGGGCATCGAGGCATCACCGGCAGCGGTCGAGGTTGGCAGGAACTGCAGCACCGGCCGGCGCACGCTGTCCATGCCGTCCAGCAGATTGCCCTCATCCAGATCCAGCGCCCACTGAAAGGCCGGGCGGCGGATCAGGATCAGCTCGCCCAACAGCAGCGCCAGATCCATCAGCAGGGAATACACGATCTCCGGGCCACGCCGATCGCTGGCCAGCCAGACCTCGTCACGCGCCAGCTGCGGCGCGGCTTTCTGGAGCGCGGGAAACACACGCAAGCTCCAGCGGTGCAGGCCATCCAGCAGCGCCGCCGGCTCAGCACCGGCCAGAGCCACCGCCACATCGACCCCGGCCTCGGTGTGCAGGAAGTCGCTGGCGATGCGCAGCCGCGTCGGGCGCTGAGTCTGCAGATATTCGAGGTTCTCCTGAGCCTGAGCCAGACTCAGCAACTGCCCATCTCGACGGTAAGCATGGGGCGCCGCATAGACGGGATAGCGCTCACGCAGGCGCTGCAGCAGCGCCTGGCCTTCAGAACGCTCGGTTTTTCGTGTGAGCCAGGACCACATGGAAGGCATCATGCCATGGGGTGCGCGGCGCGGGACCCGGCTCCGATGCAAGCGAATCGCGGCATCAGAACCAGGACTTGAGCGTGTCGAACAGCCCGCGGCCGGCCTGGTCGCCGACCACAGCGCCGGCGATGCCGCCGACAAGGCCGCCGATCACCGTGCCCACGCCGGGGAAGATGGCTGTGCCCAGGGCTGCGCCGCCGACGGCCCCGCCCCAGCCGCCAGCCGCCCCACCGGCCAGGCCGGAAGCGGCGCGGCCGGTGTGAACCCCGACGCGGTCGCCATCCTTGCGGAAGGCGCTGCCGACCTCGACGGCGTCCATCACCAGACCAAGCGGTCGTGCCACCTTGCCCACGCCCTCGAGCACGTGGCCGGCGCCACGCAGCAGGCGGTTCTCGCGAAGGGCTTGACCGTCCAGCGCGGCCTGGCGGGCCAGGTCGGAGTCCATGCTGTTGCGACCGACCTTGGATTCGATCTCCAGACGCTGGCTCCGGCGCGGATCCGCAGCCGGGCGATCCACCACCACATCGACCACCCGTGCGCCACCCTGGCGCGGCTGCTCGATCTCCACCGGCATGCCCTGGGCACGCCAGCGGTCCGCAATCGCATCGCGTGCCAGGTCGCCGTTGCGGTTGTTGGCCAGGGAGGCTGGGACCCCGGAGCTCTTGCCGAGCGAGCCCGGCGGCACCGGGTTGGCCAGGCGTTCCACGGTGATGCCATGACCCTCGAGCATGGCACGCAGGCCATCGGTGAAACCGCTCTTGCCCGTCCAGGCACTGGTGGTGGACACCCACTGCTTGACGAGGATGGGGTTGTCGACCAACAAGCGTCGGCCCTCGCTGGCCCAGGCATGGCCTGCGGCCGCCAGACCGTTCGGCGTGGCCTCAGCCAAGCCCGCCACCGCGGCCACCACGTCCTGGTTGAAGCGCGCGAGCTCGCCGGCATCGCGGCCGGTCAGTTCGGTCTCGATCGCGGCATGGGCGGCCGAGGCCTTGCCAAAGTCCTGCTGGCTGGCCTGCGCCACCCAGCCGGCCAGGCGCCGCGTGTCCAGCTGACCGCTGGCAGAGTCGCGGGCCAGGCTCAGCAGTTCACCGGCGGAGCCGGTTGCCGACGCGGCGCTGCCGGACCTGCCAGCACTGCGGCCGGTGTCGATGGTGGTACTCATGATGATGGACCCTTCTTGCGTGTGCGTGTGTGTTGGCATGTCACTGACCGAAGTCAGCTCGCATCGCTGCGATTGCAGCCCGTCTCGCTGACTCGCGATAGCCGGGGCCGCTCCCAGCTAGTAACGCCCCTAATCGGCGGCATGGGCTCCAGACCCGATTGCGGATGGTCCCGTCTTTCGCCGGCAGCGCACTTCTTCTCCAATGCATGGCATCGGGGCACCGCCCCAAGAGCCAAGGCCAAGGAGCCCAGACATGAACCTCACGAACCCGAGCTACCGCGTGCACAGCGGCGACACCCTCAGCCGCATTGCCAAAAACCATGGCATCAGTGCCGAAGCCTTGATGCAAGCCAATGGCATGGATCCGAAGCTGGCCGACGGCCGTGTGGGCAGCAGCCCCCGCGACCCGGACCGCCTGCGCGTCGGCCAGGTCTTGCGCATCCCGGTGGCCACGCCGGGGCTGGAGCGTGAGCACCGCGTCGTGCCCGGAGAAACCTTGCCCGGCATTGCCGAGCACTGGGGTGTGGATCTCAAGAAGCTGCTGCTGGCCAACCCCTTGGTCGAAGCCGTCAATTCCCTGCTGGCAGGGCTGGAGGCCCCGGCTGCCTCGGCACAGGCAGCAGCAGCGCCGTCTGCCGAACGACCCGCGGCAAACAACAACGGCGGCGGCCTCAACGCCGATACCGAGCTGGGCAAACTCAGCGCTCGCTACGAATCGGGTCGCCGTGGCAGCGCGGCCATTGGCTACGACAACACCGGCGGCTGGTCCTACGGCAAGTACCAGATCGAAACCCAGCGCGGCACCATGGCCAAGTTCCTCGACCACGCCGCCACGCACGCGCCCGAGATGCATCAGGCGCTGACAGCGGCAGGCGGCCTGGAGGCCGCTCGTGCGGGCACGGCAGAGTTCAAGAAGGCCTGGGTGAGCTTGGCCGCGGACCCGGGCTTCGCAGCCCTGCAGCACAGCTTCATTGCCAGCCGGCACTACGAGCCACTGGCGGCCCGACTCAAGACGGAGCAGGGCCTGGACCTGTCGCAGCGCTCAGCAGCGCTGCGCGATGTGGTCTGGTCGGTGGCGGTCCAGCATGGTTCGGGCTCCTCGGTCATCGCCAAGGCGCTGGCGGGACGTGATGTCAGTCAGCTCAAAGATGCCGACATCATCAATGCCATTTACGATGAGCGTGGCGCCGAGAAGCTGGACAAGTCCGGCAAGACGGTGCTGAAGTACTTCTCCAAATCCACGGATGATGTGCAGGCCGGCGTGCGCCATCGCTTCGAGCAGGAGCGCAAGCAGGCCTTGCAGATGCTGTCGCCTTTCCCGGCGGCGCCGCATCGTCCTTGACCCCGGCGATCGCCGCTTCCCACACATGCTTCTCACTGCCGCCCGCCCTTCTGCCTCCAGCTCAGCCCGATCGTGTCGCTGGGGATCACCGCTCAGCCGGAGCTGGCGCCTGAAGCCACTGGGTTTGCTGCTGCTCGCGCATGCCGCTGCCCTCTCGGCTTCGGCCGTGGGGGCCGCTGCAGAGTCAAGCGCGAGCTCAGGCCCGGCCTTCGACTGCCGCAAGGCCAGCAGCGCAACCGAAAAAGCCATCTGCGCCAGCGCCGAGCTGAGTCGGCTGGACCGGCAGCAGCAGAAGGCCTGGAAGGCCATGAACAGCGCCCTGCAAGAGCATCCGCAGCATGGCGCGCTCAAACAGGACCAGCTGGCCTGGCTGAAGGCGCGTGATCGCTGCGCGGCCGATGCGGCCTGCATCACCGAGGCCTACCAGGGGCGCCTGAGCCAGCTGCAGGGCGGCGGCTCGCTGCCCTGGGCGGGGGTGTTCGAGCTGCCCGGCACGGGCAGCCTGGCCCTCTACCCGGTGCTGGCCACGCCAACCGGGCCGGCGGCTGCGACGCGCTACCGCGTCAGCCTGCAGACGGCCGAGCCCAAGACCGCGCGCTGGACTTGCGAATGGCAGGGCGAGGCCGATCTGCTGCCTGCCAGCGCCACGCAGCCTGCCCGGCTGCATCTGCTCATGCCCGGCGCCAAGCCGGTGGCCGCCAGCCTCCAGGCTGACGGCACGCTGGAGATCGCCAACGACGCGGCCACCCAAGCCGCGGCCGATTCGCTGTGCGGCAACGGCGGCAGCTTTGCGTTTCGCTACCGCCGCAGTTCAGCGGCTCGCTGACGAGTCGCCCCGCCCAACAGTCACTGCCACACCAAACCGTTCGGCCCCAAGCTGAGGCGCTCGGGCTCGCGGCCCAGCACCCGCTGCAGATTGGCGCGGGCGGCATCGCGCAGATGCTGTTGCTGCGCCGCGGGTTGGGGGTTGGCCTTCTGGCTCAGCTGGGCCAGGGCCATGAAGGTGCCGACCATGGCGCATTGCTCGTAGAGGCCGCGCAGGGCTTGCGGCGTCTGGGCGCCCAGGCGGGTCACCATGTCCGGCTGAGCCGCCAGCTGCTCGGCCAGGGCCTGGGTGTGGGCATCGCTGACCTCGACGCCCCGCATCACCATGTAGTTGCCCACGATGAACGCCGCCATCGCACCAGCCACATCGTTGCGCGGCCAGCCCAGGCGCTGCTCGATCTGCACGAACACATCCTTGCTCTGCAGATAGGCCTTGCGCATGCGGTCCTGATGGGCGGCCGGGAACACCTTGGACAGCTGCTCGGCATTGCTGTGCCACTGCTCGGCGCCATCGGCCGCCAGGCGCAGGCCCGAGGAGATCGAGAAACCAGCAATGGGCATGCGCGAATCCGCGCCAGCCTCGGCGGGCGCCACTGGAATCAAGACCTGGGCCTGGGCCTGCTGTGCCAGCAGCACCGGCAACGCGAGGGCCAGGCGCCAAATCAAGGCGTGGGCTCGAAGCTGGAGACGAAGAGGCCTGACTTGCCGAGACCTTGGACTGGCGGAAGGCTTCAAAAAACGCATGGACAACATGATGGGGCTTCCCTCTCGCGCTGGCGGGCTTGTTCAATTCGTGGGCGTCTGCATAGGTGCCGACACTCAGCGGTACGCTGCCTCGGCCGCAGCGCGCCTGGGCTCGGCATCCAGGCTCAAACCCTGGCTCCCGAGACGCAGCCGATTCAAGCGCAGGGATCAGAACCAGCTCAACAGGCCACAGCTGTACACCGCCTCGCGCCCGCCTCCCGTGCTGGCGGCACGCAAAGCCTTGTCGCTGTCACGAACGCCATCGATCAAGGTGGGCGTGGAGGCCGTGGCAGACACGGCATAGGCCAAGGGGCATCCGCTGACGCCCAGGCCGCCGCCGTAGCGGTCATCGCCCACCTGCGCGACAAAGCTCAGCCATTGACCGTCCGCCGACCAGGACAGGTCGAGCATGGACAGACGCACCGGATCATCGATCCGCTCCGGGCTGGCTTGAGCGACCACGCTCACAGCACCACCCAACACCGGTGCACGATAGAGCACCGGCACCTCACGGGTCTCACCCTTGCTGTTGCGCAGACCCGCCCATTTGACGACGGCCAGGGTCTTGCCGTCCGGGCTGACCGCCAGGTTCTCATTGCCGGCACGCGCCTCCGGCGGAAACTGGATGGCCACAGCGGCCGACTGATTCTGAACCGGGTCGTAGATCAAAACCTGGCCCTTCTCGAAGTACGCGAGGCGACCGTCCGGCAACCAGTCAAAGCCACCGCCACCATCCGCCTCTTGATAGGAGCCGGTCAACAGAATCTGGCCCTGACGATTGAAGACCAGCGCCCGCGTCTTGCGAGAGGAGTTGGTGGCAAATTCATAGGCCGCCAGGTACTTGCCATCGTGCGACATGCGCAGGCGCAAGAGCTTGGCCTTTTCGTCGGGGCTGGTCTGCGTCGCGAGCTTGAAACTGGCACCGAGTGTGAGCGCGGGCCAGTTGAAGATGTCCACAGTTTCGGCCCCGTCTTCACGGATCAGTTCCCGTGTGGGCCGACTGACCGCCCAGGCATCTGACACGCCAAGCGCCTGCGCCCGCGCGCTGCGCGGCAGGTCGATCTGTTGCCCCGTCGCCAGATCCAGCACCTGCGCATCGACACGCGTGTCCGCCGGGTCACGCACCAGCAGGCCAAGCACACTGGGCGAAGCAGGATCGGGCGCAGGCGCAGGCGCAGGCGCGGGTGCGGGTGCGGGTGCGGGTGCGGGTGCAGGAGCTGGGGCAGGGGCCTCGCCGCCACCGCCGCCTCCACAGGCGCTCAGGGCCGCGAGCAGGGCGACGACCACCAGCCGCGAACCCGGCTTGTTGGGCATCGAGGTGCCCTGCCTGGGCGCTGGGGCTGAACCGAAGGCTTGGACTTGCATGACAAAACTCCCTCACTCTGGATTGAAACGGAACCACAGCACACACATGAAACCGCGGCCACACGCGCGCCACAAACACCAACGGCGAAGAGAGCCAAAGCTCCCTCCGCCGCAGGGCCCCCTCGCGGGCGCCCACACCCGGGGCCAAGAGCCCCGGGCTTGCTCGCAGACTTACTGCTTGCGAGCCATCGAAGACAGGGCTTCGCCCAGCGACTTGATCGCGGTCGAGAACACGCTGTTCAACATGCTGTATTCCTGACCGGTGGCCTGGAACTCGGTCATGGTCTTGTTGAACTCTTGAGCGTTCTTGCCGTCTTCTTCCTGCTTGACCTTGGGGTCGGTGGCCGTGGACTTGGCTTGCTGCAGATCGGTCATCTTGGCCGACAGCTCCACCAAGTGCTTGGCCTTGTCGCCCAGGGCTTGGCCCATGGCCTTGGCAATGGCTTGCAGCCAGCCGCCGGCGCCGTCGGACTCTTCGCCACTGCCCTGGGCCTTGCGGTTGCCCAGCACGGACTGCACGAAATCCTGCTGGAAGTCAGCCTTGAACTTGGCAATCGCGCCGCCGAACTGCTGCTGAGCCAGGCTCTGCATATCGGCCGGAACGGCGTTGTTGCGCAGGCCGCCGAGGACGTTGTCGGCACGGTCCTTGATCAGGTCGCCCAGGAACTTGGGCATGCCGTGCTGCTGTTGCAGCTGGTTGATGCCGTCCTTGATGGCATCGCCGATGGCCGACTGGACCAGGTTGCCCACGGCTTGGCCGATCATGGCGCCCAGCGGGCCGCCAAACGCACCACCGATGACGCTGCCGATGCTGCTCAGCAGACCACCACCGCCACCCACCACGCTGTTCAAAGCTCCAGACATTGCAATTCTCCTGAGGGGGCCTTGGCCGGTCGTTTGCTTAAGAAGACCTGGTGGCAAGGCCGGGTTTGAAAACAAAGGTTCACTTCCTGTCGGAAGCGAGCTGCTTGAGGGCCGCTGCCTTGAGTCCACGGATCGCCGGTTGGTGACTCGTGGGCTTGGCTTGCAGTGCCGACGGAATGAATTTCACGCCTTTCAACTCGCTTTCGTAAGTCAGGACCATCGGCAGTCAGGAACGGCCCCAACTAGGGTTGTCCGCATTCGCAGCAGCGGCAGCAGGCTCCGGTCGATAACGGCCACGCAGTGCGGCATAGGGCGTCAGGTCTTCACCGGGGACCGGGCTGCGCCTCGCGGTGGCGTCGGCCTCGGCGCCCGGCCCGGTCTGTGCGCCTGCGGCCGGCTCCGAAGCCCGCGCCAGGTCCTCACGCACCTCGGCGGCCCAGAGGATGACCTCGGCGATGATGTCGAACAGATCGGGCGGGATGGCCTCGCCCACTTCGGCGCGGGCCAGCAGATCGCGGGCCAGGGGCACATTGCGCACGATGGGCACACCCGCCTGCTCGGCGGCGGCGCGCATGCCGGCGGCCACATCGCCCTCGCCCTTGGCGCTGATCAGGGGCACGGGGCAGCGCTCGCGCTCGTAGTCGATGGCGATGGCCACATGGGTGGGGTTGACGATCAGCGCATTGGCCGTGCGGGCGGCCTGGTTCGAGTTCTGCTGCGCCCACTCGGCATGGGCCTGGCGCCGCTGGGCCTTGATCATGGGATCGCCCTCGTTGTCCTTGTACTCCTGCTTGATGTCGCGCAGGCTCATGCGCATCTTCTTGGTGAAGGAGTGGCGCTGCCACAGCAGGTCCAGCAAGGCCACGATCAAGAAGGCGCACAAGGCCCAGGCACACAGCCGCCAGCTGGCATCCCAGAGCAGGGCCGCCAGGGGCCGCGGGTCTTCGCCGCCCTGGCGTGCCAGGCCCAGCCACTGCGGCAGACGTGAGCGCAGCAGCAGCCAGGCGAGAAACAGCAGCAGGCTGGCCTTGATGATGTTCTTGAGCAGCTCGATCAGGCTGTCCATCGAGAACATGCGCTTGATGCCGGCCGCCGGGTTCAGGTGCTCCATCTTGGGCGTGACCTTGTCCATGGCCCAGATCGCGCCCACCTGCAGAAACTCGCTGAGCAGACCCACCGCCACCACGGGCAGCAGCAGGAGCAGGCAGATCCAGAGCAGGCTCTCCAGCGCCGCCCCGCCAAGGGAGCGCGCCACCAGGATGAAGCCACCAGCATCCCAGCCCTGTGCGAGGGCATGGAAGAGCTGCTCGCTGAGCGCCTGCAGGCGCTGGGCTGCAGGGTGCAAGAGAGCGGCAAACAAACCCAGCCACACCAGCAGGGTCAGCGTCGTGCCCAGGTCGCGGCTCTTGGGCACATCGCCCTTCTTGCGCGCGTCCTGCAATCGCTTGGGTGTGGGCTTCTCGGTCTTGTCGCCGCCGCTCTCGGCCATCTCATGCTTTCTGTGCGCTTGCCAGGGGCTGTTGTCGCTGCTCAAGCGAGGCAGAGCCAGGACCGACCCCGCGCAGAAGCGCGTGAACAAACGCACACTTTGAAGCAGGGCCGACAGGCTGCCGATGACAGATCCGTATCTTTTGTAAGCAACTATGTCCTAGGGGGGATGTACAGCTAACCCGCTATTTACACACCTGAAGGCGAAGTCTCGACCCATCCGCTGACGCTCACACTTGATTACAAACTCCGCTTCCGGGTCTTGAAGCCAGCACATCGCGCCGGGATAGTGCGAGGCATTCAGGGAGTGGTCAAAAAATGCAGTACCCACAAGACAGCGGTCACCCGGTGGACCGCGAGCATGGTCGCCTGGCCATGCCGGAAATGCCTTCAGCCTCCAGCGCACGACGCTGCGGTCTGCAGCCATTGCGAGCCCTGCTCGCTGTGTGTCTGGGTGTCACCCCACTGACCCTCCAAGCCATGAGCTGCAGCCTGCCTTCGACGGCCGATGCCATCGCCGCGCCCAGCCGCCGCCAGTTCCACGCCGGCAGCAAATTCCGCCTGATCGAACAAAGCTGTACCGAACTGGCACAGACCGAGCCCACGCCCGCATCGGCCGCTGCGGCCAGCCGTTCGGCCCAGCTGGACCTGTATGAGGGCGGCCCGGTCTCCGGCATCTTGCAGCTGGGTTCCTTGCAGACGAACACCCAGCCCCAGTCCGAGGCCCCCGTCGCCGCGACCACGCACCTCAGCCGCCGCGCGCCCATCACCACCAGGAACGGCCATTCCGGCCAGACACAGCGCATCGTCGGTGTGGCCGGCACCCTGAGCGCCGCTGCCGAGCGGCACGACATCGACCCCCTGCTGCTGCATGCGATTGCCCATGTGGAGTCGCGCCACAACACGCAAGCCGTGTCGCCTGCCGGGGCGCGCGGCCTGATGCAGGTGATGCCGGCCACGGCCAAGCGTTTCGGCCTGAAAGACCCGGTGCGCGAGCTGATGCAGGCACCGCTGAATGTCGAGGCCAGCGCGGCCTATCTGAAAACCCTGCAGGCCCGCTTTGGCAATGACCTGCGCCTGGTGCTGGCGGCCTACAACGCCGGTGAAGGCGCGGTGGAGCGCCATGGCCGCAGGGTGCCGCCCTATGCCGAGACACAGGCCTATGTGCAGCAGGTGCTGGGCGCCTACCAGGGCCTGCGGGACTGGGCGGCCGCGCCATGAGCGCCCTGCACGCCTACCTGCGCCAGGGCGCTGGCGCCGCGGCGCCGGGCGAGAACAGCCTGCTGGCGCGTTACGTCGACCTGCTGCTGGTGGCGGGCGTGATCGCCATCATCGCCCTGATGGTGCTGCCCCTGCCGCTGTGGCTGCTCGATCTGCTTGTGGCGGCCAATATCGCCATGGGCGTGGTGCTGCTGCTGGTGGCCATCTACATCAGCAGCCCGCTGGAGTTCGCGGTCTTTCCCAGCGTGCTGCTGATCACCACCTTGTTCCGGCTCTCGCTGTCCATTGCCACCACGCGCCAGATCCTGCTGCACGCCAACGGCGGCCACATCATCGACACCTTCGGCAAGCTGGTGGCCGGCGGCAATCTGGTGGTGGGCCTGGTGGTGTTCCTGATCATCACCGTGGTGCAGTTCATCGTCATCGCCAAGGGCGCCGAGCGGGTGGCCGAAGTGGCGGCGCGTTTCTCGCTGGACGCGATGCCCGGCAAGCAGATGTCCATCGACTCCGACCTGCGCTCGGGCCTGATCGACAAGGACGAGGCCAAGCGCAAGCGCCGCACGCTGGAGATGGAATCCAAGCTGCACGGCAGCCTCGACGGCGCCATGAAGTTCGTCAAGGGCGATGCCATCGCCGGCATCATCATCATCGCCATCAACCTGCTGGGCGGGCTCTCGGTGGGCGTGCTGCAGCAGGACATGAGCCTGAGCCAGGCCATGCACAGCTACTCCATCCTGTCCATCGGCGAGGGCATGGTGGCGCAGATCCCGGCCCTGCTGGGCGCCATGGCCGCCGGCCTGATCGTCACCCGCACCGCCGACGAAGACGAACGCCACCTGGGCGATGCCATCCGCCGCCAACTCAGCGCCAAGCCGCGCGTGCTGGTGGTGGCGGCCGGGGTGTGCATGCTGTTCGCCACCGTGCCCGGCTTTCCGGCCGCCGTGTTTCTGCTGCTGGGCGCGCTGCTGATGGCCGCAGGCCTGCTGCTGATGCCCGAATGGGCAGCCCGCTGGCAGCGCGCCAGCGGCCGCGCCCTGCCGCAGCTGCAGGCCGCCCGGGCCCAGGCGGCCAAGCCGGTGGCGGCCGCCCCGCAAGCCCAGCTGCCGCCGGCCCTGCCCCTGCTGCTGCTGTTGCCGCCGGCAGCCTTGCAGGGCGAGGCCGGCCAGCGCCTGGCCCAGGAGCTGGGCGAGATGACCGAGCAGTTCCAGCTGGCCGCCGGCCTGCAGCTGCCACGCATCGCCCTGCATGGCCGCACGCCCCGCATCGCAAGCGCCGATGCGAACGGGCAAGCGAACGCCGGCCAGGCCGAGCCCGGCTGGCAGCTGCTGGCCTACGAAGTGCCCATCGCCCAGGGCCCGCTGCAGGAAGGCATGGACCGCCAGGCCCTGCTGGCCCAGCTGCAGCAGGTGCTGCGCCGCCATGCCCAGCTCTTCCTGGGCATCCAGGAGACCACGGCCTTGCTGACCCGCGCCTCCACCGAGCTGCCCGATGTGGTCAAGGAGGTGCTGCGCAGCCTGCCCATCCAGCGCGTGGCCGAGGTGCTGCGCCGGCTGGTGGCCGAGGAGGTGTCGATCCGCAATCTGCGCGATGTGCTGGAGTCGCTGGCCGAAACCGGTCAGCGTGAAAAAGACGTGCAGACCTTGACCGAGTTCGCCCGCATTGCGCTCAAGCGCCAGACCAGCCACCGCCTGGCGCCCGAGGGCCGCCTGCCCTGCCTGATGCTGAGCCCCGCGCTGGAGGACCTGCTACGCCAGGCCATCCGCGTCAACGGCGGCGTGGCCCAGCTGGCCCTGGACCCGCAGCTGGCCCAGCAGATCAGCGCCGCGCTGCAGGCCAGCCTGGCGCGCAGCGGCGCGCGCGCCATCGTCACCGCCGTCGATGTGCGCTGGCATGTGCGCCGGCTGATCGAGGCCGAGTGCTTCGACCACCCGGTGCTGTCCTTCCATGAATTGAGCCCCAACCTGCAGCTCGATGTGGCGGAGCGGGTGGACCTGCCCCAGGCGCCGCTGCTGCAAGAGGCGGCCTGAGCGATGAAACCCTCCATGTTCTCCTTCTTCCTGCCCCCTCTCTGCGCCTCGGCTTCGGCTGGCCGCGCCCTGCTGCTGGGCCTGCTCGTGCTGGCCGGCCCGGCCCAGGCCGTGCCCTGGCCGGTGGGTGATCGCCTGGTGACCATCTCGGCCCGCGAGCAAGGCCTGGACGCCTTTCTTGAAGACCTGTTCGCCCAGGTGGAAGCGCCGGTGGCGCTGAGCGCCGGCGTGCGCGGCCAGGTCAACGGCCGCTTCAGCCAGATGCCGGCGCAGCAGCTGCTGCGCGAGATCGCGCGCGCCTACAAGCTGCTGGTTTTCCACGACGGCAACACCACCCACATTGCCAGCGCCCGCGAGGCGCAGCAGCGCAGCTTCAGCCTCAACGCCCTGGCCGCGCAGAAGCTGCTGCGCAGCGCCGAAGAGCTGCAGCTCGTCGACGCCCAGAACAGCCTGCGCCGCAGCGCCGATGGCGCCATCCAGGCGCGCGGCCATGCCGCTTTCATCGAGATGGTGGCCGAGCTGGCGCGCGCCCTGGACCCGGCCCAGGCCCCTGCCAAACCCAGCGTCGGACGCGAGGACTTCCGCGTCTACTACCTGCGCTACGCCTGGGCCCAGGATGTGAACATGGCCATGGCTGGCCGGAGCCTGACCGTGCCCGGCGTGGCCAGCATCCTGCGCGCCCTGGTCGGCGCGGCGCCCAGCGGCGTCAACCACAGCAGCAGCACCAGCCGCGAGCGGCCCAGCAACCAGGCAGGCCTGCGCGGCCAGGGCCTGGCGGCCCAAAGTCTGCAAGCCGGCAGCGGCACCCTGGGCCTGCCGCCCACGGGCGCTGGCAACGCCGCAACCAAGGACCGCGATGCCGATGCACTGAAGACCGCCTTGGCACCACGCAGCGCGGCGGCCGAGCCCAGTGCGGAAAGCGCCGGCCCCGGCCCGCGCATCGAGGCCGACCCACGCCTGAACGCCATCATCGTGCGCGACCAGCCCGAGAAGCTGGAGCGTTATGCCGCCCTGATCCAGGCCCTCGATGTGGAGCCGCAGGCGCTGGAGATCGAAGCCACCGTCATCGACATCAACACCGACCGCCTGCGCGAGCTGGGCATCAACTGGCGCTGGTCGGGCGGCGGCGGCAGCGAGCTGCTGTTCGGCCGCGGCACGGCCAGCGATCTGGCCCTGCGCGGCGACCGCGATGTCACGCCCAGCGGCCGGGGTGGCTTTGTCTCGGCCGTGCTGGGCAACCGCAACCAGTTCGTCGCCCGCATCAATGCCCTGCAGGGCAGCGGGGCGGCCAAGGTGGTGTCCAGCCCGCAGGTGCTGACCCTGTCCAATGTCGAGGCGGTGTTCGACCACAGCTCCACCTTTTACGTGCGGGTGGCCGGGCGCGAGCAGGTGGACCTGTTCAACATCACGGCCGGCACCTCGCTGCGGGTGATGCCGCATGTCTTCGTGGACAAGGAGCGCACCCGCATCAAGCTGCTGGTGCAGGTGGAGGACGGCAGCGTGACGCCCAACCAGGTGGACCAGATCCCCGTGGTCGAGCGCGCCACCATCCAGACGCAGGCCCTGATCGGCGAAGGCGAAAGCCTGCTGATCGGCGGCATGGTGCGCGACAGCAGTTCCAGCGGCCAGGACAAGGTGCCGGTGCTGGGCGATCTGCCCCTGCTGGGCTCGCTGTTCCGTAGCCAGAGCGAGAAAGGCTCGCGGGTCGAGCGCATGTTCCTGATCACGCCGCGCCTGGCCTCGGCCGGCCGCCTGGCTGCGGCCGAGAGCGCACTGGGCCGGGCCGCCGAGCCCAGCCCGGCGCCGGCCGCCAGCGACAGCACCCTGCCCCCCGCCGGAGGCAGCCAGCCATGAGCCGCCCCGCGCAGCCCCACGCCCAGGAACCCAGCTTCGCCGCCCTGCCGGCGCTGGAGCTGCGCGTGCTCGGCGGCGCGCAGGCGGGCGCGCGGGCCGATCTGCGGCCGGGCCGGGCCCTGAGTCTGGCGGCCGGCCCGGCCCTGCACTGGCCCGAGGCCGAATCGGCCGATCTGCTGCTGCAGGCGCGCGAGCCCGCCCTGCTGCGCCTGCAGCTCGAAGGCCCGATGTGCCGCGCCGAGCTGCTGCAAGGTCAGGCCTTGCTCGGTGAACAGCGTTTGCAGGCCGGCGACGCCTTCGACTGGCCGGCCCACTGCGCCCTGCAGCTGGGGCCGGATCTGGTGCTGGCTTTTGGCGAGCGCACCGCCGCCATCTGGTCGCTGCACCCGGTCAACGCACGGGCCGAAAGGATGGACGATCCCCTGGTCTTGCCGGAGCTGAGTGCCGATGCGGGCCACGCAGCGCCTCCCGCAGGCCCGGCGCGTCGCCACGAACTCTGGCTGGCCGCGGCCGGCGCCGGCCTGGCCCTGGCCGGCCTGGCCTGGGCCTGGCAGGGGCGGCCCGCCGCGCCCGCGCCGGTGCGCGACCCCATGCCCGCCTTGCAAGCCCTGATCAGCCAGCTGCAGCGTGAGCCCGAGTTCGCGGCCCTGCAGCTGAGCCGCGATGCCCAGGGCCAGCCGGTGTTGAGCGGCCGTGTGGCCGGCCAGAGCCAGCAGGCGCAGCTGCAACAGCGCCTGCTGGCTCTGGGCCTGCGGCCGCCCCTGCCCTCGATGCAGGCGCTGCAGGTCGACAGCCAGCTGGCCGCGGCCGTGGAGGAACTGCTGCAGATGCAAGGCTTCCAAGCTCGTGCAAACGTTTTCGGCCTCGGCCAGGTGCGGCTGGAGCCGGCCGCGCCCGCGGCCTCCGGCGCCCTGTCCGGCCCCTCGGCTGAAGCCTGGCAGCAGGCCCTGGCCCAGCTGCGCAGCGCCCTGCCCCAGCTGCGCAGCCTGGAGCTGAGCACACCGCCCGCCCCGGCGCGGGCCGACGCCAGCGCCCAAGCCGCCAGCGACAGCCGCCTGCCCACCCTGCCCTCGGCCGGTGCTGAGCCGGGCAAGCGCATCGTCGCCCTGGTCAGCCAGGGCCTGCCGCATCTGATCACCGCCGATGGTGCGCGTTACTTCGTCGGCGCCGTCCTGCCCAGCGGCCACCGCCTGGTGGCTGTGCAGCCCCAGGCCTTGTTGCTGGAGCGCGAAGGCCGCACCAGCCGCATCGACTTCTGAACCGCCTTCACCCCCACCCCAGAACCACAGCCCTTCACGAGGACCACGATCATGAGCAACAACATCCAACGCAGCAGCATCAACAACACCTCTTCCATCGCCGGCGGCAGCAGCAGCGGCAACGGCAGCTGGTTCGAAGCCATGGCCGACGCCTGGGGCAAGGTGCTGGACGCCAAGGCCGACGCCATCAGCACCAAATCCGCCGCCATGGACCAGGGCCAGGACAAGCCGGCCGATGTGACCCAGCTGACCGCCATGTCCATGGAGATGGGCTACCTCAGCAATGCCTCGCACACCGCCCTGGCGGCCGTGGGCTCGGCGCTGGAAACCATGGCGCGCAAGCAATGAGCAGCCTGGCCATCGCCTCCTCGTCCGCGGCACTGGCGGCGCCGCTGGGCGCCGGCCCCACCCTGGGGCTGGGCGCACCCAACCCGGGCCTGTCTACCGGCCTGTCCGCCGGCTATGGCTTGTCGCTGGCCGACCTGGGCGGCTTCGAGCAGGCGCTGCAGCGCGCCCAGCTGAAAAGCCAGGGCTCGGCCCTGGGCCCCGAGCCGGTGACGGCCCCGTCCACGGCCGTGGCCCAGGTCTTCAAGCCCTTCGACCACATCAACAGCGAAGCCAGCAGCCTGGCCCAGATGGCCGAAGCCGCACGCCAGGCCGGCGCCGATCTGAGCCCGGGCGAGGTGGTGCAGCTGACCCTGCGCTGCCAGGAGTTCATGTTCCATTGCCAGCTGACCTCGAACATTGCCAACCGCAGTTCGGACGGGCTGCAGCAGCTGTTCCGCCAACAAGGCTAGGAGCCCGATATGCGACGCCCTCTGAGCGCTTTGCTGATCTGCCTGCCCGCCCTGCTGCCCCTGGCCGGCTGCCAGGAGCAGACCCTGTATGCCGACCTGAGCGAACGCCAGGCCAACGAGGTGGTGGCCGCCTTGCGCGAGGCCGGCATCGAGGCGCAGAAGCTGCGCGAAGAAAAAGCCTACGCCGTGCAGGTGCAGGCGGCGGACTTTCCGCCCGCCGTGCGCCTGCTGCGCGCCCAGGGCCTGCCGCGCGAGAGCTTCGACAACCTGGGCCAGGTCTTCAAGCGCGAGGGCTTTGTCTCCACGCCGCTGGAGGAACGCGCGCGCCTGCTCTATGCCCTCTCGCAAGAGCTCTCGCACACGGTGGCCAGCATCGACGGCGTGGTGGCGGCGCGCGTGCACCTGGTCGTGCCCGAGAAGCATCCGCTGATTGACAAGCCCCAACCCTCGGCCGCTTCCATCTTCATCAAGCACCGGCCCGATGCCGACCTGGCCCTGCTGGCGCCCAAGATCCGCGCCCTGGTGGTGAACAGCGTGGAGGGCCTGCCGGCCGAGAAGGTGACGGTGGCCCTCTTTCCCGCGAGCCCGGCCCAGCTGGGCCCGGCCGCCGAGGCGCCGGTGGCCACGCAGGCCTCGGCCCTCTGGCCCCTGAGCCTGGGCCTGGCCGGTCTGAGCCTGGTCGGTGGTGCCTGGCTGCTGCGCCAGCGTCGCAGTGCGGCCACCCGCCAGGAGCCCAGCGCCGAGCTGGCCTTGCCCACCAGCGCCCCCGGAGGCACGCCCCATGCCTGATCGCCACCCCCATCTGCACGACCGCCGCCGGCTGCGCGAGCACCAGGCCGCCCTGGCCCGCCTGGCCCTGCGCCTGATGCGCAGCGCCCCGCGCGCCACGCCCCAGCTCAGCTGGCAGGCGCTGGAGACCGCCCCGGAATGGCTGGCCCGCCCCGAACCCGAGCTGCGCCAGCTGCAGATGCAGGTGGGCGCGGTGTTCTGCGCCCCGGCTCTGCGGCGCTGGATCTGCCGCACGCGCGTGCAGGCCCTGCTGCAAGCCCTGGGCCCGAGCTTTGTGCAAGCCCTGCTGCAAGAGCCCGACCGGGCGCGCGATGCCAGCTTGCCGGCCGAGCTGCCCGACTGGCCGCTGAGCGAGCCCAGCCCCCAAGACCCGGCGGCCGTGGCCGAGCTGCTGCGCAGCTGTGGCGCCGCCGTGCTGATCGGCACCCTGCCGCACGGCGCCCTGCGCCATGCCGCCAGCCAGGCCCTGGCGCCGCTGGCCGAGCTGATGATGCCGGCCGCCCATGCCCAGGCCCTGCTGCAGCGCGCGCAGGCGCTGGCGCAAGGCCTGACCCTCTCGATTCCGGACAGCCCGGGAGACTCGCGATGAGCTATCTGCTGTGGCATGAGCACGCCCCCTCGCTGGCCAGCCCGCGCCGCCTGTTCGCGGCCCATGAGCTGCCCGAGTTCGAAAGCCTGCAAGCCCTGCGCGAGCGCCTGCTGGAGCTGGCCCGCGAACAAGAGCAGCGCTGCCAGCAAGCCCATGCCGATGCCCAGGCCCTGGGCCTGGCCCAAGGCCTGCAGCAAGGCCGCCAGGCCGCCCTGGCCGCCGTGCAGCAGGAATGGGCCGCGGCCCTGCAAGCCTGGGAGCGCAGCCAGCAACAGGCCCTGCACAGCCGCCGCGAGGACGTGGCCTTGCTGGCCCTGCAGGTGGCGCGCAAGCTGATCGGCCAGCTGCCCGAGGCAGAGCAACTGGCCCGCCTGGCGCAGGAAGCCGCACGCAGCCTGCTGCCCGAGGCGGCGCCGGTGCTGCTGCGCGTGCACCCCGCGCATGAACAGGGCTTGCGCGAGCTGCTGGCGCCCAGCCTGGCGTCTGGCCAGATGCAGCTGCTGGCCGACGCCGCCCTGCCGCGCGAGGCCTGCCGCCTGAGCTCGGCCCTGGGCGAGGCCGATGCCGCCCTGGCCACCCAGCTGGCCCGCATCGCCGCCAGCTGGGGCCTGGGCGTGGCGGTGGACATCGAGGTACAGCCCTGATGGACACAGCCACCCTGCCCGCAGCCGGGGCCCGCCCCACCGCGCAGCTGCTGCACCAGCTTCAGCATGCCCAGGCCGTGGCCGAGCAGGGCCGGGTGGTGCAAGCGCTGGGCACCTTGCTGCGCGTGCGCGGCCTGCGTGCGCGCATCGGCCAGAGCTGCCGCGTCTTCGACCCGGCACGGCCCGAGCATCCAGCGCTGTGCGCCGAGGTGGTCGCTTACCTGGACGGTGAACTGCTGCTGGCGCCTTTTGGCTCGCTGCAAGGCCTGCCGGTGGGCGCCCTGGTGCAGGTGGCGGCCGAGCAGGCCAGCCTGCCCTGCGGTGCCGGCCTGCTGGGCCGGGTGCTGGACAGCCTGGGCGAGCCCATGGACGGCCGCCCCCTGCCGGCCGGGCTTTCGCGTGTGCCCCTGATGCGCCCGGCGCCCCACCCGCTGACCCGGCGCATGGTGTCCCAGCCCTTCTGCACCGGCGTGCGCGCCATCGACGCCCTGCTGACCGTGGGCGAGGGCCAGCGCGTCGGCGTGTTCGCCATGGCCGGCGGCGGCAAGTCCACCCTGCTGGGCATGCTGGCCCGGCATGCGCGCGCCGATGTCAATGTGATCGCCCTGATCGGCGAGCGCGGTCGCGAGGTGCGCGAGTTCATCGAGGACGCGCTGGGCCCCGAGGGCCTGGCCCGCTCGGTGCTGGTGGTCTCCACCTCGGAGCGGCCGGCCCTGGAGCGCGCCCGCGCCGCCCTGGCTGCCACCGCCCTGGCCGAGGGCTTCCGGGCCCAGGGCCAGCGGGTGCTGCTGATGATGGACTCGGTCACACGCCACGCCCGCGCCTTGCGCGAGCTGGGCCTGTCGGCCGGCGAGCCGCCGGTGCGGCGCGGCTACCCGCCCTCGGTGTTTGCGGAGCTGCCCCAGCTCTTCGAGCGCGCCGGCAATGACGATCAAGGCTCCATCACCGCCTTCTACACCGTGCTGGCCGAGGACGAAGACGGCGAGGACCCGATCGCCGAGGAGGTGCGCTCCATCCTCGACGGCCATGTGCTGCTCTCGCGCAAGCTGGCGCAGCAGCAGCATTACCCGGCCATCGATGTACTGGCCAGCGTCAGCCGCGTGTTCCAGCGCGTCACCACGCCCGAGCAGCAGGCGCAGGCCGCCCATCTGCGGCGCCTGCTGGCCCGCCATGCCGAGGTGGAGTTCCTGCTGCGCGTGGGCGAGTACCGGGCCGGCGCCGACCCACTGGCCGACGAGGCCATCGCCCGCCTGCCGCAGCTGCAGGCCCTGTTGCGCCAGCCGCCGCTGGAGGCCAGTCGCTGGGAGCAGACCCAGGCCGCCTTGCGCGAGGCCCTGGCATGAACCCGAGCGCCTCCCCGCACGGTCAGTTGCGCGAGCTGCGCCATCTGCAGCTGGAGCCCGCGTCTGCCCAGCAGCTGCTGCAACTGCGCCAGCTGCGGCGGCGCCGCGCCGAAAGCGCCTGGGCCCAGGCCGCGCAGGCCCTGGCCGAGGCGCAGGAGGCCGTGCAGCAGCGCCAGCGGCGGATCGAGCAGCGGCGCCGCGAACGCCAGCAGCTGCAAGAGGACCTGGGCGGCCCCCTGGCGCCGCAGCTGCCGCGCTGGAGCGCTCAAGCCGGCGCCCGCCAGGCCCAGCTCGATGAATGGCTGGAACGTGAGGAATACGCCTTGCTGGACGACGAGCACGCGCTGGAGCGGGCGCAGGACACGCTGCGTGCGCGCCAGCAAGAGCTGGCCCGGCTGCAGGAGCGCGAGGACCTGGCCCAGGGCCTGTTGCAGGCCCAGCGCCAGCAGCGCCTGGCCGCTCAGGAGAAGCGCCGCGAACTGGCGCTGGAGGAACGCCGACCATGCGCCTGAGCCCCGCCTCATCCGAAACGCCGAAGGACACCGGCGCCCCGGAGCGTTCGTCCTGCACCGAGCCCGGGACCGCGCTCGACAGCCTGGCCCTGCGCTTTGAGCGCAGCCTGCGCCAGCGCCAGCAGCCGCCGCGAACGCCGCAGCGCGAGTCCGCGGCCGCGACACCTCGCAGCCACAAGCGCGCGGCAAGCGAGGAAGAAGCAGCCCGCCTGCCCGCCGAGGCCCTGGCCCAGCTGGCCCTGCCGACCTGGTCACCACCGGCCATGCCTCGCCCTATCCCAACAGAAGCCCCGCCCGCCGCCAACGAGGGCCCGGCGCTGCTGCGCCCACCGGCGCCCGCCGAGCCGGCAAGACCTGGCCCCAGCGCCGCAGCTCTGCCCGAGCCGGCGCGCCCGATGCTGCCCGACGCGCCCAGCTCCGCGGATGCGAAGCAGTGGCAGCTGGAGCTGAACCCCCAGCCCTTGCACAGCGGCTGGCTGCTGCAGGCCGAGCGCCAGGCCCTGGCCGCGGGCGGCGGCAGTGCCTGGACCCTGCAGCTGGCCGCGCCCGCGCTGGCCCACACGGCCGGGCAGGAGCAGCGCCTGCTGCTGCAACAGCAAGGCCAGGCGCTCAGCGAGCGCCTGCGTCGCAAAGGCCTGCAGCTGGAGGGCCTGAGCCTGCAGGGCCGCGCCCCGAGCCGGGCCGATGAAGACAACAGCGCCGAGGAGGACGCGCATGGACACGATTGAGGCCGACGCCCGCCCCATGCTCACGCCGCTCCTGTTGCCCAGCCCGTTGCCCAACCAACGGCCCGAACCCTGGCTGCGCGGCCCACGCCTGGCCCTGCGCGAGTTCTGGGGCGAGGACTTGATGGACCTGGTGGCCATGCACCAGGAGCCGCGCCTGCGCGCCTGGCTGCTCGACGATGCCGCCCTGGACCAGGGCATGGTGGCCTGGCGCTTTCTGCACAACATCCAGGCCCTCTACCGCCAGCACGAGGGCCTGGGCATCTGGCATGCCTCGACGCCGCAGGCCGAGCCGGGGCTGACGCCGCGTTTCATCGGCTGGTTCAACCTCATGCCCCTGCCCGCCCGTGGGCCGGAGGCGGTGGAGCTGGGCAGCCGCCTGCTGCCCAGTGCCTGGGGCGGTGCCCTGGCGCTGGAAGGCGGCGAGCTGCTGCTGCGCCATGCCTTCGAAGGCCTGGGCCTGGCGCGCGTCTGGGCCACCTGCCACCCGGACAACCGTTCGGCCCGGGCCTGCCTGGCTGCCCTGGGCTTTGCCGAGCAGGGGCTGGACGCGTACGAAGGCCAGACAGCCGTCTACGCCCAGCTGGAACGCAGCGCCTGGCAGGACAGCCTGGCCCTGTCGCCGCGTGCGCGCCGTGCCCGCGGCTTGCGCGCCCATCGCGAGGGGCGGGCATGAGTGGCGTCGAAGGACTGGCTGCGGTGGGCGGCCTGAGCCCTCTCGACCAAAGCCTGCGCATGAGCGCGCTCTGGCGCAGCGCGCAGGAGGGCCTGGGCGCCAGCAGCCCGATCACCAGCACGGTCGGCGGCGCGGACGGCAAAAGCGCCGAGCCGGCCGAACAAGCCCAGCTTCCGCCCGAAGCCGCCGCGGCCCAGGCCGTGGCGCCCAGCCAGCCCCTGCGCCTGAGCAGCCTGCTGGCCGACCCGACCCAGCTGGCGCGCACACGCCCGACACCGGTGCAGGCCGAGCTTGAGGAAGAGGAGGAGCAGGAACACCGCGCGGCGAAAGAACACAGAAGCCCGGCCCGCCCCGGCGCGGCCGAAGAGGCCGAGCCAGCCGACTGGCGACCCCTGCTGCTGCGGCGCTGGCAGCAATCGAGCCTGCCCGAGGCGCGGCTGATCCTGCAGCGTGCGCGCGAGCAATGGGCGCTGGGCCGGCGTGTGCTGCTGGCCTGCCCGGCCGAGTCCCTGGCCACGCAAGGCTCTGAGCTCGGTGCCCTGGCCGGCTGGGCGGCCCTGCTGCATGGGCAGGCTGGGCCCACGGGCTTGAGCCTGGGCGGCCCGCGCTGGCGGGTGCAGATGCAGTGGCGCCATGCCGCAGCGGCTGGCCGCACTGACGCGGGCCCGGCCACCTGCCTGATGGCCCATGCGGTGAAAGAAGCCCCCTCGCCCGGCCTGGCTTGGCAGCTGCGCCCCAGCCCCGAGCCCGGCCAGGCGCGCGCCCGCATCGCCTTGCAGCTGGGCCCGCTGTGCGAGGCCGGGCAGCGCTGGCAGGACCTGGGCCTGCGCCTGGATGCGGCGCGCGCCTTTCGCAGCGCCCTGGGCCCGCAGTGGAGCGTGTGGCTGCTGGCCAGCCCGGAGCCCTGGATGTGCAGCTCGACGGACTGGAATTGAACGAGGATGACGATGAACGCTGCTGTTTGTGACACCCACACCGACGCCGAAGCCGGGAGCGAGCACCTCTCGGCCGACAGCCTGAGTCTGCTCAGCCGCCTGGGCGAAACCGCCGCGCTGCTGGAGCAAGGCCGCCTGGT
The DNA here is from genome assembly GCF_002885975.1 of Paucibacter aquatile. Lineage (NCBI taxonomy): Bacteria > Pseudomonadati > Pseudomonadota > Betaproteobacteria > Burkholderiales > Sphaerotilaceae > Roseateles > Kinneretia aquatilis. The sequence goes on along the minus strand of NZ_POSP01000003.1, from coordinate 3,351,458 downwards.
CTGGGCCTCGCGCACCTGGCAGGCCGCCTGGCCCAGCCTGCCGGAAGGCAGCAAGCTGGCGGTGCTGGACGCAGCCCTGCCTGGCCTGCTCTTGGCCCTGCAGGCGCTGGCGCCGAGCGGCCTCTTGCAGCCGCTGAGCCTGAGCCCGGCCGCGCAGTGGGAAGCCAGCGCCCTGCCCCTGGCCCCGGGCCGCTGCCTGCTGCGCCTGAAGGACCGGCGCGAGCGCGCCCGCGTGCTGCAGCGCCAGCTGGACGACCGCGAGCAGCTGCTCTTCACCTCGCGCGTGATCTCAGTCGGCGAGATGGCCACCACCCTGGCCCATGAGCTGAACCAGCCCATCGGCGCGGCCAGCAATCTGCTGCGCGGCCTGCGCATGCGCCTGGCGCGGCGCGCGGCCGAGAAGCCCGCCGCCGCGCTCAGCAGCGAGGAAAGCGGCGCGCTCGAACGGGCGCTGGAACAGCTGAGTTTTGCGGCCCGGGTGATCACGCGCATCCGCGAGTTCACCCATTCGCGCCAACCGCGCCTGCAGCGCCTGGACCTGGCGGCCCTGCTGCGTGAATCGCTGGGCCTGCTGGACTGGGACCTGCAGCGCAGCGAGGTGCAGCTGAGCCTGGACCTGCCCAGCCAACCCCTGCTGGTGCGCGGCGACGCGGTGATGCTGCAGCAGGTGCTTGTCAATCTGATGCGCAACGCCCTGGACGCCATGCGCCAGCCTCCCGCCCAGACGGTACCGCGCCTGGGTCTGCGCCTGCGCAGCGAGCAGGGCCAGGCCCTGCTGCAGGTGCAGGACAACGGCTGCGGCCTGAGCGAGGCGGCGGAGAAAAACCTGTTCGTGCCTTTCGCCTCGACCAAGCCCTCGGGCATGGGTGTGGGCCTGGCCATCTGCCGCTCCTTCATCGAGCTGCACCAGGGCCGGCTCTGGTTCAGCCGCAATCCCGAGCGCGGCTGCAGCTTCCACATCGACCTGCCGCTCGACAGCGGCGCCCCCGCCAGCGCGGCGGATCGCTTGGCCGCGCCCTCTCCCCAACCCATCCGCCTGGAGTGAAGCCCGATGTCCCAGCCCTCACCCACCATCTACCTGATCGACGACAACGCCGATTTCCGCGCCTCGGCCGAGTTCTGGCTCGATGCCGCCGGCTACCAGGTGCAGGCCCTCGGCGACCCGGAGCAGGCGCTGCAAGCCCTGGGCCGGCATCCGAGCGCCGAGCGCGGCTGCGTGCTGATGGATGTGCGCATGCCCGAGATCTCGGGCCTGGATCTGCATGACCGCATGAACGAGCGCGGCCTGGACCTGCCCGTGGTCTATATGAGCGGCCATGCCGATGTGGCCCTGGCGGTGCGCGCCATGCAAAAAGGCGCGGTCAGCTTTCTGGAAAAGCCGCTCGACGAGGAGGCCCTGGAGCGCGCGCTGCAAGCGGCCTTTGCCCGCATGGAAGCGCGGCAGCAGCAGGCCAAGCAGATCGCGCCGGAGGACGAGGCCGGCCCGCACAGCAAGGCCGAGGCCGGCGACAGCCCCGGCGCGCAGGAGTTCCGCCGCCGCGAGGCCACGCTGGCGCCGCGCGAGCGCGAGGTGCTGGGCTGGGTGATCCAGGGCATCTACAACAAGAACATCGCCGACCGCATGCAGCTCTCGGTCAAGACCATCGAGCTCTACCGCGCCCGCGGCATGGGCAAGATGGGCGCACGCTCGGTGGCCGAGCTGACGCGCATGATGGTCAGCCGCCAGGTGGAGGGCGCATGCTGAGCCCGGCCCCGCAAGCACCCGCAGCGCGGGGCGAACGCCTGCACGAGCCTGCGGCGGAGGGCCATGCGACCCGGCTCAGCCTGGCCGCCGACAGCCCGAGCGGCCCCGTGCAGCTGCTGCTGCCGCCCGAGCTGCACAGCCCCGCCCAGGCCGCCCTGCTGCTGCACCGCGCAGCCACCTGGCTCGATGCGCTGGAGGACTGGCTGGCCCCGGGCGAGCTGCTGCACTGGGCACCGGCCGAGGCGGCGGGCCCCGGCACCGCACCGGGCCGGCTGCGCGCCGCCATCGCCTGGGGCCACCGGACCGACGAGTTCGGCGGCCCGCAAGGCCTGGAGCTGGAGGCCGCGCCCCTGTTCCAGCGCCCCGCGCCGCCGCCCCTGCTGGGCCTGCAATGGCCGGCCCTGGCGGCCGAGCTGCTGCTGGGCCGGCAAGACCTGCCCCCCGAAGACCTGGCCGGCCTGGCCCTGGGCAGCGTGCTGCTGATCGAGGCCAGCTTCTGCAGCGATTGGCAGGCCTGGCTGCGCCTGCCCGCCGCCTGCACCGCCATGGCCCCGACCTGGGGGCGCAGCCTGTGCGCCGGCAGCGAAGCCAGCTGGTTCGACCGCCCCAGCGGCCTGGCCGCGCGCGCGCCGGGCAGCGGCGTGCTGGAGTTCCGCCAGGCCCTGGCCGAGCCCCTGCCGGCCGAGCGCCTGTTCGGTTGGGCGCCGCTGGCCACGGCCTTGCTGCCCTCCACGCTCATCAGCCTGTGGTGGGTGGACCGCAGCGGCCAGCAGCCCGACTGCGAGTTGGCGCGCGGCGAGCGCCTGGCCTGGGGCCGAGGTCAGGCCTTGCGGGTGACCGAGCTGTGCGCGCCCGAGCGCTGCGCCCAGCTGCAGGCGGAGCGTGCATGGACCTGAATCAGTTCTCGCCCGCCTCGGCCCTGCTGACGGTGGTGCTGCTGTCGCTGGCGCCCTTCGTCGCGGTGATGGTGACCTCCTTCACCAAGCTGGTGGTGGTGTTCGGCCTGCTGCGCAATGCCCTGGCCTTGCAGCAGACCCCGCCCAATATCGTGCTCAATGGCCTGGCCCTGGTGCTGAGCGTGTATGTGATGTACCCGGTCGGGGTGCAGATGCAGCAGCGCATCGGTGACAAGCCCCTGGGCAGCAATGCCCAGGCCATGCTGGCCGCGGCCGACCAGGCCAAGGAACCGCTGCGCGAGTTCCTGATCCGCCACACCCGGCCGCTGGAGCGCGCCTTTTTTCTGAAGACCGCGCAACGCTCCCTGCCCCCCGATGCGGCAGAAGCCCTGAGCGAGCGCGACTTCATCGTCGTGGTGCCGGCCTTCACCGTGAGCGAGTTGTCGGTGGCTTTCGAGATCGGCTTCTTGATCTTCCTGCCCTTTCTGGTGGTCGATCTGGTGGTGGCCAACATCCTGATGGCCATGGGCATGCAGATGCTCTCGCCCACCACCGTGTCCCTGCCCTTCAAGCTGCTGCTGTTCGTGCTGATCGACGGCTGGGTGAAGCTGGTGCACGGCCTGATCCTGACCTACCACTGAGGCCCAAACCCATGAACAACGAAGTGATCCAGCTGACGCAACAGGCGCTGTGGTTTGTGCTGCTGCTGTCGGCACCGCCGATCCTGGTGGCGGCCGTGGTCGGCTTGCTGGTGGCTTTTGTGCAGGCGGCCACGCAGCTGCAGGAGCAGACCCTGCCCTTTCTGCTCAAGTTCCTGGCCATTGTGCTGACGCTCTTCGTCACCGCCTCGCTGCTGGGCGGCGGGCTGTACCAGTTCAGCGACCGGGTGTTCAGCGACTTCGCCAGCCTGGTGCGGCGCTGAGCGCGGGCGCGCCGCATGGACTTTCTCGCCACCCTGGATCTGGGCCAGGCCCTGCTGCTCTGGGGTCTGTGCGCCGCGCGCATCGCCACGGCCTTCCTGCTGCTGCCCCTGTTCAGCCAGGATGTCGTGCCCAGCCTGGTGCGCAATGCCATCTTCATGAGCCTGGCCGGCCTGGCCATGGCCTTGCAAGGGCCGGCCCTGCTGCAGGCGAAGCTGCCCTGGGGTGATGCCTGGGGCCTGCTGCTGTGCCTGGGGCGCGAGGTGTTCATCGGTGCGGCGCTGGGCTTCTTCTGGGCCCTGCTGCTTTGGGCCTTTGAGGCGGCGGGCCAGATCATCGACACCAAGATCGGCGCCACCACGGCGCAGATCGTCGATCCGCTGGGCGGGCACCAGACCTCGCTGAACGGCGCCCTGCTCTCGCGCCTGGCGGGCTGGGTGTTCATGAGCAGCGGCGGCTTCATGCTGATGGTGGGCAGCTTGCTGGACAGCTATGCCCTGCTGCCCCTGCATGGGCAAGACCTGACCCTGTGGCCCGGCGGCGCGCGCCTGTTCGAGACCGGCTTCGGCCGCCTGATGGCCTTGAGCCTCTTGATCGCAGCGCCCGCCCTGCTGCTGAGCTGGGTGATGGACATGGCCATGGGCTTGATCAACCGCTTTGCGCCACAGCTCAATGTGGCCTCGGTGGCCAGCTCGCTCAAGAGCGTGGCGGTGGTCTGGCTGCTGTGGCTGCAGCTGGCCTTTCTGGCCGAGCAGCTGGGCGGCCAGCTGATGCAGCAGCCAGCGGCCTTGAAGGCCCTGCTGCTGCAGCTCTGGCGCTGACACCGGCCACGGTCGGGCCGGTGCGGAGCGGGGCTCATGGCTAGGGGCAAGTGGGGGGTTCGGCCGTCACAAGCTTGGCGTACAGTCGCCCAGCCCTTCCCCTGATGTTCCTGCTGATCCGGCCTTGCGCCCCTCTACCCACCCATGTCTGCCGATCGTGCCCAATGGCAACGCCTGTCCGCCCTGCTCAATGAAGCGCTGGATCTCAGCGCCGGCGCGCGGCAGGCCTGGCTGACCCGGCTGCACCAGGAAGATGCAGAGCTGGCCCGGCAGGTGGCCGATCTGCTGGCCAATGAAGCCACCTTGCCCAGCGTCGGGCCACGGGTGACTGCAGCCCCTACCACCAGCCCGCGCGAGCCGGCACCGAGGCCGGCTGCCGCCGTATCGGTCGATCGCGAGCCGGCCACGCACGAAGCCACGCCCACCACCCCGGTGCCCGCCCCGCAGACGCCGGCCCAGCGTCTGGGCGCCTGGTCTTTGCTCTCGCGCATCGGCCAGGGCGGCATGGGCGAGGTCTGGCTGGCCGAGCGGGCCGATGGGCTCTATCAGGCCCGTGCCGCCATCAAGCTGCTGCGCAGCGACCTCGATGCCCGCCAGCTGGGCGCCCGCTTTGCGCGCGAACGCGCGGTGCTGGGCCGGCTCAACCACCCCGGCATTGCCCGCCTGCTGGACGCCGGCATCGGCGCCCAGGGCCAGGCCTATCTGGTGCTGGAGCATGTCGAGGGCCGCGCGCTCAACGACCATGTGCTGCACCAATGCCCGCGCCTGACCGAGCGCGTGCAGCTGCTGATCCGCGTGGCCGAGGCGGTGGACCACGCCCATGCCCAGCTGATCGTGCACCGCGACCTCAAGCCCACCAATGTGCTGGTGCAGGCCGATGGCCAGCCCAAGTTGCTGGACTTCGGCATCGCCGCCCTGCTGGAAGACGAGCCGGGCGACGCCAACCACGACCTGACCCGCCAGGCCGGCCTGAGCCTGACGCTCAACTACGCCGCCCCCGAGCAGCTGCTGGGCGACCTGATCGACACCCGGGCTGATGTCTTCGCCCTCGGCGTGATGCTGTTCGAGCTGCTCAGCGGCAGCCTGCCCTTCGCGCCGCGCGGCAGCAAGCGCACCGCCACCGAGCGCGCGCTGCTGCATGATGAACCGCTGCGCCTGGCCGTGGCCGCGGAGCACACGGGCGCGCACTACGACCCGGCCAGCCCGGGCCTGCCGGCCGATGCCCAGCTGGCCCAGGGCGATCTGGAGGCCATCGTTGCCAAGGCCTTGCGCAAGAAGCCGGCCGATCGCTACGGCAGCGTGCGCGAGCTGATCAACGACCTGCAGCGCTGGCTGGAGCACCGCCCGGTGAGCGTGCGCCGCGAAGACTGGCGCCATCGCACCCGCCTGCTGCTGCGCCGCAATGCCTTGGCGGTAGGCGCGGGCAGCCTGGTGCTGCTGAGCCTGGGCGCCGGCCTGGGCGTGGCCACCTGGCAGTGGCAGCGGGCCGATGCCGCGGCGCGCCAGTCCGACCAGGTGACGCGCTACCTGACCGACCTGCTGGCCACCGCCACGCCCGAGGCCCATGGCGGCCAGTGGCCCACCGTGCTGCAGTTGCTGATGGAAAGCCGCGACGAGCTGCCGCAGAAGTTCGCCAACGACCCCGACACCCGGCTGCGCCTGCTCGAGGTGCTGAGCAACACCTTTGGCGCCCTCAACCATTTCGACGCCGCTTTCCCCCTGGCCGAGCAATGGACCCAGCTGGCCCTGGAGCGCCACGGCGCCGGCAGCCCGCAGGCCCTGCAAGCCCAGCTGGGCCAGGCCTGGCTGTGGCAGATCAGCGGCCACCATGTGGAATCCATGGCCTTGCTCGAGCCCTTGCGCGGCGCCATCGTCAAGACCTTCGGCGAGATCTCCGAACCGCACAGCCTGACCCTGCAGGTGCTGGCCGCCAATGCCATGCACCTGGGGCGGCTGGACGACGCCGAACGCATCCTGACCCAAAGCGGCGCCCTGCAGCAGCGCCTGCACCCGGGCGGCGCGCTCGAGCGGGCCGACTACCTCAACAACCTGCGCGTGCTGCGCAACGAGCAAGGCCGGCCACGCGAGGCCCTGGCCGCGCTGGAAGCCACGCGGGACCTGTGGGACACGCGCGATCCCAAGCTGGCCATGCAGATGCTGGTGATCCGCCAGAACCACCTGACCGATCTGCTGCGACTGAACCAGTTCGAGGGTGCGCTGCAAACCCACCGCAAGCTGATCGATGACATGAACCGTGTGCTGGGCCCGGGCAATGACCTGAGCTTCCTGGAGCACCGCGGCTTCATCCCCGAATACTTCCTCGCACGCGGCCAATACGGCGAGGCGCAGCGCGAGGTGCAGAGCCTGATCGACACGGCAGCGCGCGACAAGACCTGGCCCGAGAGCGCGCAGCTGCGCCTGCTCAGCATGGCCTTGATCGCCCAGACCCGCCACCAACTGCAGACCGCCGGCGGCAGCAACAAGCCGCCGCAGGCCCGCAGCGAGGTGCCAGCCATGCCAGGCCGCACGCGGCAGGAGCTGATGCAGCTGCTCGATCGCCTGCGCCAGAACAGCAGCCTGACGCAAAGGCAGCGCAGCGGCATTGCCCTGGACCTGGCCGAGGTGGCCCTGGCCTTCGACGAGGCCGCGCTGGCCGAGCTCTGCATGCAGTCCATCGACGCTAGCAACCGCCGCGAAGCGCATGGCAGATCACGCCTGCTGATGGTGGAGGCCCAGCTCGCGCGCGGCCAGGGCGATTTGGCCCGCAGCCGCAGCCTGCAGGACAAGCGCGTGGCGGCGCTGGAAGCCAGCACCGACCCGGCCACCGCCTTCAGCTGGTCGGCCCATCTGGACCTGGCCTACACCCAGCTGCTTCAGGGCGAGACCCAAGCCGCCCAGGCCAGCCTGGACCGTGCCCTCACACGCCGCCCCGCCACCCTGCCCAGCGGCCACCCGCTGGACAGCCTGGGCGCCAGCCTGCAGGCCTGGATCCAGGCCGGCAAGCCACCATCGGCCCGGCCGCGCGCTTCACTGGGAGCGGCCTTCATCAGCTCGTAAAGGTGGGCCGCACAGCGCTCAAGGTTGAGCGCGGTCCACCACGGCCTTCACGATGCTCAGGTTCTCCGAAATCACCCAATGGGTGTTCAAGTCCAGGCGCAGCACCTGGCCGTCCTTGTCGTCGCTGACCTCGATGCGGGCCGGCTCGCCAGCCTTGACGATCAGCGCCGGCTTCGCAACCACGCGCAGATTGCCGTGCCAATCCTCACCCGAGGCGTAGGGCACGCTGGCGTCTCCGCGCAGGATGACCAAGTCGAGACGGAATTTGTCATCGGCCAGCGTTGTGGGTTCCATGCGGATCAACCACGACGAGTCCTGACGCGATTCACCCGGCTTGTCGGTGAAAAAGAAATTGGGTTTGGACTGCCAGGTGGTGCCGCGCAGGGCACGCTTCAACTCGCCATTGATGCGGATGTCGATGTCGGTCTCCACCAGGTGATAGCCCGCCTGCACCGGCGGCACGGCAGGCTTTTTGGCGGCCGTGGCCGGCGCGGGCTTCAAGGCATGAACCAGGCCGGCGCTGCCGAGGCTGAGCCCCAGGGTCAGGGCCAGGGCCAGGCGACGGCGCCATTGAGGCAGGCGGTGGTGGGCTTTCAACATCTGAACTCTCTCCAGCAAAGGGTGTTGGGCCTGCCAGCTGCAGGCCAGGGTACTGCCACGGAAATGGGGCGTCAGGGACTGCAGGTCCTGGGCCTTGAGCAAGGCGCTGGCGTAGGCGGCCAGGGCGGCGCGCGGCTGCGCTTGCAGCACACGGGCATCGCAGGCCAGCTCCTGGTCGGCGCGCAGGCGGCGCAGGCCCCACCAGACCAACGGGTTGAACCAGTGCAGGGCGCAGATCAGATGAGCCAGCAAATGGCTGAGGTTGTCGCGGCGCTGCTGGTGCACGGCCTCGTGCGCCAGGATCAAGCGCTGCTCGGCGGGGCTGAAGCTGGACTCAAAATCCTCGGCCAGGCACAGGCGCGGGCGCAGCAGGCCCACCAGGGCCGGGCCGGTGCCGGCCGGTGAACGCCAGCAGCCGCCCTCGGCATCGAAACGCAGACCCGCCATCAAGCGGGCATGACGCGCGGCCAGCAGGCCCAGGCACAGCAGCACCCCAAGCGCCCAGATCAGGACGAGCAAGACAGGCCAAGCGAAGCCGGCGCTGTCGCCCGCCGCCTCGGGCAAGGCCGACCAGTCGAGCAAGGAGTCCGGGCTCCAGGACCCCAGGGCCTGGGCTTGGAGCCGCAGCACCACCGCGGGCACGAAGGCGTCGGAGCGCGGCCAGGCCATGCCGAGCAGGAGCAGCGGCAGGGCCAGCCAGGCCGCGTAGGTGGCGCCTGCGCCCAGCAGGCGCAGCAAAGCCGGCCGCAGCAGCCACAGCAAGAGCAGAGCGCCGCTGAGCACCAGGGTTTGCAAGCCCAGGCTGGGCAGCAGCTGTGTGGCCAGGGCGGCCCAGGTGGAGGCCTCAGTCATTTTCATAGTCCTGAATCAATTGCTTGAGCGCCTTCAGCTCGGCCGCGCTGAGCTTGCGCTGGGCCGAGAAATGGGCCACCAGCGGCGTCAGCCGGCCCTGGAACAGGCGGTCGATCAAGCCCAGGCTCTGGCTGCTCAGCCAGTCTTCGCGGCGCAGCAGGGGGCTGTAGAGGTAGCGCCGGCCGTCTTTCTCGGCGCTGATGGCGCCTTTGGTGAACAGGCGGTTGACCAGGGTCTTGACGGTGGCGAGCTGCCAGTCCTGGCGTTCGGCCAGGGCCTCGGCGATCTCGTCGGCGCCTTGCGGATGCCGCTGCCAGAGCACCTCCATGACCAGGGCTTCGGCGTCCGAGATGCTGATCGGTGGCGGCAGGGTTGCGTCTTTCTTGGCCATGGCAAGCGGGCTCAGTCGGGATGTCGAGTTACTGGTTGATCGATTACTTTCGTAAACGAAGCGTATGTTTACCGATGTAATCGAATTCGTCAAGCAGGGCGGGCAGGCTCGATCTGCAACGAGTCGCAACAACAGGGCCTCCAGTCGCGCCATAGCAACATCTGACACCCCTGGCAAGCCCTGATATGCGGGTGTCACAGAGCCCTCTTAGACTCGCGGCCCGAAGCGTGAACAAAGTCACATCCTCAAGACAAGGGATGCTTGTCAACGCAACGCGGTTTTTCAACACCCCAGGGAAGGGACCTGCTCGTGGAACTGCTCGATACCTCGGCCTTGTTGCGCATGCTGGCCCTGTACACCCATGTATTGGCCTGTTTTGCGGCGGCAGCCAGTGTGGTTCTGGGTGATGTGGCCATCTTCATGCCCAAACGGGTGGATCGGGTGCTGCTGCGCAAGGCCTCGCGCCTGGTCTTTCTGTCTCTGCTGGCGCTGTGGGTCTCGGGCCTGGTGCTGATCGGCATCGACACCGGATTCGATCTGACCGTCATCCTGGACAAGCCCAAGCTGCTGGCCAAGCTCAGCGTCGTATCCATCCTCACCCTCAATGGCTGGGCCTTGCACCGCTGGGCATTTCCACGCCTGGCATCGCCTCAGGAAGCGCCGCACAAGGCCGCCGGCCTGCCGGCCCTGCTGGGTGGTGTGAGCAGCGCGTCCTGGCTGTTTGCGGCCTTCCTGGGTGTGGCCAAGCCCCTGGCCATCGTGCTGCACTACCCCGGTTTCATGGCGCTCTATGCCGCCAGCCTGGCCCTGGCGATCGCCATTGCCCTGGGTCTGATGCGGCAGCGCCTGGCGCGCCAGTTGCTCATCAGCGACGACGACACCATCTACAGCGTGCTCCAGGACGAGCCCCGGGGCATGCCAGCAGCCTGAGGCAGCCCGCCCTCACCGGGCTGGCTGCGCCCCTTCGGGCCTGGCCGGCGCGCTGAACCAGGCGCTGCGCGGCACAAACTTCGGGCTGGCCGGGTCGCCCAGGTAGTGCGGCGACATGATCTGCACGCCGTACTCGTTGAACACATCCTGGATGTTCGCGTGCAGCTGGCTCAGCACCTCGGCGCGCGGGCGTGGCTGGCTGGGTGCGGCCTGGCAGACCAGGCGGTACTCGGGGTAGAAATCCGACAAGGCGGTCTGGAACACCCGGGCCGGCGGCAGCTCCAGCACGCCGGGCGTGCGCCGGGCCGCCTCCAGCAGCATGGCCTCGACCTGACGCCAGGGCGTGTCGTAGCCGATCGTCACCGTGGTGTCGACGACATAACCGACGCCCTGCACGGCGCGCGAATAGTTCTTGGTGACCGAACCCATGACCAGAGAATTGGGCAGGGTCAGCTCCTCGCCCAGGCCGGTGCGGATGCGGGTGGTGAACATGCCCAGCTCGGTGATGGTGCCCTCATGCTCCTGCACCCGCACATACTCACCCACGCGGATGGTGCGCGAGAACATCAGGATCAAGCCACTGGCGCCCTGGCCGACGATGCTGGAGGCGCCGAGGGAAATCATCAGGCCCAGCAGCACCGACATGCCCTTGAAGGCCTCGCTGCCCGAACCCGGCAGGTAGGGATAGGCCATCACCAGGGCAAACAACCAGATGCCGGTGTTGATGATGCGGCGCGAGGGGCGCACGGTGTCGCGGTCCATCCAGCCCAGGCTGGCCTGGCCGGCCTCGATGCGGTCGAACACCGGCTTGAGCAGGCCGGTGGCCGCGCGCGCCATGGCAAAGATCACCAGCGCGATGAAAAGATCGGGCAAGGCATGCAGCACGCCGCTGCCGATCTTGAGCAGCACCGCCAGCAGGTAGGCGCTCAGCTGCTCGCCCCAAGGCCGGGTGTAGGGGAACTGGCTCAGCACCAGGCTCAGCCACTGGTAGCTGATCAAGGCCATCAAGCCCCAGCCCAGGCCCAGCACCAGCCAGTGGCTGAAGCTCAAGAGCTTGTCGCGCTGCAGCAGCGGCGTGCCGGCCAGGTGCAAGGCACCGCTGCGCGAGGCCATGCGGGCCGCCAGGCGTGCATCGAGCGCCCGTTGGCCGCGCCGCACGGTCCAGAGCAGGCCGACAAAGACCAGGCTGGCCGCCAGGCTGTAGAGCGCCGCATGCCACAGCCGGCGCTGGTCGCGGCTCTCGCGCGTCTCGGCGATCAGCTGCTCCAGCTGGCGCTTGGCCTCGGCCACCGTGCTGTCGAGGGTGGCTCCGCTGGCTACATCGACATCCTCGGGCGTCAGGATCAGGGCCATCTCGCCGTCCAGCATCAGCATCTGGCCCTGAGCTTCCTTGCGCACCGTCACCTCGCCAGCTCCTGAGCGGGCCAGCACCTCGTTCATGTAGAGATGGGTGCGGCGCGCCCGCTCGGCAGGGCTGACGCCAAGAAAGGGCGCGCGGTACTCGGCAATGCGGCGGTTCAGGATCTGCACCGGGGCGCTGGTCGCCGCGGTCACTGCGGATGCGGGTGGCGCCGGTGCCACCACCTGGGCCGAGGCGACCGCGCCCGTCAACAAGAGCAGGAGCGACGCGTGCAAAGGCCAGGGCCGCAAACGGCAGCCCCCGAAACGGAACACGTGCATCAACTCGGCTTCTCCCTCGTTCACATGGCCTCGCAAGCATAGCCGCAGCGCCGCGCGCACCAATCTGCGGCAAGCCCCATGCACCACGCCCAGGCAGGCCCGCGCCGCGCACCAAAGCGGCGCATGATCGGGCGAGACCGTGCGCAAGCCAGCGCCAGCCGCCTCGGCCAGCAGCGATCCCAAACGGGCACAGGGCTTGCATTCAGCCCCCCACAAAGGCCACGGAGACGACCACGCCATGCACGCCCTCACCCTGCCCGCCCCGGGCCATTACGACGAGATGCTGCTGCCCAGCGGCGCCCTGCGCCCGCATTACCAGTCCTTCGCGCACTGGTTGCATGCCCAGACCCCCGAAGCCCTGGCCAAGAAGCGGGCCGAGGCCGACCTGCTCTTCCACAAGGTCGGCATCACCTTCGCCGTCTATGGCGACGAGGCCGGCGCCGAGCGCCTGATCCCCTTCGACACCGTGCCCCGCATCGTGCCGGCCGAGGAGTGGCGCATGTTGGAAGCCGGCCTGCGCCAGCGCGTCAATGCGCTGAACCGTTTCCTCTGGGACATCTACCACGACCATGAGATCGTCAAAGCCGGCCTGGTGCCGGCCGAGCAGGTCTTCGCCAACGCCCAGTACCAGCCGGCCATGCAGGGCCTGGATCTGCCGCACGGCATCTATGCCCACATCACCGGCGTCGACCTGATCCGCCACGCCGACGGCGGTTATTACGTGCTGGAAGACAACCTACGCGTGCCCAGCGGCGTCAGCTACATGCTGGAAAACCGCAAGATGATGATGCGGCTCTTCCCCGAGCTCTTCGCCAAATACCCGGTGGCGCCGGTGGCCCACTACCCCACCCTGCTGCTCAACACCTTGCGCCATGCCTCGGTGGCCGAGAACCCGACCGTGGTGGTGCTGACCCCGGGCCCCTTCAACAGCGCCTACTTCGAGCATGCCTTCCTGGCCCAGCAAATGGGTGTGGAGCTGGTCGAGGGCCAGGACCTGTTCGTCAAGGACGAGTTTCTCTACATGCGCACCACGGTCGGCCCCAAGCGGGTGGACGTGATCTACCGCCGCATCGACGATGCCTTCCTCGACCCGCTCGCCTTCCGTGCCGATTCGATGTTAGGCGTTCCAGGGCTCTTGTCCGTCTACAAGCAGGGTCACCTGATCCTGGCCAATGCCATCGGCACCGGCGTGGCGGACGACAAGTCCATCTACCCCTATGTGCCGGACATGATCCGCTTCTACCTCGGCGAAGAGCCCATCCTGCACAACGTGCCGACCTGGCAATGCCGCAAGCCGGCCGATCTGGACCATGTGCTCACCCACATGGCCGAGCTGGTGGTGAAGGAAGTGCATGGCGCGGGCGGCTACGGCATGCTGGTCGGCCCGGCCTCGACGGCGGCCGAGGTGGCCGATTTCAAGCAACGGGTCAAGGCCAACCCCGCCAACTACATCGCCCAGCCCACCCTCTGCCTGTCCAGCTGCCCAACCTTTGTCGAGGCCGGCATCGCGCCGCGCCACATCGACCTGCGCCCCTTCGTGCTGACCGGCCGTGAGGTGAATATGGTGGCCGGCGGCCTGACCCGCGTGGCCTTGAAGCAAGGCTCCCTGGTGGTGAACTCCTCGCAAGGCGGCGGCACCAAAGACACCTGGATCCTGGAGAACTGACATGCTGTCGAGAACCGCCGCCCAGCTCTACTGGATGAGCCGCTATGTCGAGCGCGCCGAGAACCTCGTGCGCATGCTGGACGTCACCCATTCACTTTCCCTGCTGCCGCAGTCGCGCGGCGCCATGACCGAGCTGGCTGCGCCGCTGGCCGTCACCGGCACGCTGGAGGCCTTCACCGCCAGCCAGCAGCCCCTGGAGGCTGAGCGCCTGTTCAACTTCATGGCCCTGGACCTGAGCAACCCGGCCTCGGTGCTGAGCTGCCTGCGCCAGGCGCGCGAGAACGCCCACGCGGTGCGCGGCCAGATCACCGCCGAGATGTGGGAGGCCATCAACAGCACCTGGCTGGAGGGGCGCGAGTTCCCCAAGCGCGGCATCGCCAGCGTCTCCAGCTTTTTCGACTGGGTGAAGGAGCGCTCCCACCTGTTCCGCGGCGCCACCTACGGCACCTTGCAGCGCAACGACGCTTACTGCTTCATCCGCCTGGGCACCTTCATCGAGCGGGCTGACAACACCGCCCGCCTGCTCGATGTGAAGTCGCAGCTGATCGAGCCGGCCGTGGACAGCCTGATGCCGCTGGACATGCCCACCGAGAGCGCGCCCGATTTCTACGCCTGGAGCGCGCTGCTGCGCTCGCTCTCGGCCTTCGAGGCCTATCACGCGGTCTACCGCGACGCGCTGGACAGCCGGCGCGTGACCGAGCTGCTGATCCTGCGCCCCGATGTGCCGCGCTCGCTGCGCGCCTGCTGCGACGAGATCCGTGAGATCCTGCCCCTGATCGAGGCGCGCAGCGGCGCGCTCGACGCCGGCCGCCAGGTCAAGCTGCTGGCCGGCCGCCTGGCCCTGCGCCTGGCCTATGGCGAGGTGGGCGAGATCCTGGCCACCGGCGTGCACCGCTGGCTGACCGGCTTTCTGGAGGAATCGGCCCAGCTCAGCGACGCAATCCGCCTGGCCTATCTGGAGGCGAACTGAGTCGTGGGGTGAACGAGTGAACAGGTGAACCAGTGAACTTGTGAATACCAAGCGAGCACCTGCGACAGCACCCTCTCACCATTCACCCATTCACCCATTCACCCATTCACCCATTCACCTGTTCACCCGTTCACCTGTTCACCTGCCCCCACCATGCACCTCGCCATCCACCACGAAACGGTTTACCGCTACCAGCACCCGGTGCAGCGCAGCACCCAGGTTCTGCGCCTGACACCGACCGATGGCAGCCGCCAGCGCGTGCTGCGCTGGGAGCTGAACCTGCCGGCCGCGGCCAGCCGCGGGTTCGATGCCTACGGCAACACCATGCATGTGCTGACCCTGGACCGGCCGCACAGTGAGATCCACCTCCATGCCTGCGGCGTGGTCGAAACCGACGACGGCCCGCCCACGCCCGACCCGCGCGACGGCCGCTTCCCGCCCGAGGTCTTTCTGCGCGACTCGCCCCTGACCCAGGCCGATGCGGCCCTGCGTGACTTCGCCGCCGCCCATGCCGCCGCCGTGTCGGCCGACGCCCGCGAAGGTCTGATGGCCATGCTGCAGGCCCTGGCCCTGCACATGCCCTACACCCCCGGCTCCACCGACGCGGCCACGCCGGCGGCCGAGGCCTTTGCCGCCCGCCTGGGCGTCTGCCAGGACCATGCCCAGGTCTTTGCCACCTGCGCGCGCCTGCTCGGCATCCCCACGCGCTATGTCAGCGGCTACCTTGCGGCCGACACCGAGCATGTGGCCAGCCACGCCTGGGCCGAGGCCCGGCTGCCGGGTTCGGCGGAAGAAGGCGGTGGCTGGCTGGGCTTTGATGTCAGCAACCAATGCCTGGCCGACGGCCGCTATGTGCAGCTGGCCATGGGCGCCGACTACCTCGACGCCTGCCCGGTGCGCGGCATGCGCCTGGGCGGCGGGCAGGAGGCGCTGCGCGCCGCTGTGCGCGTGGCACCCACACCCGCGCCGGCCGAACAGCAGTGAGCCCACGGCGATAATCGCCCCGCCCCTGCTCTGACCCACCTCCCGGGCTGCACCATGACCTACTGCGTTGCCATGCGTCTCGACGCCGGCCTCTTGTTCGCCTCGGACTCGCGCACCAATGCGGGCGTCGACCACATCGCCACCTTCCGCAAGATGAATGTCTTCGAAGCGCCCGGCGAGCGCCTGATCGTGCTGCTGAGCGCCGGCAACCTGGCCACCACGCAAAGCGTGATCAGCCTGCTGCGTCAGCGCCTGGAGCATGAGGGCGAGCACCTGCTCAACCGGCGCTCCATGTACGACGTGGCCGAGCTGGTCGGGCGCACGGTCAAGGAAATCGTCGCCCGCGATGCCAATTCACAAAGCCTGGGCCAGGGCGTGGATTTCGGCGGCAACTTCATCGTCGGCGGCCAGATCCGCGGCGAGGAGCCACGGCTTTTCCATGTCTATGCGCAGGGCAACTTCATCGAAGCCTGCGAGGACACGCCCTACTTCCAGATCGGCGAATCCAAGTACGGCAAACCCATCATCGACCGCGTCATCAACACCGGCACCTCGCTCAAGGAAGCGGCCAAGTGCACGCTGATCTCGTTCGACTCGACCATCCGCAGCAACCTCTCGGTCGGCCTACCCATCGACATGCTGCTCTACCGCGCCCACAGCTTTGCCCCGGCCGCACCGCACCGCGTCACCGCCGACGACCCCTACTTCAACAAGCTGCGCCGCGGCTGGGGCGAAGGGCTGAAGCGGGTGTTCGCCAAGCTGCCGGACGAAGACTGGTTCGCCTGAGAGCCGAGCGGCTCAACCGGCGTCAGCCCGCCAGGCCGACGTAGACCTCTTGCACATCGTCATGCTCGTCGATGGCGGCGAGGAAAGCTTCGACCTCTTCCAGCTCGGCGCCGCTGAGGCTGACGGTGTTCTTGGGCCGGTAGCCCAGCTTGGCCGAGACGACATTGAAGCCATGCTGCGGCAGGGCACGGCAGACCAGGTCCAGATCGGCGGCATCGCTGAGGAAGACGGTGGGGGCCACTTCACCGTCCTCATCCGCCTCGCCGAGCTCGAAGTCCTGGGCGCCGGCCTCGATGGCGGCGAGTTCGGCATCGGCCCCAGGCTGCGCCGGCGTGGCCTCGATCAGGCCCAGATAGCTGAAGTCCCAGGACACCGAACCCGCCGCGCCCAGCTGGCCCTTGCGGAACAGCACGCGGATCTCGGACACGGTGCGGTTGATGTTGTCGGTCAGGCATTCGACGATGACCGGCACACGGTGCGGGGCAAAACCTTCGTAGGTGACACGCTCGTAGTGCACCGCATCACCCAGCAGGCCGGCGCCTTTCTTGATGGCACGCTCCAGGGTTTCACGCGGCATCGAGGCCTTGCGCGCCTGCTCCACCACCATGCGCAGGCGTGGGTTCAGGTCGGTGTCGGCGCCGCTGCGGGCGGCCAGCTGGATCTCCTTGGACAGCTTGCCGAAGATGCGACCCTTGGCATTGGCCGCCAGGTCTTTGTGTTTGGCTTTCCACTGTGCGCCCATGCGGCTGTGTCCTTGTTGGCTGGATGAATCTGTTGTTGATCAGCCGCATCGACACGGCCGCGAAGGCCTTGATTGTCGCGGACGCGCAAGCCGCCCCCGGCGGTATCGAAAAATGCGCACCACGGGCGCTTGTGGTGCATGCAGCGCACCTTCGGGGGGCAGGTCTTGCCTCGGGGCGGCCTTGCAAACCCGAGTTCGGCGTGCAGTTTGACAAGTTTTGAAACAAATCAAACCCGCATGAGGAATGGCATGGCGTGCGCCAGCGGCGATATTGGCAACCATGTCATCCCACCCCAGCTGAACCCAGGAGCCAGCCATGAACACCAGCGGTCCCGCCGCCCCCAGTTTTCTCTACCGCAGCGAGGCATTTGCCGAAGACCTGCCTGACTTGCCCGTGTGGAGCGAGTCGGAACGCCGGCCCCGCCGCGTGCTGAGATCGCTGTGGGTCGCCGCCGCCCTGTTCGTCGGCGCCGGCAGCACTGCCCTGGCCTGGATCGGCTACCGCATCTGAAGCCGGGGCACAAACGCCACCTGGAATGGACAAGGGGCTGCTCACGCAGCCCCTTTTGCTGTCACTTCGGCGCCCTCAGCGCCTCAGGTCTTCAGACCTTGCGACGGCGCTTGGCGACAGCCAGCAGACCCGCCAGGCCGAGCGCCATCAGCGCATAGCTGGACGGCTCCGGCACCGGGGCCGTCGCTGACAGCACGATCAGCTGGGACTGCGCGCCTGGCAGGGCTGAGCCGGTCTGGTCTTGTTCGGCCACCAGATAGATGGTGCCTTTTTCGTCGATGGTGACACCTTCGATGCCGTTGTTCGGCAACACCTGGCTGAGATCCAGGCTGCTCAAGACCTGACCCTGGCGGTTCACCTCGACCAGCTTGCGCGAACCCAGGCTCAGCAGCAGCAGGTTGTCGGCCGCCGAGCTGCCAGCCAGGTGATCCACGCCCGAGAGCGTGGCCACATCGGACAAGCTGCTCAGACCCAGCGAGGCTGGATTGAACAAGGCACTCATCGCCGCCACGCCTCCGCCGGGCGGGGTCGAGCCGTCGCCCGAGCTGGACGGCGGGTTGCCGGTGGCCGCCGCAAAGCTCAGGCTGCCGGACAAGACGTTCTGCGGCGACTGCTGCTTGACGCTGATGAAGCTGCCGCCGTTGCGGGTGTCGTAGGCCAGACCCTCGATGCCGTTGTTGCCGACCGAATTGTTGGCGATCGAGACGAAGTTGCTCTTCAGGACGGCGCTGCCACCATTGACGAAGCTGAAGCGGTAGACATCTTGCAAGCGCTCTTCGCTGACGGCCAGCATGCCGCCGCCCAGGTAGGCCAGGCCTTCCGTGTCGCGCTTGGTGCTGCCGGTGCCGCTCCAGTTGAAGGCCATCTTGCCCAAGGTCTGGCCGGTCAGCGAGATTTCGACCACGCCGGTGCCTTCATCACCGACATAGAACAAGGTGCCGCGGTCGCGGGCGTAGCTGACGGCCGAGGCCTCCAGGCCCGAGACCTGGTTGGCGCTGCTGCCGCCCAGCAGATCCAGGGCATAGCTGGCCTTGACCTGGTAGTTGCCGAGATCGAGGCGATCGCCGGCCTGGGCCAGGCCGCTGGCGGCGGCCAGCAAGGCGAGAGCAAGGGATTTGAGTTTCATGTTCAGCTTCAAGGAATAGGTTTCAGATCGGGCGCGTGCAGCGACAGCTCAGCGCGGGCGCTTGCGCGCCACAGCGGCCAGCAGGCCAAGGCCGGCCAGCAGCAGGGCATAGCTTTCGGGCTCCGGCACCGGGGCGGCAGCGATCAGACCGGGCGAGCCGATTTCCTGGCCATCGGCCGACCGGAAGGCGCCGTTGACGCCGACCACGCTGAGCTGGCTGATCAGGGCGTTGTTCAGGCCGGCTGCGTTGTCAAAGGTCTGCAGGGGCGCTGTGGTGCTGGACACACCGAACTCCACACGGGCCTGCAGCACGCCGCTGGCGTTGAAGATATTGACCGCATCACCGCCGGTGCTCAGGCCGACACCGGCCCCCTTGTACAAGCCGATCTGCAAGCCCACCGGCGCCTGGGCGCCGAACCAGGTGCTCAGGAAGCTGGCCGTGACGTCCTTCTCGGTGAAGATCACCGTCTCGCCCGCGGCGATGCTGGCGATGCCGGTCAGGGCCACCTTGGCCGTGCCGTTGGAGTTGTCGTCCATGGTCCAGCCGCTCAGGCTGATGGCGGTGGTGCCCAGATTGCTCAGCTCGAACCAATCGGCGCCGTAGGCGGAGTTGCCGCTGGACCAGGCCGAGACCTCGGTGATCCTCAGCTGGGCCAGGGTCGGCGTGCTTGCCAGCGCCAGCAAGGCTGCCACAGGAGCCACCAAAGGAGCCGCCCGAGGGGAGAAGCGGAAAGAGAAGAAGCGCGCTGCGTTCATGGGGTCTGCCTTGTCGAGTCGTTGCGAGGGTGGAGGAGAAAGCCGCGCGCCAGTGTCTGCAGGCCGTATGACAGGCCGATGTGGACAGACCACCTGAACACGGGGGGCTGGGCGTTGCAGCCGGCATGAAACAGGGGGCATGCGGCGCGCAATGCTGCAGTGCACAATAGACCCGTCTGCAACAAGCCAGGGGTCAGGGATGCGCCGTGTTGTGTTCAATCAAAAAGGCGGGGTCGGCAAATCGACCATCACCGCCAACCTCGCCGCCATTGCCGCGGCCCAGGGCCGACGCACCTTGCTGGTGGACCTGGACCGGCAGGGCAACTCCAGCCGCTACCTGCTCGGCGAGGGCGCCGATGAAGCGCCAGCCGGTGCGGCCGAGTTCTTCGAGACGACGCTGGGTTTCAGCGTTCGCAAGCCCAAGACCAGCGACTTCATCGTCGAGACGCCCTGGGAACAGCTCCACCTGATGCCCGCCAGCCCCCTGCTCGACGAGCTGCACAGCAAGCTGGAGAGCCGCTACAAGATCTACAAGCTGCGTGACGCCCTGGCCGAGCTCGGCGAGGACTACGACGAGATCTGGATCGACACCCCACCCTCGCTGAACTTCTACACCCGCTCGGCCCTGATCGCCGCGCAGCGCTGCCTGATCCCCTTCGACTGCGACGAGTTCTCACGCCGCGCGCTCTACGAGCTGCTGGACAACGTCAAGGAAATCCAGGCCGACCACAACCGCGAGCTGCAGGTCGAAGGCATCGTCGTCAACCAGTTCCAGGCCCGCGCCGCCCTGCCGCAGCGCACCGTCCAGGCCTTGATCGACGAAGGCCTGCCGGTGCTGGCGCCTTACTTGAGCGCCAGCGTCAAGGTCAAGGAGTCCCACGAGCTCTCGCGGCCCATGATCCACCTCGACCCGCGCCACAAGCTGACGCTGGAGTTTGTCGAGCTGTACCAAGGCCTGGCCTGAGGCGCGGCGCCGCCCGGCGTCGCCAAACCCGCAGAAACACCGGCCAGCGCCCGCCGCTGTCACGGTTGCGTCACAGAGCGTCCAAAGAATGGGCCGCAGGTCATGGCGGGGGTGCCATTGCGCACACCCCGCAGCTCCGGCCTGCGCCCCTTGTTTGCCCCACTCTGAGGACCTTGCATGCTGTCTGCACTCCAACTCAAGCTGGGCATGCGCCTGGCATCCGCCCTGCCCGCCGCGCTCTTCCTCGCGCTCTCGACCGCCCAAGCGCAGGTCGTGGAAGTGGCGGGGTCATCGACCGTGGCCAAATCCATCGTCGAACCCAGCCAGGCCAAGCTGCGCGACGCCACGGGCATCGAGCTGAAGATGCTGTCGGTGGGCACGGGCAAGGGCATGCAGATGCTGTTTGACGGCAAGGTCAAGGTGGCGGCCGTGTCTGCCTCGCTGGACGAGGCCGTGGACGATGCCAAGAAGGCCGGCGCCAGCGCAGCACCGACCGGGCTCAAGCTGCACACCTTGCTGACGGACCAGCTGGTGCCCATTGTTCACAACGACAACCCGGTCAAGGAGCTGAGCCGCGAGCAACTGCGCGGCCTGCTCAGCGGCAAGTTGCAGAACTGGAAAGAAGTGGGCGGGCCCGATCTGGCGGTGCTGGTGGTGACCGGTGCCCCCGGCTCGGGCACGCGCGGCGTGATCGAAAAGCAGTTGCTGGCCGGCCAGGCCTTTGCCAGCACAGCCAAGGAGCTGCGCACCAGCGCCGCCGAGCTGTCCGAAGTGGCCCGCGAGAAGGGGGCGCTCGGCTACGTCGGCTCGGGCACCGCCGAATCGGCCAAGGGCAAGATCAAGGAAATCAAAGCGCCCACCGTCTCTCGCCCCCTGGGCCTGGTGACCGTCGGCGACCCCACGCCCGAGGTGCGCAAAGTGCTGGACTACCTGCAAAGCGCGGAGGCCAAGAAGCAGTTCCTGCAATAACAACACAGCCTCAGCCGGTTCGGATCCAGGGAGTTCAACATGACCAACAAAGAGACCACGATCCAACACACGCTGCTGACGGCCTTTGCTGCGGTCATCCTCAGCCTCTCGGCCTTGGCGGGCCTGGCCTTGTGGCAGGTTCACGCGCTCAGCGCACAGCTGCAATCGGCCACCCAGAATTTGGTGGCCAAGCTGGCCTCGGTGGCCAGCCTCGAAGCCGTCAACCTGAGCCGCGCCATCACCGTGCGCGACCTCGCCCTCAACGAGGACATCAAGGTTCAGGCACAGCTGCAAGCCGAGCTGAAGACCCAGGCCGAGGCGCTGAGCGCGCTGAACGCCGAGCTGGACCAGACGCCGTGGACCGCCGAGCAAGCCGCGCAATGGGCTCGCCTCAAGGCCGGCACGCAGACCATGGCGACTCTCACCAGCCCCCTGCCCGGCATGATCGATGAGGGCCGGTTTGATGAGGTCAAAGCCCTGGTGGCCGACAAGGTGCGGCCGGCCCAGCTGGCGCTGAACCAGGTGACCGCGCAGCAGCGCCAGCTGGTCAATCAAGAGGCCCAGCAGGTGCGCGCGCAGGCTGAGGCCGCCATCCACGCTGCCGAGCGCTCACGCACCGGCATCGTCCTCGGCCTCCTGCTGCTGGCCAGCGCCTCCATCGGCATCAGCCTCTGGGTGTCCCGGCGCATCAGCCGCCAGCTGGGGGCCGAGCCGCAGGCCTTGATGCGGGTCTGCCAGGCCCTGGCCACGGGCGACTTCAGCGTGCCGCTGCAAGGCCGGCCGGGCAGCGTGATGGACAAGCTGGAACACACCCGCCAATCGCTGGCGCAACTGGCTGGGGGCATCGCGCAAGCGGTACAAAGCATGAGCCTGGCGGCGCAGGAGATCAGCGCCGGCAACCACAGCCTCAGCGGCCGCACCGAGCAGCAGTCTTCCTCGCTGCAGCAAACCGCGGCGGCCATGGAGCAGATGACCGGCTCGATTCGCGAGGCGGCCGACCATTCGCGCTCGGCCACCCAGATGGCCGACTCGGCCCGCAGCGTGGCCGAGCTGGGTGGCCAGCATGTGCAGCAGGTCGTGCACACCATGAACGAGATCGCCGGCGCCAGCCACAAGATCGCCGAGATCATCGGCGTGATCGATGGCATTGCCTTTCAAACCAACATCCTGGCGCTCAATGCCGCGGTGGAGGCCGCCCGCGCCGGCGAGCAAGGGCGTGGCTTTGCCGTGGTGGCCAGCGAAGTGCGGCAGCTGGCCCAGCGCAGCACCCAGGCCGCGCGCGAGATCAAGTCGATGATCACCAACTCGGTCGAGCGGGTCGAGCGAGGCAACCGCCTGGTTCATGAGGCCGGGGCGTCGATGGAGCGCATCGTCGACGAAGTGCGCCAGGTTTCAGCCCGCATCGCCCAGGTCACCCGGGCAGCAGAAACCCAGAGCCGGGACATCTCGCAGATCAATGCCTCGGTGTCCAGCA
Source organism: Paucibacter aquatile (assembly GCF_002885975.1). Lineage (NCBI taxonomy): Bacteria > Pseudomonadati > Pseudomonadota > Betaproteobacteria > Burkholderiales > Sphaerotilaceae > Roseateles > Kinneretia aquatilis. The sequence continues at coordinate 3,328,619 of NZ_POSP01000003.1, read as the reverse complement.
TCGATGCCGGCACGCAGCAAAACGCCGCCCTGGTCGAGCAAACCGCGGCGGCGGCGGAGAGCCTCAAGTTCCACGCCGAGAAGCTGGCGCAGGCGGTGGCGGTGTTCCGCTTCGCCTGATGCGGCCGAGCCGGGCATGAAAAAGCGGGCCGGGCCCGCTTTTCTTCTTCGCTGTGTGCGCTGGCTTCAGGCCGGCGCAAGGCAGGCCTGGAGCCAAGCCGATTCAGCGCTTGCGGCTGCGCCGCGCCATGAAGCCCACCACCCCGAGGCCGGCCATCAGCAAGGCATAGCTGCTGGGCTCGGGCACCGGCGTCACGTCGATGCCGAAGGTGTAAAAGCTGTTGGCGCGGTTGGAGATGCCGCTGACCGTGATGGTGTAGTTGCCGGCGATGGCGTCACCGGCACCTTCCAGAATCTGGAAGGAATTGCCAGCCGTCAAATTCAGCGCCTCGGGGCCGGGGAAGGCTCCGCCGCTGATGGTCGCCTGGAAATTGCTGAAGGCGAACTCGGGGCGCGAGAAGTTGGCGCTGATCAGCACCGCCACATCGCTGTAGCTGCTCAGCGTGAAGTTCCAGGTGTCGCTGAAACTGACACCGTTGGCGAAAGCTGCTGAGTTTTGCAAGGCGCCGGTGGCCGTGATGTCACCGAGGTTGTAGGTGGTGGCCTGCGCCGCACCAGCGCCCAGAGCCAATGTGGCCGCCAAAGCCAAGGTCGAGAATTTCATGCCGTAGCCCTTCTTTCTCTGTCTGACGGTGTCGGGCTCGTTTGCGTCCCGCGCCACCCGTCGCTGCGGCAAAACAGCCGCGGTCTGTGGGCCAAGAATATCGCAGCGGCAAAAACCTGGGATCCGCAAAAACGGGGGGGATGGGAAAACACGGAGCCGGCCCGCCCCGCGTGGCTCGATCAGACCGGGCCGTCCACCCGCATCGAGAAGTCCACGGCCTTGATGTCCTTGGTCAGGCGGCCGATGGAGATGCGATCGACACCGGTGGCGGCGATCCAGCGCAGCTGATCGAGAGCCACGCCGCCCGAGACCTCCAGCAGGGCCCGGCCGGCATTGAGGCGCACCGCCTCGATCATCTCGGCCTCGCTGAAGTTGTCCAGCAGCACGCTGACGGCGCCGGCGGCCAGGGCCTCCTGCAGCTCGGCCAGAGATTCAACTTCGATCTGGATGTCAACGCCTGCGTTCAGCGCCTGGGCGGCGCGCAAGGCCTCGGACACACCGCCGGCCGCGGCGATGTGGTTTTCCTTGATCAGGATGCCGTGATACAGCGCCAAGCGCTGGTTGGCGCCGCCGCCCACGCGCACCGCGTACTTTTGCGCCAGGCGCAGCCCGGGCAGGGTCTTGCGGGTGTCCAGCACCACGCAGCCGCGCGGGTTGCTGCTGGCGCCGGCAATCGCGTCGACATGGGCGCGGGTCAGCGTCGCGGTGGCCGAGAGCAGTTGCAGAAAATTCAGCGCCGGGCGTTCGGCCGTCAGCAGCAGGCGGCCGTCTGCCTCAATCTGGCACACCAGGGTGTCGGCGGCCATGCGCGCGCCTTCCGCATACAGCCACTCGATGCGGCTGCTCGGGTCGAGGGTGGCAAACACCGCCTCGAACCAGTCGCGGCCGCACAGCACGGCGTCCTCGCGCACCCGCACATGGGCTTTGACGCGCCGGCCGGCCGGCACCAGCTGGGCCGTCCAGTCGCACACGCCGACATCCTCGAACAGGGCGTCGCGCACATTGCGCTGGCGGGCTTGGTCCAGGGTTTCGTTGTGGTCAAACATGGCGGGCGGCCTCGATCCGGTGCAAAGAAAGAAAGGGCGACAGTCTAGTCCGGCTCGCCAATGCGCAGGCTGAGCGGCGGCAAGCCGTCGATGTGGCCGCTGATCTCATCGCCGGGCCGCACAGCGCCGACGCCGTCCGGCGTACCGGTGTAGATCAGGTCGCCCGGCTGCAGGTGGTAGTACTGCGAGAGGTTGGCGACGATCTCGGGCACGCTCCAGATCATGTCGGCGATGTCTCCGCGCTGCTTCTGCACGCCGTTGACGGCCAGGCTGATGGTGCCGCCCTGCAGCACGCCGGTGTCGCTCACGCGCACCAGCTCGGTGATCACGGCCGATTGCTCAAAGCCCTTGGCCGTGTCCCAGGGCCGGCCGTTGGCCTTGGCCTCGGCCTGCAGGTCGCGGCGGGTCATGTCCAGGCCGGCGGCATAGGCCCAGACGGCGGCGCGTGCCGCCTCGGGCGTGACCTTGAACACCGGCGCGCCGATGGCGATCACCAGCTCCATCTCGTAGTGATAGTTCTGCGTGCCGGGCGGATAGGGCACGGTGGAGCCCGAAGGCACCAGGGCGCTGGCCGGCTTGCTGAAGTAGAACGGCGGCTCGCGATCGGGGTCCGAGCCCATCTCGCGCGCATGGGCCGCGTAGTTGCGGCCGACGCAGAAGATGCGGCTGACGGCGTAGCGCGCCTGGCTGCCGCGCACGGCCACGCTGGGCTGCTCGGCGGGGGGGAAGATGTAGTTCAAGCTCATGGCCAATCGGTCCTGCAGTGCCGGTGTGAGGGTGCCAAGCATACGACCGCGCCGGCCCGCTACACGTCTGCACTTGGCAAAGGTGGGCGCCCTGTGTAGGGTGGCGGCCATGTCGATGTGCCGCGCACCCCTGCCCCTCCAATTTCTTCTGCCTTTTCGGCTGCCCTGGGCCCAGGCCCTGAGCGCCTGTTGCCTCGCCACCCTGGTCGGCTGCGCCAGCACGCCCAGTCCTGCGCCACCGGGCAGCGGCAACAAGGCCCGGCCCGTGCCCAGCAACCCCGAGCGCGACGGCCCCGAGGCCGTCATCCCGCCCGGGCTGGATCAGGTGCCCGACGCCACGCCCAAGCTGGAGCCCATCCGCAAGGGCGGCCCCAACAAGCCTTACGAGGTCTTCGGCCAGCGCTACGAACCCATGACCGAGGACCTGCCCCTGGTCGAGCGCGGCCTGGCCTCCTGGTACGGCAAGAAGTTCCATGGCAAGCCCACCTCCAGCGGCGAGATCTACAACATGTACGCCATGACCGGCGCCCATGCCACCATCCCCATCCCCGGCTACGCCCGCGTGCGCAACCCGGCCAACGGCCGCGAGGTGCTGGTGCGCATCAACGACCGCGGCCCTTTCCACCGCGGCCGCATCATCGATCTCAGCTACACGGCGGCGCTCAAGCTCGGCATCCTCAAGGGCGTGACGCCGGTCGAGGTGGAGCGCATCACGTTCGAGGACATACGCACTGGCGCCTGGCAGCGCAAGGACAACAAGCCCGCGCCGGGCAGCCCGCCCCTGCCCGACAGCAACCCGCCGGTCTATGCCGCGGCCGGTGCCGCCGGTGCGGCCGAGCTGGAAAACACCCAGCAGCTCGCCCTGGCCGAGGCCGCGCGCCCGGCGGCCGAGCCACCCCTGCCGGCCGCGCCACGCGCCGCCAGCCGCGGCTTCTGGGTGCAGCTGGGCGCTTATTCGCGCATGGACGGCGCCGAGGCCATGCGCCGCCAATTGCTGGCCGAACTGGACTGGCTGGCGCCCTTGCTGGCCGTGTTCAAGGACAGCGGCCTGCACCGCCTGCAGGCCGGGCCCTACGCCTCACGCGAGGATGCCCGCCAAGCGGCGGAGAAGGTGCGCGGCGCCCTGGCCATGAATGCAGTGGTGGTGGAGCGCCGCTGACGCGGGAACAACAGGGCAAATTGCCGCCTGTTCGGGCCGGCGGGCCATTGTGTCGCCCCAGGGGCTCGGCGATCATGAGGGCCGGCCCCGCCTCGCGCGGGTCGCGCCCCTACCGAGCCGTTGATGACGCAGTCCCTCGATGCCAACACCCTGCTGCAGGTGAACGCCGTGTTCCACGGCTTCACGGCCCTGGTATGGCTGATCATGGCCCAGGTCTTTCGCATCGCGCCGCGCGCCGCCCTGCTGCTGGCCACGGCCTATCTGTGCATCATCCCGGCCCTGCTCTGCCTCGACTGCCAGGCCTGGTGGCCGGCCGCGCTGCAGGGCTGGGTTCAGAAACTGCTGAGCCTGGTGGGCTTCGCGCTCATGACCCTCGGCATTCGCCGCATGATGCGGCTGCGCATGCGCTGGCTGGACATCGCCGGTGTCGCCGGGCTGGCCGCTGCGGCCATGCTGGCCCTCAGCTTCAGCGGGCACGCAGCGGCTGCCCTGGCCCTGAACTCGGCCGGCATGGGCGCACTGACCTTGTTGGCCGCCCGCGATGTGCTGACCGGCGGGCGCGCCACCTTGCTGCCCTGGGTGCGCGCCTTCATCGTCGTGCCGTATGCGCTGATGGCGCTGATGCTGCTGGGCCGCAGCCTGAGCCTGCTGTGGCTGAACGAGCACCGGCCCTTTTTCGTGCAAGGCCAGCATGCCAGCGCCGCCCTGGCCTGGGCCTATCTGCTGCTGACCCTGGCCATCGGCATCGGCCTGGTCGGCATCGTCGTGACGCGCCTGATCGACCGCATCGAGTACATGACCCTGCGCGACCCGCTGACCGATGCGCTCAACCGCCGCGCCCTGAGCGCCGAGCTGGCGCAGCTGCAGGCGCAGGTGGAGCGCGGCCAGACCCACAGCCTGGTGATGCTGGATGTCGATCATTTCAAGCAGATCAACGACAGCCTCGGCCACGCCGGCGGTGACGCCGCCCTGCTGCACCTGGTGGCCGTCCTGCGCACCAGCATGCGCGATCTCGACCGCCTGGGCCGCTTAGGCGGCGAAGAGTTTTGCGTGCTGCTGCCGCACACGCCCTTGCCAGACGCGGCGCGCGTGGCCCAGCGCATGTGCGAGGCGCTGCGCCGCAGCCCCCTGATCTGGCGCGATCAACGCCTGCCGCTGACGGCCAGCTTCGGCGTGGCGCCCTGCCAGCCGGGCGACCCACAGGGCGACAGCAGCCTGGCCATGGCCGACTGGCTGGTCTACCGGGCCAAAGCCCTGGGCCGCGACCGCATCTGCGTGGCCGAGCCGGGCCGCAGCCTGGGCCGGGAGCTGCCAAGCTCATGATCATCGCCAGCACCCCCACCCATGCCGTGACCTTGCTGACCGCCATCGTGCTGGTGTTCGCCGTGGCCAGCCTGTTCTGGTGGGTGATGGCCCAGGGCGCGCGCCTGGCGCCGCGGGCCTCGATGGGCCTGGCCCTGGTCAATGCCCTGCTGGCCGCCTCCCTGGCCCTGCATTCCCTGCGCGGCGAAGCGCCGCATTGGATGAGCTACTGGGCCTCGGACGTGCTGTCGATCGCCGCCTTGGGCGTGCTGCGCGCCGTCATGCCCACCCTGGTGCGCGGCCGCCTGGCCTGGCGCAGCGCCCTGGCCCTGCTGCTGCCGGCGGCGGCGCTGCTGGGCGCCCTGCCCTACAGCGGCGATATGCGGACGGAAACGCGCGTGGTTTTTGCCAGCCTCAGCACGCTCTCGCTGATGAGCGCCCTGGACACCTGGCGGGCGCTGCGCCAGCGGGTGTCGCTGGCCATGTCGCTGCTGCTCTCGGGGCCGCTGTTCGTGATCAGCGTGCTGCTGCTGGGGCGCCTGATCGAATCCCTGGTCCTGCCCGGCAACAACACCGACATCCTGGGCTCGGGTGACTTCAACATCGCCTGGCTCTGGTCCATGCTGGCCATGAATCTGGTGCTCAACACCACCATGGCTTTTCTGATCCTGGCCAAGCTGATCCGGCGCATCCAGCGCCTGACCCGCCACGACCCGCTGACCGATGTGCTGAACCGGCGCGCCCTCAGCGAGGCCATCGACACCGAGCATGCCCGCCTTCAACGCGGCAAGCCCTATGCCCTGGTGATGATCGACATGGACCGCTTCAAGCAGCTCAATGACAGCCTCGGCCACGCCGCCGGCGACGCGGCCCTGCAGCGCCTGGTCGAGGTGCTCAAGCCCTGCGTGCGCGAGGTCGATGCCCTGGGCCGCCTCGGCGGCGAAGAGTTTTGCGTGCTGCTGCCCCTGACCGACATTGCAGGCGCCGCCCTGGTGGCCGAACGCATGCGCCTGAATCTGGAAGAAAGCGAGTTCCTCTGGCAGGGCCAGAGCTGGCCGCTGACCGCCAGCTTCGGCATCGCCGAGGCGGAGCCCGGCGACATCAGCGCCGACGCCGTGCTGAGCCGCGCCGACCGCGCCATGTACCGCGCCAAGGCGCAGGGGCGCAATGTGGTGCAGGCGCTGGATGCCTGAAGACCATGAGCCGAATGGCTTACAGAAACGTGTGAGGGCTTCCACGGGGCTGTCGTGATGGCTGAACAGAATGCGCCGGGCTTTCAACCACCTGGTCGCCACGCTGCCACCCCCCATCATGTCCGAACAAGAATTCGCCCCCTCCCGTCGCCATCTGCTGAAGAGCGCCTCGGCGGCCGCCGCGCTGCCCTTCATCGCCACCCTCGGCGCCCTGCACAGCCGCGAGGCCCAGGCTGCCGGCAACACCCAGCTGATCGACAGCCCCTACGGCCCGATCGCACCGGTCAATGACCTGAGCACCGGCCTGCCCCTGCTGCAACTGCCGGCCGGCTTCAGCTACAAGAGCTATGGCTGGACCGGTGATGCCATGAGCAATGGCAAGCCCACGCCGCGCGCCCACGATGGCATGGCCGTGGTGCAAAGCCGCCGTGTGGGCCGCAGCACCGAGCTGGTGCTGATCCGCAACCACGAAGTCTCGACCGGCCCGGACGCCAGCTACTTCGGCGCGCCCGCGGTGTACGACACCGGCATGTCCGGAAGCAACTACTTCAACGGCGGCACCACCAATCTGGTCTTCCGTGATGGCAACTGGGTGCGCACCGACGCCAATCTGGGCGGCACCCGCAGCAACTGCGCGGGCGGCCCAACGCCCTGGGGCAGCTGGCTGAGCTGCGAGGAGGTCAGCTCCGACAGCATGAGCAGCCAAGGCAAGAAGCACGGCTATGTGTTCGAGTGCGCCGCCGACCCCAGCCAGACCACCGGCCAGCCCATCGTCGGCATGGGTCGCTTTGGCCACGAGGCGGTCGCCATCGACCCCGTCTCGGGAATCGCCTACCTGACCGAAGACCTGTCGGGCAAATCCGGCTTCTACCGCTACATCCCCCTGGTCACGCCCGGCAGCCTGGGCAGCCTGGCGCAAGGCGGCCGCCTGCAGATGGCCAAGGTCAAGGGCCAGAACAACGTCAACATCGCTCCGGCTCAGCTGGAGCAAAGCTATGAGCTGGAGTGGGTGGACATCGCCGATCCCGACCAGAACCGCGGCACCGCCAGGGGCTTGAACGGCGTCAACATCAACGACTGCGCCGGCCCCTTCGTGCAGGGCTGGGCGCAGGGCGCGCTGCGCATGAATCGCGGCGAAGGCATCTGGCACCACGCCGGCAAGATGTATGTGATGGACACCTCGGGCGGCAACGTCGGCCGTGGTGCCATCTGGGAACTCGATCTCGCCACGCAAACCCTGGTCTGCATCTACGCCAGCGCCTCTGAGCTGGTCGGCGATGCCGGCGACAACCTGACCGTCAGCCCGCGTGGCGGTATCGTCATCTGCGAGGACGGCGGCGGCGCCACCGACAGCTTTGGCTTCGGCAGCCGCCTGATGAGCCTGACCCCGGAGGGCGACACCTTCATCCTGGTCAAGAACAACGTCAATGTCAGCGCCGCCCAACTGACTGCCGCGGGCAAGCTCAGCAGCCTGGCCGGTGACCGCCGCAGCTCCGAGTTCTGCGGCGCCTGCTTCGACCCGACCGGCCGCTACCTCTTCGTCAACATCCAGACCCCCGGCATCACCCTGGCCATCACCGGCCCCTGGGGCAAGGGCCCGCTCTGAAGCCGCCCCGCCCATTCACCGAACCCAGGACCCTTCCATGAACAAGATTTCCTCCATCGCCGCAGCCGCCCTGTTCGCCCTGGCCGCTCAGGCCCAGGCCGCCGTCTACACCGGCAGCAGCGCCAACACCGGCGCCGCCAGCGTGGACAGCAGCTTCGCCAGCGCCAGCCAGCTGTTCTTCGACCTGAGCTTCGCCCGGCAAGGCCAGGTCACGCTGAACTTCCTGGTCGAGGCCCAAGACCTCGGCCAGACCCTGAGCTTCAACGCCCTGGTCAGCAACCTGTCCGGTCTGGGCTTTGAGGCCGCCAGCGTGCGACTGAACGGCGCGCGCTTTGCCACGCCGGCCGGCACGGTAAGCACCGATGGCTTCCAGCCGGTGCTGGCCTCGGGCCACAGCGCTGACAGCCTCTGGGCGCAGTTTGGCGGCCCGGGCGTGACCACGCAGTTCTACATCGGCAACCCCTTGCTCGAAGCCGGCGCCCAAGACTGGTCGCTGGACCTGAGCGGCCGGCAGGTCGGCGAGACCTTCAGCATCACCGTGGCAGTGCCGGAGCCGCAAACCTATGCCCTGCTGCTGTCCGGCCTGGCCGTGCTCGGCTGGGCCGCACGCCGCCGCAGCGTTTGATCCCGAGTTCCAGAACCCACCGAACGCACCGTCATGAAAACCACCCTCGCACTCACCACCGCCCTCTTGCTGGCCCCATGGGGCCAGACCCTGGCGGCCGACGCGCCCGTCACGCTGAAGTTCCAGCAAGGCGTGAACGGCTACACCGGCACGCAAGACGCCCACATCCGCAGCAATGAAACCAGCGGTGGCGACAGCCGCGGCGTCAACTACGGCAGCCTCGATCACCTCAGCATCGACGGCGACGACGGCAGCCCGGGCGCCAAGCCCAACCAAGGTCTCATCCGTTTCGAGCAGCTGTTCGGCACGGCTGCCGGCCAGATCCGCGGCGGCGACACCATCGTCTCGGCCACCCTTCAGCTGCAGGTCTTCGACGCCGGCAGCGGCTTCACCGTGCACCAGCTGCTGCGCGATTGGAACCAATCCACCGTGAGCTGGAACCTGGTCGGCGCCGGCATTCAGACCAACGGTGTTGAAGCCGGCACCAGCAGCCTGGCCACCGTGGGCGCCAACAACAGCAATGCCAATATCGGCACCGGCCTGTTGAGCATCGACGTCACCGCTTCGCTGCAAGCCATGCAGGCCGGCACGGTGGCGAACCATGGCTGGTTGCTGCAGCCATATGCCGCCGGCAGCAACGGCATCGACTTCCACAGCAGCGAAGCCAGCAACGCCAGCCTGCGCCCCCTGCTCAGCGTGCAGCTGGTGTCCAGCGTGCCCGAACCGCAGAGCTGGGCCCTGCTGGGCGCCGGCCTGATGGCGATCCTGGGCCTGCAAGGTCGTCGCAGCCGCCGACACTGAGACCGACCGGGCTCAGGCGCGGCCCGTGCCGCGCGCCGTCCCTCAGGCCAAGGCCACGCGGTTGCGGCCCAGGTGTTTGGCGCGGTACATCGCGCTCTCGGCGCGCGCGACCAACAGATCGGTGGCGTAGGGCGGCGCATTGGCCAGGCCGATGCTCAGGGTGACATCCAGGCCCTCGGCCAGCTGCGACCAGGGGTAGAGCTCGACGGCGCTGCGCAGGCGTTCGCAGACCTCGACCGCCCGATCGGCCACCGTGTCGGGCAGGGCGACCAGGATCTGGTCATCGGCCAGGCGCAGCAGCAGGTCGCGCGCCCGGGTGTTGTCGCGCAGCATCTGGGCCAGCACCTGCAGCACCTGGTTGCCCACGTCCAGGCCATGCTGGCGGGTCAGGGCGGTGAAGCGATCGACATCGATCAAGGCCAGGGTCAGGGGCGCGGCCGTCAGCTCGGCGGCGCGCACCAGGGCCGGCATGCGCGCCGCCATGCATTCGCGGTTGCCCAGGCCGGTCAGCGGGTCGCGCCAGGACGCGTCCGGCGGCTCGGCCACTTCGCTGCCGAGCGCGGCCTCGCGTCCGCTGGCCGGAGGGGGGCGCCGCTCTTCCAGCGAGCGCTCCGCCTCGACCCGGGTGACAAAGAAACGCGCCTGGGCCGCCAGCTGGGCCACAGCGCGGCTGCGCGCCACGGCCAGGTGTTGCTCCAGGTGGTGCAAGGCCTGGGCGGCGTCGCCCAAGGCTTGCATGGCACGGTAGGCAGCATGGTGCAAACGCATCAGCAGCTCGCTCTGCGCCCGCCCGGCGGATTCGGCCAGCACGGCCGCCAGGGCCTGGGCGGCGCCTGCCGCATCGCCACGCGCCAGCTGCAGCTCGGCCAGAGAGCAACGCGCCCGCCATCCCAGGCCCAGATAGCCATGGGCATCGATGTCGGCCAAGGCCTCGTGCAGCACGGCCTCGGCTTCGTCCAGTCGGCCGAGATGGAGCAGGATCTCGCCGCGGTTGCTGTCGCTGATGGCCAGCACAAAACACTCCCCCACCGCCAGGCCATGGGGCCGCGCCGCCAAGGTGTGCTGCAAGGCGCGCGAGAGTGCATCCTGGCCTTCGCGGCGCTGCTCAGGCGACTGGCTGTGGCGCAGCAGCTTGTAGTGGCTCAGGCCCACGGTGGCCAGATTGTTATGGGCGATCAGGCGCTCGGTCGGACCGGCCTGCTCGGCCACCAGAGCGGCCGCCTCGTTCATCAGGCGCTCGGCCTGCCAGGGGTCGCCCATGCGCTCCAGCACGGCACCCACGGCATTGAGCGCCAGCGCCACCAGCTTGGGCTCGGCCAGCTCGCGGGCGCGCGCCAGGGTTTCGTTGACATGGGCCAGGGCCGATTCGAAGTCGCCCATCTCGGCGGCGGCAAACGCCATCCAGCGCAGCAGCTCGCACAGGGAGGCACTGCTGCCCTGCTCGCGAAAGGCGGGCATCAGCTGCTGGGCCGCCGCCAGCATGCCGGCCATCTCGCCCCGGCGGTACATGTAGAAGCAGCGCCAGCGCCCGGCTTCCAGGTATTCGCTGAACTGGCCCTGGCTGCTGGCCACCTCCCAGGCTCGCGTGGCGGCGGCAAAACCAAGGCCCAAGTCGGCCTGAGCCTGTGCGCGCGCCACCGCCAGCCAATCCGCCAGGGTCTCGCCACCAACCGCCGCCGCGGCCGCATCCTCGTCGCTGTGCAGTACTGCTTGCATGGGCGTCTCAAATCAATGGAGGCGCAAGCGTAGCCGATCTGGGCGCGCCTGCGCCCCCTCAGGCGAGCGGTGGGGTGGCTTGGCCTTGCAGCACGCGGGCGATGAAATCGCTCTTGGCCGCACGGTAGGCCGCCTCGCCCGAGCTGGCATGGGCCTGCTTGATGGCGTTGTATTGCTGCACCAGCTCGGGATCTGCCAGCAAGGCGTCGCGGAACTGCAGGAAGTCCTCGAACTCCGAGCCCGCGGCCACCACCTGCACCGCATGCTCGGGCAAGGCGGCGGGTGCAATCAGCATGCACAGCTCAGGCGTGCGCAAGGTGTCCTGCTGCTCGACATAGCCCTGGGCCTGCAAGCAGGCCACGGTGTCGGCATGGGCGGCGGCCGGCACGATCAGGCAGAGGTCGAGATCGCCCTTGGACACGGCGCCGGGCACGGCCGAGGAACCGATGTGCTCCAGCCGCCCCTCGGGCACCCAGGCGCGCAGCGGGGCGGCTACGGCATCGAAACGCGTCGCCAGGGCGGCCTGGTAGGCATCAGCCGGAAAGAGTTCCATGGTGTGAGAAGAGGGCAAAGGTCCTCCATCTTCGCCCAGCTCGGGCCGCGCCCGGCATGGCCAGGGGCTCCGCCGATCAACGGCTGGTCGGCATCACGAACTCGGCGCCCTTGGCCACGCTGGCCGGCCAGCGCTGCATCACGCTCTTCTGCTTGGTGTAGAAGCGCACGCCCTCTTCGCCATAGGCATGCATATCGCCGAACAGGCTCTTCTTCCAGCCGCCAAAGCCCTGCCAGGCCATGGGCACGGGGATGGGCACATTGATGCCCACCATGCCCACCTGGATGCGGCGTACGAACTCGCGGGCGATGTGGCCATCGCTGGTGTAGCAGGCCACGCCGTTGCCGAACTCATGGGTGTTGACCAGATCGACCGCCGCGGCGAAATCGGGCACGCGCACGCAGGCCAGCACCGGGCCGAAGATCTCCTCGCGGTAGATGCGCATCTCGGGCCGCACATGGTCGAACAGGGTGCCGCCGGTGAAGAAGCCGCCTTCCAGGCCCGGCACTGTGAGGCCGCGCCCGTCCACCACCAGCTGCGCGCCCTCTTCCACCCCGAGGGCGATGCAGCGCTCGATGCGGTCGCGCGCTTCGCGGCTGACGATGGGGCCCATTTCCGCATCGAGTTCCATGCCGTTCTTGATCTTGAGGCGGCGGGCCCGCTCGGCCACGGCCGGAATGATGCGATCGGCCACATCGCCGACCAGCACCGCCACCGAGATCGCCATGCAGCGCTCGCCGGCCGAGCCGTAGGCGGCGCCGATCAAGGCATCGACCGCCTGCTCGACATCGGCATCAGGCATCACCACCATATGGTTCTTGGCCCCGCCCAGGGCCTGCACGCGCTTGCCCTGGGCCGCGCCGTTTTGGTAGATGTACTGGGCGATGGGGGTGGAACCGACGAAGCTGAGCGCCTTCACATCGGGGTGGTGCAGCAAGCCGTCCACGGCCAGCTTGTCCCCCTGCAGCACATTGAAGACGCCATCCGGCAGGCCGGCGCGTTGCAAGAGCTCGGCCACGAACAGGCTGGGCGAGGGGTCGCGCTCGCTGGGCTTGAGGATGAAGGTGTTGCCGGTCACCAGGGCCAGCGGCGCCATCCACATGGGCACCATGAAGGGGAAGTTGAAGGGCGTGATGCCGGCCACCACACCGAGCGGCTGGCGCAGGGTCCAGTTGTCCATGCCGGACGAGACCTGGTCGCTGAAATCGCCCTTGAGCAGCTGCGGTGCCCCGCAGGCGAACTCGACGATGTCGATGCCGCGCGCCACCTCGCCCTGGGCGTCGGTGAAGACCTTGCCATGCTCGGCCGTGATCATGGCGGCCAGCTCGTCCTTGTGCGCATGCAGCAGCTCCAGGAACTTGAACATCACCCGGGCGCGGCGCAGCGGCTGCGCATCGGCCCAGGCCGGGAAGGCGGCTTGTGCGGCGGCCACGGCGGCCTCGACATCGGCCGCGCAGGCCAGCTGCACCTGACGCGCCACCTGGCCGGTGGCCGGGTTGTAGACCGGCTGGCTGCGCGCGGCGCTGGTGACGTGCACGCGGCCGTTGATGAAGTGGCCGACATCGTCGCGGCGCTCGAAGGGCGGAACAGGGTTGTGGCTCATGGCGGGGCTCTCCAGGGGATGGCTCAGTCTAGGCAGAGCGGACCCGGCTGCCAATCCAGATTCGGCAACTTGATTGTTCGGTAAAGTGAACAATCATGAGCACCACACCGCCACCCACCGAGGCCCGCCCCGATCAGCTCTGGGGCCAGCTCCACGCCCTCAGCGTGATCGCCCAGCTGGGCAGCTTCACCAAGGCAGCGCAGCGCCTGGGCCTGTCCAAGGCCGCGGTCAGCCAGCGCATCGCCGATCTGGAGCGCCAGCTGGGCCAGAGCCTGGTGGCACGCACCACACGCTCGGTGCGCCTGAGCGAGGCCGGCCAGCGCCTGGTGGCCGAAACCGCCGCGCCGCTGGCCCAGATCACGGCCGCCCTGGGCGCCAGCCGCGACGCCGTCGGCCAGCCGCGCGGCCGCCTGCGCCTGAGCGCACCGGTGGCCCTGGGGCGGCAGCATCTGGCGCCGCTCTTGAACCGTTTTTGCCAGGCCTACCCCGAAATCCAGATCGAGCTCGATCTGTCCGACCGCCTGGTCTCTCTGGCCCAGGAAGGCTTCGACCTGGCCGTGCGCCACTGCAGCGCGCCGCCCGACAGCCACGTCGCCGTCAAGCTCTGCGACAGCCGCGCCCTGCTGCTCGCCAGCCCGGCCTATCTGCGCCAACACCCGGCGCCGCAAAGCCCCGAGGATCTGGCGGAACACGCCTGCCTGGCTTACTTGCGCCCCGGGCCGGCGCAGTGGCTGTTCGAGCGGCAGGACGACGGCGCCGAGGTGGAACGCGTGAAGGTGCAGGTGCAAGGCCCGCTGCGCGCCGGCAACAGCGAGATCCTGCGCGAGGCGGCGCTGAGCGGCCTGGGCCTGGCCCTGCTGCCTGATTTCAGCGCTGCCGAGGCCCTGGCCCGTGGTGAGCTGGTCGAGCTGCTGCCGGATTGGCGGCCGGTCGGCTTCTTCGGTGACGCCATCTACGCCCTGCGACCCTGGAGCAGCGCCACGTCGCGGCCGGTGCAGCTGCTGGTGGCGGCTTTGCGCGAGGCGCTGGCGGGTGGCTTTGCCGCTGCGCCCAACGGGACCGGTCAAAAAAAACGCCCACCAAGCAAGCCGGGTGAGCGTTGAAAGTCCTCGAAAGGACGTCGTTGGGACGGTTGCAAGAGGCCGTGAGCCACTCGCTTGACGCGTACTCTAGAGGGCCGACGCCCGACGCGGTATCCCCAATGGGTAGGAGTCGCTCAGGCTTGACTTGCACGGCACGCCACGGCTACCGGTTCGGCCGGACAATAGCGGCATGAGTTCAAACAAGCCGTCCCGCCCGCGTTCGTCCGCCGCCCCTGCGCGCCCGGGCTCCAGCCACCGTTCCGGTCCGGGCCCCCGGCCGGGCCCCGGCGCATCAAGCCCAGGCGCCGCCAGCCGCCCCGGCCCGCGTGGCAGCCACGCAGCCCCGGCCGCCAAGCCGCCCCTGGCCAAGCCGCAAATCCAGCCGCTCAGCGAGGCCGAGCTGGATCAGCTGCAAGCGCTGCTCGACCAGGTGCCGGCGCCGCTGGAACCGCTCGATGTCAGCATGCTGGACGGTTATCTGGTCGGCGTGCTGCTGCAGCCCAAGGCCGTGCCGGCCTTTCAGTGGACCCGCCATGTGCTGGACAGCGAAGAAGGCCGAAGCCCGCCCGAACGCTTCGACAGCCGGCCGCTGCTGGCCCTGGTCAAGCGCCGCTACCAGCAGCTGAACCAAGCCATCGTCGACCGCCAGTGGTTCGATCCCTGGGTGTTCGAGATGCAGGGCGAGGATGAAGACGAAGAGGCCGAGCCCTCCGAGGTGGTCTTCCCCTGGGTGGCCGGCTTCGCCCTGGCCACCGAATTGTTCCCCGAGCTGATGCGCGAGGACGCGGCCGATCTGCTGGAGCCCCTGGCCGCCCTCTTCATGCACTTGGACCCGGACGACCTCGAGGACGCCGACGACTTGCTCGAGGAGATCGAGTCGCTGGAGCCGCCCAAGGATCTGGAAGAGGCGGTCGAGGGCCTGGTCAGCGCCTGCCTGATGCTGGCCGACGTCAGCCGGCCGCAAGCGAAACCTGCCGCCCCGCAGCGCCCGCCGGCCCGGCGCGGCCCACCGCCGCGCAGCCGCTACTGAAAAAGCCGACTCAGGGCTTGGGGGCCCGCGGATCGCGGGTCTGGCGCTTCATCCAGTCGCTCATCTCGCGCAGCACATGGCCTTGCGACTCGCGTGCCGCATAGCCATGGGACTCCAGCGGCAGGGTCACATAACGAACATTGCCGCCGGTGCCAGCCAGGGCCTGGTACAAGCGCTGGGTTTGCATCGGGTAAGTGCCCGGGTTGTCGTCGTTCTCGCCGTGGATCAGCAGGATGGGTTCCTTGAGCTTGTTGGCGTAATTGAACGGTGAAAGGCGCAGGTAGACGTCTTGCGCCTCCCAGTAGGTGCGGCGCTCGCTCTGGAAACCGAAGGGCGTGAGCGTGCGGTTGTAAGCGCCGCTGCGCGCAATGCCAGACTTGAACAGATCGGTGTGGGCCAGCAGATTGGCCGTCATGAAGGCGCCGTAGCTGTGGCCGCCCACCACCATCTGTGAGCGCTCGCTGACCCCCAGCTCCACCGCCTTGTCGATGATGGCCTGGGCATTGGCGGTGATCTGCTCGACAAAGCTGTCGTTGACCGTCTTCGGATCGCCGACCACGGGCATGGTGGCGTCCATCATCACCACATAGCCGTCGAGCAGCAACATCAGCGGGCTGGTGCCGCCGAAGGTGTTGAAGCGCGTGGCCGAGCCGCTGACCTGACCGGCGGTGGAGGCGTCGGTGAACTCCAGCGGGTAGGCCCAGACGAAGGTCGGGCGCGGCTCACCCTTCTTGAAATCGGGCGGCAGGTAGAGCCAGAAGCTCAGCTCCACGCCATCGGCGCGCTTGAACTTGACCAGCTCGCGCTGGATGTCGCGCAGCTGCGGCGTCGGGTCGCGGTGCTGGGTCAGGGCCTGCATCTGGCCGAAATCGGCACCGCTGCGCAGCACCAGATTGGGCGGCTCGTTGAAAGTCTCGCGGCTGCTCAGCAGGCGGCCATCGGCCAGCAAGGTGATGGGCCGCTCGTAGTGCGTGGGGCCGGACTGGAACAGGCGCTCGGTCTGGCCGGTCTTGAGGCTGAGGCGGTCGATGAAAGGCCGGTCACCGGCCGGGCTGGCGCCTTGGCCGACCAGCAGCAGGCGGTCTTCGGCATCCAGGCGCGCGACGCTGTGGCCGTTGGGCAGCACGCGGGTCAGCGGCTGGCCGGGGTCTTTGTAGCGGTCACGCTGCGAGCGATCCTGCAGGCGCTGCGGCGGCGCGCTGCCGTCCAGCGCCAGCAGGTCGACGCTGAGCCAGCGGCGGTCCCGGTCGTACTCGGCCACCAAGGCACGAGGCTTGGCCTCGACAAAGCTCAGGTTGACCAGGCGGCCGGCGGTGCGATGCACTTCGCGCGCCTCGCCCTGGTAGGGCGCATCCAGGCGCATCAGGCGGTCGCGGTGGCTGACCTTGGTGTTCGGGTCGCCGCCGTCCAGGGCTTCCACCCAGTAGACGGCGCCATCGGCCAGGGGCGAGGCCCAGTAGTCACGCGGGCCGGTGATCACGCCCTCGACCGGCACGCCCTGGCGGATCTTGACGGCGCCGAGGCTGCGCAACAGCTTTCCCTGGGCGTCGCGCAGCTCGACTTCGCGGCCGAAGTCATTGGCGCCGACCTGGTAGCTGAAGGGCGGCACCAGGCGCTCGACCAACAGCGTGCCCTGCGTGCCCACGGTCTGCACCTGGGCGATCAGGCCCGGCGCACCGATCTCGCGCGAGGCGCCGCTGCGCAGGTCCACCCGGCGCAGCACGGCGCTGGCCTGGTGCTGGAACAGGGCCTCGTCCTGGCGGTTCTTGAGCAAGTCCTGGCGCGTGAACTCGGGCGAGGTCTGGCCCATGGACTCCTGGATGGACGGGCCGCTGGGCACGCTGAACTGCGGTGCCGGGCCGCGCTGGTCGGGCACGGCCACGGCCACCAGCTCGTCGGCATTGAGCCAGGCCACATTGCGCTCGAACATGGGGTTCAGGCGCAGGCCGCGCAGCGGCTTGAGCGCGCCGCTGGCGACATCACCAACCCAGAGCTCGATGGCCTTGTCGGTGCGGCGGTTGAGCAGGAAGCGGCGGCCGTCCGGCGACCAGCGCAGCTGGTGGAAAGCACCACCAGCCGGCAAGCGCACCTCGCGCGCCGGCGCTTCGGGCCGGGCCAGGTCGCGCAGCTGCAGCGATTCGATCGCGGTGATCATCTGCGGGCCGCCGGCCGCAGCGTCGTAGCGGCCACCGGCCAGGCGGTGGATGGGGCGGGCCAGATCGGCAATCGTGCGGTGGCGCTGCAGCTGGGCCACGGCCAGGGTTTTCTGATCGGGCGAGAGCTGGTGGGCCGGCAGGCCCGGCGCATCGAGAACGGCGCGCATGGCCGCAGAGGGCTGCTGATAGCCCTCAGCACTCGCCGGACCGGCGGCCGCGGCTTGCGGTGCCTGTGCGAACGAGGCGGTGTTCAAGCTGCCCAGGGCCAGGGCGATGGCCAGGGGCAAAAGACGAGGAACGGGGCTGAAGCGCATGGTGAGGTGTCGCCGTTTTGAAACGAAGCAACGACTCTAGCAGCGCCCGCCCCGGCGCCGCGCCCGGCCGGCTTATTGGCTGAACAGGCGTGCGGCGTGCAGACCCAGGCCGGTGGCGACCGAGGCAAATCGGTCGCCGCGCACATGCTGGGCTTGCGGGTAGTCGGCAGCGATCTTCTCGGCCAGGAAACGCAGGCCGGTGGAGCCGCCGGTGAAGTAGAGCGCATTGATCTGATCGGGCCGCAGGCCGGCCTGGGCCACGGCCTCGCGCCCGGCCTGGACGATGCGGCCGATGTCAGCCTCCAGGGCCTGCACCGCCACCGTTTCGCTCAGGGCGACCTCGAGGCCGCTTTCGACCAGGCCCAGGTCGATGACGGTGTCGCCACCGCCGGAGACGGCAATCTTGGCACCCTCGGCACGGCCGGCCAGCTCGTGCCCAAGGTGATCCTCCACCACCGTCATCAGGCGCTGGTGGTGCTTGAGGTTGCCGTAGAAGCTGCGCATCTGGCGCAGCTCGGCCACGCGCTGCGGGCTGTAAACGGTGTTGATCAAATGCCAGGTGGCGAGGTCAAAGTAGACGCCGCTGGGCACTTCGCGCGGCGGCGAACCGGCGCGCTCGGGGCCGAAGCTGCGGTAGCCAAACTCACGCAGGATGCTGGCCAGCTCGATGTGGCGGTCGAAATCGGTGCCGGCGATGTGCACGCCGTGGTTGGCCAGGATGTCGTCGCGGCGGTCCAGGCGGTTCATGCGTTCGGGGCCGACGCGCACGACGGAGAAGTCGGAGGTACCGCCGCCGATGTCGGCGACCAGCACGATCTGTTCACGGTCAATTTGATGCTCAAAGTCGAAGGCCGCGGCGATGGGCTCGAACTGGAAATGCACCTCGTCGAAGCCGACCTTGTGGGCGGCCGCCTCCAGCGAGGCCTGCGCTGCGGCGTCACGCGCCGGTTCGCCATCGACGAAGAAGACCGGCCGGCCCAGCACCAGCTTGTTCAGCGGGCCCGGCGCGCCCGAGGCCAGGGCGGTGTTGCGCAAGCGCTTGAGGTAGCCGGCCAGGATGTCCGAGTACTTGACGCCACGGCCGCCGCCGACATCGGTGGTCTGCTCGATCAGGCCCGAGCCCAAAATGCTCTTCATCGAGCGCATCAGCCGGCCGTCCGCCCCCTCGACGTAGGCCGCCACGGCGGCGCGACCGAAGGCGCGCGGCGGGCCGTCGGCGTCATGCCGGCCTTCCACGAAGTAGAAGACCGCCGTCGGCATGGTGGTGTGCTCGCCCTCCAGCGCCACCAGGCGCATGCCACCGCCCTCCGCCGGCACGGCGATGGCCGAGTTGGAGGTGCCAAAGTCAATGGCGCAGAAAGACGGGGCGGAGGCGTGGCTCATGGAGAAGCGGCTGTGATGAGCCGAACGGCAGGGGGGCGCGGATTGTACCGGGCCGCCCTGAATCGCCCGAAGCGCGGGCGCAGGGTCAAGCCACCGCGCCGTAGAAATTGAACGCCATGGGCGGGCGGCGGCCGGCCATCAACTCGGCCAGGGCGTGACCGGAGCCGGCGCCATGGGTCCAGCCCAGGGTGCCGTGGCCGGCATTGAGCCAGAGGTTGGACGCCTTCTTGCTGCGGCCGATGTAGGGGATGTTGGTCGGTGTGCTCGGGCGCAGGCCGGTCCAGTAGTTGGTTTCGCTGAGGTCGGCCACGCCGGGGAAGAGTTCTTCGTAGCGCTTGACCAGGGCTTCGCAGCGGGTGCGCGAGGTCGGGCGATTGAGGTCGCTGTCGAAACCGCAGAGCTCGGCCGTGCCGGCGATGCGGATACTGTCACCCAGGCGCGAAATGGCGATCTTGCGGGTGTCGTCGAGCAGGCTGACGACGCTGGCCTGCTCCGGCTTCTTGAGCTTGAGCGTGGCGGAGTAGCCCTTGGCCGGGTAGATGTTGAGGAACTCGCCCAGCGGCTTGAGAAGAATGGGGGTGTAGGAGCCCATGGCCGCGACGAAGGCATCGGCGCGCAGCTCGCGCTTCTTGCCACTGCGCACATCGGCGATCTGCACCGCGTCGATCTGCTGGCCGCTGCGCGAGAGCTGCAGGATGTCGTGCTCGTACAGGAAGGTGGCGCCGCGCTGCTGGCAGAGCTGGGCCAGCTTTTGCGTGAAGACCTTGGCGTCGCCCGACTCATCGCTGGGCGTGAAGGTGCCGCCGTGGATGTTGCGGCCGAAAGCGGCCAGGGCCGGCTCGATCTTCAGCACCTCGTCACGGCCCAGCACGCGGCGGTCCACACCGTGACGGCGCATGATCTCGGCCCCGGCGGCGCCGGCTTCGAAATCGGCCTGCGAGGAGAAGAAGTGCAGGATGCCGCGCTCCAGGCGCTCGTACTCGATGCCGGTCTGGCTGACCAGGGCCTTGAGCGACTCGTGGCTGTAGCGGCCCAGCTGCACCAGCTGCTCGACATTGCGCTCAAACGCGGCGTTCGTGCATTGGGTCAGAAAGCTCAGGCCCCAGATCCACTGCTTGGGGTCCAGGCTGGGGCGGAACAGCAGCGGCGAGTCATCGCGCAGCAACCACTTGGCCACCTTGAAAGGTGCGCCGGCATTGGCCCAGGGTTCGCAGAAGCTGACCGAGATCTGCGCACCGTTGGCGAAGCTGGTTTCCAGCGCCGCATCGGGCTGGCGATCCACCACGGTCACCTCATGGCCTTGCTCCAGCAGGTACCAGGCGGTGCTGATGCCGATGATGCCGGCTCCCAGGACGACGACTTTCATTGCGTGTACTCCACAAGTTCAAATTCAAACGCCAAGGGGACCCAGCAGCAGTTGTAATCCCAAGGCAAACATCAGCAAAGCGATCAGTGCGTCGATGCCGCGCCAAACCAACGGCCGGCTCAAAGGCCCGGCGGCCGCGGCCGCACCGAACCCCAAAACCGTGAACCACATCACGGAAGCCAGTGAGGCCCCTGTAGCAAAGGCCCAACGCAAATCAAGCGGCTGCTGGTTGCCCAAGAGGCCCAGCAGCACGACGGTGTCCAGATAGACATGAGGGTTCAGATAGGTCATGGCCAGCGCGCTGAGCAAGGTGGCCCACAAACCCGCCGAACCGGAAGCGGCCTCCAGCGCACCCGAGCCACGCCAGGCACGCCGGGCGGCCTGAACGCCGTACCAGATGAGAAACAGGGCGCCGCCGTAGCGAAAGGCGTTCATCAACCAGTCACTGGAGGCGATGGCGGCGCCGAGGCCGAAGACGCCGAGGCAGATCAACAACAGATCTGACAGCGCGCACAGGGCCACCACCGGTCCGACATGGCTTCTGAGCAAACCTTGACGCAGCACCAAGGCGTTTTGCGCGCCAATGGCCATGATCAGGCCGGCTCCGCTGAGCCAGCCTTGTGTCAGGGCGCCGAAGGCGCTGGGGCTGCTGTCCATCATGGGTGGCGGATTGTCGGCAGAGTCCGTGCAAACCAGAAGCGCAATTCATATTTGTCGGCGTACATTAGCTGCACTTATGAAAGACCTGGATTCCGCCGGACTGGACTGCCTGGCCGCCCTGGCAGATGAACGCAGCTTCGAGCGTGCCGCTCAGCGCCTGTCCATCACCCAGAGCGCCATCTCCCAGCGCTTGCGCAGCCTGGAAGCGCAGGTCGGCCAGCTGCTGGTGGTGCGCTCGCGGCCGCTGCGCCTGACCGAGCCGGGCAAGGTCTTGCTGCGCTTTGCACGCCAGCTGCAGGCACTGCGCACGGATGTAGCGCGCGAGCTGGGCGCCCAGGTGGCGCCGAACGAGCGCATCGCCATTGCCATCAATGCCGACAGCCTGGCCACCTGGGTGTTGCCGGCGCTGGACCCGGTGGTGCAGGCCGGCCTGCGCGAAGGCTACGGCCTCGAGCTGGTGGTGGACGATCAGGATTTCACCCATGACTGGCTGCGCCAGGGCGAGGTGCTGGGCTGCGTCAGCACGGTCAGCCAGGCGCTGCGCGGCTGCCTGGTGCGACCGCTGGGCGTGATGCGCTATGTGGCGGTGGCCAGCCCTGAGTTTCTGCAGCGGCAGTTGCCCGAGGGCCTGAACGAAGCCAATTTCGCCAGCACGCCCTTCCTGGTTTTCAACCGCAAAGACGACAGCCAGGTGCAGTGGGTGGCCAAGGCCTTCCAGGTGCAGTCACCGCGGCTGCAGGAGCGCTATGTGCCGTCCAGCGAGGCCTATGTGCGGGCGGTCTGCATGGGCTGGGGGGTGGGCGTGGCGCCGGAATTACAGGTGCGTCCACTCTTGCAAAGTGGCGCCCTGGTGGCGCTGCGGCCGGAGTTGAGCGTGGATGTCACGCTGTATTGGCACCAGTGGAAGCTGGTTTCAGATCTGGCACCGGCCCCCGCGCGGGTGGCGCTGCTGGACCAGATCGGTCAGGCCCTGGCGCGGGGTGCGCGCGCGGCCTTGAAATAGGTCAGAAAAGTCAGTCGCGGCCGGCGGCCGATGCGGCCAGGGCCACCGAGGCCACCATGGACTTGGATTCCAGCAAGGCCATGCGCTGCTGGCCCGGCTTCTTGCGATCCTGGATGGAATGCGCAAGGCCAAGGGCGCACACCATGACCAGCGCAACCATGCCCAGGGCCAAATACTTCATCAAAAGTGCGTTCATAGCTGTTCTTGTGGCAGTGGCGTGTGACGCAGTTGGCATCACAGCAGGACCGGCAGAATAGCCATAAACCCGCCGCGCGAACACCCATCTAAGGGGGGATGATCGGGTTTTCACCCTTTATCCCTCGATATGAAGTATGCAAAGGGAAATTTCACCTCCGCGGGAGCGTGTGGTTTTCCCAACTAGACCGCGAAGAGCACCCAGTTCGGGGATTCGTCACCGTCGCGGATCAAGCACACTGGAATCGCCCCTGCAGCATGACTGCTTCCCCTGGATGTGCGAGGTTCGATATGCGATTCACCCCAGCTTTGCGCTTCTTCCGTCGCAATTCGACGCTCCCGCAGGAGCAGGATCCCGCCGACCTGGGTACCGCCTTTGGCATGGAGGCCAGCCTGGAGGACGGCGACGCTTACCGCGCCAGCGTCAGCGAGATCGAGCTGGAGTCGCAGCGCTCCCGCGCCGCACTCGAATCCCCCCTGGCCTGGCTGTCCTCCAAACGCAACTGAGCGTTGCGCTGGCTTCAGCGCACCAACAGCACCGGCGTCGAGCAGTGCGCCATCACCTTGGTGGCCACAGACCCCAGCACCAGATTGCCGATCGCACTGTGGCCATGTGAACCCAGGATCAGCAGATCAAACTTGCCCTTCTCGGCTGTGCTGGCGATCACGTCGGCCGCAGGGCCCACCTTGTTGAGGAACTCAGCCGGCAGCTTCTGCTTGGCAAAAAAGGTGCGCAAGGTCTTGAGCACTTTTTCACCTTCATCGGCGTAGTAGCCCTTCAACAACTCCTTGTCGAGCACCGCAGCTGCGCGCGGCGGCACGGCCGGCACGGCATGCAGCACGGTGTACTGATGGGCGCCACCCAACCACTCATCATGCGCGGCCAGATAAGCCAGCATGCGCTTGGTGTAACTGCTTCCGTCAACGGCAACGAGGATTTTCATCAGGACTCCTTCCGGGTTCATGGGCGCGGGATTGCATCGCGTGCTCGCAGTCTGACACAGACCGCGAGAAAGAAGCTGAGCCACGTCAAGCTCAGGCCGAGAACACCTCGATCAGCATCTGGGGGTCGAACCGAGCCGGCTCGCCCTTGCGGGCATGGCCGCGGGCATTGCAGATGACGCGTGTGGCGCCGTTCGCATGCTCAAAGCGGTAGTCGTTCTGGCAGTGCAAATGCCCGTGCAACCACAGCCGCGCGCCAGGCAACAAGGCTTCGTCGTCATTGCAGAAGCTGGCCGTCCCGGGCTGCTTTCCGTAGCGCGGATCGGCGCTGCGCAGGCTGGGCGCGAAATGGGTGACCACGACCGTGGCATCCCAAGCCGCCGCCTCACTGGCGTCAACTTCACCCTGGCTGAGCTGCTGCGCCAGCCATTCGCGGCAGCGCAAACCCTGCTCGCGAACGGCGACCGCATCGAAACTGGCACCGTTGCGGCTGGCGCCCATGACCCGCTGAAAATAACTGGCAGCCCGCATGGCGCGCTCGCGCTGCGCCGGGCCGAAGGTGTCGAAATCACTCCAGCGCGTGCTGCCAAGAAAGCGCACGCGGCGACCGGCAGCGTCAGGGCGAATGCAGGCGCTGTCGTCGAGCAGGGTGAAACCCAGCTCGGCCGACAGGGCCTGCAAGCCCAAGCGGGCTTGATCGACATCGCGGCCGTCGTACTCATGATTGCCGGGCACAAAAATCACCGGCACCGGCCAATCGCGGAAGCGACGCAGGCCGTCCCAGCGGCTGTCCACATCCCCTGCCAGGATCAGCAGATCAGCGCCGGGAGCGGGCTCAGGATCGAAGGCCTCCGTCTCCAGATGGAGATCGGACAGCAGTTGCAGGCGCATGGCGGCTGCGCCTTTTCAGCAATACGACGCCACGCTCAGTTGGCGCCGTGGCACTGCTTGTACTTGCGACCGGAACCGCAGTGGCAGGGGTCGTTGCGGCCGAGTTTGGGGCCTTCGCGGCGCAGGGTTTCGACGCGGTAGCGCTGCTCTTCGGTCAGGTCGCGCAAATCGGCCACGGTGACCACCAGCTCTTCAATCGCCTCGTCCAGGTCCTTGAGCGGGTGCTCGCGGTCCAGGGTGGCGACCACTTCCTTCTCTTCCGGCGTTTCGGCCGGCAGGTGGCGGTACAGGCGGGCCAGGGCCGTCATCACGGCATCGTCAGGCATGTCGGCCAGATCGGGGAAACACAGGGTGGCATGCTGGAAGCCAGCGACCCAGGGCATCAGGGTGCGAGAGATCAGGCTCATGCCGGCATAGGTGACGCGGGCCTGCGCGTCCTCGGCGCTTTCGCCCTCAGGCGCGGCTTCCGCCGCGGCCTCAACGCCTTCGCCTTCAGCCGGTTCTTCCAGGTCCAGCACGACCGGGTCGAACCAGCCGTCTTCCACCATGCTCTTGTTCAGCGCGGTATAGCGGCGCTCCACCAGCTCGCGGATGCGGGCCAGCCAGCTGGCATCGACCTCCTCGGGCAGCACGCCACCGTCGTAATCAAAGATATTGGGCAGCCACTCTTCGATGTCAATCATGCGGGGCTGCACCAGCACGCCGCAGAGATAGCCGTCCAGCATGGAGGCGTCGAGAGCCTGCAGCGGGGCGGGTGTGGTGGCGAGAAGTTCGTCGAGTTCGGCGAACTCGGTGTCGGTCAGATCGATGCTCATGGCCTGATTGTCGCCGCAGTGGCCTCGGGCGCAAGCACGCCCACCGCCTGCGCGCGCCGCGCCGCCTCGATCAAGCGCTCACGCAGCCAGTTCTCGGCGCTGCGCCCTTCGCTGCGCAGATGCCAGAGCATGTCCACATGCACCCGCGACAGAGGCACGGGCAAGGGGCGCTCGATCAGCTGGCTGCGGTAGCCGGTGGCCTCGACAAAGCTGGCTGGCAGCACGGTCAGCAAGTCCGACTGCGCGACCACCCGGCCCGCGGTGAAGAACTGGTTGACCGTCAACACGATGCGCCGGCTGCGGTTCATCGCGCTCAAGGCCTCGTCCACAAAGCCATGCGGCCGGCCGGAGAAGCTGACCAGCAGGTGGTGGGCCGCACAGTAGGCATCCAGATCCAACACCTGTTCCGCCAGCGGATGGCCGCGCCGCATCACGCAAACGTACTCGCTGTCGTAGAGCCGGTGCTGGCGGATCACCGACTGGCTGCCCTGGGCACGAAGCGCCGCCACCGCGCCCGGGAAGTAGCCCACCGCCACGTCGGCCTCACCTTGATCGAGCAGCGCACGCGGATCGCGGGTCGTCAGCGGCAGCACATGGACATTGGCCAGGGCGCGCGCCTGTTCCAGCTGCGCCACCAGGGGCGGCAGGAGCAAGGCCGCCGTGGCGTCGGCCATGGCGATGCGGAAGGTGTAGTCCTCACGCTCGGGCTCGAATTCGCCGGGCGCCAGCAAGACCTGCAAGCGCTGCAGGATCAGGCGCACTTCGGGCCACAGGCCTTCGGCCCGCGAGGTCGGCTTCATGCCGAAGGCCTGGCGAACGAACAGGTCCTCGCCCATGGCCTCGCGCAGGCGCTTGAGCGCATGGCTGACCGCCGGCTGGGTCATGGACAGGCGCTGCGCCGCCCGGGTCAGGCTTTGTTCGGCCATCACGGCATCGAAGACCCGGAGCAGATTCAGATCGAGATGGCGGAAATTCATTGCGGCGCCCGTGGCTCCAAGATATATGACTTGTTTATATCTTCAATTCCAACAATTCATTGGCAATCGCACTAGGGTTTACCCGACAATCACGCATCGGTTCAAAAAACCACCCACCAGGAATTGCCATGAGCATCGCGACCCAAACTTTCGGCCTCCCCGCACGTCAGAACCTGCGTCAAAACGTGCGTCATGGCGGCACCTTCACCGCCATCGGCGCCCGCGTCTGGCTGCGTCTGATCGAATCCGTCAAGGCCCGCATGGCCGCTGCTGCCGAAGCCCGCGCCCAGCGCGAACTGCTGGCCCTGGCCGATTTCTACCAGGACAGCATGCCCACCTTCGCGGCCGAACTGCGCGCCGCCAACTGCCGCCGCTGAGTTCGAGCGGGCAGCCTCGAGCTGCCTACGGACGTAAAAAAGCCCGCTTCTGCGGGCTTTTTGCTTTGCATACCGGCCTTTGCTGCGCTTGCGACAAAGGCCAGGCTCAGAGAGGCATCACTCGGCGGCCAGGCGCGCTTCGATCTTGGCCTTGGTGGCGGGCAGTTCGGCCGGCAGGTGATACGCCAGCTGGGCGAACAGCTCTTCATGCAGGCCCATCTCGACCGCCCAGGCGGCCTTGTCGATATGGGTGGTGATGTTGAACTGCTCCTGGCTGAAGTCCAAACCTTGCCAGTTGATATCCTGGTAGCGCGGAGTGACGCCGAACGCATGCTCCTCGCCCTGGCCCGTGCCTTCGACGCGGTCCAGCATCCACTTCAGCACGCGCATGTTTTCGCCATAGCCGGGCCAGACGAACTTGCCGTCGGCGCCCTTGCGGAACCAGTTCACGCAGTAGATGGCCGGCAACTTGGCCCCTGAGGCTTGCAACTTCTTGCCCATGTCCAGCCAATGCTGGAAATAGTCGCTCATGTTGTAGCCCATGAAGGGCAGCATGGCGAAGGGGTCGCGGCGCACCACGCCTTGCTGGCCGGCAGCGGCGGCGGTGGTTTCCGAGCCCATGGTGGCGGCCATGTAGACGCCTTCCACCCAATCGCGGGCTTCGGTCACCAGAGGCACGGTGGTCGAGCGGCGGCCGCCAAAGATGAAGGCGTCGATGGGCACGCCGGCCGGGTTGTCCCA
Organism: Paucibacter aquatile; assembly: GCF_002885975.1. NCBI lineage: Bacteria > Pseudomonadati > Pseudomonadota > Betaproteobacteria > Burkholderiales > Sphaerotilaceae > Roseateles > Kinneretia aquatilis. The sequence goes on along the minus strand of NZ_POSP01000003.1, from coordinate 3,301,614 downwards.
ATCGGCGTCGAGCGCCGGGTTGTTGATGGCCGAGACGGTGAAACGGGCGTTGGGGTGTGCGGCCTTGGCACCGGTTTCCTTGGCGATGGCCGGGGTCCAGTCCTTGCCTTGCCAGTCGATCAGGTGGGCCGGCGGGGTGTCGGTCATGCCTTCCCACCAGACATCGCCCTCGTCGGTCAGGCCGACGTTGGTGAAGATCACGTTCTTGTTCAGGCTGGCCATGCAGTTGAAGTTGGTCAGCGTGTTGGTGCCCGGGGCGACACCGAAGTAACCGGCTTCAGGATTGATGGCGTACAGGCGACCGTCGGCACCGGGCTTGATCCAGGCGATGTCATCACCGATGGTGGTGACCTTCCAGCCTTCAAACGCAGCCGGCGGAATCAGCATGGAGAAGTTGGTCTTGCCACAGGCGCTGGGGAAGGCGGCGGCGAAGTGGTACTTCTTGCCTTCCGGCGAGGTCACGCCCAGGATCAGCATGTGCTCGGCCAGCCAGCCTTGATCGCGGCCCATGGTCGAAGCGATGCGCAGGGCAAAGCACTTCTTGCCCAGCAAGGCATTGCCGCCATAGCCCGAGCCGTAGGACCAGATTTCACGGGTTTCCGGGAAATGGACGATGTACTTGGTCTGGTTGCACGGCCACTTCACATCGGCTTGGCCCGGCTGCAGCGGCGCGCCAACGGTGTGCACGCAGGGCACGAAAGTGCCGTCCTGGCCCAGCACGTCCAGCACGGCACGGCCCATGCGGGTCATGGTGCGCATGTTCACGGCGACGTAGGGGCTGTCGGACAGCTCAATGCCGATGTGGGCAATGGGCGAACCGATCGGGCCCATGCTGAAGGGCACGACGTAGAGCGTGCGGCCGGCCATGGCGCCCTTGAACAGAGCCTTGTCGCCGGTCTGCAGCAGGCTGCGCATCTCGGCCGGGTCCATCCAGTTGTTGGTCGGGCCGGCGTCTTCCTTCTTGGCCGAGCAGATGTAGGTGCGGTCTTCCACGCGCGCCACATCGCTGGGGTCGCTGCAGGCGAGGTAGCTGTTCGGGCGCAGGGCCGGATTGAGTTTCTTGAAGGTACCGGCGGCGACCAACTGGGCGCAGAGGCGGTCGTACTCCTCTTCAGAGCCGTCGCACCAGTACACATCCTTGGCCTGGGTCAGTGCAGCGACCTCGGCCACCCAGGCGATCAAGCGCTGGTGTTTCACAAAAGCCGGCACGTTCAGGCGCAGCCCTTCCATCACGGGTTGGTTCATAGCGTTCCCAATCAATATAAAAGCAGAATTGGGTCAAGCTCGTAAGCATGCACTCACATTTTCAGGAGCGGATGCAAGCCGGGCCTGACCCAATGCCGCTGATGACCAGCACCGGCGTGTCCGGCATTGGCTCTCTCAGGCAACGCCGGTCCTCGTGGGAAAGCGGCGGTTTGGCGTCCAAAACTCCGCCGTTTTCGGCGGGTTGGCAATTGTCACCCCAATGTAACGACACCGTAACTCTCGGAGAACCCGAGGTCATGCATTTCCTGAATAGATTCATGCCTGGGGCGAAATCCAACGGATGCCGCCGGGTCTGGCGCCAGATTTGTCACACTCCGGGGCATGAGCACCCTGACCCGCATCAACATCGCCAAGGCGCAAGCCTTGCGCACCCTCGACGGCCGAGAAACCCTGAGCGGCATCCAGAAGCGCTCGGTCGACGGGCCGGTTGCCCTCACGGCCCTGGGGCTGGCCGGCGATGAGCAAGCAGACCTCAGCGTCCACGGTGGGCTGAGCAAGGCCGTCTACGCCTACCCGCAAGAGCATTACACCTTCTGGCAAACCGTTCGCGCGCAGGCTGGCGTGGCTGAATGGGGTGCGCCGCTGCCGCCGGGCAGCCTGGGCGAAAACCTGACCCTGTCCGGCCTGTTGGAAAGCCAGGTCTGGATCGGCGATGTGTTGCGCTTCGAGCAGGTCGAACTGATCGTCACCGAGCCGCGTTTCCCTTGCTTCAAGTTCAATGCCGTGATGGGCTTCAACAAGGCCGCCAAGCTGATGAGTGAAAGCGGCTGGTGCGGCTTCTACCTGGCGGTCAAGGTAGCTGGCGAGTTATGTGCGGGTGAGACGTTTGAGTTGATTGCGGGGCCACGTGAGGTCGGGGTGACGGAGCTGTTCCGAGCGAAAACCAAGCGCTGAGAAAAGACGAGGGACCACACTCCCTCCTTGGAGGGCCGGGCAAATACCCATCGCCCCAAGGCCCACTACCCCCAAAAATGCGCCCCATTTCCACAAGGACGGGCGACAGGCCCAGGGGGGAGCAGGGAATATGGATAACAAGAATCGTCGCTGGATCTTGAAAGGCATGGCGGGCAGTTGTATTGCTCAACCTGCACTGACGGCTTGGGCTGATACCGAAGCAGTCCCTAAACAGCACCCCATCGAGGCCTTTGCCCGGCGCCCATTGATGGAGCGGATCGCGCTTTCGCCCAATGGTGAACGCCTGGCCGCCATCATCAACAACGGCAGTACCAGCACCTTGATCACGCGCGCATTTACGGGCGGGCCCGTCCAGTCCGTGCTGTCCACTGAAAACTTGGAGTTCAACTTCAAGTGGATTCGCTGGGTCAACAACGATCGCCTGGTGTTGAGCTTGCGGTTCCCGTCACAACGCATGATCAACGTGGTGCAAAGCATCCCGACGATGGAGACACGTCTGATGGCTGTCAACGCGGATGGCAGCAACCTGATCAACCTCGTCAAGGCCAAGATTGGCAGCAACGCCTTGCGTTGGGCCGCCAACCAAGACCGCGTCATCGACTGGCTGCCTGAGGACGGTAAGCACATCCTGATGCACCTTCCCAACAGCGAGCGCAGCTATACCCGGGTCATCTTCAAGATCAACGTGGACACCGGCGAACGCGTGTTCTATTCGGGCGGACGCCCAGAGGCGGTGGGCTGGATCACGGATCGACAACACCGGGCGCGTGTGGCCATGTGCATGGATGAACTGGGCGAGTATTCGATCTGGGTCTGCAACACGGATGGAAGCAACTGGCGTGTGCTCCGACAGTACGCGCCGGGGGCCAACCATGATTTGTCGGTCCTTGGCTTTGGCCTGGATCCCGAGCAACTCTATGTGCTGGCCACGCACAAAGGCCTGTCGGCCGTCCATACATTGGACCTGCGCGATCCCAAGTACCCCTTGACCCTGAAACTCGGCGACGAAGGCTACGACCTGGACGGAAGCCTGATTTATGACGCCAGAGGCGAAGCCGTCGGCATCAACACGACGCGCGAAGGTGATTCGAGCGTCTACTTCTGGGACGCCAAGTACAAGGAATGGCAGAAGGCGCTGGATGAAGCCTTGCCGAATCGGTTCAACCAGATCGGCAGCGTCAGCGGCAATGGCTTGCGCTACGTGCTTCGCTCCAGCAAAACAGGACTACCGGCCACCTGGTATCTCGGTGAGGAAGGTGACAACCCCAGCATCAAGCAGCTTGCGCAGATGTACCCAGAGCTGAATCCAAGCAAGCTGGCTGTCAAACAGCCCATCAGTTACAAAGCGCGAGACGGACTGCTCATCAAGGGCTATTTGACCCACCCCCTCGGCGCCCAAAAGGGCAAACCCCTGCCTTTGGTTCTGTTTCCACATGGCGGACCGATCTCTGATGACGGCCCGGAGTTCGACGAATGGGTCTCCTTCATGGCCGACCGTGGCTATGCCGTCCTACAGGTGAACTTCCGGGGCTCGACCGGCCAAGGGCGCGCCTTTATGGAAGCCGGCCTGCGGCGCTGGGGACTGGAGATGCAGGATGACTTGACGGATGCCGTCGCCGAATTCGTCAAAAGAGGCATCGCCGACCCCGACCGAGTGGCCATCGTCGGCGCAAGCTACGGCGGTTACGCGGCCTTGATGGGTGCGATCAAGACACCCAAGCTGTTCAAGGGTGCGTTCGCATTTGCTCCAGTCACTGATCTGCTGGAATTGACCGAAGAAGACGGTCAGGACTCCAGCAAAGAAACCATGCGGCGACAGCTGGGGCATTACAGAGACGACGCCGAACGTCTGCGCGCCACCTCACCACGTTTCCATGCCGACAAGATCCAGGTGCCGATCTACTTGATCCATGGCACCCACGATCGCCAAGCCATGTACCGCCACAGCGTCTGGATGGCCGAAGCCCTCAAGGCCGCCGGCAAGCCCCATGAGTTTGTGACCCTGGAGAACGGCGACCACCAGCTGAGCCACTATCCCTATCGCCTGCGGCTGTTTGGCGACCTGGAGAAGTTCCTCGCCAAGACCATCGGTCCCGGCCGTATCACCAGCTGAAACTCAGCCGCCCAGAGCCGGATAGTCCGTATACCCCTGCGCCCCGCCGCCGTACATCGTCGCGCGGTCCGGGGTTTGCAGCTCGGCGTTGAGGCGCAGGCGGCGCACCAGGTCGGGGTTGGAGATGAAGGGGCGGCCGAAGGCGACCAGGTCGGCGCGCTTGTCGGCCACGGCTTGCAGCGCCATCTCGCGGGTGTAGCCGTTGTTGACCATCCAGGGGCCGGCGAAGCGTTCGCGCATGGCGGCGTAGTCAAACGGCGCGTAGTCGCGCGCGCCACCGGTCTGGCCTTCCACCACGTGCAAGAAGGCCAGCTTGAGCGGGGCCAGTTGCTCGGCCACATGGTTGAAGAGTGTCTGGGCCTGGCTGTCGGGGCCAGCGTCATTGCTCGGTGTCACCGGGCTCAGGCGCAGGCCGGCGCGGCCGCTGCCGATAGCCTGGCTGACCGCCGTCATCACCTCGATGGTGAAGCGCGCGCGGTTGGCGATGGAACCGCCGTAGTCGTCTGTGCGGTCGTTGATGCTGTCGCGCATGAACTGGTCGAGCAGATAGCCGTTGGCGCCGTGCACCTCGACCGCATCGAAGCCCGCCTCCATGGCGCAGCGAGCCGCATGCACGAACTGGGCCACCACGTCGGCGATCTCCTTGGTGCGCAGCGCACGCGGCGCAGAGTTGGGCACAAACCCCTCTTTCGTGAAGCTCTGGCCCGCAGCCTGACGTGCGGTCGAGGACACCGGCGCCCGGCCTTCGGGCTGAAAGCTGGTGTGGGAGATGCGCCCCACATGCCAGAGCTGGGCGGCGATCTTGCCGCCGGCGGCATGCACCGCGTCGGTCACGCGCTTCCAGCCCGCCACTTGCTCGGGCGTGTGGATGCCGGGCGTGTCGATATAACCCTGGCCTTCAGCGCACACCTGAGTGCCCTCGCTGATGATCAGCCCGGCCGTGGCGCGCTGGCGGTAGTACTCGACCACCAGCTCCCCGGGCACCAAGCCGGGTGAGCGGCTGCGCGTCAGCGGCGCCATGACGATGCGGTTGGCCAGCGAAAGATCGCCGATCTGGATGGGGTCGAAAAGACTGGACATGAGCTGCAACAAACGAGCAAGAAGGACGCGCAGATTAACGCCCCCGCAGCACGGCCCTTCGGCTGCAAGTTCTTGCGCGCTGTGGCAAGGCTCGCTCGGCGCCGGGATGCCGGAGCTGGATAGACTCTGCCGCCATGCCTGCGTATCCCCTTGCCTATCCCCTTGCCTACCCCCTTGCTTGTGCCCAAGCCCAGCTCACGCGGCGCCGCTGGCTGGCCGCCGCCCTGGCCGGCAGCAGTGTGGCGGCCTGGGCGCAGGCGCGGCAAGTGCTGCAAGTCGGCCCGCGCCGCGCGCTGCGCAGCCTCGCCGCCGCCGCACAAGCCGCGGGCGACCACTGCCTGATCGAGGTGGACGCCGGCGAGTACCGGGCCGACGTGGCCTACTGGCCGCAGAACGGTCTGCTGCTGCGCGCCGTGGGCGGCCGGGTGCAGCTCAAGGCCGAGGGCGCCCACATCATGGGCAAAGGCATCTTCGTCACCGCCGGCCAGAATCAGCGCATCGAAGGCTTTGACTTCAGCGGCGCCCGCGTGCCCGATGGCAATGGCGCAGGCATCCGCATGGACCGCGGCTCCTTGCAGCTTCGCGACTGCCGCTTCCACGGCAACCAGACAGGCCTGCTCACCAACAACGAGGCCGACGCGCGCCTGAGCCTCGAAGACTGCGAATTCGGCCCCATCCTGCCGGGCCAGCGCCACAACCACAACCTCTACGTCGGCCGCATCGCCGAGCTGCGTGTCATTGGCTGCCATCTGCACCACGGCCACTTCGGCCACCTGCTGAAAAGCCGCGCCGCCTTCACCCAGCTGCTCTACAGCCGCCTCAGCGACGAACCCGAGGGCCGGGCCAGCTACGAGCTGGAGTTCCCCAACGGTGGCCGCGCCTGGGTGATGGGCAATCTCATCGTGCAAGGCGCGCAGACCGACAACCCGGCCCTGCTGGCCTACGGCGCCGAGGGCCAGGTCTGGCCCGAGAACGAACTGATCCTGGTGCACAACACCCTGATCGACCGGCGCGCCTCGAGTGGCAGCTTTCTGCAGCTGAAAACGCAGAGCGGCCCGGCGCCGGTGCGCGTGCGCCTGCTCAACAACCTGTTCGCCGGCCCCAGCCGCATGGTGCCGGCGCGCGACTGGGAAGCCTCGGCCAACGGCCACGCCGCTTGGGACGATTTCGTCAACGCGTCTGAGGGCGACTACCGCCTGCGCCCCGGCTCGCGCTGGCAGGGTCGGGCCGTGGACGCCGGCCTGGCCCAGGCGCCCAGCGGCCCGCGTCTGATCCTGCGCCCCGAGCGCCAGTTCCAGGCCCCGCACCACAGCGTGGCCCTGGCCGACGACGCCGGCCGGAGCCTGAGCCCGGGCGCCTTTCCGCTCGATTGAGCACGCTTTCCGGGCCTCGCCGAGCCCGGCAAAAACCCCTCGCGCGGGCCGCGCACGCTACAGTTCGCCCATGCTCGCCTACCGCCACGCCTTCCATGCCGGCAACCATGCCGATGTTCTCAAGCACCTGGTTCTGACCCAGGTGCTCCGCTATATGGCGGAAAAAGAGAAGCCCTACACCCTCGTCGACACCCATGCGGGTGCCGGCGGTTACTCGATCGAAGGCAAGTACGCGCAGAAGAAGGGCGAATACGTCCACGGCGTCTCCAAGCTCTGGGATGCCAAAGACCTGCCCGAACCCCTGGCCCGCTATATGGAGCCGGTGCGCCTGTTCAACCCGGACGGCCAGCTGCGCCAGTACCCGGGCTCGCCGGCCATCGCCAATCTGCTGATGCGCGACACCGACCGCCTGCGCGTTTACGAGCTGCACCCGACCGACTACCGCATCCTCGAAACTTACCTTTCCACCCGGCCCAACACCCAGGTCAGCGACAAAGACGGTTTCAGCGCCATGCGCGCCGAGCTGCCGCCGCCCTCGCGCCGCGCCGTGGTGCTGATGGACCCGTCCTACGAGCTCAAGACCGATTACGGCAAGGTCGTCACCGCCCTGCGCGAAGGCCTGGAGCGCTTTGCCGAGGGCGTGTTCCTGATCTGGTACCCGCAGCTGCAGCTGCTGGAAGCGGCGCAACTGGTGCAGCGGCTCAAGGCCGCCGCCGATGCCGGCGCCAAAAAGGGCTGGCTCCATGTGCGCCTGACTGTTGAGCAGCAGGAAGACGTGCGCGGCTTCGGCATGCTGGGCAGCGGCATGTTCGTGGTCAACCCGCCCTTCACCCTGCACGACGATCTGCAGGCCTCCATGCCTTATCTCGTCGACAAGCTGGGCCAGTACGACGGCGCCAACTTCCTGCTGGAGCAGCGCACGTCCTGAGCCTTTTTGCGATTCAGTAGGCCACGGTGAAGCGCTGACGGTGGTGCCGCGGTGCCTCCAGCTCATCCACCAAGGCCACGGCCAGGTCGGCCACGCTGATGCGCGACTGACCCTGCGCATCGCTGAGCAGCTCTTCCCCGCCCAGGCGGTACTGGCCGCTGCGCTCGCCCGGCTCCAAGTGCGCCGGCGGCGAGACGAACACCCAGTCCAATTCCTGCTCGCCGCGCAGGCGGTTCAGCGCCTCGCGGGCCGCCAGGGCGCCGGCCTTCCACTCGGCCGGGAACTGGGGCGTGTCCACCAGCTGCACGCCGGGCGCCACGTAGAGGCTGCCCGCGCCGCCCACCACCAGCAGCCGCGCCACGCCGGCCTGCTTGACGCCGGCCGTGATGGCGGCCGAGCCGCGCAGGAACTCCTCGAACAGCGCCGGGTGGCCCCAACCGGGGTTGTAGGCACTCAGCACCGCATCCACGCCCTGCACCGCCGCAGCCACGGCCTCGGCCTCAGTGGCATCGGCCTGATGCACCTCCAGCCCCGGCTGCACGGCCAGCTTGGCCGGGTCGCGCAGCAGCGCGCGCACCTCGTGGCCGCGCGCCAGCAATTCCTTCAGCAGCGCCGAGCCCACGAAACCGGTGGCGCCAATCAATGCGATCTTCATCTTCAGTCCTTCAGTCCAGATGCCAGCCACAGCGGCCGGCGTGTTGTGATGGGCTCAACTTTATGGACTTCACAATCAAGCCATAAGTCCTCAGAATCGCCTTGGACTCTTTAGAAAAACTTCATGCTGGACCAACTCAAGCGCATGGCCGTGCTGGCCACGGTGGTGGAGCAAGGCAGCTTTGTCGCCGCCGCGCGCCAGCTGCAAACCACCACCTCGGCCGTCAGCCAACAGGTGCGGGCGCTGGAGCGCGACATGGGCATCACGCTCTTGCACCGCAGCACCCGCAAACTCAGCCTGACCCCGGCCGGCGAGCGCTTTCACGCCGGCTGCGCCGCCATGCTCAGCGCGGCCCGCGGCGCGCAGCAGCAGCTGATCCAGCTGCGCGACGCACCCGAAGGCGAGCTGCGCATCGCCGCCCCCGTGGGCTTTGCCCGCCAGCTGGGCCCGGCCCTGGCGCCGCTGCTGCAGGCCCATCCGGGCCTGAGCCTGCATCTGGAGGTGGAGGACGGATTCACCGACCTGGTCGACCGGCGCATCGATCTGGCCATCCGCTTCGGCCGTCTGCCCGACAGCAGCTGGGTGGCGCAGCGCATCGGCGAAAAAAGCATCGCCCTCTACGCCGCACCGGCCTACCTAGCGCAGCGCGGCGTGCCTGCCCAACTGTCGGATCTGGCCGACACGGGCCACGACTGGCTGGCCCTGCGCAGCGGCACCGACCAGCCCCTCGCCCTGAGCCTGCGGCGCGGCGACGATGTCAGCGAATCGGTCCAGGCCGGCCATCTCCTGCCCCTGCTGCCGGGCTTGCAGCTGCCGCCCCTGCCCATCCATGCACTTTCGCCGCAGCGCGATGCCCAGCCGGCCAAGGTGCGCCACGCCATCGCCGCCTTGCGGGCCTTTTTGAGTGCCGCCCCACCGGGCTGACCCCGGGAAGGCCTGTCATGGTTTCGCGGTACGCTGCGCGTCTTTGATCGATTGCGTTCCATCCGCCCGCACCGCCCACCGACCATGAAGACCGCCCCACCCTTCGGCCTGAGTTCCGCCGCCCTGGCGCGCAGCATTCCTTTTGTCCTCTTCATGGGCTTGCTGGCCTTGCGGGGCGCGCTGCCAGCGGGCGGAGCGCTGGACCCGCGCTGGGTCTACGGCCTGAGCGTGGCCATCGTCGGCGGCGCCCTGTTCTGGTTCTGGAAGGACTACGGCGAGCTGGCCCGCCAGAACCGCCCCAACGCCCGCCAGACGCTCTGGAGCGTGGGCATCGGCGTGGCGGTGTTTGGCCTGTGGATCCACCTCGACGCGCCCTGGATGCAGCTGGGCGAGGCCACCGCCAGCTTTGTGCCGGTGAACGATCAGGGCCAGCTCGACTGGCCGCTGATTGTGCTGCGCTGGATCGGCGCGGCCCTGCTGGTGCCGGTGATGGAAGAGCTGTTCTGGCGCGGTTTTCTGATGCGCTGGATCGAAAGCCCGCAGTTCGAAACCGTGGACCCGCAGCGCGTCGGCCTCAAGGCCATCGCCCTGTCCACCTTTGTCTTCATGCTGGCCCACACCTTGTGGCTGGCCGCCATCGTCGCCGGCCTGGCCTATGCCTGGCTCTATGTGCGCACCGGCCGGCTCTGGTGCGCCGTGATCGCCCATGCCGTGACGAATGGCTTGCTGGGCATCTGGGTGGTCCATTCGGGGCAGTGGCAGTTCTGGTGATCGATTGAACGACGCCGCTCGCCGCAAGACCTGACCCCACACGCCGGAACCGCCACCCATGTCTCAAGCCGATTCGACGCACAGCAGCCAATTCGCGCTGCTGCGCCAACGCCGCTTCGCGCCCTATTTCTGGGTGCAGTTCCTCAATGCCGGCAATGACAACCTCTTCAAGTTCCCGCTGATCATCCTGATCACCTACCAGCTGCAGCTGGACTGGCTGCCGGCCTCGCAGGCCGGGCTGGTGGTCAATGCCCTCTTCATCCTGCCCTATGTGCTGTTCTCAGCCACCAGCGGGCAGCTGGCCGACAAGCTGGACAAGGCGCGGCTGATGCGCTGGGTCAAGTCGGTGGAGATCGCCATCATGGCCCTGGCCGCCTGGGGCTATCTGGCCAGCCATGTGCCGGTGCTGCTGGCCTGCGTGCTCTTGATGGGCTTGCACTCCACCCTGTTCGGCCCGGTCAAATACGCCTACCTGCCGCAGCAGCTCAGCGAGCGCGAGCTGCTGGGCGGCAATGGCATGGTCGAGATGGGCACCTTTGTCGCCATCCTGCTGGGCCAGGTGCTGGGCGGCCTCTTGATCGCCCTGCCCGGCGTGGGCGCGCAGTACGTGGCCATCGCCTGCCTGCTGACCGCCGTGCTCGGCCGCTGGCTGGCGCACTACATCCCCGCCTCGCCGCCCACCGACCCCGGCCTCACCATCAACTGGAACCCCTTCACCGAAACCTGGCGCAACCTCAAGCTCGCGCATGAAGAGCCGGTGGTGTTCCGCTCCCTGCTGGGCATCTCCTGGATGTGGTTCTTCGGCGCCGTCTACCTGAGCAACTTCCCGGCCTTTGCCAAGGAGGTGCTGCATGGCGACGCGCAAGTGGCCACCGCCTTGCTGGTGATGTTCTCGGTCGGCATCGGCATCGGCTCCCTGCTGTGCGAGCTGCTCTCGCGCCGCGCGGTCGAGATCGGCCTGGTGCCGGTCGGCGCCATCGGCATGACGGTGTTTTCGGTGGACCTGTACTTCGCCTCGCGCGGCCTGCCGGCCAAGGCGGCACTCGAGGGCCTGGCGGTCTTCTTCGCCCAGCCGGCGCACTGGCGGGTGATGGCCGATCTGGGCCTGCTGGCCTTGTTCACCGGCCTCTACAGCGTGCCCATGTACGCGCTGATCCAGCTGCGCTCGCAGCCGGCCTACCGCGCCCGCATCATCGCTGCCAACAACATCCTCAACGCCCTGTTCATGATCGCCAGCTCCCTGGGCGCCGGCCTGCTGCTCAGCGCCGCCGGCTTCAGCATCCCCGAGCTCTTCCTGACCGTAGGCCTGGCCAATCTGGCCGTCAGCCTCTACGTCTTCATCCGCGTGCCGGAGTATCTGCAGCGCTTCGTGGGATTGTTCCAGCGCGCCCCGGGCGCCCTGTGAACATCGCCGGCGACACGCCCGCTCTGCGCATCGGTGCCCTGGCCCGGCTCAGCGGAGCCACACCGCGCGCGCTGCGCCTGTACGAAGCAATGAGCCTGCTGCCCGCACCGGCACGCGAGGGCAAGTACCGGGTCTACAGCGCCGTGCATCTGAACGTGGTGCGGCTGATCCGCGAAGCCCAGGCCTTGGGCTTCAAGCTGCATGAACTCCAGGCCATGGCGGCCGAAGTGCCGCTGACGCAGGCCCTGAACCCCGACACTGCGCTGCCGGCGCTGCGCGACAAACGCCGGCAGCTGGACCAGCAGATCCATGAGCTGCAAGCACGGGCCGGCACGCTGGACCGCTGCATTGCCGCCTTGAGTGACCCACGGCTGCTCACGGCGCTTTGCACGAAGGGGAGCACGGAGCAGCCCCAACCTTCAGCCCAGGACGCGCGATCCGGCAGCACTTGACTCTGCCCCTAGGGGCAGACAGGACACTGGCGGCCTCGCGTTCGCGCCCAGCTGCAGTCCCTTGTCGACACCCATCCGCCGATGTCCTCCATCCACCCGCCCCGCCGCATCCTCGTCCTCAACGCCAACCCCAAACCCGCCAGCCTCAGCCAGGCCCTGGCCGAGCGCTATGCCGAGGCCGCCAGCACGGCTGGTCATGCCGTTCAGCTGGTGCATCTGCATGCGCTGCGCTTCGAGCCCGATCTGCGCGGCGGCTACGCGAACCCGCAAGTGCTGGAGCCCGATCTGCAGCAGCTGCAGCGGCAGATCCTGGAGGCCGAACACCTGGTGTTGGCCTACCCCGTCTGGTGGGGCTCGGTGCCAGCCTTGTTCAAGGGCCTGCTGGACCGACTGCTGCTGCCCGGCTTCGCCTTCCGCTACGACGGCAGCCAGAGCCTGCCCGAACAACTGTTGAAAGGCCGCAGCGCCCGCCTGCTGGTCTGCATGGACACGCCCGCCTGGTACTTCCGATGGTTCCAGGGGGCCCCGGCCCACCGCATGATGAAAAACGCCGTGCTGGGTTTTTGCGGTATCGCGCCGATTCGCATCAGCAGCTTTGCGCCCGTGATCAAGAGCACACCGGAGCAGCGGGCCCAATGGCTGGAACAGGCTGCGGACCTGGGCCGACAAGGCAGGTGAGGGCGGCGCTGCAGCGTTCAATCGGATTGAAGCCTGACTTCAAGCCAGCGCGCCGATGGCGGCCTCGAAGCGCCCTACAGTTCAGCGCATACCACCACTGCACTGGAGCCCGCGCATGAGCCACATCGACAGCCAGGTCCTGGACCAAGCCTTCCGCCAAGCCCGCACCTTCAACACCTTCCGCCCGGAGCCGGTCAGCGATGCCCTGCTGCAGCAGGTGGTCGAGCTGGCCCAGTGGGGGCCTACGGCCATGAATGGCCAGCCGGTGCGCTATGTCTTCGTGCGCAGCCCCGAGGCCAAGCAGCGCCTGGCGCCGGCCCTGGCCGCCGGCAATCTGGCCAAGACCCTGGCCGCGCCCGTGACCGTGATCGTGGCCGCTGACAGCCAGTTCTTCGAACACCTGCCGACCCAGTTCCCGGCCGTGCCCGGTGCGCGTGACATGTTTGCCGGCAATGCCGCCATGGCCGCCGGCACCGCCAGCCGCGACTCGCACCTGCAAGGCGCCTACTTCATCATCGCCGCTCGCCTGCTGGGCCTGGACTGCGGCCCCATGGCCGGCTTTGACAATGCCAAGGTCAACGCCGAGTTCTTCCCCGACGGCCGTTTTCAATCGCAGTTCCTGATCAACCTGGGCTACGGCGACCCGGCCGGCAACTACCCGCGCGGCCCGCGCCTGGGCTTCGAGCAGGTGGCGCAGGTGCTCTGAAAAACGAAGAGCAGATCCGCAGCCAGGCGCCGGCTCAGTTCGCGCCGTGGCAGAGCGGGTAGGGGCGGCCGCTGCCGCAAGGGCAGAGCGCCGCACCACTGGCGGCCCGGTCTGCCATCCCGGCCATTGCTGCGGCCTCGGCCGCATCGCGCTGCGCCTGCCAGTAGCGCTGGATCTGCCGCGCCTGCTGGGCCAGGCCGGCGGCGGCCGCATCGTGCGCGGCCTCGCTGGGCGGCTGCTGCTCCAGTCGCCGCCAGCCGGCCTCGCTGCCGTAGAGCTGCAAGGTGCTGAACCAGTCCGGGTGGGCCTGCAGCAGCGGCTGCCAGGCGGGCGCGGCGAGCGCAATGCCGCAGAGGTAGCCACGGCACCAGTCATCCAGGATCACCAGAGGCCGGCCGTCCTCGCCCTCGGTGCAGCCGAACAGCGGCTGGTAAACCGGGCGATCGGGCTCGCGCAGCGCTGCGGCCGTGGCCTGCCATTGCTTGAGCAGCAAGGCCTGCAGTCGGGCGTGCAGATGCGGGTCGGCAAAAGTGGGCTGCTGCACACCTTGCTCGGCATCCAGAACCCAGGCCATGGCCCGCTCGGGGGTGATCGGCACGGGGCCGCTGACCAGGGCGCAGATGAAGCCATCGATCATGGGCGCCTGCATGGGCTGATCGAGGCCGACGTCCTCGGCAAACAAGGCCTCTTCAAGCAGGGCGATGTCGTCCAACGACCAGCCCAGCTCGACATTGAGCGCCTTGCCGACGAACACCGTGCTAGACCCCTCGGGCGCGGTCGGCCGCGAACTTGGCCTGGAAGGCGGCGAAGCCGCCCTCGCCGGGCAGGTCCAGCGCGTCGCGCGCTTCCTGCATCAGGTTCAGGTAGTAGTGCAGGTTGTGAATGCTGGTCAGCATGGGGCCCAGCATCTCGCCGCAGCGGTCCAGGTGGTGCAGGTAGGCGCGGCTGAAGGTCTTGCAGGTGTAGCAGGTGCAGGTCTCGTCCACCGGCCGCTCGTCGGTCTTGTAGCGGGCGTTGCGCAGGCGCAGGTCACCGAAGCGGGTGAACAGATGGCCGTTGCGCGCATTGCGGGTGGGCATGACGCAATCGAACATGTCGATGCCGCGGCTGACGCCTTCGATCAGGTCTTCCGGCGTGCCCACGCCCATCAGATAACGCGGCTTTTGCGCAGGCAGCTGATGGCCGATATGGGCCAGCACGCGCTGCATATCGGCCTTGGGCTCGCCCACCGACAGGCCGCCGATGGCATAGCCCGGCAGGTCCAGCTCGGCCAGGCCGGCCAGGGAATGGTCACGCAGGTTCTCGAACATGCCGCCCTGGACGATGCCGAAGAGCGCATTGGGGTTCTCCAGGCGGGCGAACTCATCCTGGCAGCGCTTGGCCCAGCGCAAGCTCATCTCCATGCTCTTGCGGGCTTCCAGCTCGGTGGTGATGTGGCCCTTGGTTTCGTAGGGCGTGCACTCGTCGAACTGCATGACGATGTCGGAATTGAGCACCGTCTGGATCTGCATCGAGATCTCGGGCGTCAGGAAGAGCTTGTCGCCGTTGACCGGCGAGGCGAACTTGACGCCCTCTTCGCTGATCTTGCGCATCTCGCCCAGGCTCCAGACCTGGAAACCGCCGCTGTCGGTCAGGATGGGTTTGTTCCAGCTCTCGAACTGATGCAGGCCGCCGAACTGTTTCATGATGTCCAGGCCCGGGCGCATCCACAGGTGGAAGGTGTTGCCGAGGATGATCTGGGCGCCCATCTCCTCGAGCGAGCGCGGCATCACGCCCTTGACGGTGCCATAGGTGCCCACCGGCATGAAGATCGGCGTTTGCACGACCCCGTGGTTGAGCGTCATCTGGCCACGGCGGGCGTGGCCTTCGGTCTTGAGGAGTTCGAACTTCAGCATGGGCGCGATTGTCGCAGCAGGCGTGGCCGCCGGGGTGGGGGCAGCGCCTCAGACACCGCCATCCCAGCGGCCCAGGGCCTGCTGGGTCGAGCCCCAGGCCAGCCAGACCGCCAGCGCCAGCGGCGGCAGCCAGCGCTCCAGGCCTTTCAGACTCAGCGCCTCGGGCGAGGCCCAGGCGTGCATGCCCTCGGGCAACAGCCAGAGCAAGGCCGCCGCGGCCAGGCCCAGGGCCAGAGGCATCAGCCAGGCCAGCAGGCGGGCCGCGGCTGAAGGCCTGGGCACCGCGCTCGCCGCAGCACGCGGCGCCGGCAAGGCAGCCGGCAAGGCGGCCAGCACCGCGGCGCTGAAACCGGCGTCTTCGCTCAGCGCCGCGGCCTCCTGGGCCAGATCGGCCGCGGCCTCGCGCAGCAGGCCGTCCAGCCAGGCCTCGTCGGCAGCGTCCAGCCGCTCGCTGGTTTGCATCGATGGCGGGGTTGGGGTCATGGCAACACCTCTTCTTCAGTCGCGTGTGGCGCCCAGGCCTGCAGATATTCCTTGAGCTTGATCTTGCCACGCAGCACATGGGTCTTGAGCGTGCCCAGCGGCCAGCCCAGCAGGGCCGCCGCCTCGCTGTGCGAGAGCTCGGCCAGATAGCAATGCACGATGGCCTCCTGCTCCGGCGCGCTCAGCCGCGCCAGTGCCCGGCCCAGGTCCAGGCGCAGAGCCACCTGCTGCGGCAGCTCGGCCTGTGCATCAGCCTCGGTCTCGCCCTGCCAAGCCCCATCGTCCTCCGCCAAGCTCTCGCTGCGCTGCGCCAGCTCGCTCGCGCCCAGGCGCTGCTGTTGCAAAAAGCAGTTGCAGGCGATGCGGTAGAGCCAGCTGCGAAAGCGCGCCTCGCCGCGAAAACCGGGCAGCGCGCGGTAGGCCTGCAAAAAGGCCTCCTGCGCCAGCTCATCGGCACGCGCCGCATCGCCCCGGGTCAGGCGGCACAGCAGGGCGCGCACCATGCCCTGGTGGCGCCGCAGCAGGCAGGCAAAGGCCGCACGATCGTCATGCAGCTGCACCTGGCGCACCCAGAGGCGGTCCTGGGCGTCTTGTGCATCCTCGCGACTGAAGGCCTCGTCATCCATGCGCGGAGCCTGATCTCAAACCTTTGCCTGAGCATCCTTCTGGCCGCGCGTCTCCACCCGCCACACGATCAGCAAAGCAATGCCGATGAAGCCCGGCAGGCAGCCGATGGCCCAGAGCCAACTGCCTGGGTTCATCAGGTAGAACATCACCGCCAAGCCGAGACCGGCGGCCACATTGATCGCGCCCGCTTGCAGGCCGCCGTTTGTGCGTCGCCGCTGGGCATCGAGGCTCGCCTGGCCATCACCGGAAAGCTGATTCAAGAGTTCCGGCGGCAGAGGCTGGCCCTTGTCGGCCAGCTGGCGCAGGGTCTCGTGCAGCAGCTGCTCGCGCCGCATCTTGGCCTGGATGCCCATGATGATGGCCACGATGGGAATCATCAGCGCCATGATGGGCACCAGGAAGGGAAGGACGTGACGCATATTGAGGAAGTCCATGGGCGCTGCTCCTGCAGAGGTTGGGGGAATGCTCGGGCGATCAAGAAGAGAAAACTGATCGGGACGCAAGCTTGGATGCGCGGGCGGCGGTGTTTGGATTCATCCAGCGCCAAATAGTTTGGGCATGCCAGGTCGAGCGCCTGGCATTCGAGGCCTATGTGCGATGGGCGATGGGCGATGGGCGATGGGCGATGGGCGCAGTCTGCCCCGAAGCCGCTGCGCTACTTCTCGCCACCCGACGCGACGGCCTTCAAGGCATCGGCCAGTGCCGTCAAGGCGGCGACCGTGCCCTGCAGCTGCGCGGGCAAGGCGGCCAACCAGGTGGCGTCTGGCGCCTCGCCCTGTTCCAGCCGCGCTTCACCCTCGGCCAGCATTTGAGCCAGGCGCTCAGCGCCCAAGATGGCCGCCATGCCTTTGCTGGCGTGAACCTGCAACTGGGCCGCGGGCCAATCGCGGGCTTGCAGCGCCGCTTCGATCTGCGCCGGCAACTCGGCGGCGGACCGGGAAAAGCTCGCCACGCTCTTCTGATACCTCGGCAATTTGCCCATGAAACGGTCCATGGCCAGCTGGATCTCAATGCCATCGGCCAGAGCTTGCTCCAGCAAAGGCCCGGGTACCAGCAAGGTGGGAAAGGCAAACTTTGCTGTTTCTGCAACGCCCTCTGTTGCGCTTTCAATCGAACCGTCCGAGCTGCGCCCGGTGGGCCGGCCCAGCTTCTGGATCAGACGCACCAGCCGGTCCAGGTCAAAGGGCTTGCCCACATGCTCATCCATGCCCGCGGCCAGGCATTCTTCGCGGTCCGAGGCCATGGCATTGGCCGTCATGGCCACGATGGGCAGACGCAGGCCCAGCTCCTCGCGCAAGATGCGGGTGGCCGTGTAGCCATCCATGACAGGCATCTGCACATCCATCAGCAAGAGGTCCACCGCGCCCGCATCGGCCCGCATGATGTCCACCGCCTCCTGCCCATTCGAGGCCAGGCGGACCGAGGCGCCGGCATCCTCGAGCAGTTCACGCGCGACCTGCTGGTTGTTGAGGTTGTCCTCCACCACGAGCAGGCGGATGCCTGCCAGCGGCGCCGCCCCGGCGTTTGCAGCGGCGCCCTCCCCGTCGTGCTGGCCGTCTGAGGGCGGGGCCGTGGCGGGACAGAGCGACTCACGCAAGGCGACCGCCATCAGGGGTTTGACCAGGAAGGCCTTCAGCAACGCCTGCTCGGCCGGTGTCAGCGCCTCCAGCTGCAGCGGCGTGCCACTCATCACCAGGGGCAGCTCGGCCCAGCCGGGCCGGGCACGCAGCTGCGCCAGGCAGGCCCAAACGTCCTCACCCGGCAGCTGTGCATCCGCCAGCACCAGGTTCAGCGCCAAACCATCGGGCGCCGCCGCCATCCAGGCCTGCGCCTCGGCCACGCTGGCTGTCGCCACCACCTGCCAGCCTTCGGCCATCAACATGCGGCTCAGCAGCTCGCGGGCACGGGCGTTGTCGTCGATCAACAAGACCAACCCCTGGCTCGCCGCTGCCGGGGCTTGGGCGCCGTCAGCCTCGCCCTGCACCACCGGCAAGTCGAGTTGAAAGCTGAAACGACTGCCTTGCCCCAGGGCGCTTTCCAGCGTGATCTGGCCGCCCATCAGCTCCAGCAGGCGCAGGCTGATGGCAAGCCCCAGGCCCGTGCCACCGAACTTGCGCGTGGTGGATGCTTCCGCCTGGCTGAAGCCCGAAAAAATCTTGGCGTGGTGCTCTGGCGCGATGCCGATGCCGGTGTCCGTCACCGTGAACTCCAGCCGCACCGCATCCTCCAGGCGCTGCATGAGCTGAACGCCAACCACCACCTCACCGCTTGAGGTGAACTTGAGCGCATTGCCGGCCAGATTGATCAGCACCTGCAACAGGCGCAAGCCATCCACGTGCAGCAAGGGCGGCAACTGCGGGTCCAGATCGAACAACAGATCCACCGGCTTGGCGCCCACATTGGCAGCCAGGATCACCGACAAGTCGCGGAAGATCTGCGTCAGGGCATGCGGCTGCGGATCCAGCGTCAGCTTGCCGGCTTCGACCTTGGAGAAATCGAGAATGTCGTTGAGCAGCCCCAAGAGCGAACGAGCCGCGCCCTCGGTCTTGCTGGCGTAGTCGCGCTGGCGCGTGCTGAGTTCGGTGCGCTGAAGCAGCTTGAGCAGACCCAGGATCGCATTCATGGGCGTGCGGATCTCGTGGCTCATATTGGCCAGAAAGCGGCTCTTGGAGCGCGAGGCTTCCTCGGCCTCCTGGCGGGCATGCACAAAATCGCTGATGTCATGGAAGCTGTAGACCAGGCCGATCACCTCGCCACGATCCATCTGCGGGCGGACGCGACGCTCGAACAAGCGGCCGTTCTTGAGCTTGGTGATTTCACAGCCCGCTTGTGAATCCAGGCCGACCTGTTGGCTGAAGGCCGTGAAGTCGTCTTGCAGCTGCCACGGCGTACTCAGCTGCTCCATCAGGAAGGCGATGATGGCTTCGCTGTCTTGCAGCAGCACCGCCTCGGGGATCTCCCACATGGCGCTGAAGCGGCGGTTCATGTTGACGATATGGCCGGCCGAATCGAGCACCAAAACGCCTTCCCAGATCGACTCCAAGGTGGCCTGCAACTGACCCGACAGCGCCGCCAACTGGGCCTCGCCGCGCTTCAGGCTGGCACCGTCCCGCACCCGCAGCACCAAGACGTCTTCAACATCGCCACGCAGGCGGCGGATCGACTTGATCACCGGCAGCGCCACCCCATCGCCGCAGATGTACATGGACTCGGCGTTGTCGATATCACTGCCCCCGCCCACGCGCACATCTTCCCAGTAGAAGATATCGGCCAGGCTGCTCTCCACCTCGGTGATGGCGCGGCCGACCAGCGGGGTGGCCTCGTAGCCCAGGGTGACTTCAGCCTGCCGATTGGCCGCGATGATCTGGAGCGACTTGGGGTCCACCACCAAGAGCATCTCGGAGCTCTGGTCGCACATGACGCGATCCAGGGTGGCAGGGTCCCAGCTCATGTGGGCTTGCCCCCGTCAAAGTAGTAATTGACGCGTTTGCGCGGTGCCAGGTATTCGTACACCGCCGCCGGCAGCTGGCTGGGGCGGTAGGCCTTGCTGATGTGGACATCGCCCTCTTCGTTGAGGTCCAGCATCATGGCCTCGCTCTTCGGAACGCCCGCGTCGTAGGTGATGACGGTGGGTTTGAGCGGCCGCGCGGCGTTGACGCGAATCACCAGGCCGATCACATCATTGGACAGGCCCACGATGGTGCCCGGCGGGTACACGCCCATGAACTTGATGAAGGCCTGCAAAAAGCGCGGGTCAAAACGGCTGCGCTGCTGGGCAAACATCTGGGACAAGGCCTCATGCGGGGTCAGCGAGTGGGCGATATGGGGCGCGTTGCAGAGGTTGTCGTAGGTGTTGATCACCGCCACCAGGCGCGCCAAGGGATCGATCGCCTCAGCCACCAGCTTCTTCGGGTAGCCGCTGCCGTCATACGCCTCGTGGTGCTGATGGATGATGTTGCACAGCACATTGGACAGGCCGATCTTCTTCGCCAGGTCCAGGCCGTACTGACAGTGCAGCTCGCGCGCCTCGCGCTCGAATTTGCTCAAGGGCCCGGCCTTGCGCATGATGTTCTCGGGAATGTCATTGAGCCCGATGTCGTGGAACACCGCGGCCATGCCCACCATCTTGACCAGCTCGGCCGGCATGCTCATCTCCTTGCCCAACACCATGGCCAGCACGGCCACATTGAGCGAGTGCAGATAGACATCCTCATTGCCGGGCTTGTCGCCCATCACCTGAATGGCCAGGTCCGGCGCTGCCAGCATCTCGTCAACGATGCCGCCGATCAGCTCGGTGGTGTCACTGAGCGCCTGCTGAGGCTGGGAGTAAATGGTTTTGTTGATGCCCTTGATGACCCCGGCGGCATTGGCAAAGGCACGCTCCACCCGCTCGATCTTCTCGCGGTGTTCGGCCATCTGCCGAATGCGCTGCTGCTTGGCCGCCATCAAGGCGGCCAGCTCGGCCTGGCGGGCCAGTTCCTCCGCAGTGGGGGCGGCCGGGGGCTGCTCACTCTTGGGCAAAGGCTTCACATCGCTCAGGGACGGCGCCCAGCGCACGCTGGCCAGGCCCAGGCTGCGAATGGTCTGCAGCTGCTCTTCGGTCTTGATCTTGAAGTTGTTGAAGTTGAAGGGATGCTCCATCCAACCCACATCCAGGTAGACGTAAACGCCCACACGCAACTGATCAACGGAGATGCGATGTTCGTTTTCTGATGCAGACATGGCGGAGATGATTTAAGCATGTTCCCAAGGGCTTGGGGCCGCCGAAGCCTCCTTCAAGCGCTGCCCCCCAGGATCACCCCCAAGTCCGGCCAGGATCGATCACGGGACAATGGCTTCATGTTCCCACGCCTCGTTTTGCGCGGGTGCCAGCTCTGGCCCAGCCTGTTGATCCTCTTCGTCCTGTTTGGGCAAATCTCCCACGCGCAGGGCCAGGAGCGCCTGAACCTGCGCCAAGCCCAGTTTTCGCATGAGCTGGCGCCGCTTGAGCAAGAGATCAGCCTGCCCGACACCTGGCGCCAACGCGGTCTGCCCGCCCGAGGGCAGGGGCGCTACCGCTTGCACTTCACGCTGGACCAGGCGCCCCCGCATGGCCAGGCCTGGGCGCTGCGCGCCGAGCGCCTGAGCCGGCTGCATCGCGTGCTGCTCAACGGCGCCGTGGTGCACGAGCAAGCCGATTCGGAGGCCATGCGCCTGCATGCCTCCCCGGCCCAAACCTGGCTGGAGCTGCCCAGCGCCCTGCTGCGACCGGGGCCCAACGAACTCGTGCTGGAGCTGTACTACCAGCGTCGCGCCGGCCTCTCCGACCTTTGGATCGGCCCCGCTGCCGAGCTGGAGCCCGGCTACCAGTGGATGCGCTGGCGCGAAGCCCAGCTGCCGCAGTGGATCAATATGCTGGCCGCCGGCTTCTCGCTGCTGCTTTTGCTGGTGTGGATGGAGCGTCGCCACGAACGCAGCCTGGGCCTGTTCGCCTGGCTGTGCCTGCTCACCTCGCTGCGCAACAGCGTGTACGGCCTGAGCCTGCCGCTCGCCTGGGTGCAAGCCCTGGACCTGTTTTTCTACCTGGCCCAGGTGGCAAGCATCCAGCTTCTCGGTCGCTTTGCCCTCGCCTGGTCCGAACGCGCCCTGCCCTGGTACCGCCACAGCCTGCGCTGGACCGCCTGGCCCTTGCTGTTGGGAGGGGTGCTGGCCTCGTGGCTGGGCGCCCTGGAAACCTGGCGCAGCTGGGCCTACCCCGTGGTGCTGCTGCTGGGCCTGCCGGCCCTGGGCCTGGTGGGGCTGCGCGCCTTCCGCGTCGGCGGCTGGCGCCGACTTGCCCTGGCGGGGGCGATGTTGCTGATGATGGGGGCAGCCGTGTTCGACTATCTGGTCGGTCAGGGCCGGCTCAGCGTCATGCATGCCTACGCCATGCCCTGGATCCAGCCTCTGGCCATGATCGCCTTCGCCACTTTGCTGGCAGAGCGACTGGTGGTGGCCTTGCGCCAGAGCGAGCGCCAGCAGGCCGAGCTGGAGCGCCAGGTGGCCGAGCGCACCGCCCAGCTGCAAGCCGCCCATCTGGCCAAGAGCCGGCTGCTGGACGCCGCCAGCCACGACCTGCGCCAGCCCGTCACCGCCCTGGGCCTGCTGGTGGGCATGGCGCGACTCCAGACCCAGGAACCACGGCTGCGCCAGCTGCTCGACCAAGCCGGCGAAGGCGTGCGCGGGCTCGAGCGCCTGCTCAAAGGCCTGCTCGATCATTCGCGCCTCGATCAACAGGACCGGCCCGTGCAAACCACGCCGCTGCGATTGCAGCCCCTGCTGGATGCGGTCTTGGTGCACGCCGGCCCGCTGGCGCGCGAGCGCGGCCTGCGCCTGCGCGTGCGGCCCTGCGCCTTGTGGGTTCGTTCTGAACCGCTGCTGCTGGAGCAGGTGCTGCGCAATCTGGTCAGCAATGCCATCACGCACACAAGCCAGGGCTCGGTGATGGTGGTCGCGCGCCGGCGGGGCGCTCAGCTCTGCCTGCAGGTGCGCGACAGCGGGCCCGGCATCCCGCCCGAAGCACAGCAGCGCATCTTTGAACCCTTTGTGCAGCTGGGCAACCCCGCGCGCAGCCGACAGCATGGCAGCGGTCTTGGCCTGGCCATCGTCGACCAGGCGCTGCGCCGCCTGGGCCATTCGCTGCAGCTGCGTTCAGCGCCGGGCCGCGGCAGCTGCTTCAGCGTGCTGCTGCCGCTCTGCGAAGCGCCCAGCGAAGCCTCCGCGGCGCCAGCGCCCAGCGGCCCCAGCGAGGCCGACAAGAGCCCGGCCGTGGCGCCGCAAACCATCTGGCTGGTGGAGGACGATGTGGAGCTTCAGCAGGCCTTGTCCCAACAGCTGGAAGCCTGGGGGCACTGCGTCTGCAGCTTCGACACCGCCGAGGCCTTGTGGGCGCAATGGCCGGCGCCGCCCGACCCGGCCCCCGACTGGGTGCTGGCCGACCATCGCCTGCCCGGCATGAAGGGTGAAACGCTGCTGCAACGCATCGCCAGCCTCGGCGGGCCCAGCCGCCTGGCCCTGATGACCGCCGACCTGGACCCTGCCTCGGGCGCCATCCTGCGCAGCGCCGCATGGCCGACGTTGCAAAAGCCCTTCAGCCCGCAGGTGTTGCAAGCCTTGCTGTCGCAGACGACAACAGCGCCGGTTCTGCCGACCAAGCCGGCAACCTGAAGCCCAGCCGGGCGGCCACCACCATGGCCTCGGCGCGACGGCTCACATTGAGCTTGCGAAAGATCACGGCCAGATGGGTCTTGACGGTGGATTCCGACATCTCCAGCCGCCGCGCAATCGACTTGTTGCTGAGGCCGCGCAAGAGCAGGCCCAGCACCTCCTGCTGGCGATCCGAAAAATGCGGGGTTTCGCCCAGCTCCTCACTCTGCAGCCGAAAACTGGCCGGCAGGGCAATGCGCCCCTCCAGCGCCGCCGAGAGCTGCGACCAGAGCAGCTCGAAATGCGCCGTCTTGGGGATGAAGCCGGCCGCGCCGCCCTCCAGGCAGGCCAGCACCGTGGCCGGGCGCTCGTCCGCCGACACCACGATCACCGGCACCCATTCCAGCGCTTCGCGCAAGCGCTGCAGCGCATCGAGGCCTTGTGCATCGGGCAGCCCCAGATCGAGCAGCACCAGATCGGGCGCCCCCTGAGACTCGAGCCCGGTCAGCAAGGCGCCCAGGCTGGCGTACTGCAGGCATTGCGTCTGCGGGTGCGCCTGTGACAACAGGGCCACCAGCCCCTCCCTCAGCAGGGTATGGTCATCAACCAAGGCGATGTTCATGAGCGGAAATTATGTCAGCGGCCCATGACAGGCCAGCTCGGCGCGCGCCCCGAGGCAGCTCGCCAGACGTTTCGGCAAAAACCCACACCTCGGCCAAATGGACGATGGTGTGCCCGCTGAGACGGTTCTAGCATCCGCCCCGCTGCAGGCCGCCTCGCCGCGGCGCGGGCGCATGAGCGGCCCGCACCGCCGGCGGCCCTGTCATTCCGTCTCGTTTGCAGCTGCAACCAAAGGCCCGACCCATGAAAGCTCCGCATCCCACCCTGGCCGCATTGCTGGCCGCCAGCCTGCTCTCCGCCTGCGGCGGCGGCGGTGGTTCTGATCCAGCCCCTGCACCTGCGCCCGCACCAGCGCCAGCCCCCGCACCGGCACCTGCGCCCACTCCAGTGGAAGTCAGCGGCGTGGCCTCCAAGGGCTTGCTGGCCAAGGCCATCGTGCGCGCCCACCCGGTCAAGGACGACGGCCAAGCCGACCTCGCCACCGTGCTCAAGGAAACCGAGACCGATCAAGACGGCAAGTACACGCTCAGCGTACCCACCACGCCCGGCAAGCTCTACGTGATCCGCATCAGCGCCAAGGCCGATGGCAGCACCACGCAGAAGGATGAAATCACCGGCCAGGCCCAGGCACTGCCTGCCAGCTTCGCCCTGCGCGCCGTGGTGGCCGCCAGCGCCAGCGTCACCAAGACCGACCTCAACATCACCCCCTTCACCGAAATGGCCACCGCCGCCGCCGAGAAGGCCAGTGGCGGCCTGACAGTGGCCAACAAGGACCAGGCGCAGTCAAATGTGGTGCAGATGCTGGGCTTCGATCCGGCCAAGGTGAAGCCCACCGACATCGCCAACGCCAGCACCGACGAAGAGAAGAAGCTGGCCGTCATGCTGACCTCGGTGGCCCAGCTGGCCAAGGACGGCGCCCTCGGCTGCGCCGACCAGACCCAGGCCGGCGAGCGCGTGCGCTGCGTGGTGCAGAAGCTGGCCGAATCCGCCAAGATCGATTCGACCAAGCCGGGCACCGTGGGCGGCGTCAATGTCGCCGACAAGCTGGTCGAAGCGGTGAACAAGGTCGTCACCACGCCCGAGCTGAACCAGGGCAAGGTCGACGACAAGATCGTCAACGTGGCCCTGGGCAACCTCAAGGGCGACGGCAAGCCGGCCCCGATCAGCAACAGCGGTGACGTGGCCGCCGCGCGCAAGCTCTTCGACGAGCTGCGCAGCTCGGCCCAGGCCCTGGTCAAGCCCGATGCGGGCGCCACCACCGGCGCACTTCAGAAGGAGGCCGAACGCTTCGGCGCCGCGCTGGACAGCGTGGAGGCCCCGGTCATGCTGGCCACCCACACCAGCTCGGCCCTGCTGGGCGGTATCCAGGGTCTGATCGACTACAAGGAAGGTCTGGGCCCCAACAACGGCGGCGGTCTGTACGGTGAGGTGCCCGGCGGTCCGGCCCAGCTCAATGCCGTAGGCTGCACCATCTACCAGGACGAGGCCCGCACGGTGGCCGCCACATCGGCCGACAACGCCCGCTTCCTGGGCTGCTCGGTGCGCTATGGCGTGACCGCCTTCAACGATGTCAACCAGGGCGGAAAGTACGTGCTGGCCCATGTGCGCCATCGCCTCTTCATCACACCCGGCAGCAATGCCGGCGAGTACAGCTACAGCGCACGCGCCCAGGCCATCGTCTGCAAGGACACCAACTTCTGCTCCACCGGCCAGGCCTTCAAGGTCTACGACCTGCAATCCCAACCGGCCGTGGATTTCAGCGGCACGGTCAAGGTGACGGTCGAAGCCCTGCGCATCAAGAGCTTTGAGATCCAGGGTGAGCTGCCGGCCAAGTTCAAGGACGAGGTGTCGGCACCCAAGAGCTCGGCCGACATCCTCTACAACCCCAACGGCAAGGCCAGCTTCACCCTCAAGGGCAGCCGCAATGTGATCGTGCCGGCCACCGCCAAGAAGGGGGATGTGGAGACCGTCAACGTCGAGGGCAAGCTGGCCATCTACAAAGACGGCGCCGGCAGCCTGGACAGCGAGCTCTCCATCCTGACCGGCAGCCAGCTGCAGAGCGTGGTCGTCGCCGACGGCTCGCAAGCGCGCGAAATGGGCGGCTTCAATCTGCAGCTGCTGGCAGGCACGCCCAAGGCCGAGATCGAAGGTCAATTCAAAGTCTCCCAGCTGGTCAACGACAAGAGCGGCAAGACCCTCACGCCCAGCGAGGCCCTGCTCAGCGGCGCCGTGCGCAACAAGGGCGATGATGGCAAGGCCCAGGCCAGCTTCTTCGCCGGCAAGATCAGCGCCAGCCTCACCGGCTATGCCCAGTACGACGACACCCTGCCCAAATCCGCCACCAACAACTACAAGGTCAGCCTGGCCCTGGACGGCAGCCTCACGGCCGACCAGCGCCCGCAGCTCAAGCTCAATCTGGGCCTGAGCAGCTCGGCCTGGAGTGGCGCCAACGACGCCAAGCTGGACGGTCAGTACAAGGTGCTGAACAAGGACAAGGTCGAGACCCTGGTCATCAACCTGAGCGCCAGCCAGGCGGCCAGCGACGGCAAGGCCAGCTTCAAGCTCAGCGAAGCCACCTCGGGCCTGAACTTCGCCACCGACGGCAAGCAAAGCGTGCTCGACCTGAAGAAGGGCGATGTCAAGATCGGTGTGATCGACCTCGACAGCAGCCGCATCACCTTCACCAACGGCGAGTTCTGGTCGCTCAACTGAGCCTGAACCACCACCTTGGGGCCAGCCCTGGCTGCGCCCCGCCACAACGGGGGCATCATGCCCCCGTGTTCTTTTGTGCGCCCAGGAAGCAGCCACATGCCCGCTCCACTCCCCTTCACCGCTCGCTCAGCACCTCTCACCCTGAACCGCGCCTGGCGGGCCGCCTGGCTCTTGCTGGCCAGCAGTGCCGCACTTGCCCAGGGCTCGAGCGCCGGCCTGAGCCTCAGCCTCAGCAGCGAGCGCTTCAACGATGCCACCCGCCTCAGCCAGATGGGCCGCGAAGGCGCGCCCGCGCTGCAGCCCCGCGCGGGTGACAACCTCGCGTACGAGGAGAACGAGGTCCGCCTGGCCTGGGACCAAGGCCCCTGGCGCTTGAGCGCCCTGGGCCGCCAGAGCGCCAGCATCGTGGCCGGCGCCTCGGGCCTGCAGCTGGCCCAGGGCCTGATCGAACGCCGCAAGCCCGGCCAAGATCAGGACTACCGCGTCGACCTCAGCTACCGCGGCTTCTCGGGCCTCGGGCTGGCCCTGGCGCGGCGTTGGGGCGAAGCCGGTCTGGGCAGCCAGGGCTGGCAGGGTCAGCTGGAGCTGCAAGCCCTGCAGCTGCGCCGCCTGCGCGAGACCGAGATCCACGGCACGGCCCGTTACCAGACGTCTTCACAAAGCTATGCCTTCGATCTGCAAGGCCTGCGCGTGCAGGACACGCTGCGCTTTCCCTTCCAGCAGGATCACCCGCGCCAGGGCTGGGGCCTGCTGGCCCAGGCGGAGCTGGGCTGGTGTCAGGCGGGGGCCCTTCCCTGGTGCCTCTCCCTGCGAGGCGAGAACCTGGGCCAGCTGCGCTGGCGCCAGATGCCGCAGGAATGGCTGCAGCTCTCCACGCAAACCCAAAGTTATGACGAAGACGGCTACCTGATCTACAAACCCATGCTCAGCGGCCGCTACAGCCAGACCGCCTACCGCCAGCAGGCGCGCCAGCGCTGGACCCTGCAGGCCCAGGGCGAGACCGACTGGGGCCGCGCCCAGCTGCGCCTGATCCGGCTGCAGGGCTACGGCCCGCTGCTGCCCGAGCTGGGCATGGACTGGACCGCGGCCAACGAAGGCTGGAGCCAGAGCCTGGGCCTGCAACGCTGGGGCCTGCACTGGGCCACGCACGAACGCCGCCTCAGCCTGCGCCTTCAGGGCACGCACTGGCAGATGGCCCTGGGTGGTGACCGGCCCGGCGCCGGTGCCCGGGCGCGCGAAGTGAGCCTGGCCTGGCATCAGCCTTTCTGAGCCGCGCGCCCGGACTGGCTGTGGGTGCTCGGGGACAATCGCGCCCATGTCCTCTCCTGCTTCGAGCTTCTCCATCGCCCAGGCCGTCCACAGCGAGCTGATCATCAAGAAGAGCCGCTTCATCGGCTGCGTCGAGCCCTGCAGCGGGCGCGAGGCGGCGCTGGCGCGAGTGCAGGAACTTCGCGCGCAGCACCCCACGGCTGTACATGTGTGCTGGGCCCTGCTGGCCGGCGGCCAGTCGGCGGCGGTGGACGATGGCGAGCCCAGCGGCACGGCCGGGCGGCCCATGCTGGAGGTGATGCGCCACCAGGATCTGGAAGGCGTGCTGGCCACCGTGGTGCGCTACTGGGGCGGCACCAAGCTCGGCGCCGGCGGCCTGGTGCGCGCCTACACCGACAGCGTGGCCCAGGCCCTGCTGCAGGCCGAGAAAGTGCCACGCGTCGCCCTGCACACCCTGCGCTGCACCGTGCCCTATGCGTTTGAGGGCCTGCTGCGCCGCGAGATCGAAGGCGCCGGCGCCGAGCTGCTGGGCGTGCAGCATGGCAGCCAGGTCGAGTTCCGCTTTGCATTGCCTGTGCCTGCTGTGGCGCCGCTGCTGGCGCGGCTGCAGGAGTCGGGCCAGGGGCGCATCGGCTGGCTCAAGGATGAGGGGGCGGACGAGGCTTGAGCCTTGTCCTGCTCAGAACAGGCTGCCCTGCGGCGGCCCTTGGCGCAAGCGCGCCAGTAGCGCGTCGGTCTGTTCGGCCGGGCCCAGATCAAACGCCTCCGGCGCCGGCAGGCGCTCGGCCGCCAGCAAGGCCTGCGCCTCGCTGACCGAGCCGCGCAACCAAGCCTGCCAGTCCTCGGGCCGTATCGTCATCACGGCGCGCTTGTCCTGCGCGTCCGGCGGCAGGGCCGGGTCGGGCTTGTGCAGGCGATTGAGCAGCGGGTGTGCGTCGCAATTGAGCGTCAGCATCGAGTAGTTGGGGATGAGCTCGCCCGTCTCGGGGTGCTGCCACTCCGACCAGATGCCGGCCAGCGCCCAGGGCAGGCCATCGGCGCGGCGCAGCGGCCACCAGATGTTGCGGCCGGTCTCCCAGTTGGGTTCCTGGTAGCTCTGCGCCGGGATCAAACAGCGCCGGCCGCTGAGCCAGGCCTCGCGATACGTGGGCCGCTCGGCCACCGATTCGATCCGCGCGTTGTTCGTCAGAATCGCCCGCCCCGCCGGCCGCGGCTGTTTGGAGCGCGGCGGCACCATGCCCCATTGGCCGATCACGGCCTCGCGGCCGGGTTCATCGCTCGCAGCGGTGCTGCCAGCCCGGATGAACAAGCCGCGCCCGAACGGGCCCACGGGCGCCTGCGGGTAGGCCTCTTCGCCCGCCCCGCCGGCTTTCACGACCACACGGAAATGCCGCTCGACCTCTTCCTTGGGGCTGACGTTGTAGAGATTGCACATGGTGGGGTGACTGTAGCGAAAGGGGCCAGCCACGGCGGGCCGCTGGTCGCCGGCCGCAGCTCGCCGGCCCCCGCCGCGAATCAATCGAAGCGGAAGCGGAACTCCTGCATGGCCTCCACCCGCTTCTTGTGCTTGCCCGTGCTGCATTGGTAGGACTCGATGGCGCGGCGCACGGCAGGCTGCAGGCGCTCGTCGCCTTGCAAGCTGAGCACCTTCACCTGGTTCGAGGCATCGATGCTGAAGCGCGCCGTCAGGATGAACTCGCCGCGGATGTTCAGCTCGGGGATCTCCGGGCGCGCCATCTGGTGGCAGTAGGTTTTGGCGCTCTCCGGCTTGGCCGCCGTGTCCGGCTGGGCCTCGGTCTGGCCGCCTGTCGACAACGCCGCCGACACGCCCAGGCTGGCCACGGCCAGGCTCAAAGCCAGGGCCAGACCGCCGTGACGACGCAGGTGGGAGGCGGGTGAGGATGTGGATGAGGCAAGGCTCAGACGGTTCATCTTCTTCAACATGGCGATTCTTTCAATCAAGGGATGGGTGGATTGCCAAGCCGTGGCAAGAGGCGGTACTGCCGAAGACAGGCCCTGGGCCTTGAGCAAGGCCTGGGCATACACCGGCCAGGCCTCGGGGCGCCTGGCCAAGACCTGCGCATCGCAGGCCAGTTCCTGGTCCTGGCGCAGGCGAGGCAAGGCCAGCCAGACCAGGGGGTTGAACCATTGCAGCGCCGCCAGGGCCCAGGCCAGCGCACGCAACGCGTTGTCGTGGCGGGCGGCGTGGCCCCGCTCATGGGCCAGCACCAGCTCTCGTTCCTCGGCGCTGAAGCGTTGGGCAAAGTCCTGCGGCAGCACCAGGCGCGGCCGCCAGCAGCCGAGCAAGGCCGGGCTGCTGCCCGCCGGCGCCCACCACAGGCCCGGGCCGGGCCGCAGCCGGCGCCGGTAGACCCGGTGCTGCACGCCAGCCCACAGGCCCAGGCCCAGCACGCCCACGGCCCAAGCCAGCAGCAAGGCGGGCGCGGCGACCGGCAGGCTGCCCGCCAGCCAGGCTTGCACGGCCGCCTGCCACAGGCCCCGCGCAGGCTCGCGCCAGGCCTGCAGCACCATCACCACCGCCGGCAGCTGCAGGGCCTCGGCCCCGCTGGCCTGAGCCGCCAGGGCAGGCGCAGCCGCCAGCGCCAGCGCCATCAGCGGCGGCAAGGCCCAGAGGCTGTACTGGCCCTGCGCGCCCAGCCACGCAAGCAGCGGCCGGCGCAAGAGCAGCACCCCAAGCAAGCCCAGACTGAAGCCCAGGCTCACCCGGCCCAGCAGGGCCAAGGCCGACCCGGCATCGACATCGCCCAGCACAGAGATAACGAGGCTGTTCATCGCACACCCCCTCGCCGTTTGGCCGCTGTCCGAGCGTTCGCTGGCTTGGCCTTGGCGCCGGGTGTGGGTGCGACCGTTGGCGGCTGCTGGTCCAGCAGTTCGCGCAAGGCCTGCACGTCCTCGGGGCTCAGCTGCCGCTGGGCCGAAAAATGCGCCACCAGCGGCGAAAGCCGGCCGCGGAACAGCCGGTCGAGCAAACCCAGCGACTCCTGCCCCTCCCAGGCCTGCTGCTCCAGCACGGGGCGGTAAAGGTAGCGCCGCCCGTCCCGCTCGGCGCTGATCGCCCCCTTGTTGAGCAAGCGGTTCAGCAGGGTCTTCACCGTGCCCAGCTGCCACTCGCTGGCCTCACCCGGCGCCTCGGCCGCCTGGGCCGCCAGCGCAGCGGCAATGTCCTCGGCCGCCAAAGGCTGCAGACCGGGCTGCGCCCACAGCACTTGCAGGATGCGGCTTTCCGCGTCGGAGATCGATCCCATCGTCTGGCCCCTTACCTTTTCTGTACTTCGCGGCCTCTCGACCGCAATCGACAACAAGTGTTAACGGAAGCAATGTTTACGCTTGTTGTCGTTCAAGGCAAGGGGGTGGAAACCCGGAGCCCGCGAGGCAGGCGCCTCTGATCGATCGTTTCGATTCAGCTCAAGCCAGCACTGCCTCACGGCAGGCGCGCAGGGATCTCCCGCGCTGCGGGAATGCGCTCAGGGCTTGCTCACGCGGTGCAGCAACCAGGTGGGCGTAGCTTCATTCTGGGTGCGAACTTCCGCCAGCAGGAGCAGGCTGCCGTCTGAACGATGCATGAGGTGGCGGCCCCATTGCTGCAGGCGGTCGCGGTTGCGCACATACGGGGCCAGGCCCTTCAGGCTGCGCCGCTCCAGCGTGGTCGCGTCGTAGACAGCCAAGCGGGTGTAGCACTTGCTCAAATGTCCGGTCAAAGGGCGGCAGTTTTGCCAGTGCTCTTCCAGCAAGGCGATGCTGGCGTTGTCCGGGGCAACATTCAAGGCTGCGGCCCTGTAATCGCTATTGCCCCATGTGTCCGTGGCAGACAGCTTCATGCTTCCCGCATACACCAGATCGTCGGTCCAGTTCGGCGAGCTGCTCAAGACGGTCCCGCACGCCGTGTAGATGCGAAGCCCGTTGGGCGCGACGGCCAGGCGCCCACAGAAGCGGTGCTCGCCGTGATAGCGCGAATTGCGTGCCTTGCCGGTCGCCGCATCGCCAGAAAGGTCCATGCGCCACACATCATCGGGTGACACGCCAAGATCGGCCATATACAGCCGATCCCCGCTGGGATGCAGCGCAGAGGCGGCGGTGCCGTAGATCCCAAATCCACCGAACGCTGCGTCGAAGCGGCTCGCAAGCCCGGTCTTGGTGTCCAGCCAATAGATGGGGTTGGAGTTGTTGCTGACTGAACCCATGGCCACCACCCGATCTCCGGCCAGGACCAGCGAGCCCACCGCAAGAGGCACATCAAAGCGTCGCGCAGGCTCCGGGCTATCGGCCTGCAGATCGAGAAGCGTCACGGCGGCATCATGGCCAACGGCAGCGCGAAGGCCGTCCGCGCTCAGCGACAAAGAAGTCGGCGGAACCGCCAAAGGCACCGTGCGCACCTGGCCGCTGCGCAGATCGTGCAGCCGCAAAGTCGCGGTCGGGCGGGCCGAGACGGTGACCACCGCATCCAGCGCAGCGCTGTAGGCCGCGCCGAGCACATCGTGAGTCAGTACCGTGGTCTGCGCCGGCTGCAAGGGCTCGACATCAGCTTCCGCGACCGCGAAATAACCGACATCCAGGCGCATCGGCAGATTGAAAGGCCCGCCGGGCACCTCGCGATTGCAGTTCGCGTCGTAGCAAAGAAGGACCGACAAGGTATCGGAATAGCTACCGACTGCTCGGGCCGGGAACAAAGGAAACCCAACACTGAAATCCAGGCCCTCATCGGCCGTCCGATGAGAATGACTGACGTCAGCAAAGGCCTTGTCGTAGCTGTACTTGTACCAGTAGCTTCCCCCGGTATTTCGCAGCGACAGGGCGACCTTGCTCGGCAAGCTCGATTCCGTGGCAAAGACATCGCGCTCCACGTTCAGGGCACTCGCAGACCAGGCAACGGCACTGATCTTCGCCGTCGCTTCCACCGTGCCGCTCGAACTTCCACCGCCGCCAGAACCTCCGCCCCCGCCACAGCCGAGCACAGCGCCCGAGATACACAGTGCCGCACCCGTGCTCCGCCAGCGCTGAATGCCACCCAACTTTTTCATGTCGAAGTCACCTCTTGCCTTGTCTCCTGCACGCCGATCACAGCGACGAGCTCAGCGCCAAAACCGCTGGACTGCAATCTCCCTGGCGCCAGGCTTTCAGCTGGCCCCGATGCATCCATGCGTCTCACCGTTATCACAAGGGACGCTGCAGGACTTCCATCGCGCCCGCCGCCGCCGCGAAGTGGACCACACGGATCAGCAACTTGCCCTGCGCAGAATCCCTTGGCCCTGGGGAATCTCCCGAGTCGGCCAGGCCGGCGGCTGCTTCAGGCTGCCCAGCCCTTTTTCCGTCGAGTCGCGAACCCCTTTTTTCCATGCGATCCAGCCGCTTCCAAAAGACCACCGCCCTGCTTCTCTCCCTGACCCTGCTGTCCGGCTGCATGACACGCAAGCTCTGGCGTCCGGACCAGGCGCCGCACTACAACGAATCGGTGTCCTCGGTGCTGATTGCCAAAGATCAGAAGCATGTGGTGTTCATCGGCAAGCAGTACCACGATGTGTTCCAGGAGATTCCGGGGCTGGCGGAGCTGATCCGCAGCCGGCTGGCCGCCCGCATGCTGTGGTCACAGAACAGCGACTGCAAGTACGAGCCCGACCAGACGGTGCGCTGCACCATCGGGCTCTCGGTCGTCTTGCGCAATGCCGAGGATGAAAAAGAAGGCGCGCGCATCGGCTTGAAGCCCGATAGCCAGATCCAGCTGTCCTTCGTCGGCAAACGCTACGCGCCCGTCCCCGTGCCCGCCGACGAAATCACCCCCCTGCACAACACCTACAACATCTCGGTGTGGGGCAAGGATGTGGCGGACCGCAGCGCCGGGAAGCTGCTGAAATCCCCCGTCACGGTGGCTGGCGACGGCGTCCTGCTGCTGGTGGGCGTGCCCCTGCTGGTGATCGGCAAAGTCCTGGGCGGAGGCGGCTCCTGGCGTTGAGCTGGGTCTGACCGGGGGGGCTCGCGGGTCAAGACTCGGGGGAAGGCGCGCGGGTCACACCTACCCCTCGCTCCCCTCAGCGACCTTGGCCCAAGCGCAGGCCGCGATGCAGAACGTGCATCCTGCGCGCTATCGCAGGTCGCCGCCTACATCCACAAACCCCTCCCCTCTGAACACTCGGCTCGCATTGCCACGCTCGACACCGTGATGCTGGCTCCAACGCTGCTGACGAGCGTTGCGCTCTGCGGCACTGGCCTTTTCGGCCAGCTTGTGGCTTAGCAAGGCTCGGGCCAAGCGCTTGTTGGCATGCTGGCTGCGCTCGGTTTGGACCTTCACGCTCAGGCCAGTCGGCAAGTGGGTCAAGCGAACCGCCGAATCGGTCTTGTTGATGTGTTGCCCGCCGGGGCCACTCGCGCGCAGAGTTTCGAAGCACAGGTCTTGATCCCGCAAGACCTGGCCCAGCGCGTCGGCGACCTCATCCTCATAGACTTCAGCGCCAATGAACCAGTTCTTGCGTTTGTGCGCAGGCCGATAGGGGCTGGCGATCACCCATTGGAGGGTGCCGCACCATTGCGCCGCCAATGCACGGGCTTGCGCACCTTCCAAGGCCACAAGCACCGAGCGCAGGTTGCCGCCGATTGCACTGGGCACTTGTTCCAGGACCTCGATACGCACACGTTCTTTCTGCGCCTCCTCGGTCAGGCGGACCAGCGCTTTGCGAACACCCAAGCAGCACTCCTCCGGGCCGGTATTGGCCGTCAATTGCAGCATGATCATTCGCAGCACTCCCCACGGGTCTTGTAGGTCAACACAGGCTTGAGCCGTGCCAGCAGCTCGATCAAGCCCGCCCCCACCAAGGCCTGCACCACGCTGTCAATCCCTTTGTAGGCTTGCGGCGCTTCCTCATAAATGAGTTGGCGGTCATTGCAGATCACGCGGCTGCCCAGTGCGGTACGGGCCATTTGGGTCGGGCTTGTCAGCTTGAACAAGCGGTCCTTGCAAGCCGAGCGAATCCACTTGCGACCCGCGCCATGAGCCAGCGACAACAAGGTGTCATGGCAAAGGCGACGTGATCTCACCAAGTAGCTGTAGTCCCCGCGCGAGCCAGGGATCACGACCGGACCTTGATCCGAAGGCGTGGCGCCTTTGCGATGCAGCCAGCCATCCTGTCCGCCCACGTTCGCCGACGCCACAAAGTTGTGATGCACATCGAGCACACATTCGCCTTGTGCGCGCACATTGAGCAGCAGCCGCTGGGCGACCAGACTGCGGTTGCAGCGCGCAAAACGCAAGGCAGCTTCATGCTCATCGAGATAGGCCGCCGCAACGTCCGTTCCCACCGTCAAGCCGCGATGCCCAAAGGTATCGACATGCCGGCGCAGAATGCGCTCACCCAGACCTCGTGAGCCGCTATGCACCAGCAAGAGCAGATGGCGCGGGCTCAGACCAAGATCCGACAGCGCTTGCGCCGCATAGATGGCGTCCACCTGCTGGAACTCAGCAAAGTGATTGCCGCCTCCGATCGTTCCCAACGCCGACAGGTGCTCGCCAGGCTGCACACCCTGAACCTCCGCAGCCTGAGCGCGCAGCTGAAGATCTTCCAGTGGGCCATCAATATTGCCGACGCGCTTGTCCAGTTTGTCGAGCCGAACAGCACTGGCCAGAAGGTCGGTTTGCCACAGCGCCATGCCGCAGCCAATGTCGTTGCCCACCAGCGTGGGGTAGATGATGTCCTTTGAGAAAAAGGCCGCACCCACAGGGTTGCCACGGCCGGGGTGCAGATCAGGCATGCCCGCAACGCGCTGCATGCCCTCCATTTGTGCCGTGGACAGCAGCTGCGCCAAGGCAGCATCTTCCATCCACGTGGAGTCGGCCATCACCACGCAGGCGCGGTCCGACAAAGCTTTGACAAAATTGCCCATAAGAATCCAGATTCATGAGATTGAAACCGGACTGGGACAGACGCGCGCAATCTATCAATCAAGCCACTCGCTGCACCCCATGGGTGCACAGCAAATACTGAAAGTAGTCCGCGAGAGAAATGGAAAGCGGCTTAGCGCAAGCACTCCGCCATCTTCGACCCAGCCCACAGGGAGGTCGTGTTCTTTTGCATGTTGTCCTCCTTGTGAATGGAATGAAAGGTGGGGATTTCGTGGCGCTGGAACATGCTAAGTGCATGAAGGCCGCCGAGCCCGCGACTGTATCGGCTTGTCCCAACTGGGTCCAATTGAGCGAAGCTTTTGCGCGACACCTTCACCTGAAATGTCGCCGCATATCGCAAGGGGGCGCCACCTCAGACTGTCAACAGGCCAAGGCCTCCATCGTCTCGGACGGTCACTTCTCGCTTGGACCGGAACCGATGTTTCATCAAGTTATGGGACATAGACCATGTAGACGGCATAGGCGAAACCATGTTCGCTCTCGGTCACCTGGACAGCCAGCAGCAGATCACTCCTGCCTTCGCCCAGCGTCCACAAATCAATCAGCGCATCCCAGCGCTTGCCATTCCACATGCAGACCGAACTGATCCACGTTTCATCGGGCAACTCGGTGAGCGTCGCACCGTAGCTGGCGACGTAGTTTCGAATCTGGTCAGCGGTCTCCGCCGAAACCGGCGCGACCTCGGCGATACCTTTGCTGAGCTGATAGTCATGCTGAGCCAGGTCGCTGACGATCTGCTTGAGAACCGGGCGCCAAGCGCTTGGGATGGGTCGTTCTGAGGCCAAATCCTTGACGGCGGGAACGAAGTCCTGAATTTCTGACACGTTCATCACTCCCCCGGTGGTCAAGCCTTTGCGCTTCAAGTCAAATCTGATTGCCTACCGCCTTTCGCAAGGCCAAGGCTCAGCGCAAATTTAGTAGCGAGCGAAGCCTACAACGACTTCAAGCCAAAGACCTGGCCCACACAGCCCAAAACCTGTCGGCCCTGGATGGAGTCCGCCCCAAGCAAGTCAGACGAGCGGCTTGTCCGCGTCGGCGTCAGCGCCAGCCCCTTCCCTCGCCCACTCACGCGCCAGCAAACCGTACTGCAGCAGATCGTGGTGGCGCCCGCCCCAGAACGCGACTTCGCGCTGGCGGCCCTCCTGGGCAAAGCCCAGGCGCTGCAGCAGGGCAACCGAGGCCACGTTGTCCTCGTGGACCTGGGCCTCCACCCGGTGAAGTTGCATGCCCTCGCCGAAACCCCAGTCGAGTGCCGCCGTCAGCGCTTCGCGCATCAGGCCCCGGCCCGCCAGCTCGGGCGCCACCTCGTAGCCCAAGCTGCATTTCTTCCAGCCACGGTTCCAAGCGAACAAGCCGCAGCTGCCGATCAGGCCGGGCTGCTGTCCTTTCAATTGCAGACCCCAACGCACACCGGGGTTGGGCAGCTGCCGCCAACTGGCGAAGGTGGCAATCAGGCGCTTGGCCTCGTTCAAGTCCGTCAACGGGTCGGTTCCAAACCAGGCCATGTGGCGCGCATCGCTGTGGATGCGGAACAGGTCTTCGACGTCGGCCTCGGAGATCTCGCGGAGGAGGAGGCGTGGGGTTTGGAGGAGGGGGAAGTCGGGCATGTTGTATTCAACTGCGTGTGTCAGAGCCGGGGCGGCTTGCGAAACGACCGACCAACCGAGCTGCCAGGAATGCGTTTGGCGCTGTCGTCCGATTCGAGGCGCAAGCCAATGGCCGACTGGCAGCTCGGGAACGGAAAAAATGGCCTGAGTCTTCAGACTAAGCCGCGGCAAGGCCAGGCTGCGAATCAGGTGCATTTGCAGCCGCAAATATTTTGGCAACCTGGGCAATTCTCCTCCCCAAGTAATTTGCCGTAATCAAATCAATCTCGTGCAGCTCGCCATCTCTTGAGTGAGCAATCAAGCCTGATTGCGCACCAAGCCTGTTCCGACCTTCAGCATCACAATTACCTGGAATATCCAAACTTGCCCATAACATGCCATGCTGGGATGCAAATATTTGCATGTACTGAATGGTATTCAATTGATCACCACTCATATTCGAGCCAATCGTGAAACCGCCAGCCACTTTATTGGACCATGCCTTATCAGCCCACAGATCGCCTGTTGCATCGGCAAAAGCCTTGAATTGCGCTGACACACAACCCATGAATGTGGGGCTGCCGAAAATCATCGCATCCACATCCTTCAATCGCTCGATCAAGCTTGAATTTCTAAAGCGCCCCTCGACAATATCGGCGCCCACGATCTCAACGTTGACAACATCGACCTCGGCAACGGACAAAGCTCCATCTGCAACGGCTGCGGCCAGCTGTTTCGTTGTGCCAGTTGCCGAGTGAAAAACAATCGCGACCTTTGTCATCTAATCACCTTTAAAGAACTCAAAGTATGCTTTCTGAGGGCACCAGTTTTGGTGGCCTTAATCTAAGGATGGAAGAGCATCTGCCAATGCCGCGATCATGCTCGGCCGAGTGGTTTGCACCTTGCTAATCAAAATCAGCTCGCGCTGATACCGATCATCCTCAATTGGCGTGAGGCAACAGGATTGCGCCAGTCTCTCTAGATTGGACCAATGCGGCACCAGACTCACCCCAACATCATCGGCAACCAGCATGGCTATGGTTTCGAGTGCATCCAAGTCGCACATGGGCGTGCTCGCAAGGCCATGGTCTTGAAGGAAGGCTGCTGCGTGACGCCCGCCCCAGGTTTCTGGCAGATATCGCAGATATGGGCGCTGACACAACATCTCGGCCAGCCCAGCATCAGGTCTATTTTTCGACAAAAATACCAAGGCCTCTTTCCTGAGTGAGCTGGCCTTTATGAGTTTAGGCAAGGCGAAAGGCGGGGCAGCAATAATCGCCGCATCGAGTTCGTCGCTCATCACCGCCTCGTACAGGAACTTTGACGCACCAGGAATTATTTCCAGCTTGATGCCCGGCGCGTCTTTCGCAAGCAATCGCATCGCACTTGGAAGCAGGCCTGTTAACGCGGTCGATATTGCGCCAAGCTTCAATGTTCCACTCAAGCCGGTCGGATCATTATCACCCGCCAGCAAATCAAACTCTTTGACGATACGCCTGGCCCTGGGCAGGATGCTTAAACAGGCTTGTGTCGGTTTTGCCGAATGACCGATGCGAGATAACAGATCGAATCCAAACTCCCGCTCAAGCGCATTAATTCTTTGACTAATTGCCGCTGCCGTCAGTTGCTCGACACGCGCCGCCTCGGCGATGGAGCCACGATCGATAACCACAATCAAACTTCTCAAATAGCGACTATCCATAAGTAGTTCTTTCGAAGAGCATAAGAAATATATGCTATCCCTGCAAGGTGGAAACAGCTACGCTTTGTGCCCGCTAAAGCAATCAAAAGGAGCTCGCATGTCGCCACTGTTTCACCTGGCTTTTCAAGTCCACGATCTTAATGCAGCGCGCCGGTTTTACGGTCAAATACTTGGCTGTACCGAAGGCCGCAGCACAGATAGGTGGGTAGATTTCAATTTCTTCGGCCACCAATTATCGTTGCACCTCGGCGCAGCCGCAGATCAAACCAGCACATCACTCGTAGACGAGCACAATGTTCCCATACCCCATTTTGGCGTCATATTGGAAATGCCGGAATGGGAAAAACTGATGGCGCAACTTGAACAGCAAGGTGTGGTATTCGCAGTTTCACCAAATTTGCGCTTTGCCGGCCAGGCAGGACAACAGGCAAGCGCATTTGTCCGAGACCCATCGGGCAATGCCTTGGAATTCAAGGGCTTTACAGATTTATCCGGTGTCTACGAAAAATAACACCATGCGCATCATTCCATTTTTGGCTGCGCCTGCTAGCACTTCTACCGAGGCTTGGGTGGCGGCTCTACAGGCGGCCATGCCAGAAGAAAAAATCATTGCATTCAATGAATTGAGCGAAGCCGCCAAAGCATCCTGCAAAGTCGCCATCGTCGCCAATCCAGATCCTGCGCAACTACAACAACTGCCCCAGTTGGAATGGGTGCAGAGTGTTTGGGCCGGCGTCGATCGACTCGCAGCCGATGTCGCAAAGACTGAACTCAAGGTCGTGAGGCTCGTCGACCCGCAATTGGCGCGCACGATGGCCGAAGCCGTATTGACCTGGACGCTGTATCTGCACCGGGAAATCCCAAGCTATGCAAAGCAGCAAAAAGAGAAAATATGGCTTGGGCGCCCGTATGTAAAAGCACAGCACAGGACTGTAAGCATATTGGGCCTGGGTGCTTTGGGCGAGGCAGCAGCCATCAGCTTATTGCAAGCTGGTTTCAATGTGTGTGCATGGAGCAGCAGCGCAAAGTCGGTTTCAGGCATTGAATGCTTCAGTGGCGAAAGCACCTTGACGGCCATGCTGGCCAAGACCGACATCCTTGTTTGCCTGCTGCCCTTGACGCCTCAGACCCAAGGCCTGATTAATGCAAGCTTTCTGGCACAGCTTCCGAAAGGCGCGTCTCTCATCAATTTCGCTCGCGGGGCCATCGTGAATGATGAGGATTTGCTGGATGCGCTCAATCAAGCCCATCTATCCCATGCGATTTTGGATGTTTTCACGCTTGAACCCCTACCGAAATCGGCATGGCAATGGCAACACCCCCAGGTGACCGTTCTGCCCCATTGCAGCGCCCCCACAGACAAGGGTACTGCGTCACTCATCGTCGCTGGCAATATCGAACGCTATCGCAAAACAGGTGAATTGCCGCAAACGGTTGACATGCGCCGAGGATATTAAGTAAGCAGAGCACGTTCAGGCGGGGGCATACCCGGCTCAGATAGTGCCTTGATCAATCAGGTTTGGTCTGCAAAAGGCCCCCGGGCCAATCAGCTACGCGGCTGCATGCGCAGCTCAGACGATTCGGGTCTTGAGGCCAGACGAATCTTGGACTGGGTCCATCGAGCAAGCGCATGCGGCAACGCATGTTCCTGGAAGAGATGGATCGCGTGGCGCCGGGGCCTCCTGGTCGGACTCGCCCTGGCGCGTTCGCAGCAGGGCCCGTCGGTCGTGATGCATCTCGAATCTCCTGCGCGCCTTCCCTGAGCCTCCAGGCAAAAACCCAAAGGGTAGAGACAAGCGCCGGTCAATTCGGGGTGTCGTTCAGCGGCCGGTGGCTGGGCCAGTGGCTCCATGACGCCGATCGGAGGCTGGCTCCAATGCGCCGGTCGGTGCGATTCCGCAGTTGCCGATCTGGCCGGGCAGGCTTTCTCTTTCAACTGCAAACCCCAGCGCACACCAAGATTCGGCAGTTGGCGCCAACTGGCGAAGGTGGCAATCAGGCGCTTGGCCTCGCTCAAGTCCTTCAGCGGGTCGCTGCCAAACCAGGCCATGTGGCGCGCATCGCTGTGAATGCGGAACAGGTCCTCGGCGTCAGCCTCGGTGATCTCGCGGAGGAGGAGGCGTGGGGTTTGGAGGAGGGGGAAGTCGGGCATGGTGTCTTCAGCAGATGGGGGCAGTCAGAGCCGGGCGGCGTGCGCATCGGCAAGCTGTGCAGCCAGAGGCCGAGTGGCACCCCGGGCAAAACGGCCTGGGACTTCAAATTTAAGGTCTGACCCTCGCGGCGGGTAAGGTCTGACCCTCGCGGCGGGTGTGACCCTCGCGGCGGGTGCTGACCCTCGCGGCGGGTGAGCGCATCGGCTTGAAGCCCGATGGCCAGATCCAGCTGGCCTTCGTCGGCAAACGCTACGCGCCCGTCCCCTTGCCCGCCGACGAAATCACCACCCTGCACAACACCTACAACATCACGCTGTGGGGCACAGGCGTGGAGAACCGCAGCGCCGAGAAGCTGCTGAAATCCCCCGTCACGGTGGCGTCCGACGGCGTCCTGCTGCTGGTGGGCGTGCCCTTGCTGGTGATTGGCAAGCTGCTGGGCGGGGGTGGGTCTTGACGGTGAGGGGGAGCTGAAGCGCGCGCCTCGCGACCGCAAAAGGCGTGCCCCCGTTGCCCCGAAAATGCAATGGCTTTGACTTTGGTCTATTCCTGCCCTAACGGCTTCAACCTTGAGCACCCGTCGGCTGATGGTCTCTGTCGCAGGAGCGTCTTTTAACCTGACATCGAAAATCAAATGCTAGGGAATGCCAACATCAAGGGACGCTGGGCGCCACTTATTGGAGTGACGATTATCACGTTACTGACAGTCCTTGAGTATTCAGGCCAAAAGTCCGCAAAACAAAGTACAACGCCGGGCGTGCATTCAATTCAAGCCCGAGAAATCTCGAAACACCTACCGGGCGAGTTCATCACTGCGCCAAATAAGCAATGCGAGGAACGCATTACCGAGCGTTTGCTTGAATGCAAAATTGAGCGGATAAGCGACAAGGACTGGCGCGATGCCTTTCTGCCGGCGTTGCAGCGTATTGGCTGGTCCCTCGAACCACAGCCGACATCATCGAACGCCCAGTCCTCTTTCAAGCTCCGCGAATACAAGATGAATGCCAAATACGTAAGCAAAGGCAGCTTCGTTCGAGTGCAGATTATTTATTGACTGGAGACCCCAAAAAAGCCGACCGATACACATAGGCCCGAGGGTCAAACCTTGAGTTTCAAGTCCTCGTATCGTGTAGCTCCTGCAATACAAAAGCCCCAGCAACTTAGCCTCCGGCAAAGCCTCCTGGGACTTCAAAACTAAGACCTGATCCCGCGGCGTCTGACCCTCGCGGCCTCCTTCTACCGCTCCGATCGGCGAAATTCAGAGCAGGCCTCACCCTGACTCACGTGGGGGGGGACAAGACATCAAAGTCGCACATCGCCAGCTGATAATGCGGCGCCTTTGTGCATAGTCCGTCCATGATGCGTGGGCCCTTGCAGCAATCTGCACGAACCCATCCTGAGCGACTTGGCCGAATGTGCCGCGGCACCAAGGTCAAGGATCGGCTTGTTGATCAACCTCTCACACCGCAGCAACATGTTTGGCACCCGCGCCATAAGCGCCTATCTGCTACCCCTTGCCCTGATCCTCACGGCTTGCGCAACGCCACCCGATGGTGCCCCTTTGCGGGGTGGCACCGAGGCCACCAAACTCGGAGAGGGTCGCTACCAGGTGTTCGCCTCGATCAATGGCTACACCCACCCCGCCACGCTGAAAGGCTTCATCAGCCGACAGGCGCAGAAGACTGCTCTCGCCGAAGGATTTCAAGCGTTCGAAATCGAGCGCGCGATTCAACCGCCCACGGTCGACGGCTGGCACATGGCCGCGTTGGTGTCATTCTCCAAGGCTTCTGCGGTCCACGGCCCTCATGCCTACACAGTCTCTGCCGAGGCCAACCCGATACCCACCCCCTTCGGAACAGCCCTCGACCTGAAGCGCCCGGCGAAACTCACCGGCTTCAGTCGCCGCGATGGCCTGACCCACTGGGAATCGTTCATGCCCTTTGTTCTGGATACCGTGGACGTGGACCACAACCCGCTGCGTGACATGAGTGGGGGGCTCACCGCGGCCATCTTGAGCGTCCCAGCCGGTGAGCAGGTGATCGTGGTTCAAGCACGCGTGAATCGCGGGTTTGGTGGCGGTGGCCCGTGGACCCATAACCTGCCCATCACCGCCACACTCAATCCAGGTGGGGATTACATCGTCACAGGCGCTGTCGTGAACGAAGACCTGGAAGTCTGGGTGGAGGATCGCAGCACCGGGGCGCCGGTCAGCCAGCGGTCCAGAACCAAGCTTCAACAAGCCCGCAGTGCTGAGATCCCCTTGCGTTAAGTACGCAGGCTGGACACCATTCCTGAACACCTTCCTCCCTCAAAATTTGACAACATGTTGAACACCATGCGCAGAACTTTCACCACGAGCCTTCTGCTGGCCGGCCTCACGCTTTTCACGGGTTGCGCGGGTCTCGGTGCCGACTCGGGCCCGCCGCCAGGACTCAA
Organism: Paucibacter aquatile; assembly: GCF_002885975.1. NCBI lineage: Bacteria > Pseudomonadati > Pseudomonadota > Betaproteobacteria > Burkholderiales > Sphaerotilaceae > Roseateles > Kinneretia aquatilis. Next base: position 3,257,794 of record NZ_POSP01000003.1, on the reverse strand, counting down.
CATCACTCGCGGCACAGAGGGCTGGCTGGTTGGGTCGATATCGCGCGCCAAGCCAAGCCCATTCACCCAGTACTCAGTCGGCTACATGCTCGTCGGTGCAGAAAGCGCACAGAAAGGCGGCCAGCTTCGCTTCGCAGCCACCGGGATTCCTGGTTTGGACACTCGCGAGGACTTCAACACAGACAAAGAGCAGGGGCAGGTCTTTGCCATCCCACTCCCCCCGGGTGAATACAAGCTGACCCATGCGATTGCCTTTGCGCCTTACGGCATTTCTGGCGGCAGCGTGATGTACCTCAGCCGCATTCCCGAAGCAAAGTTCCAGATCACGTCGGGCAAGTCCACCTATATTGGCAATCTTCAGATTTCACCTTCGGGCCCTCGAAGCGGCTTTGGTGTGCCACTGTCTGCCAACGTTCAGAAACTCAACACCTTGGAACGCGACTTCTCGGTGCTGAAGGCCAAAGGCGATACCTCCGTCGCCGCGCCCGTGGATCAATGGCTCTACACCTTGGATCTGACTCTGAAGCAGTCTGAAAAGTAAGTAGCCGGGCACCACCGCACGGCGCTCGGGCGCTGGCGGCAACTTGGTTTGGACAGAGCTTGAGAGCCCAAGGAGCGTGTTCAGGTCAGAAGATGCCGAAACTGGCCCTGCGCCAGGCTCGCAAACTGGGTCACGTCGCCGAATCGGCAACAATGCCCTCGCTCCGACCCTTTGCCCCAACGCTCCCCTGCGCCATGCCCACCCGTCGCCTCTCCCGCCCGCTCTCGGCCCTATCCACCGCCGCCCTCGCACTGCTCCTCAGCGCCTGCGCGACGACGACCACCTCCACCCCAACGGAACCCACCGGCCCCAAGATCGACCGCAGCTACACCTCCGTGGCGCAAGACAGCCGGGCGCTGTTCATCGTCTTGCACTACACGGCGCTGGATTGGGAGAGATCGCTGAAGGTGCTGGCCACGGGCGGGCAGGTGAGCGCGCACTACCTGGTGCGGGACGAGCCGGCGGCGATTTACCAGTTGGTGGATGAGAACCGGCGGGCCTGGCATGCGGGGGCGAGCTTCTGGGCAGGGCACAGCAATCTGAATTCGGCGTCCATCGGCATCGAGATCGTCAACCCCGGCTACAAGGACACGGAGCTGGGCCGCGTCTACCCGCCTTACCCGCAAGCGCAGGTGGACGAGATCATTGCCCTGGTGCGCGACATCGCCAAGCGCCACAACATCCGGCCCGAGCGCATCATCGGCCACTCGGACATCGCACCCGGCCGCAAGCAGGACCCGGGCCCGAGCTTCCCCTGGAAGCAGCTGGCCGATGCCGGCCTGATCCCCTGGCCCGACCCGGTGCAGGTGGCAGCCAAGATTCCGCTCTACGCCGCCCTGCCGCCAGACGCGGCCTGGTTCCAGGACAAGCTGACCCGCGTGGGCTACAGCACCTCGCGCAGCGGCATCGAGGACGAGCTGACCAAGGCGACGATTGCCACCTTCCAGAGCAAGTACCGCCCGCGCGACTGGAGCGGCGCCATGGACGCGGAAACCGCGGCCCTGCTCGATGTGGCCACCAGCCCGGGCGGTATGCTGCTGGCCAAGTCCATGGCGGCGCCGGCGAACGAGCCGGCCAAGCCGCTGAGCTCGCGCTTCTGACTGACCACAGAGCACTGGCCATCACCAACAAGGCCGCGCTCGCGGGCTGGATGAGACCCTGATGACCCCGCTGGCACCCACCACTCTTTCGACACCGATCTCCCGCCCCTCGTGCTGACCTTTCTGCTCAAGCGACTCGCCACCCTGCTGCCCACGCTGCTGGGCATCACCCTGGTGGCCTTTGGCCTGATCCGGCTGGTGCCGGGCGACCCCATCGAGATCATGATGGGCGAGCGCCGCCTGGACGCCGCCACCCATGCGGAGCTGATGGCGCGCATGGGCCTGGACCAGCCCCTGCATGTGCAGTACGGCCAGTACCTGGCGCAGCTGGCGCGCGGTGACCTGGGCCAGAGCCTGGTCAGCCGAGAGCCGGTGGCCCAGGAGTTCGCGGCCCTGTTCCCGGCCACGGTGGAGCTGGCCCTGGCGGCCTTGCTGCTGGCCGTGAGCCTGGGCCTGCTGCTCGGTGTGACGGCGGGGCTCAAGCGCGGCTCGCTGCTGGACCAGGGCGTGATGGGCGTGGCCACGGTGGGCTACTCCATGCCGGTGTTCTGGTGGGGGCTGATCCTGATCATGTTCTTCTCGGTGCAGCTGGGCTGGACACCTGTGTCGGGGCGCATCGGCATCGAATACGACGTGCCGGTGCGCAGCGGCTTTTTGCTGATCGACAGCTGGCTCTCGGGCGAGGAGGGCGCCTTCCGCTCGGCCTGCCTGCACCTGCTGCTGCCGGCCACCGTGCTGGGCACCAGCACCATGGCGGTGGTGGCGCGCATGACGCGCTCCAGCATGCTGGAGGTGCTGCGCGAGGACTACATCCGCGCCGCCCGCGCCAAGGGCCTGAGCCCGGCGCGCGTGGTGCTGCGCCACGGCCTGCGCAATGCGCTGATCCCGGTGCTGACGGTGATCGGCATGCAGACCGGCAGCCTGCTGGCCGGCGCGGTGCTGACCGAAACCATCTTCTCCTGGCCCGGCATCGGCAAATGGCTGATCGACTCCATCGCCCGGCGCGACTACCCGGTGGTGCAGGCCGGCATCCTGATCTCGGCCCTGACCTTCATCGGTGTGAACCTGCTGGTGGATGTGTTGTACGGCGTGGTCAACCCACGCATTCGCAGCGAGCGGTAACGAGATGACGACCCCTTCGACACCGACACCGCTGCCCCCCAGCGCGCACGAAGAAGAGCAGCTGCTTTCACAACAGCCGCCCGGCCCGCTGCGCGAGTTCTGGCAAGGCTTTGCCGCCAACCGCGGCGCCCTGGCGGCGCTGGCTGTGTTCGCGCTGATCGCCCTGGCCGCGCTGTTCGCGCCCTGGGTGGCGCCGCACAGCCCGATCGAGCAGTACCGCGATCACATGCTGCAGCCGCCGGTCTGGGCCGAGGGCGGCAGCGCGCGCTTCCTGCTCGGCACCGACGAGCTGGGCCGCGACATGCTCTCGCGCCTGCTGCATGGCGGGCGGGTCTCGCTGGGCATCGGCCTGGCCTCGGTGCTGCTGTCCTTGCTGCCGGGTGTGCTGCTGGGCCTGCTGGCGGCGTTTCATCAGCAATGGCTGTCGCCGGCCATCATGCGGGTGATGGACATCATGCTGGCCTTGCCGGGCCTGCTGCTGGCCATCTGCGTGATCACGGTGCTGGGCCCGGGCCTGGTGAACACGGTGATCGCCATCGCCATCGGCGCCCTGCCCGGCTACACGCGGCTGACGCGCGCCGCCGCCCTGGCCGAGATCCACAAGGACTACGTCACCGCCAGCCGCGTGGCCGGCGCCGGCCCGCTGCGCCTGATGTTCAGCGCCGTGCTGCCCAACTGCATGGCGCCGCTGATCGTCAACGCGACGCTGAGTTTTTCCTCCGCCATCCTGGAAACCGCGGGCCTGGGCTTTCTGGGCCTGGGCGTGCAGGCGCCCACGCCCGAGTGGGGCACCATGCTCAGCGCCGCGCGCGACTATATGCAGCGGGCGCCCTGGGTGGTGACGCTGCCGGGCCTGACGATTCTGTTCAGCGTGCTGAGCATCAACCTGATCGGCGACGGCCTGCGCGACGCGCTCGATCCCAAACTGAAACGGACGCGCTGAGCCATGGCCGAGGACGCAATGCTGTCGCCGCCGCAGCCCCAAGCACTTCTGCGCATCGAAAACCTGCGGGTCGAGTTCGGCCGCTTCCCCGCCGTGGACGGGCTGGACCTGAGCCTGGCGCCGGGCGAGCTGCTGGGCATCGTCGGTGAATCGGGTTCGGGCAAATCGGTGGCCATGTTGGCCTTGATGGGCCTGGTGGACGCGCCCGGCCGCGTCAGCGCCGACCGGCTGGAGTTCCAGGGTCAGGACTTGCTGCGCTTGAACGCGCGGGAACGCCGCCGCCTGATCGGCCGCGACATCGCCATGGTGTTCCAGGACGCGCTGTCCAGCCTGGACCCGAGCTACACCGTGGGCGCGCAGATCGCCGAGGTGCTGCAGACCCACCTGGGCCTGCGCGGCGCGGCCGCAAGGCAGAGGGTGGTGGAGCTGCTGGAGCTGGTGGAGATCCCCGATGCGGCGCGCCGCGCCGAGGCCTACCCGCACCAGCTCTCGGGCGGCATGAACCAGCGCGTGATGATCGCCATGGCGATCGCCTGCGGCCCCAAGCTGCTGATCGCCGACGAGCCCACCACCGCCCTGGACGTGACCATCCAGGCCCAGATCATGGAGCTGCTGCTTCGCCTGCAGCGCGAGCAAGGCATGGGCTTGCTGATGATCACCCACGACCTGGCCGTGGTGGCCGAAATGGCCCAACGCGTGGCCGTGATGTACGCCGGCCAGGTGGTCGAGACCGGCCCGCTGCCGGCCCTGTTCGACGCGCCGCGCCACCCCTACACCGCTGCACTGCTGGCCGCCATCCCCGAGCACAACCGCGGCGCCCGCCGCCTGGCCGCCCTGCCCGGCATCGTGCCCGGCGCGCTGGACCGCCCGGCCGGCTGCCTGCTGAGCCCGCGCTGCGCGCAGGTGCAGGGGCGCTGCCGCAGCGAACGCCCAGCCCTGACCAACGAAGGCGTGCGCTGCTTCTTCCCGCTGCCGCCTGCGGCCCGATTGGAGGCGCAGCATGGCCAATGAACAGACAAGCCAGCCGGTGCTGCTGCAGGCCGAGAACCTGAGCCGCCACTACCGCGTCAGCCAGGGCCTGCTCCAGCCCAAGGCCACGGTGCGCGCGCTCGATGGCGTGAGCTTCAGCCTTCGCCCGCGCCAGACCTTGGCCGTGGTGGGCGAATCGGGATGCGGCAAATCGACCCTGGCGCGCCAGCTGACCCTGATCGAGCCGCCCAGCGCCGGCCGCCTGCTGCTGGGCGGCGAGGCCACGGCCGGCGCCGACGGTGCGCGCCTCAAAACGCTGCGCCAACAAGTGCAGATGGTGTTCCAGAACCCCTTCAGCTCGCTCAACCCGCGCAAGAGCATTGCCGCCACGCTGGACGAGCCGCTCCTGATCAACACCGCGCTCAGCAAAGCCGAGCGGCGCGAGCGCATCGCAGCCCTGATCACCCAGGTGGGCCTGCGCCCCGAGCATCTGGCGCGTTACCCGCATATGTTCAGCGGCGGCCAGCGCCAGCGCATTGCCATCGCCCGGGCCATGATTCTGCAGCCGCGCATCGTCGTGGCGGACGAACCGGTGTCGGCCCTGGATGTGTCCATCCAGGCGCAGATCCTCAACCTCTTCATGGACCTGCAGGAGCAGTCGGGCACCAGCTATGTCTTCATCTCCCACAACCTCAGCGTGGTCGAGCATGTGGCCGACGAAGTGATGGTGATGTACCTGGGCCGCGCGGTGGAGCTGGGCGAAAAGCGCCGCATCTTTGCCCAGCCCCTGCACCCCTACACCCGCGCGCTGATGAGCGCCACGCCGGCCCTGCATGCGGCCGAGCGGCGCGAGCGCGTGCTGCTCAAGGGCGAGCTGCCCAGCCCGCTGAACCCACCCAGCGGCTGCGCCTTCCACAAGCGCTGCCCGATGGCGGTGGCGCGGTGCGCGCAGGGAGCGCCGCTCTTGCGCGAGGTGGACGGGCGGCAGGTGGCCTGCCACCAGGTCTGAAGCGCGGCAAGCCCGGCCGAGAACCCCAGGCTCGGCTTTCACCGACAATTTGCCTTTGTTGCGCAGCTTGCTGTTTTTGCGCATTCCACACCCAAGCCTCACTCAAGCCATGCTGACCGACCTGATCGCCGCCTCCGCCGAAGACGCGACCGTGATTCTCCACACCCCCGGCCACGCCAACATCTGGCCCACGCTGGAGGTCTCGGGCGTCGAGCCCACGCAATGGGCCAGCCTGCGCCTGATCCTCAAGCAGCAAGCCCTGCCCAGCGCCATGGACGCCGCCCCGGTGGCCCTGAGCCACGCTATGCAAGATTTCGAGCGCGTGGGTCCGGCCGGCGAGCAAGGCGACCCCTGGCTGGTGGCCCTGCCCGAGGAGCTGGGCACCTTGCTGGCCCAGCTCTCGGAAGACCAGTTCCCCGCCCTGGCCCGCGCCTGGCTGACGGCCGAAGCCGAGCGCCGCCCGCACTGGGAAGCCGAGGCGCTGGAGTTTCTGGTGGCTGATCTCGCCGCGTTCTCCGCAACGGCAGTGGCGCAAGGACATCGCCTCTTCCTCTGGATCTGCCCTTGATCTGTCCCTGATCGCGGCGGTGCCGGGCTTTGTTGAATGGAGCGATGACGATGAGCCACTTTGCTTTTCTCAGCCAGAACGCCTTCATGGGCCTGCAGCCCGCCGGACAGGAAAGCGGCGACACGCCCTTCGGCCTCGCCGGCATCGCCTGGGACGGCTGCGTCACCAACCGGCCCGGCGCGCGCTTCGGGCCCTCGGCCATCCGCCAGGCCAGCCAGATGCTGTGCGACGGCATCCACCCGCTGTTCGACACCACGCCCGAGGGCCAGCTCAGCGACCACGGCGATCTGGCCCTGCCCAACACCAGCCTGGAGGCCATGCGCGCGGCCATGATGCCGCTGATCGCCCCGCTGATCGCGCGCCAGCACATGGTCTGGCTGGGCGGCGACCACAGCATCACCCTGCCTTTGCTGCGCGCCTACCGGGCGCAGCAGGGCCAGCCGCTGGCGGTGATCCATTTCGATGCGCACTGCGACACCTGGGTCGACCATTTCGGCGAGCCCAGCGGCCACGGCACCTGGGTCTATGAGGCGATTCAGGAAGGCCTGGTGCGGCCCGAGTGCTTTGTGCAGTTCGGCATCCGCTCGGCCGGCCAGCGCGAGGCGCGCGAGTACGTGGCCGACCAGGGCGGCCTGATCTTCAACGCCCGCGCCTTGCGCGGCCTGGACGGCCCCGCCCAGCTGGCGCCGCTGCTGCAACAGGTACGCGAGCGCATGGCCGCCCACGGCCAGCCGCCCGTCTACCTGAGCCTGGACATCGACTGCCTGGACCCCGCCTTCGCCCCCGGCACCGGCACGCCCGAGCCCGGCGGCATGAGCAGCAACCAGGTCTTCAGCATCCTCGAAGAACTGGTGCCTGAACTCAACTTCGTCGGCATGGATTGCGTGGAAGTGGCGCCTCCGTACGACCACGCCGAACTGACCAGTTATGCGGCCGCGCAGTTTGTCTGGACCTACCTCTGCGCGCGGCTGGCAGGCCGCCAGCCTTGACTCGCGGACGCGATGCTGCTGAACAAGGACTTCACCCCGGCGGAGCGCGTGCGGCTGGACGGCCTCCTTCTTGAAAAGCTGTCGCCCCAGCATGCCGACGCCGACTTCGCCGCTGTGCGCGAAAGCGCCGATCACATCCGCCATGTCTTCGGCCCCGACAACGGCTGGCCCGACGCCGAGATGAGCTTCGAGGAGAACCTGGCCGATCTGCAGCGCCACGCCGCCGAGTTCGAGGAAGGCCGCGCGTTCAACTACGCTCTGCTCTCAGCCGAGGGGAATGACTAGCTCGGCTGCCTCTACATCAAGCCCATCAAATCGCGCCTGGCCTTTTCGCCCCGGGGCCGTGGCCTTTCCCGGCCGGGTTCAGGGCTGGGCAGAGTGGGCGGCGATGGCTTCGGGCGCCAATGTCTGTGGGGCGGCGGGCGACTGAGCGGCAAAGTCAGCGCCGCTCTCCGCTCGGTAGCGGACCACAAAGGTCTTGCGCACACGCTCCGACTTCAGCACATACCAGCTCCAGAAGGACAGCACCACAGCAGAGCGGATGAGTTCAACAATGTCCTTGCTGCTGCTTTGATCCTCCAGCACCGGAACCTGAGCCAACAACACTTGATCCAAGGTCGCGAAGCACACGACCGCCCACATATAGCCCAGGTAGACGGGGACAGCACTGGCTCTGCGCTTGAAGAACAGCAAAGCCAGCAAGCACCATCCGACCGCCTGGGCCAGCAGTGCGACCATTTCCAGCAGCAGCATGGGAGCCATCATCGGGTGGTAACGGGCACCGCCCGGCATGGTGAACATATGCCAGGTCTGCAGGCCATAGGCCGGCCATGCGCTCCAAGCCCCATAGGCCACATAGCCACCTTGGATCAAAATGCCCAAGGCCAGCAGCCACAAGAGCCCACCCAAGGGCTCGCCCGCGGCGCTGAGGGTGTCCCCCGGCTTCCTGGCGGGGTCCCAGCGGTACAGCCGCAAGGCAAGGTGCACCAACAGAGCCAGCGTCAAACCACCGAGCAAAAGCACAGGCAGGTTCAGCCCGGCCGATTCGCTGGAGACCTGATCCCCTGCAGCACTCGCGCCGGGGTCGGTCTTGTAGACCACATAGCCCAGCATTTTGCGCGCCTTCTCGACATTGGCCGCATAGGCCGCGGTTGCATCGGCGGGCACATGGTCCGCCAAGGAGCGGTAGTGGTCGCGAATCAAGAGCCGCTGCCCATCGCCCTGGATCTCGCGGCTCAACTCAAAGGCGCGATCTCGAACTTCCTTCACTTCATTCTTGAAGGTCCAGGATTCAGGCAGGAGCAACTCCACCTCGTGGCGCATGTCCTGCGGGTGCGGCAAAGCCAGCGGTGCATTGCGGATGGTGTCGCGCGGCGACTGAAGCAGGGCCAGCAACTCGGGCACCTCCAATGAGGCTTCGAGGCGCTTTTCTGCCTCCACGCGGGCAAAGAAGTCCTTGACCCGGTAGCGCTCAAGCACCTGGATCTTGTTCACGGCGGGCTGCTCGTCGCGAACTTCGAAGGGACGGTCCACCACGATGCCAGGGTAGTAGCGCGCGTAGTAGTTGAGGTAGCGCTGCTGAAGTTCCGCGGCGTTTTCAGCCGACAGGTTGGCGCGCATCTGCTCGGCGCTCAGGCCCTCCACCTGGGTTGTCACCTCCATGAGCGCGGCTTCATTCAAACCGGCTCGCGCATCCAGGCGCACGCTCACCTGACGCTTGCTCCACATGGCTGGCCCCGACTCCATGGCTGTCAAGGCCTGCGTGGACGGGTCGACCACCAGAGCCAGTGCATAACTGGACTGGCCCAGGTCGTCCAAAGGCCCTGGCTGGCTGCTGCGCGTGGGATCGAGCCAATAGGTCTTGCCGTCGACCTCGGCACGCACGATGACGTGGTTGAAGGCACTCGGTCGAGGCAGAACCTGGGCCAATGCCTGCCTCTGCTGGGTGTGAACCAGCGCGGCACGAGCCGGCACACCCAGATGATGCAAGAGCGTCAAGGTGAGCAGCGTCTTGTCTTTGCAGTCGCCAAAGCGGCGCTTGAAGACGAGCTCGGGCGGATTGGGCGCATGGGAGCCGGCGCCCACCTCCACCCCCAGGTAGCGCACTTCTCGTTGCACCCAGCGCAAGGCCTCGGCCGTGCGAGTCTTGGCATCAAGCCCCAGGCCGGAGATGCGCTTCACCTCGGCGCGCAAGCCAGCGGGCAGTTGCTCTGGAACCTTGTACAAGGGCAGTGCCCAGGCGGCCACGTCCGACCACTTGCCAAAGTCGCCCCATTGCACCATGGCATAGGGGTCGTACCAGGCCGGTGAGTCCGGGCTCAGCTGCAGGCCCTCTTGGCCCTCCTTGTGCCACACCAGCTCCTGCTGATCACCACGCTGAACACGCCGAGGTTCCGGTGCGCCGTTCAAGGGCCGCAGGTTCAAGGGGCGACCGGCCGGCCAGAGCAGGCGCGCATGCAGCCTCTGGACGGGACTGCCCCATTGCAAATCGAAAGTGCCAAAGAAGCGATCGCCAAACACCGGGTTGCTGCCGCTCACGGTGTAGGCGTACTCGACCACATCGCCGACACGCACATCGTCCAGGAAGGCATGTGCGGTCTTGCTGCCGTCGTAGATCAGGTAGTCCAGCTCTTTTTCACGTTGAACCACCCGCCACTCAACCGCAGGAAGCCGCTCATGGCGACGCCCCTGGCGATGAACCGCAACCGAGTGCACCACCAGCTGCTCGTAGGCGGGATCAAAGCGGATCTCCAGATTGGCGGCGCTCTCGAGGCCCTTCTCGTTCAAGGCCTTCAATGCGTAATGACGGAACATCTGGCGCTGCTTGCCATCCACCCGCGCTTGCACGTCGGAGAGCAGGTACTGAATGCCCTGCCGAGACTGCTCCGCACCGGATGCACTGCCCTTGGGGACTTGGACCTCGCTGACCCATGATGGGCTTGGTCCGCTCAGCTGCTGAAGCACCTGACCCGCCGGAGGCGCCTTGGGCGCCTGAGCCAGGGCTGGATTGCCGCCGCTGAACAGCCCGCACACGGCCAGCAACGCGCACGCGCGCAAGCACCACGAAGTCAAAACCTGGCCCATCTGCCTCCCCTTCCGTACTCATGTTCTTGTGCCGGCACGGCATCTGCCGCACCTGGCCGCTCAGCAGCTTTGCTGGCCGAACTATTGTCTGGGTGGCGCGTCTGCTTCGCCCTAGGGCTTGCCCGCGACAGGCAGAATTCCCTTTCACCTCCCTCACAACGCCGCTGCCAACCCTCGCCCATGTACCGACTCACCATCTCCGAGAGCTTCCAGGTCCAGATCGAGGGGCAGCCGCCGCGAACCTGGTATGCGCTGGAGGGCGCTTTTGACGGCGAGCATCAGCTGCCGGCCATCGGCAGCCTGCTGCTGGTGCAAACGCCCGATGGGCGCAGCGTGGCGGCGCAGCTGGCCGCCCGCTCGATCTGGGAGCGCGAGGCCTCGCTGCGCTTTCATGAGCTGGAGGAGCAGGGCTTTGCGCCGGGCTCGGTGGTGCTGTGGCGGCAGGGCTGAGACCGCGCGCTGGCCGGTGAGCTCAGGCCGAGCGGTCTATAGTTCCCGCCAACCCTGATTGCCTCAACCGATGAACGCGCCTGCCTTCCCCCCACTTTCTCGCCCCTCTGCCTCCCTCCGTTTGGCCGGCCTCGCGCCGCTGAGCCTGGCCCTGGCTGCGGCCCTGCTGGCGGTGCCGGCCCTGGCGGCCAAGCCGCTGATCTTCTGCGCCGACGCCAGCCCCGAGGGCTTTGACCCCGGCCTCTGGGACAGCTCCACCACCAACAACGCCAACCGGCAGATGTTCCAGGGCCTGCTGGCCTTCAAGCGCGGCAGCACCGAGCTGGTGCCCAGACTGGCCACGGCCTGGCAGATGTCGCCCGACGCCAAGACCCTGACGCTGACCCTGCGCCGCGGGGTGCAGTTCCACAAGGCCCCGGGCTTCACGCCCAGCCGGGCAATGAACGCCGACGATGTGCTGTTCACCTTCGGCCGTTTTCTGAACCCCGAGCACCCGTTCAACAAGGCCTTCCCGGCCACCTTCGTCTACCCGCAGAACATGGGCCTGGCGCAGATGGTCGAGGGCCTGGACCGGGTGGACGACCACACCGTGCGCTTCCGACTCAAGCAGGCCAATGCCAGCTTCGCCAGCAACCTGGCCATGGTCTGGGCCTCCATCCATTCGGCCGAGTACGGCGCCCATCTGCTCAAGCAAGGCCGCGCCAACCAGATCAACAACCAGCCGGTCGGCACCGGGCCCTATCGCTTCAAGTCCTACGCCAAGGACGATGTGCTGCGCATGGAGCCCCACCCCGAGTACTGGGGCAACAAGCAGGCCGGCGCCCTGGTCTTCAGCATCAGCCGCGAGGCCAATGTGCGGGTGCAAAAGCTGCTGGCCGGCGAGTGCCAGGTGGCCGCGGCCCTGCGCGATGTGGACCTGGCCGCGCTCGACGGCAAGCCCGACATCACGGTCATGAAGACCCAGGCGCTGAACATCTCCTACCTGTCCTTCAACCTGAAGAAGGCGCCCACCGACCAGCGCGAGGTGCGCGAAGCCCTGGACATCGCCATCGACCGCAATGCCATCTTCAAGGCCTTGTTCCCGCGCGGCGATGCGCTGCAGGCGGTGAGTGCGTTCCCGCCCTCCATCCCCGGCTACAACAGCAAGCTCAAGAACGAATACAACCCGGCCCGCGCCCGCGAGCTGCTGGCCAAGGCCGGCCATGCCAAGGGCCTGGAGCTGGACCTCTGGGCCCTGCCCGTGGCCCGGCCCACCAACCCCAACGGCCAGCTGATGGCCCAGCTGATCCAGCAGGACTGGGCCAAGATCGGCGTCAAGGCCAATATCAAGACCTACGAGTGGGGCGAGTACCTCAAGCGCGCCAACCAGGGCGAGCACAGCGTCTACATGAGCGGCTGGAGCGGTGAGACCGGCGACGCGGATGAGTTCCTGACGCCCAATCTCAGCTGCGCCGCCAACCAGAGCGGCATCAAGTTCTGCAACAAGGAGTTCGACGCCCTGATCGACGCCGCCCGCGCCACCCCCGACGCCAAGAAGCGCCAGGCCGCCTACGAGAAAGCGCAAGAGATCTTCAAGCGCGAGCGCCCCTGGATCACCATGGCCCACTCGGCCATTTACATGCCCGTGCGCCGCGACGTGAGCGGCTTCATCATGGCCCCGAACGGCAGCGTCGATTTCGAGAACGTGCAGCGCAAGTAAGCGGACAGCGGCGACGAATCAGCACAGAGTGTCCGGGTTCGTCACAGAACAGCCGACGGTTTTGCTCGTGAGGCCCTGCAGCCCGTGCCGCCACCGGGCTCATGGTTCCGGGGTCGGCCCGGGCGGGCCGACTTCCCTGCGCTGCTCGCACCTCCGGGCTGGCGCATAACTCACTCCGCTCCCTGCGTTCGCTTCATTCAGACAGAAGCGCCAAGTCAGAACTTGAAGCGCACGAGTACGTGCGCGCCCCGAGGCGCTGTGCTGCTCGGCCCTTCACAAATCGCCCGGCAGCGGCACGGGCTGCAGGGCGCTTGCATCGCGATCGATCTGCCTCATCCACGGTGGAACACGCCATCTCCGGAGGTGGCTCGGCCCGCCGACGGGCGATTTGTGCGCGGCCGAGGGCGCAGCGGAGCGGCTCAGGCGCGCGTAACCGCGCGCTTCAAGAACTGACTCGGCGCCACTGTTTGACCACAGTGAGCGCAGCGAACGGAGGGAGATTGGCGCCGCTGAGCCGCGCAGTGAGCAGCGAGGGGAGTCGGCTCGCCCGAGCCGACCCGCGAACCATGAGCCCGGCGGCGGGACGAGACACCGCAGCGAGAGCGATCAAGACAGCGGAGGTCCGCAATGTGCCGATGGCTGAACGATACGACGCTCACTTGGCGCAGGGTGAGGCCGGCAAGGCGTAGGGCCGGATCAGCTCGGCCGTGCGGCCGCGGCGGCAGAGCTCGTCCAGGGCCTTGTTGAAGCGGCGGAACTCACGTTCGCTGATGCGTTGGCGGCTGAGGCCGAAGCTGTAGCTGAACTGCTTGGCCACGCCGGCGGCTTGCAGGCCGTTCAGGCCGTTCTCGCGCAGCAGCCACAGGGCCACACTTTCATTCATGAAGGCCAGGCCGTCCTCGCCGTAGCGGCCGCTGACCAGCTTGCGCAGCACGGTCAGGTTGTCGGGCTCCAGCACCAGCTGGGCGGCGTCGGCGCTGGGCAGGGTGTCGATCAGGGCGCGCAGGCTGATGGAGCTGCCCGAGGGGCCGTAGACGCCGATCTGCCGCCCGGTCAGCGAGGCCGCACCGGTGTAGGAGAAGGCCTGGCCAGCCCGTGCAAACAAGGTGTAACGCCCATCGAGCACCGGCGAAGACGCGCGAAACAGCTCGCGTCGCTCCGGCGTATCGAGCAGGGTGAACAAGCCATCGGCCTGGCCGCGCTCCGCCATGGCCAGGGCGCGTCGCCAAGGCAAGACCTCGATGCGGCAGCTCCAGCCCAGCTGGATGCAGACCTCCTGCAGCACATCCACCATGGGCCCGGCGGCCTGGCCTGCCTGCATGAAGGTGTAGGGCGGAAAGGCCTCGGTGACAAAGAAGCGAGGCGTCATGGCCCCGCTGTCCTTGCCCGCGGCCCGGGCGCCCGTGGCGGCCAGCCCGGCCAACAGCAGCGCCAGGCAGGCACGGCCTGACATGGTCATCAGCATTTGCATCGACAAGTCCTGCGTTGGGCGGGCGGGTACATGGGGGAAGCACAACTCCTGATCCTGGGCGGCGCCAGCATAGCGCGCCCAGCCCTGCGGCCCGCTGACAGCCGGGCGGACTCCCGCCTGTCAGCGCACAGCCATGGTCACGAAACGAAACAGGCCAGGCCTGGCCTCAGGCCGCCGACGGTTCACGGCGATTGCCGCGCCACCCAATCCGCCACGGCGTCCAGCACCGGCCGGCCGCGGCGGCCGGCCTGCTCGTGGTTGACAAAGGCCACCAGCACCCAGGGGCGGCCCTGGCGGTCGGGCACATAGCCGGCCAGGGCCACGGCTTCATTCAAGCTGCCGGTCTTGAGGCGGGCGCGGCCCGCGGCCGGGCTGGCCTTGAGGCGGCGGCGCAGGGTGCCGTCCACCCCGGCCAGGGGCAGGCCGCTCTGCAGCTCGGGCGCCAGCGGCAGACGGGCGGCGCGGGCCAGCACGGCAGCCAGCAGCTCGGGCCGGATGCGCTCGCGCCGCGACAGGCCGGAGCCGTTCTCCAGCACCAGGCCCTGTGCGTCCAAGCCTTGCTCGGCCAGCCACTCGCGCACCGCACGGTCCGCTGCAGCCAAGGTCTCCTCGCCGGGGCGGGCGACGGAGGCACCGAGGCGCAGATAGACCAGGCGGGTCAGCGGGTTGTCCGAGCTTTTCAGCGCGCCGCGCAGCAGCTCGCCCAGCGGACGGTCCTGATGCTGGGCCAGCAGCTGCGCGCCCGCGGGCGTGGCGGCCTCTTGCACGGCCGGACCCAGGCTGCCGCCCAGCTCTTCCCAGAGCGAGCGCAGCACCAGGGGCACGAGGGCCTGGCGGTCGACCAGGCTCATGTCCTGGCGCTGCTGACACTGGCGCGGAAAACTGCCCTGCAGGCGCAACCGCCAGCCCTGGCCCTCGGGTGCAGGCAGCAGCTGCGGGCGGCCGAAATCCAGCTCCCAGTCGGCGCAGGGGCGTTCGCTCCAGGCCAGGGCGCTGAGGTCCAGTTGCAGGCCGCGCCAGGCGGGGCTGAGGCGTCCGCGCAGGGTCTGGCTGTCGGACTCCAGGCTCAGGCCGATCAGATTGCCGTTGAGCAGCAAAGCATCGGGCACCACGTTGTAGGCCGACTCGGGGTATTCGTCGAAGGGCGGCAGCGTGGGCTCGGGCCGCGCGGGGCGGAACAGGCTGCGGTCCAGCACCAGGCCGGCCGGCACCTCGCGCACGCCCTGCTCGCGCGCCTGGCGCAGCATCAGCCAGAGGGCGCCCCAGTCCAGCTGGGCATCGGCGCCGCCGCGCAGGTAGAGCGGGCCGGCCAGGCGGCCCTCGGCATCGGGCGGGCCCTCGGTCAAAAGCTCGGTGCGGCCGCGTGTGCCGGCGCCCAGGCGGTCGAGGGCGACCACGGCAGTCAGTATCTTGATGGATGAGCTGGGCGCCATCGCCTGCTCGGCCTGCCAGCGCAGGGCGGCTGTGCGGCGGTGCATCATCTTGCCGCCGGTTCGCGCGCCTTCATCGGGCAAAGGGTAGGCCACCACGCCCAGCGCCGTGGCGGGCAGGCCGGCCTGATCGAGCGCAGCCTGCACCGGGGCGGGCACATCAGTGGTGGCCTGGGCAGCCGGGGCGGCCTGGGCCGACGCCGCCCACAGCGCCAGCAGTGCGCTCAGCAGCCAGCCGGCCCGATGGTGGAGCTGGGCGCAGCCGCTCACGTCACTTCACTTCAGCGTGCGGACAAACTCCAGCACCTGGGCCACCATAGGCGCATTGGACTGGGGCGACTCGATGTCACCGGCCAGCACATGCTGGTTGGGGCTCTGGCTGTAGTCCACCTCGACCAGGCGCTTGCCCGGGTGGCTGAAGCGCTCAAAAGCCTGGCGCGCGGCCTGCACGTCAATGACCTGGTCGCGCGGCGAGAGCATCATCAGCAAGGGCGCCTTGACGTTCTCGAGCGCGCTGTCGCGCACCCGGGCCACCAGGGCCATCATGGGGAACAGGGCCGAGGTCGGGTACTCGTGCGTCCAGTAGCGGGCCTTGGCCGGGCTGTTGGGCGTCCAGCGGCTGGTTTCGCCGTGGATCCAGCGGGCCAGCACCCGGCCCCAGGGCCAGTTGATGACCGAGGCCCAGGCGTTCTTGGGCCCGAAATTGGGCGAGACCATGACCCAGCCGGCCACATCCTTGGCCTCGGGCCGCAAGGCCAGCCAGGCCGACAAAGTGGCGCCGGTCGAGGTGCCCATGACCAGCACACGCTCGCCCAGCTGATGGCCAATGGCCAGGGCTTCCAGCGCGTCGGCCTTCCACTCGCTGACCGTCATCTGGCCCATGGCCGCGCCGGGGCGGCCGTGGCCGGACAGGCGGGCGTAGTAGACATGGCCACCCAGCTCCTTGGCGATCAGCTCGGGCACCGGGGCCAGCTCTTGCCGCGTGGCGCTGAAGCCATGCAGATAGACCACCACCCAGGGCGCGCGCTGGCGGCCGGCCGGGCCCCAGACGATGTGCTTCTCGGCGCCCGGCGTGACGTCGCCCAGGCGCGCCTCGGCAGCGGCCAGGTGGGCGTCGAGCTGGTCCAGCTGCGAAGGCAGCGGCGCCACCGTGTCCGGCGGCAACCAGGCTTGGTCGGCGTTGCGCGGCCCCATCAGCAGCACAGCGCCCAGCAGGGCAGCGACAAAGAGGACCGGGCCTTTGGACTTCAAGCCAGCACAGCGGCCATGGCACTGGCCGTGGCCTCGACGTTCTTGTTGTTCAGGCCAGCCACGCACATGCGGCCCGAGCGCACCAGGTAGACGCCGAACTCGTCCTTCAGACGGTCCACCTGGGCGGCGGTCAGGCCGGTGTAGCTGAACATGCCGCGCTGGGTCAGGAAGTAGTCGAAGTTGCGGCCCGGCAGCTTGGCCGTCAGCACCTCGTACAAAGCGTTGCGCATGGCGTGGATGCGCTCACGCATCTCGGTCACTTCGCCTTCCCAGAGGCTGCGCAGCTGCGGGTCGCTGAGCACACGGGCGACGATCTGGCCACCGTGCAGCGGCGGGTTCGAGTAGTTGCGGCGGATCATGAACTTCATCTGACCCAGCACCAGGGCCGCCTGGGCCGCATCGGGGCAGACCACGCTCAATGCGCCGCAGCGCTCGCCGTACAGGCTCATGCTCTTGGAGAAGCTGTTGGCGACGAAGAAGGACAGGCCGGCGTCCAGCATGGCGCGGATGGCAAAGGCATCTTCGTCGATGCCGTCGCCATAGCCCTGGTAGGCCAGGTCCAGGAAGGGCAGCAGCTCGCGCTCTTTCAACACCGGGATCAGCTCGTCCCACTGCATGGGGCTCAGGTCCACGCCGGTCGGGTTGTGGCAGCAGGCGTGCAGCAGCACCACGCTCTTGGCCGGCAGGGCGCGGATGGATTCCAGCATGTCCGCAAAGCGCACGCCGCCGGTGGCGGCGTCGTAGTACGGGTAGGTCTTGACCTCGATGCCCGAGCCTTCGAACACCGCGCGGTGGTTGTCCCAGGTCGGGTCGGACACATAGATGGCGCTGGCCGGGAAGTAGCGCTTGATGAAATCAGCGCCGACTTTGAGGCCACCGCTGGAGCCCACGCTCTGGATGGTGACGATGCGGCCTTCGGCGCGGGCCGGGTGGTTTTCACCGAAGAGCAGGCCTTGCACGGCGTTGCGGAAATTGGCCGCGCCTTCCATCGGCAGGTAGGGGCGGGCGCCGGCATCGGCCACCACGGCCAGCTCGGCCTTGCGGACCGAATCCAGCATGGGGATGCGGCCTTCGTCGTCGAAATAGATGCCGATGGACAGATTGATCTTGCCCGGGCGGCTGTCCTTCTGGAACGCCTCGTTGAGGCTCAGGATGGGGTCGCCGGCGTAGGCGTCAACGTGCTTGAACATGGTGGGAGGCTCCGAGCTGAGAAGAATCTGACTCCCCGCATTATCGACCGGCTTGGCCTCAAAACCGGCACCGGGCGAGCGTCCGCAGGTGATTGTCTGCGCGGTCCACAGCCGCGCCCCCAGGGGTGCTCAGCGATAGGCCGCCACCAGACGCTGCCAGCTGCCATCGTCCCGCATGGCCTGAAATGCGTGCTCCAACTGCGCCTGGCGGGCCAGCCAAGGCGAACGGCGCGACAGCACGAGGTAGGCAGTTTCGCCCTCCAGCCGCAGGGCCTGCTTGCGCAGGTCCAGCCGCCGCTGACGCAGCAGGGGGTCGCCCTGGCGTTCGGGTACCACGGCCAGGTCCACGCGGCCCAGAGCCACCATGTCGAGCGCGACGCGGTAGTCGTTGACCTCTTGCAAGCGCAGCCCCGGCAGCGCGTCGAATGCTGCGCCATAGCGCTTGCCGCGGTGGACTGCGATCATTCGCCCTTCCAGATCCGCGAGTCGGCGCAGGGGCGGTGCATCCGGCCGGCCATAAAACACCTTGTCCTCGGCTGGCAAAAGAACCTGGGTGTAGCTCAGAAACCGCTGGCGCTCGGGGGTCAGCAAGGGCCCCAGCATGAGGTCGGCCTCGCCGTTTTCCATCATCTTGAAGGCCCGCGCCGAGGGCACCTCGATGAAACTCACGGGCCAAGCCAGACGCCTCGCCGCCTCGCGCATGAGATCAAAGTAGAGGCCTGAAGGGCCGTCCGCACCGAACACCCGATACGGTGGGTCGGCACTGCCGACCACCCGCAAGGCGGACTCCTGCGCCCGCAAACCGCGCCCGCCGGCGCCGCCGAATCCCAGGCCGGCCAGGGCCAGCAGCTGGAGCAGCACGCGTCGACATGCTCGCGGTGAACCGCAAGCGCTGGCATCGCCCCATGAGCGGTCCCGCATCGACAGCCTCCTTGCAGCTCGCAGCACGCTGAAGCTGGATCTTAGACGCCGGCCCGCCACCCGCGGGCCGAACACCATTCAATTCATTCCGTCATTCACTCAGTCGCCGGCGCGCTGCAGCAGCATGGCATCGCCGTAGCTGAAGAAGCGGTAGCGCTGCGCAATCGCGTGGCGGTAGAGCGCCATCACCCGCCCATGGCCGGCCAAGGCGCTGACCAGCATCATCAAGGTGCTCTTGGGCAAGTGGAAGTTGGTGACCAGGCTGTCGACCACGCGGAAGGGGAAGCCAGGCGTGATGAAGATCTCGGTCTCGCGCGCCCCGGCCACCAGCTCGCCGCCCTGGGCGGCTGACTCCAGCGCGCGCAGCGTGGTCGTGCCCACAGCCACCACCCGGCCGCCGCGGGCCCGGCAGGCGGCCACGGCGGCCACCGTCTCAGCCGGCACCTCGAACCATTCGCTGTGCATCTTGTGCTCGCTCAAGTGCTCGACGCGCACGGGCTGGAAGGTGCCGGCGCCCACGTGCAAGGTGACATGGGCCGAGGCGATGCCGCGCTCGCTCATGCGGGCCAGCAGGGCTTCGTCGAAATGCAGGGCGGCGGTCGGCGCGGCCACCGCGCCGGGCTCACGGGCGAACACGGTCTGGTAGCGGCGCACATCGTCGGCCTCGTCGGCATGCTCGATGTAAGGCGGCAGCGGCACATGGCCATGCTGTTCCAGCAGGGCAAAGGGGTCGCTGGGAAAGCGCAGATGGAACATGCCGCCGTCGGGGCCGCAGCGGCCCAGCACCTCGGCATCAAACGCTTCGTTGAAGCGGATCCAGCTGCCCGGCTTGGGCGATTTGCTGGCCCGCACATGGGCCCAGACCTCCTGCGTGCCGGGCAGCACCCGTTCGATCAGCGCCTCGACCGAGCCACCGGTCGCCTTGGCGCCGTACATGCGGGCCTTGATCACCTTGGTGTTGTTGAAGACCAGCAGGTCGCCGGGGTTGAGCAGATCGGGCAGCTCGCGAAACACGCGGTCCACCGGCACATCGCTGCGGCCATCAAGCAGGCGCGAACCGCTGCGCTCGGCCGCCGGATGCTGGGCGATCAGCTCGGGCGGCAGTTCGAAATCGAAATCGCTGACGGTGTACTGGGGCGTGACGGAAGAGGAGGACGAAGAAGAAGAAAAAGACATGGGGTTTGAGGGCCGGACAGACCCGTGCCAAAGACTGCGGAAGTCGCAGATTTTCCCATGCCCGTGGCGGCGAGCCGCAGGCGGCCTCCAGAAACAAGAAAGGCCGAGGCGCCTTGCAGCGCCTCGGCCTTCAGCTCCGTGGAGCCGGCTCAACCATCCAAGCTCAGTTGCCGCCCGATCCGGTGGCCAGCAAGGTGCCTTCGGCGCCGACGATCCAGCCGGTTCGGATGTCCAAGATCTGCACCGAGAACAGCGACTTGCGCGTGCCCGAGGCCTGCGGGGTCCAGGTCTTGCCACCGTCGCGGGTCACCAGGATGGTGCCTTGCTCACCGACGATCCAGCCGTTCTTTGCATCCAGGAACTGGATGTCGAGCAGGCCGGCTTGCGAAGGCACAGGCACCAGTTGCTTGGTCCAGCTCACGCCGGCGTCGTCGGAGCGCAGCACGGTGCCAGCGGCACCGATGGCCCAGTAGGTCTTGGCGTCCAAGGTGTAGATCTTGTACAGCGACTCACCAATACCGGTGTAGCGCTGCGACCAGGTCTTGCCACCATCGCTGCTCTGGGCAATGCCGCCGCTCGCCCCCACCGCGATCAGGGCACTCTCACCTTCGACGCGCACATCGTTGGGCGCGAAGCTGGGCGAGGCCATGGGCGCAAAACTGTTGCTGCCATCGCGCGTGATCCAGAACTTGCCGTCATCGGACCGGGTCCAGCCCTTGCTGTCATCCGTGAAGGCCATGATCGACCACAGGGTGCTTCCAAGACTCGAGCTCCAGGTCTCGCCCGCGTCGGTGGTCTTGTAGAGACGGCGATCCAGACTCAGCAGGTAGCCGGTCTTGGCGCTGGTGAACTGCAAACGGCCGTAGGCATAGGGATTGAAATTGGCGGCCAGGTCGTTGCGTTTCAGCTTCCAGGTCTTGCCGCCGTCGGCGCTCAGATACAGCTCGCCTCGGACATTGACCATGGCGCCATTCTTGGCATCGCGGAAGGCCACCGAATGCGGCGAACCGCTGGAACTGCTGTCACCGGGGCGCAGCACTTCCCAGGTGACACCCTCATCGAGGCTGATGTAAGAGCCCAGCTGCGCATCGATCAACATCAAGGCCGCACCCACCAAACGAAGCTCGGTCGAGTTGTAGAGGCCGATGTTCTTGAGGCTGGCAGGCAGCGACAGCGACTTCCAATTGCGGCCAAGGTCCTCGCTGACCATGGGAACGCCGGCCATCATGGCGTACACCTTCGATCCGACAACGGTCAGATTGCGCAACGAGTACAGCGTGCCGGGTGTGGCGGCGGCCCAGCTGGCTCCACCGTCTTCGGAACGGAAGAGACGAAGGCCGGACTGTGCGATCAACTTGGTGGCACTGGCATCCAGAGCCCGAACCTGCAGCGAGTCGGTCGAACTTTCGAGACCGGTGGCAGCCTGACGCGTCCAGGTCTGGCCGGCATCGTCGCTGCGCCACAGGCCCGAACGATAGACGTACCTGTAGGTCGTGTAGTCGTAGCGTCCCCAGTCGCGGGCATGGACCAGGACGGTCTTCTCGCCCACCACATTGATGGAGCTGTTGTACCCGTTCAGGCTGGAACCATCCACATCCTTCAACTGCAGCACCGCCACCGGCGCGGCCTTGAGGTTGCTGTAGCGGGACACCGTGTCCGAGTTGATGCTCAGGAAAGCTTCGCCACCGGTGCTCACCAATCCGTAGGCGTTGCCGGACGTCCAGCTCTTGCCGGCGTCGGTGCTCAGGTGGTTGATGTTGTAGTCGCTGTACAGCAAGCCGCCCTTGGGCAGAACCGAAAGCCTCTGCACATCAGTGTCACCTTGCCATGGGGCCACGGCAGGCTTCCAGCTGCTGCCGCCATCCGTGGTGCTCAGCAAGGTGCTGTTGGCCCCGCGGACCCAGCCGGTCTTGTCATCGGCAAACACGACTTCGTACAGATCGACATTGACGCCGCTGGGCTGGCGAGTCCAGCTCTTGCCGGCATCGACCGTCTTGAAGATCTCGCCATATGCGCCCACGCGCCAGCCGGTGGTGGCGTTGGCGAACGTGACCGACTTGTACACGTGGCCGGTCGGCCGCGGCGCCTGCCAGCACCAGCCGGTTTCCTGGGCGCCCGTGCACTCCAGGCCGCGCACGGCCGCCTGGTTGTTGACCGAGATGGTGGTCTTGACTTCCTTGAACTGGCCGGCCTCGTTGCTGACGCGCAGCTTCACTTCATAGTCGCCCGGCTTGGCAAACTGGTGCTTGGGCGCGGCCTCGGTGCTGACGGCCGTGCCGTCGCCGAAGTCCCAGCTGTAGGAAAGCTTGCTGACTGTGGCGGCGCTGTTGCCGAAGGCGGTGGGCTCGGCGATGTCCCCGACCGTGGGGGCGGTGATGCTCAAGGTCTCGGGCACCGGCGTGGGTGGCACCGGCGGGGGCGCCGGGGGTTCCGAACTGCCACCGCCACCGCAGGCGGTCAGCACCAGCGCCAGGCCCGGCGCCAAAGCCCAGCGCGTCACGCGCTCGGCCATGCGAGATGGTTTCACCATGGATTGTTTCCCTCGTTGAGTCGTTGTTCTTGACAAGGCTCCGCAGCGGATGGCCCGCGCGCGCACCTCGGCTCGTTACTACTTTTTACAAACGGGCGCGATGGTACGAGATGCCATGCGCACAGCGACTCCCTCTTTTGGGGGAGTCTGGCCGCCCCGGGGGTCGAAGCCAGGCGCCTGCACATGGCTTGAGCCAGGTCAACACCGCCGGCCTCCAGGCTGCCAAGATGGCATCAAGGAGATCGCCATGACGCCACGCCTCAACGCCACCCAGATTCAACAGCTGCGCGAGGAATTGCTGCGCCGGCAGCGCGAGCTGGAACGTGAACTCGACGAACAGCTGGGCGCGCTGAGCCGGGTCGAACATGCGCGCGAAGCCTTGCTGCAGGACGGCGATGGCAACAGCCAGCGTGAGCCGGCGCTGGATGCCAGCCGCGAAGTCGATCTGGCGCGCAGCGACCAGACCCTGCAATCGCTGCGCGAGCTGATCGCCGCCCTGGGGGCCCTGGATCACGAGGACTTCGGTCTTTGCCAGGACTGCGGCGAGGCGATTGCGTTCGCCCGCCTCCAGGCCAGCCCCAGCAGCCGGCGCTGCCTGCAGTGCCAGGCCCAGCATGAAGGCGCGCAACCCCATCTGCACTGAAGCAGCGGATGCCCGGCTGCGCCAGGGCCACCAGCCTCGACCAGCCCCCCCCAGTGCGCGAGCAGACAGACAGGTCGCCGGAATGCCACCAAGGTCTGCAAGCACCGCTGTACCGCTCGACGTTTTGTTCACCCCCTTCTTTTCTTTTCTCGAAACCCCGTTCATTCACAAGGACCGCAAGCATGAGCTCCACACCCACCTCGCACACCACCACCTTCCACGCCGTCGTCTGGCTCGACCATCAGCAAGCCAAGGTTCTGCAATTCGACGCCGAGCATGTGCAGGCCGAGAAGATCAAGGCCCACAGCCACCACACCAAGCAACACGGCAGCGCGGTGCGCAGCGAGCATGAGTTCTTTGGTGAAGTCTGCGAGGCGCTGAAGGGCATCGAGGAAGTGCTGGTGGTCGGATCGAGCACCGCACAAAGCGACTTCAAGCACTACGCCGACAAGCACCGCCCGCAGATCGCCAAGCACATCGTGGCCTACGAAACCGTGGACCACCCGACCGAAGCGCAGCTGGTGGCTAAAGCGCGCCAGTTCTTCGTCAAATATGACCGCATGGCCGGCACGCCGTCGCCGATGTAAGTTTCTCGGCGGTCTGACGACCGTAGACTGCGGCCCTTGCAGTTCTTCTTGATTGAGCCTGGGACGTGGGTCGACAGTTGCTGCGCCCCTCGGGGCGCTTGTTCGCTTTGCCGCTGGATCGCTATGCGCCGTCGTGAATGCACGCTGGCCGGCCTGAGCGTCTACTTGGGCCTGGGCATCGCTGCCGCGCAGACGCGGCCCATGGCCGCCCTGCCCTCAGCCCCTCTGCAAGCATTCACCGAGCACCTGCCGCCCCTGAACTTCCAGGACGAAGCGGGCCAGACCGCCGGCTTCAGCAGCGAACTCCTGCGCATGATGGCCGCTCAGGCACGCCTGGAGCTGGACATCCAGGTCCAGCCCTGGCCGCGTGCCGTGCAAGCGGCCGCGGCACAAAGCAACAGCATTCTTTACTCGCTGACCCGCCTGCCCGAACGCGAGGGCAAGTACCGCTGGGTCGGCCCGATCAGCGAGCGCCGCATCATGCTCTACAGCCTGAGCAAGCGCCGCGACATTCCGGCCCTGAAGGACTTGAAAGACCTGCGCGAACTGCCCCAGCTGCGCGGGCTCAAGGTCGGCGTGGTGCGCGAATCGGCGGCCGCGCGCCAGCTACAAAGCGAGGGCCTGCGCGCCGGCGAGGAGCTGGAGCTGGCGCTCGATGACGGCAGCAATCTGCGCAAGCTGCTGGCCAGCCGCATGGACCTGATCGTGCTGCTCGACTGGGCCGCCGCATGGCACCTCAAGCAGCTGCGCCTGGACTACAGCACCCTGCGCCCAGTGTTGGAGCTGGACACCCGCCGCAGCTACTGGTACGGCCTGCATCCGGACAGCGACGATCGCGTGGTGCTCGCCCTGCAGGCGGCGCTCGATCAGCTGCGCCGCGACGGCCGCTACGCGCGGCTGCGCCAGCGTTACTTCAGCTAACGCCCGATTCAGACGGGCTCAGCTCGGCCGATCAGGGCGTGGTCCAGCGCAGCCAGCTGCGCAAGGCCCAGGCGACCGGCCCTGCCGCGACGGGCAGCTGCAGCAGCGCCGCCAAGGCCGGGTCCATGCTGACCCGCATCAGCTGCCGGAACAAGGACCGGCTGCCGTGCGGCAAAGACAGCGTCACCACCTCCTGCAAACAAGCGGACGCCAGGCGCTGGCCCTCGGGCGTGAAGCGCCAGTGCCGCGCCTCGTAACGCTGCTGAAAGTCCAGCCACTGCGCCGGGCTCAGGCGGACCTCGGGAATGCCCATGGCCTCGCCCACCTGGGCCCAGAAATCCAGCAGCAGGGTCTGCTCGGCCTCGCTCAGCGGCGTGCCGCCGTGGGCGGCGTTCCAGCGCAGGGGCTCCAGCATGAAGAGCGCCAGCACATAGCGGAAATCGTCGGCTTCGGCCCGCACCGGCGCATGGGCGGCGCGCAAGCGCTGCAGCGCCGCCTGGCCTTGCGGCGAACCCAGGCCATGGCAGATCAGCTCGCGCAAGGTGTTGCGCGTACGGGCCAGGCGCGCTTGGGTGCGCGGCACCAGCTCGCTGTGGCTGTAGAACACCTGCACCAGCTCGCCCACCGCCATGGCCCGGATCAGGGCCAGATAGGTGCCGATGCGGAACATGCGGCGCCGCCGGGCGCCGTAGTACAGCGCCTGGACGGTGGCTGCCTCGGAATGGCGAGCCGCGCGCAACTCAGCGGGCCGCCGGCGCGCGGTAGATGCTGCGGCCGGCCTTGATGGTCTCGCGCACCTGGATGCTGCGCAGCTGGGCCGGCGGCACGGTCAGCGGGTTCTTGGACAGCACCACCAGATCGGCCAGCTTGCCCACCTCCAGCGAGCCCTTGCTCGCCTCCTCGAAATGCTGCCAGGCGGCCCACAAGGTGATGGACTTGAGCGCCACCTCGACCGGCAGGCGCTGATCGGGGCCGAGGATGTCGCCGCTGCGGGTGCGGCGGTTGACCACCGCGTCGAGGATGGCGATGGCGTCAGGGAAGGCCACCGGCGCGTCGTGATGCTGGGTGAAGATCATCTGGCGGCGCAGCGCCGATTGCGCCGGCGAGATGCGGTCGCCGCGCACCGGGCCCAGGGTTTCGTCGCGGTGCCAATCGCCCCAGTAGTAGGCATGCATGCCGAAGAAACTCGGCGTCACGGCCAGGCGCTTCATGGCGTCCAGCTGGTCCTCGCGCACGGTCTGGGCATGGATCATCACCGTGCGCCGGTCGGCCGCGCCGTACTTGGCCGTGGCTGCGTCGACGGCGCGCAGCATCTGGTCGGACGCCGCATCGCCATTGGTGTGCACCAGCAGCTGCCAGCCCTTGGCATAGGCTTGATCCACCGCCTGCTGGGTGGCCTCATCGCTGAGCGCGGGGTAGCCGCGGTAGTCGTCGGCCTTGCCAGCCGGCGGGTGGTGATAAGGGTGGGTCAGGAAGGCCGTCTTGCCCTGCGGCGAGCCATCGAGGCTCAGCTTGACGCCGCCGATGCGGAAACCGCCTTTGTACTCGCGGCCCCAAAAGCCGCCCGGCTGGTCCATCAGGCCCGCAGTGAAGGGCAAGGTGATGTCGGGGTAGGAGACCAGGTCGATCAGCATCTTGCCGCCTTGCGACAGCGCCACCCAGGTCTTGTTGCTGGCCTCGTCCGAGCGGCCGTCCTGGCCGGTGGTGAAGCCGAACTTGGCGTACAGCTTCTGGCCCTCCAGCAGCATGGCGGCATAGTCCTGCGGCGAGGGCTGGACCAGGCCCATGCCGGCACTGAACCAGGCGGTTTCTTCCAGCACGCCGTTGGGCGTCTTGCCATCGGCCTCGCGCTGGATGTGGCCACCTTCGGGGTCCTTGGTTTCCGCGTTCAGGCCGGCCAGCTGCAAAGCCTTGCTGTTGAGTACGCCCAGATGCCCGCTCTGATGAATGATGATCACGGGCAAGTCTTTGGACACCGCGTCCAGCTCCTGGCGGGTGGGCGCCCGGCGCTCTTTCAACTGCGCCTCGTCATAGCCGAAGCCAAGAATGATCTTGTGACTGCGCGCCACCGGGCCCTTGGCGTAATCGCGCAGCAGGCCCTGAATGGCGGCCACGCTGCTGCCCTTGCCATCGGGCGGCGGCAGCAGATTGGCCGACACGGCCTGCAATCCCGTCAGCGAGACATGGCCATGGGCGTCGACAAAGCCCGGCAGCAAGGCCTGACCCTTGAGGTCCACCACCCGGGTCTTGGCGCCTTGCAGGGCGCGCACCTCGGCCTCGCTGCCCACCGCCTGGATGCGGCCGGCACGCACGGCCAGGGCCTGGGCGCTGGGCTGGCCATCATTCATGGTGACCACATCACCGTGCAGGTAGATGGTGTCGGCCGGCAGCGGCGCTGCGGCCTGCAGATTCAGGCTGAAGGCCAAAGCGCTCAAGACCAGAGCACGCGGAAGATCGACAGGACGCATGGGCAAGGCTCCCGGGGCAGCATGCCCCAACCGAGGAAGCGCCAAGAATACTTGAAGGCCGTGACCCCAGCCCGGCCCGCAGCCCGTCAAAGCACGGCGTAACGACCCGGCTTGTGGTTGACGGCGATGAAGAGGTTCATCACCACCGCCGCCAGCACCGAATAGGCCACGCGGGTCGGGTCCACCACGGTCAGCGCGCACAGCACGATCACGCAGTCGATGCCCATCTGCACCTTGCCGGCCCGCCAGCCTTTCGCATGCTGGAGGTAGAGCGACACGATGGTGGCGCCGCCCAGGCTGGCACGATGCCGGGCCAGAAACAGGCAGCCCGAGCCGAGCAGCAAGCCGCCCAGCACGGCGGCATAAGCCGGGTGCAGGCGCTCGATGGCGAAGAGCTTGGGCGACCACTCGGTCAGCGCCGACAGCCAGGCGATGGCGATGAAGGTCTTGAGTGTGAACTCGCGCCCCATGCGCTGCCAGGCAAACCAGTAAAAGGGGATGTTGATGATGAAGAACAGCTTGCCCAGGCTGATGCCGGTGGCGTAATGCAGCACAAACGCGGCGCCGGCCGTGCCGCCGGTCAGCAGGCCGACCTGGGCAAACAGGATCAGGGCCAGGGACACGAAAAGCACGCCGGTGAAGATGGCCTGGGCATCTTCAAACGCGGTGTGGGCATGAATGCTGGGATCGAAATACGGCGCGCTGGCGCGGGACGGGCCGGCCGCAGGAGCCGGCGCAGCAGGAGCGGGAACATCAACTTCTTCTTCGGAACGCATGCGCGCAGTGTGCATGAAGCGCCACAGTGAGGAAAGAGCGCCACGCCCTCCACTGGGGGGCGAGCACATTCCCTCTGCACCTTGGCGAGCTCCGGCGCTAGCATGGCCCGGACCACCCCGAGGAGTGCATCCATGCGCTGGCTGAGAGCCCTGCTTCCCGCCACCCCCACCCAGGCCGCCGAGCTGGACGAGGTCCACGCCGCCCTGATCGAGAACATTTGGCAAGGCGGGCTGTGGATCACCTTGATCGGCGTGCCGGCCTCGCTCACCCGCGCCTTCAGCACCGGCTGGCTGCCTCTCTACAGCCTGTTCCTGGCCATCGGTCTGGGGTACCTGGCGCTGCACTCGCAGCGCCATCGGCTGAGCTGGCGCCTCAAGGGCCTGATCCTCAACAGCATCTTCTGGTGCGTGGGCATGGCGGCCCTGGTGTCACTGGGCTTGCTGGGCACCGGCCTGCTCTGGCTGCTGGTCAGCTGCATGCTGATGGCCCTGATCTACCCGCCCCGGGTCGCCCTGCTCGGCGTGCTGGCCGCGGTGCTGCTGATGAGCGGGATCGGGGCCGGCTTTTCCAGCGGCATGCTGCGCCTGTCTTTCGACCCGCAGCACTATATGGTCACGCCCAGCGCCTGGCTGGCCACCCTGCTCACCACCATGGCCGTGGTAGCCCTGGTGCTGACGGCCCTGGTCTCCTTCCGCCAGGCCCTGCTGGGCATGCTGGCCGAGCTGCAGCGGCAGCGCGATCTGATCGCCCAGCAAGCCATCCACGACCCCCTGACCGGCCTGCCCAACCTCAGCCTGGCCACCGATCGGCTGGACATGGCGCTGCACGCCGCGGCCCGCAGCCAGGCCCGCGTCGGCCTGCTCTTCATCGACCTGGACGGCTTCAAAGACGCCAACGATCGCCACGGCCACGCCGCCGGCGATGCGGTGCTGAAAGAGGTGGCGCGGCGGCTGCAGCAAGCCCTGCGCGCGCGCGACACCGCGGCGCGCATCGGCGGCGATGAGTTTCTGGTGGTGCTGAGTGAGCTGAGCGACACGCAGGCCGCCACCGCCGTGGCCGAGAAGTTGGTCCAGTCACTGGCCGCCCCCATCGACACGGCCGAGGCCCAGCTGCGCATCGGCTGCAGCATCGGCATCAGCCTGTACCCCGACCATGGCGACAACAGCGGCCTGCTGCGCCGACGCGCCGACCTGGCCATGTACACCGTCAAGCGCAACGGCAAAGGCGGCTGCGCCCTGTTCGACGCGGCCGGCATGGAGACCAACGCCGCGCCCAGGCCCTCAAGCCCGGCTCAGACCTGAGGCTTGCGTGCCCGCATGACCCACAAACACTCGGCGCCAAACAGCGCGCTGCCCGGGGCCTGGGCACGCATGGGCCGCAGGCATTCGATGTCAAACGTGGCGCCCCAGAAGCCGCGCAGCTGATCCTCGTCGTAGCCCAGCCCGCCTCCCAGGGTGCCGCGCTCGTAAACCTCGTCATCGCTGAGGCCGCTGCCGCCCTCGGGCCGGAAGCAGCACAGCGCCAGCACGCCGCCCGGGCGCAGCCAGGCCAGCAGCTGGTCCCGGTACAGCGCGCGCCGATGGGGTGGCAGGTGGTGAAAGCAACCGGAATCACAGACCAGGGCGTAGTGGCCCAAGGGCCGCTGCAAATCAAAGACTGAACAGGCCGTCAAGGGCAGGCTGGGCAGGCCGGCCTCCCGGGCGCGCTGGCCCGCCCAGGCGATGGCCTCGTTGGCGTAGTCCACACCCTCGGCAGCAAAACCGGCCTGGGCCAGGTAGACCGTGTTGCGGCCGTTGCCGCAGCCCAGATCGAGGGCGGGGCCGGGCTGGATGTCTCCGGCCTCCACCCAGGCCGCCAGGCTCTCATCGGGCGCGCGCCCAAAGAAGGGCACCTGCCGGCCTTCGCGCCGGGCATAGAACGCATCCCACCATGCGCTCTGGCGCTCGCTGAGCACCTGGTCCAGACGCTCGATCTCGGCTGCAGCCGGGGGCTCAGGAAACAGAAGGTCTTTCATACCCCAAGGCTAAGCCGGCTCCTCGCCTGCAGCAGCCCGGTCAAACCCTTTCAAACTCCGTGTGAATTCGATGCTAGGCCGACGCAGGACCACGGCGCCACACCAGCAACGGCAGGCCCAGGGCCAGGACCAGCAGGCCCACCAGGGCGCCGGCCTTGACGTAGAGCACGCTGGCACCGAACAGATAGAGGCTGCTGGCTGCAAACACCAGGGGCAGCCAGGGATAGAGCGGCACCCGGAAAGGCCGCGGCGCCAGTGGCTCGCGCCGGCGCAGCACGATCAGCGCCAGGGCGCTCAAGCTCATGAAGGCCCAGTAGACGGGCGAGAGGTAGTCCACCAGGGTCGAGAAGCCGGCGCGCATCAGCGCGCCCATGCCCACCAGGGCCAGGGCCACGGCGCCGGTGGCCAGCACGGCGGCGGTGGGTGTGCCGCGCTGCGGGTCCCAGCGTGCCAGATGCAGCTCGGCCGCCAGATCGCGGGCGGCGGCATAGGTGGTGCGCGGGCTGGCGATGAAGATGGCGTTCATCACCGACAGCGCCGTCAGACTGACCAGGGCCACCATCAGGAACTCGCCCGGCGCACCGAAGGCCGCTCGCATCAGATCGGCCGCCGGCGCCTCGCTGCGCGCCAGGCCCTCCAGGCCCAGCACCTGCAGATAGGCCCAGTTGGCCAGCAGGTAGAGGCCGGTGACCAGACCCAGACCCCAAAGCAGGGCACGCACGATGCCGCGCTGCGGGTCGCGCATCTCGGCCGAGAGCGTGGCCGCATCGCTCCAGCCGCCATAGGCCAGGAACACAAAGACCAGGGCCATGCCCCAATCGTGGCGGGTCGCCTGGCCCGGCAAGGCGGGCGCCTGCGCGGCCTGCCCCGCCAGGATCTGGCTGCCGGCACCGAGGGCCAGCGCCAGCAGGGCCACGATCACCACGGCCAGCAGCCCCAGCTGCGTGCCCAGGCCCACTCGCACGCCGCGCAGGTTCAGCACCGTCAGCAGCACGATCAGCCCGGCCGCCAGCGCCGCACTGGCGTGGTGGCCCAACCAAGGGCTGAGATCCAGCACCTGGGCCAGATAGTCGCCAAAGACAAAAGCCAGCAAGGCCATGGAGCCGGTGTGAATGACGGCAAAGCGCGACCAGGCGAACAGAAAGCCCAGGCGGTGCCCATAGGCCCGGCGCAGGAAGTGGTAATCGCCACCGGGGTCGGGGAAAGCCGCCGCCAGCTCGGCAAAACACAGGGCGCCGATGAAGGACAGCAGTCCGCCCAAGCCCCAGGCGGCCAGCAAAGCCGGGTCCCCCGACAAGGCCTGGGCCACCATGGGCGAGGTCTTGAAGATGCCCGCCCCCACCACCATGCCCACACACAAGGCCACGGCGTGGCGGACATCGAGCTGGCGCATCGGCAACGGTGCGCGCGGCTCGGGCGTGTCGACAGAGTTGGCTTGGGGGCGCGGAGTCATGAGAGGAAGGGCGGCGTCCAGGTCAAGGTTTTGCAAAGCGTGAAGGCGCGACAAGGCGGCAGGGGCCAGGCCCTGCGTATCATCGCCGCGCTGAGCCCGGCTGCCCGTCGGGTGCGACCCACCCTCCCGCGATCGAATGCGCATGATGATGAAGCCCATGAAGAACCCGTCTCGCCGGGCCCTCGTCCCGGCCCGGCTGCGCAGCCTGCTGCTGACGGCCTGTTTACTCGGCAGCAGTGCCGGTAGCTGGGCCCAGGCACCCAGCCCTGCTTTCAGCTGGCCCGGCGGCGCCCGGGCGGCGGTCAGCCTGTCCTACGACGACGCCCTGGACAGCCAGCTCGACCACGCCATCCCGGCGCTGAACGCGCTGGGCCTCAAAGCCAGCTTCTACCTGACCCTGGCCAGCCCGGTCGTCCGGCAACGCCTGCCGGAATGGCGGCGTGCCGCGGCCGCGGGCCATGAACTGGGCAACCACACCCTGTTCCACCCCTGCTCCCGCTCGGCGCCCGGCCGCGATTGGGTAGCGCCGCACCGCAATCTCGACAAGATCAGCGTGGCCCAGATGCTGGAAGAGGTGCAGCTGGCCAATGCCTACTTGCATGCCATCGACGGCCAAACCCAGCGCACCTACACCGCCCCCTGCACGGATCCACTGGCCGGCGGCAAGCCTTACCTTCCAGCCGTGGCGGGGGAGTTTCTGGCCATGAAGACGCGCGTTGGCGGGGTCGTTCCCTCACTGGCCACGCTGGACCTGGCCGATGTGCCCACGGCCGGGCCGGTGGGCTCGAGCGGCGCCGAGCTGATCGCCATCGTCGAACAGGCGGCCGCTCAGGGCACGCTGGCCAGCCTCACCTTCCACGGCATCGGCGGCGACCATCTGAGTGTCTCCAAGGAAGCCCACCAGGCCTTGCTCCAACATCTGGCGGCCCACCCGGAGCGCTTCTGGGTGGACAGCTTTGTCAACATCGCCCGGCATCTGCGGGCGCAGCGCGTGGGGCTCAAGGCCGAGGCGGCGGCCGGCTCCTCAAGCAGCGGGCGCTGAGAGCGCGTCTGCCGTCCAGACATACGCCTCGTCGTCGTGCATCTGGCCGGAGATGCAGTCGTTGTCCTTGAGAATGCGATCGAAAACGAAACCGGCTCTTTGCAGCACCCGTGCCGAGGCCAGATTGCCCACGGTCACGGTGCTGACGATGCGCCGCACGCCGCGCTCACGCAACGCGGCCGTGGCGGCTTGCACCGCCTCGCTGGCATAGCCCTGGCCCCAGGCGGGGCGCAGCAGGTAGTAGCCCAGATTGGGCGCGTTCAGCTGCGCATCGATCTCGGCATCCAGCCGACCCAGGCAGCAGCCATCGGCTTTGCGTCGCAAGGCCCAGATCGGCCAGGCGAACTGGCCATCGGGTGAACGTCGGCCCTCCAGCATTCGCCAGTGGGCGGCCAGGGCCTCCACGCTTTCGGGCTTGTGCATAGAGATCCAGCGGTAGAGCTCGGGCTCTTGCAAGCCTTCAAACAGCTCGGCTGCGTGGCTGGCCCGCAGCGGCTCCAGCCACAGGCGGGGGGATTCGATGGGTGCGGCCAGCCGGGCCAGCAGGTCGTCCGAGATCATGAGGGGCCACTCAAGCCCGACCGCGCAACTGCGCCAACAGCGCCAGCGCCTCGCGCGTGGTGGCCTGCTTCGGGTCTTGCAGCTGCACCCGCAGGATCAAGGCCTGATTGAAGCGCGACTCCGCCTCGTCGAAGCGCCCCTGCTCCACCAGGCTGCGGCCCCAATGCTGCAGCACCATGGCACGCAAGCGCGCCCAGCCGCCGGCCTCCCACAAGGCCACGGTGCGGGCGAAGATGGGCTCCGCCTCGGCACGCTGGCCCAGGTACTGCAAGGCGGTGGCGTAGGCACACCAGAACCAGCCCAGGGCCTCGTGCAGCACGGGCGAGGCGTGGCTCGCGGCCTCGGCCAGGGCCTCATGCGCCTGCAGAAGTTGCAAGGCTTCGTCCTCGTGGCGGGCCGTGATCAAGAGTCCGGCCAGATCGGCCACCACCTCCAGCAAGCTCATCTCATCCACGGCCCCACCGGCCTCGGCACGGGCCTGCAGAAGCGCCAGCTGCTCGCGCAAGGCGGCGAGGCTGCGCGCATGGGCCTCAGGGTCAGGCGCGGTGAAGCGCAGGAACTCGGTCATGTAATGCTGAAGCGGGCTCATTCCGCATCCTCGATCTGCACCCGTGGCCACCGTTGCGCGTACTGCTTCTGCGCCACCCGCTGGCGAAAGGTCCCGACACTGACCCGCGCCGGGTTGCGGCGAATGCGCATGGCAAAAAGGTCGTCCAATCCGTAGGGAGCGATCACGGTCAGCGTATCGTCGGTCTCCAGGCGCACGGCCACCGCGGTGGCGAACTCGGGCCAGGAGGCGACCGCGTCCTGAAGCGAGCGCAGCGGCGCCACGGCATGGCCGAAGCAGGACTCGAACCAGAGATGCACATGGGCCTGGTTCGTCAGCTCCCAGGGCAGATCCGGACAGGCGCGCGCCAGGGCCGCCTGATGCCTCGCCTCCAAGCCCGGCGGCTCCTCGGAATCGAAATAGACCAGGTCCACGTCGGCCAGGCACGAAGGCTCGGCGTGACCATGCAGATGGTCCCAGACCCGATTGCGCAGCGCCCCGGCGCCGATGCACCACTGGGGCAGGCCCAGATCACGGGCGGCACGGAGCGCCCGCATCAGCCAAGGCGAACTGCGCACGATGGCCTGCAGCTCGTCCTGGCGATCGGGGTGTCTGGCGTTCACCCGGAGCGCCTCGTGGCCGAGCGCGCGGCCGCGCTCTTGCAAGCATCCTGGCTGCGGCACATCGGGCTGACGATCTTGCTGATAAACTGGATATTCATACAGTACTCAAACCGCACGCCGAGCACAGGGGCCCCAGGGCCGAAAGGCAGCCCGTGGCACCGAACGAAAACACCATTATGTTGCCGGTCATGAGCTCCGAAGAGGCTTGATGAGCATGCAGATGCCAGCGCCCCGCAGCAGCTCAACGCCCCGGCCGGGTTTCGAACTCCGCCCGCAGGGCAAAATCCCGCCCATGCCTGCTTCGGCCCCTCCTCGTCCCTCGCCTGCCGCTGCCGCCGCCGCCAAGCCCAAGTCCGCGCCGCAGAAGGCCATGGAGAAGCTGGGCCTGTTGCGCGACATCGACCTGGCCCTGCACCTGCCCCTGCGCTACGAGGACGAGACTCAGATCACCCCGATCGGCCGCACGCGCGAAGGCGACACCGTGCAATGCGAGGGCGAGGTGATCGAGTGCCGCATCGAGACACGCGGCCGGCGCGTGCTGCTGGTGCGGCTGGAAGACGAGACCGGCGATCTGCTGCTGCGCTTCATCCACTTTTACCCCTCGCACCAGAAAAGCATGGCCGTGGGCCAGCGCATCCGCGTGCGCGGCGAGCTGCGCCACGGCTTCTTCGGCCGCGAGATGGTGCACCCCACTTTCAAGGCCGTACAGCCCGACACGCCGCTGGCCGAGGCGCTGACGCCCGTCTACCCGGCCAGCGCCGGTCTGCCGCAGACCTACCTGCGCCGCGCCATCGCCTCCGGCCTGCAGCGCGCCGATCTGCGCGAGCTGCTGCCCCAGGGCACGGTGCCCAGCAGCCTGCCGCCGCTGCGCGACGCGCTGAACTTTCTGCACCACCCGCCGCCACAGGCCCGCCTGGGCACGCTGGAAGACCACAGCCACCCGGCCTGGCAGCGGCTCAAGTTCGAGGAGCTGCTGGCCCAGCAGATCAGCCAGATGCAGGCCCAGCGCGAGCGCGCCCTGCTGAAGGCGCCGGCCCTGCGCGCCAAGCCCGGCGGCCTGGTCGAGCGCCTGCTGGCCGTGCTTCCCTTTGGCCTGACCGGGGCGCAGCAGCGGGTCAGCGAAGAGATCGCGCAAGACCTGGCCCTGGGGCAACCGATGCACCGCTTGCTGCAAGGCGATGTGGGCTCGGGCAAGACCGTGGTGGCGGCCCTGGCCGCCGCCGTGGCCATCGATGCCGGCTGGCAATGCGCGCTGATGGCGCCGACCGAAATCCTGGCCGAGCAGCATTTCAAGAAGCTGATCGACTGGCTGGAGCCCCTGGGCCTGCAAGTGGCCTGGCTGACCGGCAGCGTCAAAGGCAAGGCGCGCCAGAAGATGCTGGACGCGGCGGCCAGCGGCGCGGCCCAGTTGGTGATCGGCACCCATGCGGTGATCGAAGACAAGGTCACGTTCGCGCGCCTGGGCCTGGCCATCATCGACGAGCAGCACCGATTCGGCGTGGCGCAGCGCCTGGCTTTGCGGCGCAAACTGGCCTCAATGGATTTGGAGCCACACATGCTGATGATGAGCGCCACGCCCATCCCGCGGACTTTGGCCATGACCTACTTCGCCGACCTGGCCGTCAGCACGATTGACGAGTTACCCCCGGGCCGCACCCCCATCGTCACCAAGGTCTTCGCCGATGGCAAACGCCAGGACGTGATCGAGAAAATCGCCCAGGAGGTGGCCGGTGGTGCCCAGGTCTATTGGGTCTGCCCGCTGATCGAAGAGAGCGAAGCCCTGGACCTGAACAATGCGACCGAGACCCATGTGGAGCTGGTTGACGCGCTGCCGGGCTTCGAGGTCGGCCTGCTGCATGGCCGCATGCCGCCGGCCGAGAAGGCCGCCGTGATGGCGCGCTTTTCCAGCGGCGAAATGAGCGTGCTGGTCGCCACCACGGTGATCGAGGTCGGCGTGGACGTGCCCAATGCCAGCCTGATGGTGATCGAGCATGCCGAGCGCTTCGGCCTCTCGCAGCTGCACCAGCTGCGCGGCCGGGTGGGCCGCGGCGCGGTCGCCAGCGTCTGCGTGCTGCTCTACACCGGCCCGCTGTCGGACACCGGCAAATCGCGCCTGCGCGCCATGGCCGAAACCAACGACGGCTTCGAGATCGCCCGCCGCGACCTGGACATCCGCGGCCCCGGCGAGTTCATGGGCGCCCGCCAGAGCGGCGCCGAGCTGCTACGCTTTGCCGACCTGCAGGAAGACTCCCTGCTGCTGCAAGCCGCCCGCCGCCTGGCGCCCCAGCTGCTGGACAAATACCCCGAGGCCGCGCAGCGCCAGGTGGCGCGCTGGCTGGGCTCGAAGGCGGAGTTCCTCAAGGCTTGATCGAGGGCGAGGCCGACGGCGCAGGGTCCACCGGCTCCGCCACCACACGCGCATAGCGCTGGAAGCTCCAGTAGGCCCAGGCCCAGTCCATCAGCACGACCAGGCGGTTGCGGAAGCCAATCAAAAAGTAAATGTGGACGAACAACCAGAACAGCCAGGCGAAGTAACCCGAGAACTGAAGGAATCCCAGATCGGCCACGGCCGCCTTGCGGCCGATGGTGGCCAGGGCGCCGTAGTCGCGGTAGCGAAATGCGCCGGGCGCATCGGCCGGCAAGGGCGGCAAAACCTGAGCCTGTGGCGCCTGCAGTGGATGCAGCGATTGCAGGATCTGCGCTGCCGCGTAAGCCCCCATCTGCTTGGCCGCCGGGCTGACGCCGGGCACGGGCTTGAGCGTGCGGCCATCGGACTGCCGGCTTTGGGTGGCGGCCAGGTCGCCGATGACAAAGACTTCCGGATGGCCGGGGATGTTGAGCCGGCCGTCAACGACCACACGACCTGCGCGGTCCAGCGGCACGTCCAGCATGCGGCCCAGGGGCGAGGCGGCCACGCCGGCCGCCCAGACCACGGTGCGGGCGGCGATGCGCTCTGTTGCAGCCACCGCGCCCTCCCCCGTCTGCACCTCCACCCCGCCCGCATCGATGCCAACCACGCGGCAGCCGGTGCGCACCTCGACACCCAGGGCTCGCAGCTGCGCCTCCGCCTTGGCCGAGAGCTCGGGCGGCAAGGCCTGCAGCACCCGCGGTGAACCCTCCAGCAGCAGCACACGGGCGCTGGCCGGGTCGATGCGGCGGAACTCGTTCTTGAGCGTGTGGCGGGCGATCTCGGCCAGGGTACCGGCCATTTCGACCCCAGTGGGGCCGGCGCCGATGACCACAAAGCTCAGGCAGGCGCGCTGCTGCGCCGGGTCGGGTGAACTCTCGGCCTGCTCGAAGGCCTTGAGCACGCGGGCCCGCAGGGCAAAAGCGTCTTGCAGCGTCTTGAGCCCCGGCGCATGGGCGGCCCACTCGTCGCGGCCGAAATAGCTGTGCGTGGCGCCGGCGGCGACGATCAGGTAGTCATAGCCCAGGCTCTGGCCATCGCTCAGCTGCACGCGGCCTTGCTGGCGATCGATGCCGCAGACCTCGACCATCAGCACGGTCACATTGCGCTGGCCGCGCAACATGTGGCGGATGGGCGCGGCAATTGAGGGCGCCGACAGGCCGGCCGTGGCCACCTGGTAGAGCAAGGGCTGAAACAGGTGGTGGTTGCTGCGGTCGATCACGGTGATGTCCACCGGCGCGCCGGCCAGGGCGCGGGTGGCAGCCAAGCCGCCAAAACCGCAACCGATGATCAAGACCCGGGGCCGCGCGGCGGGCTGGCCCGTGCTGATGAAGGTGTTCATGCGGCGATTCTGGCCGCAGCGCCGGTGCTGCGGCGGCGCCATACGCAATGCGAATGACTTGCAGCGCTGCCAGGCATGGCCGCCCGTGGCAGTCGGGCGATCGATCAAGCCATCAGCTGCAGCCGATCAATTGCAGCCGGGCGAAGGGGGTGTGGCCGGCCCGGTGTAGCCGTCGCTGAGGGTGCGCAGAAAGCACAGGATGTCGGCGATGTCCGAGTCGCTCATCATCCGCCGCGGGCCGAAGGGTGCCTTGCTCTCAACATTGGCATGCAGAGCGAGCGGCAGATCGTCGTAGAGCTGCAACTGGCCGGCCACGGTCGGGTACCACTGCGCCGGGTCGGTGTCGCGGGTGGCGTAAAAGCGCAGCACCTGCTCCAGGCTGGTGAAGCTGCCGTTGTGGAAGAACACCGGGCGGTGCTCGACATTGCGCAAGCCCGGGGTTCGGAAGAAGCCACAGGTCTCGTTGCGCCCCTTGACGGCGGCATGGGGTGATTGGCACAGGCCCAGATCGAAGGCCGTCGCATCGGCCGTGCTTTGCAGCGCCCGGTTGCGCGGCACGGCCAGGGCCGCGTAAGCAAAATTGGTGAAATGGATGGGCTGATTGTTCAGGCTGAACGAGGGATGGCAGCTGGCGCAATGGCCGCGCTGGGTGTCATTGAAGGCACGCAGGCCGCGCGCTTCGGCATTGCTGAACTGCGCCCGCCCCTGCTGCACCCAATCGAACTTGGAGTCGTAGGGGTGGAAGCGTGGGTCTTCGACCTGAAAGCTCTGCAAGGCCTGGCTGGCCTGGGTGACCAGGCTGTCGTCGTCCGGGGCCGAGGCGCCGGCGGCCGGCGGAAAGGCGCGGCCGAAGTCACTGGCGTAGGCGGCGGCGCGCAGCTTGCGCGCCAAGGTGGCGGCATCGCCGTTGTCCATCTCGCGCGGATTGAACCAGGGCAGCTTGGCCTGGGCGGCCAGGCTGTCGGCCCGGCCGTCGGCCATCAATCCGCCGCGCAGATCGGCCACCAGGGTTTGCGGCGTGCCGTTGAAGGCCGGCAAGGTCTCCAGATAGCGCAGCGAAGGCGCGGCACGGGTGCCGAACTCCGTCTCGAAGGCGCCACCCACCTGCACCGGCAGCGTGTTCGGCGGCCCGTGGAAGAAGGCCGGGTCGTGGCAGGTGGCGCAGGACATGCGGCCAGAGCCGCTGAGGTTGCGGTCGTGAAAAATCTTCTCGCCCAGCTGGGCCTGCAAGCTCAGGGGCTTGCTGGCGGAGGGCGAAGAGGCCGGCGTGCCGGGGCTGCTGGCCGCCCCGGTCGGTGAGCCCGTCGGCGAAGCTCCACCCCCGCCACCTCCGCCGCAGGCAGACAAGCCCAGCAACAAGACCAGGCTCAACGCCAGCGCGGAGCGCTGGCGAAGCCAGGAGTTGAAGGATTGAGCGGCATGCATGCTGCTGATTGTCGAGCTTAGGCCCCCCAGGGGCTGACTAGGGAATTCACCCGGGGCCAGGTGGCGCATCCCCGCGTCCAATGCCTGTCATGGCCGCTCGGCCTGCGGCAGTGCCGGCCCTTGCCGGGCCTCCGCTCCCTTTTCATCTTGACTTGCCCGCTGCGCCCACCATGACCGACCGCACGCCGAACGACCGCCAGCCCCTGGTCGAGCCCGCCCCCTGCCCTCGCCCGCAGCGGCGCCAGATCCTGCTCGGCGCCAGCCTGGCTGGCCTGCTGCAGGCCTGCGGTGGCGGCGGTGGGGGTGGCGAAGCACCGGTGCCGCCGCCCAGCCCCACGCCCGCACCTCCGGCACCCACTCCGCCTGCACCCACGCCACCGGCCCCCACCCCGCCTGCGCCCACACCCCCAGCCCCCAGCCCAGGCAGCGCGCCCTTCTGGGCCAGCTATGGCGGCAATGCCCAGCACCAGGCGCAGACGCGGATCGCCACCCAGCCCCTGCAGCGCATCGTCTGGAGCACGCCGGTGGACCTGGCCCCGCCCTACCGCGCCGGTGGTTTTCTGCTGATCCACTACGGCACGCCGGTGATTTCGGGCGGCAACACGGTGCTGGTGCCGGTCAAGACCACGAGCGCCGGCGATTTCGAGGTGCAGGCACGCAAAGCCAGCGACGGCAGCCTGCTATGGACCCTGAAAAGCGACTACCTGCTGCCGGCCAGCAGCTGGACGCCGTCCTGGAACATCGGCCTGGACATCAAAGGCCGCTTGTTCGCCCCGGCGGCCGGCGGCCGGCTGCTGATCCGCGATGGCGTGGACAGCGCCAGCGGCACGGTCCAAACCCTGGCCTTCTACGGCAACGCCTCGTTTGAGGCCGACAGCGCCAGCTACCGCGACAAGCTGCGCATCAACACCCCCTTGACCCTGGACGGCCAGGGCACGGTCTTCTTCGGCTTCACCACCAAGGCCGGCGCGCCGGGTGGTCTGAAGGGCGGCATCGTGCGCATGGCGGCTGATGGCCAGGCGCTTTGGAAATCAGCCGCCGAGCTCAGCGGCGATGCGGCCATGTTCCAGACCGCCATGAACGCGGCGCCGGCCCTGTCGCTGGACGAGAAGACGCTCTACATCGCCGTGAACAGCGACCCGGCCATCTCCAGCATGCAGACTGGCTACCTGCTGGCCCTGGACGCCAGCACCCTGACGCTCAAGGCCAAGCAGCGCTTGATCAACCCGGCCACCGATCTGCCGGCCCGCCTCAGCGACAGCGCCACCGCCTCGCCCACCGTGGGCCCTGATGGCGATGTCTTCTACGGCGTACTGGAGAACACCCGCACCGATCACAACGGCCGCGGCTGGCTCTTGCACTTCAACGCCGATCTGAGCCAGCTCAAGACCCCCGGCTCCTTCGGCTGGGATGACACGCCCTCCATCGTGCCGGCCGGCGCCGTGCCCAGCTACGCCGGCGCCTCCAGCTATCTGCTGCTGGTCAAGTACAACAACTACTACGGCATCGGCAGCGGCGACGGCCAGAACAAAATGGCGGTGCTGGACCCGCAAGCCAGCCAGACCGACCCGATCAATGCAAGCGTCACGGTGATGAAGGAGGTGCTGACCATCGTCGGCCCCACCGCCGATGCCGACACGCCCGGCGGCGTGCGCGAGTGGTGCGTCAACACCGCGGTGATCGATGTCAAAGGCCAATCGGCCCTGGTCAACAACGAGGACGGTGTGCTCTACCGCTGGGACTTCGTTAACAACCGCTTCAGCGAAAGCGTCAAGCTCAACGCTGGCATCGGCCAGGCCTACACGCCCACCGTGGCCGGGCCCGATGGCTTGGTCTACAGCATCAACGGCGCGCAGCTGCACGCTGTGGGACGCTAGGAATTAGGCAAACTCGCCCGGCTCCAGCAAGCGCGCGATCAAGGCGCCCTGAAGCTCGGGCGGCAGCTGCAGGCTGACCTGCACGCCATTGCCGGCCGCCGCCTGCACCGGCTCGCCCTCGCGGCCGCGCAGGGCCTGCACGGTGATCTCGCGGTTGCCGCTGGGGTGGATGATCTCCAGCCGGTCGCCGACGGCAAAACGGTTCTTCACCTCGATCGCCGCCCAACCATCGGCCGCCACCGGCCCCACCTCGCCGACGAACTGGCTGCGCCGGGCCTTGGAGTGGCCATCGAGGTAGTTCTGCAAGTCCTGACTGCGGTGGCGCTGGTAGAAGCCGCTGGTGTAGCCGCGGTTGGACAGGCCATCCAGCTCGCCCAGCAGCGTCGGGTCGAAAGACCGGCCGGCCACGGCGTCGTCGATGGCGCGGCGGTAGACCTGGGCGGCGCGCGAGACGTAGTAGCGGCTCTTGGTGCGG
Source organism: Paucibacter aquatile (assembly GCF_002885975.1). Classification (NCBI taxonomy): domain Bacteria; kingdom Pseudomonadati; phylum Pseudomonadota; class Betaproteobacteria; order Burkholderiales; family Sphaerotilaceae; genus Roseateles; species Kinneretia aquatilis. The sequence continues at coordinate 3,216,189 of NZ_POSP01000003.1, read as the reverse complement.
CCCTCGATCTTGAGCGAGTCGACGCCGATCTCGACCAGGCGCTGCACATGCTCGACCGCGCGCAGGTCCTTGGAGTTCATGATGTAGGTGCCATGCTCATCCTCCTGGATGGGCATCAGCTCGCCGGGCCGCTGCGATTCTTCGATCAAATAGGTGCGATCGGCCAGCGGATGGCGAGCCGTGCCACCGGCCGCGGCGAAATCTTGATCGGCCTGCTGCACGGCCTTGTGGAAGTCGAACTGAATCGGCTGCGCCTGGCCGGCCTCGTCCTCGAAGGCGGCGCCTAATTGGTAATCCCAGCGGCAGGCATTGGTGCAGGTGCCCTGGTTGGCGTCGCGGTGGTTGAAGTAACCCGACAAGAGGCAGCGGCCCGAGTAGGCGATGCACAGGGCGCCGTGGACGAAGACCTCGAGCTCCATGTCCGGGCATTCCTGGCGGATCTGCGTCACTTCGTCCAGGCTCAGCTCGCGCGAGAGGATGACACGCTTCAATCCCTGCTTCTGCCAGAACTTCACGCCCGCGTAGTTGACCGTATTGGCCTGCACGGAGAGGTGGATGGGCAGCTCGGGCCAGCTCTCGCGCACCATCATGATCAGGCCGGGGTCGGCCATGATCAGCGCATCGGGCTTCATCGCCACCACGGGCGCCATATCGGCGAGGTAGTTCTTGAGCTTGCCGTTGTGCGGCAGGATGTTGCTGGCAACCAGGAACTTCTTGCCGCGCGCATGCGCCTCGGCAATGCCGATCTGCAGGTTCTCGAGCTTGAAATCGTTGTTGCGCGCGCGCAGGGAGTAGCGCGGCTGGCCCGCGTAGACGGCATCGGCGCCGAAATCAAAGGCCGCGCGCATGCGCTCCAGGTCGCCCGCGGGCAGCAGCAGTTCGGGGGCGGCAAGAGGTGGCGTCGTCATGGCGGGGCTCGGTCGGGGCGGAAGGCGGGGGCGCGGCAGTCTAGCCAGCGCCCGCCGCTCCGGCCTTGTCCCAGATCAAGCCCTCAGGCTGAGAGTTCGACGCAGGCGCTCGGCGCCACACCCAGTTCCTCGTGGCTGACCAGCAGCAGCAGGCGGTCGCGGGCCTCGGCGGCCCGGGCCAAGGCCTGGCGCAGATGCGCCAGCGAGGCGGCATCGAGCGCGTTGAGCGGCTCATCCAGCAGCAGCAAGGGCGTGTTCAGCGCCAGGGCCGCCGCCAGCGCGGCCTTGTGCTGCGTGCCGGTGGACAGGCTGCGCAGCGGCTGGCCCAGAAAGGGCTGCAGGCCGAAACCCTCGATGTGCTGCTGCCAGTCCGCCACGGCGGCGCGCGGATACAAGCCACTCAGAAAGCCGAAGTACTCGCTCGGGCTCAGATGCTCAAACGGCGGCGGCTCGGCGCCGACAAAGGCGACCTGGCGCCGGTAATCCAAGGGCTGCCGCAAGAGATCGCAACCCTGCAGCTCGGCGCTGCCGTACTGCGGCGCCAGCGCGCCGGCCAGCAGCTTGAGGCGGGTGGATTTGCCCGTGCCATTGGCGCCGCGCAGCCAGACCAGGCCGGGGCCGAAGTCCTGGCTCCAGAGGTCGACCACGCGCCGCGTCTGGCCGGGGTAGGCAAAGCTCAGGGCGCGGACCTGCAGGCGGAAATCGGTGGGATGAGGAGCGTCGGGCATGGTTTCAGACAATGACTTCACTGGCCAGGGCAACCCAGATGCCCCAACTGAGCAGCCAACGGCCGGCGCGCGCCTCGGGGCTCAGGCTTTCGGGGCGCCAGAGCGCCAAGGCGGGCGCGGCAAGGGCGGCGACAAAGAAAGCAGGCGTGGCGCGCGGCCCCAGCGACCAGGGGCCCTGCGCCAGCAGCAGCACCCAGCTGAGCCAGGCCAGCAGCGCCGGCAGCAAGGCCAGGGCATAGAGGCGCAGCGACCAGGCCTGGGGTGACACAGGCAGCATGGCGCTGGCCGCCTGCAGCGGCGCGTAGCACTGCCGCGCCTGGGCCTGCAGCCGGGCGCAGAAGCCCTGGGTCAGCAAAGTGGAGAAGGCCAGCGCCCAGGCTGCATGAACCGGGAAATGCCAGGCCGCGGCGAGGCAGAGCAGCAAAGCCAGCAGCGCAGCCAGCAAGCCATGCAGCACCGGCCGCGCCGGGCCGCGCCACAGCGGCAGCCAGAGCAAGGCGGTCCAGGTCGAGACGGTCTGGCGGCCCGTGGCCTTGCCCGCCGCCGCTGCCCGCCGGGCCGGACGGCCGGAGCGGCGGCGCCACTGCATCAGGGCCAGCGCCCCCCCGGCCGAGAGCAGCAGGGAGAAGGCAAAGCCCAACAAGGCCTGCAGCCACAAGCCCTGCATCCAGGCCGGGCGGGCCGCTCGCCATGCGGCGAAAGAAATGAGGTTGAGCAGGGCCCAGGGCAGCAGGGCCAAGGCCAGCACGCCCAGATCGGCCCGCCAGATGTCCGTGCGCCGCAGCGGCAGCGCTCGCTCAAACGGAATCCAACGGGCCGGCAGCAAGGCCTCGCGCAAGCCCCAGGCCAGCAGCAAGCCGGGCAGGGCATGGCCCAGCAGCGCGGCCAGGGCCAGGGTGGGCGGTGTGTCGGCCTGCATGGCCCAGAACAGGGGCAAGGCCGGCCAGCCGATCAGGGTGCTGATGAAACTGCCCAGCACGGCGGCCACCACCGCGAGAAAAGCCGCCCAGCGTCGCAGCAGGGCGGCCAGCTCAGCGCGGCTCCATTGCAGGCGCATGCGCGCCAGGCTCAGGGCCGCGGGCTGCGAGGGGCTTATTGCAGTCTTTGCACCCAATAGATCAGCACTTCCTGGCGCGGCCGCGAGACATCGGCATCGGCGTAGTAGTAGGTGGGCACGGCATTGATGGCCTCCACCGTGGCCATGCCGGAAATGACCCGTCCGAACACGGCGTAACCAGGTTGGGTCGGGCTCTTGTAGTCATTGCCCGGATTGTCTTTCACATTGATGAAGAACTGGTTGGTGGCGCTGTTGGGCTCGCTGCGCCGCGCCATGGCCAGGGTGCCGGGCAGATTGGCCAGGGTGTTGTTGCTTTCCAGCGGCACCGGCCCATAGGTCGCGCGGCGCTCGTACATGCCGCTGGTGTAGCCGCCGCCCTGGATCACGAAATCGCGCTCAACGCGGTGGAACAAGGTGTTGTTGAAGTGGCCATCGGCCACATAGCGCAGGAAATTGGCCACGGTGGCCGGCGCGTACTCGGTGTAGAGCTCGAAGACGATCTCGCCGCTGCTGGTCAGCATGCAGACGGTGGCGTAGCGGCTTTGGGCCGATTTGGACAGGCCCTCGTTGCTGCAGCTGTTGGTATTGGGGCGCGGATTGGGATTGGGCACCGGCACGGGGATCGGGTCCGGGCGGTAGTGGTCGCCATCGCCGCCACCGCCACCGCAGGCGGTCAAGGTCACCAGGGTGGCCACGGCGGCCAGGCGCAAAACAAAAGAGCGCATGAGGCAAGACTCCTGAACAAGGTGCCTGCTCAACGCGCTCGGTCGCAGCGCCGCCGACGGCGCTGACAACTGCTTACCCTTGCGGGTGAAAGTCAGCTCATTTGAGCTGTGTGGCCCAGTAAAGCAGCACTTCGGTCGCCGTCATGTCGGCGCCGGTGTAGAGCTGGGGCTCGGCATTGATGGCGTCCACGGTCTCCTTGCCCGAAATGATGCGGCCGAACACGGCATAGCCGTTCTTGCCGGCCACGGTGGAGCTGTAGTCCAGACTCTTGTTGTCCACGGTGTTGAAGTAGAACTGGCTGGTGGCCGAATCGACCGCGCTGGTGCGGGCCATGGCGATGGTGTATTTCAGATTGGACAGGCCGTTCTGGTTCTCCAGAGCGATGGGCGCCAGCGCGCCGGCCTTGGCCGCGCCGCCGGAGACGAAGCCGCCGCCCTGCGCCACAAAACCCGGCACCACGCGGTGGAAGATGGTGTCCTTGTAGAAGCCGCTCTTCACATAGGCCAGGAAGTTGGCGGTGGTGATGGGCGCCTTGACGGTTTCCAACTCGACCACGATCTCGCCCTTGCTGGTCAGCATGCAGACGGTGGCGGCAGCGGTGCTGGCCTTGGAGGCGGCGATACCGGCGGCGCTGCAGGTGGTGGTCGGCGGGGTGGTGACCGGGTTCGGTTTCGGCTTGGGCGCGGGCGTATCGCCACCGTCAGAACCACCGCCACAGGCGGTCAAGAGAGCCATCAGGCCCAGGCTGGCGGCCGTCAGGGCCGATTTGGCAGACATCAGAGTCGTGGAGGAAGACAGGGAGGTGTTCATCAGGGGCTCGCTTGCGTGCTTGGGTTCAATTCAAAACAGAAAGCTGAAAGGGGGAGAGAAGAGAGAGGGGGAGAGAAAAACAAAAGGGACTGCCTCGAAGCGCTCGCAGTATCCACGCCGCTGCGGCGCAAAAAGCCGAAAACGGGCGACCTGCGAACAGTAGTGGGAAATTATCCCACTCTTCGCACTCACAAAAAAACCGAGGAGCCCGGAGCACGGGCGACCTCGGTCGATGGTCGGGCTTGCGCCTGGCGCGGCCGTCAAAGCTCGAGGTTGTCGATCAGCCGGGTCGTGCCCAACTTGGCCGCGCCCAGGGCGACCAGGGCCTGGCCCTCGCGGGCGGGGCTGAGGTCATGCTGGCAGCGCAGGGTCAGGTAGTCGGGCTGCCAGCCGGCATCTCGCAGGCTTTGCAGGGCTTCGGCTTCCAGCGCAGCCAGGTCACGCGCGCCAGCCTGCCAGCGGGCGATCAGCTCGCGCAGGGTGCGGCTCAAGCGCAGGGCCTCGGTCTTCTCGGCCTCGCTGAGGTAGCCGTTGCGGGAAGACAGGGCCAGGCCCTCGGCGCTGCGCGTGGTCTCGCCGGCGCGGATCTCGATCGGCAGCGCCATCTGCGCCACCATGCGGCGCAGCACCATCAGCTGCTGGTAGTCCTTCTTGCCGAACAGGGCCAGGCTGGGCTGGACGATGTTGAAAAGCTTGGCCACCACGGTGCAGACGCCGATGAAAAAGCCCGGGCGGAAATGGCCTTCCAGGATGTCGGCCAGCTCGGCCGGCGGGTGGACCTTGTAGCCCTGCGGCTCGGGGTAAAGCTCGCGCTCATCGGGCGCGAAGACGAGGTCGCAGCCGGCGCCCTGCAGCAGCTCGGCATCGCGCGCCAGGGTGCGGGGGTAACGGTCAAAGTCCTCGTGCGGCGCGAACTGCAGGCGGTTGACGAAGATGCTGGCCACCACCAGGGCATCGGGGCCCACGGCCGCACGGCCCTGGCGCACCAGATCGAGATGCCCGTCGTGCAGATTGCCCATGGTGGGCACGAAGGCGCGGCGCGGCTGCGCAGCCAGGACCTGGCGCAACTCGGCGATGGTGTGGATCACTTGCATGGGGTTCGGGAGAGAAAAGAAAGGGTCGGCTTCAGTAGCCGTGCAGATCGTCCTGCGGGAAGGTCTGGGCCTTGACCGCGGCGACGTAGCGCAGCACCGCGTCCTGCACCGAGGCCGCGCCCTGCATGAAGTTCTTGACGAAACGCGGGCGGCGGCCCGGGGTCACATCCAGCATGTCGTGCAGCACGAGCACCTGGCCCGAGCAGGCCACACCGCCACCGATGCCGATGACCGGGATGCCCAGGCTCTGGGTCAGCTCGGCTGCCAGGGCCGAGGGCACCATCTCCAGCACCAGCATCTGCGCGCCGGCCTCGACCAGCTCGCGCGCATGCTGCTTCATCAGCGCCGCGGCCGCTTCCTCGCGGCCCTGCACCTTGTAGCCGCCCAGCATGGTGGCGGTCTGCGGCGTCAGGCCCAGATGGGCGCAAACCGGGATGCCGCGCTCGACCAGAAAACGCACCACCGGCGCCGTCCAGCCGCCGCCTTCGAGCTTGACCATGTGGGCGCCGGCCTTGACCAGGGCGGCCGCGCTCTTCCAGGCTTCCTGGGGCGAGCTCTGGTAGCTGTCGAAAGGCAGATCGCCAATCACCCAGGCGCTCTTGCGGCCGCGGGCCACGCAGCGGGTGTGATAAACCATCTCGTCCAGCGAGACCGGCACCGTGCTGCTCTGCCCCTGCAGCACATTGCCCAGGGAATCGCCGACCAGCAGCACGTCCACGCCGGCTTCGTCCAGCAAGGTGGCGAAAGCGGCGTCGTAGCAGGTCAGCATGGCGATCTTGTCGCCGCTGGCATGCATGTCCAGCAGGCGCTGCAAGGTCATGGGTTTGCGCTCGGTCATGGCGGCTCCTCGGGGGCTGTGGGGGCGGAGCCCGCAAAGCCAGGCCCCAATTGGCGCGCAGTGTAGCCGCCTGTATCCGGGTTTGCGCTAGGCTGGGCCATCCAATGGCGGGCCGGCCTCGGGCACAAGCCCCGCGCTCCAGTTAGGATGGGCCGCATGACCCTGACCGAGTTGCGCTACATCGTTGCCGTGGCCCGCGAACGCCATTTCGGCCGCGCCGCCGAGGCCTGTTTCGTGTCCCAACCCACGCTCAGCGTGGCCATCAAGAAGCTTGAAGAAGAGCTGGACGTGCGCATCTTCGAGCGCGGCGCCAACGAGATCAAGGTGACGCCGCTGGGCGAAGACATCGTGCGCCAGGCGCAGTCGGTGATCGAGCAGGCCAGCGCCATCCACGAGATCGCCAAGCGCGGCAAAGACCCCCTGGCCGGCGCCCTGCGCGTGGGCCTGATCTACACCATCGCACCCTATCTGCTGCCCGAGCTGGTGAAGAACGTCATCGAGCAGTACCCGCAGATGCCGCTGATGCTGCAGGAGAACTTCACCGTCAAGCTGCTGGAGATGCTGCGCACCGGCGAGCTGGACTGCGCCATCATGGCCGAGCCCTTCCCGGACACTGGCCTGGCCGTGGCGCCGCTCTACGACGAAGACTTCATGATCGCCGTGCCGGCCAGCCACCCCTTCGCCGGGCGCGAGTCGGTGTCGGCCGAGGAGCTCAAGAGCGAAACCATGCTGCTGCTCGGCGCCGGCCATTGCTTCCGCGACCATGTGCTCGAGGTCTGCCCCGAGTTCGCCCGCTTCAGCAGCGACGCCGAGGGCATACGCAAGAGTTTTGAAGGCAGCTCACTCGAAACCATCAAGCACATGGTGGCCTCGGGCATGGGCGTGACCGTGGTGCCGGCGCTCAGCGTGCCCCTGCTGCCGCCCACGCATCTGCGCTTCGTGCCCTTTGCGCCGCCGGTGCCCACACGCCGCGTGGTGCTGGCCTGGCGCAAGACCTTCACCCGCTACGAGGCCATCGCTGCGCTGCGCAACGCCGTCTACGGCTGCAGCCTGGCGGGGGTGAAGCGCCTGTCATGAGCGAAGCGGCCGCGGCGGCGATCCTCTCGGAGCTGCGGCTGTACGAGCAGGAGGCCGTGCTGGCCGAACTGCGCGCCCAGCTGGAGCAGCCCGCCCTGCCGCCGGCCGAGCGCTGCGCCCTGGGGGTGGCCCTGGCCTGGCATGAGCGCGAGCGCGACACGCCCCAAGCCCTGGCCCGCGCCGAAGCCGCCGAGCAGGCCATGGCCGACACGCCCGAGCTGCCCGAGGCCACACGCGCTGCCCTGCAGCGCCGACTACGCCTGACCCGGCTGGACGCGCTGCGCCTCTACACCCGCTATGCCGAAGGCCTGTTCGAGGCCCGGGTGCTGCGCGCCGAAGCCGAAGCCGCACAGGACTGGCTGGCCTGCGCCGATGTCGCCTGGCTGCAAGCTCAGCTGCACAGCGGCGGCGGGCAGATGGCCGCCAGCTGCGCCGCGCTGGAGCAGGCCATTGCCCGGGCCGAGCAGGCCGGCGACCGCACCCGCCAGTGGATTTTTGAATGCAGCCTGGCGCGCAGTGCCGGCCTGCAAAACCGCGAAGCTGCCGAGCTGCGCTGGGGCCAGCATTTCCCCAGCGAGCTGAGTGGCCTGCATGTCAGCGCGGCGGTGCTGATCGAGCTTTACCAGGGCTACCGCGCCCTGCGCGCCCGCGACCTGAAGCTGGCCGTGCGGCGTTTCTCCAGCCTGATCCAGCCCCTGCAGGACGCCGGCTATGTGCGCGAGACCATCAACACCCTCGGCAATCTGGGCAGCGCCTTCAACGATTTGAACGACCCGGAGTCAGCGCTGGAGTGGATGGAGCGAGGCCTGCAGATGGCGCGCGCCTCGGGCTGGTCGGCCAGCCTGGGCAGCTGCCTGATGCAGATGGGCGAAACCCTGCGCCGCCTGGGCCGGCTGGAGCTGGCACGCAGCCTGCTCGACGAGGGCACGCAGATCTTTGCGCCGCAGCCCGATTCGCGCAATTCCGCGGTCTGCCTGAGCTACCAAGGCCTGCTGGCCCTGGACCTGGGCGAGGGTCAAAAGGCGCTCGACTATTTCGAAGCCCTGCAGCGACACCCGGGCGGCTACCTTGATCTGCAACGCAATGCCCGGCGCGGCCATGCGCGCGCCCTGCTCTTGCTCGGCCAGGGCGAGGCCGCCGAACAGATGGCACGCGAAGACCTGGCCGTGGCCGAGCTCAGCGGCGCTGCCGAGGCCGAGGTCGAGCTGCGCATGGTGCTGGCCCAGATCGCCCAGCGCGCGCCCGGCGCCGCAGGGCAGGCCCAGGCCGTGCAGTTGCTTGAGCTGGCGCGCGAGCGGGCCAAATCCATCGCCGGCTACAAGGACAGCGCCGAGCTGCTGGAGGCGCTGGCCCTGGCCTACGCCGGCACGGGCCGCTACCGCGAGGCCTTCGAGACCAGCCAGCAGGCCGCCAGCGCGCGCGCCAGCATGCTCAGCCGCAGCTCGGCCGACCGGGTCGAGGCCTTGCAGCTGCATCACCTCAACGAGAACGCCCGCACCGAGGCCCAGCATCTGCAGCAACTGGCCGAGGCCGAGCGCCAGCGCGCCGCCCTGATGCAGCGCAACAGCAGCACGCTGGAGAAGCTGGGCCAGATCGGCCTGGAGCTGACCCGGCATCTGGACATGGCCTCGATCTTCGCGGCGCTGAGCCGCCACATCCCGGCCCTGCTCGATGCGCGCGGCTTCGAGATCTACTTGCTGGACGATGAGGGCGAGGGCATCAATTCGGTCTTCGGCCTGGAAGACGGCCAGCCCCTGCCGCCCGACCACATCGCCCTGGACAACCCCAGCTCCAACGCCGCCCGTTGCGCGCGCGAGCGCCGCGAGCTGTCCATCCAACTGGCCGAAGACGGCAGCGACCCCAGCCAGGTGCCCGGCACCATGCGCACGCTCAGCGCCATGTTCGCGCCCCTGCTGATCCAGGAGCGCCTGCTGGGCGTGGTGACCGTGCAATCGCCCCAGGCCCAGGCTTACGGCGAGCATGAGCGCATGATCTTCCGCTCACTCAATGCCTTTGCCGCCATCGCCCTGGACAACGCCATCGCCTACCGCCGCCTGCAGCAGGCGCAAAGCCAGCTGGTGGCGCAGGAGAAGCTGGCCGCCCTGGGCGCCCTGGTCGCCGGCATCGCCCACGAGCTGAACACCCCGCTGGGCAACAGCCTGCTGATGGCCAGCACCCTGGACCAGCGCACCCAGGAGATCGAGCGCGCCGCCGCCAGCAAGGAGCTGCGCCGCAGCGAGCTGGAGGCCTATCTGGGCGAAACCCGCTCGGTGGCCCGACTCATCATGCAGGGCCTGGAAACCGCGGCCGAGCTGATCACCAGCTTCAAGCAGGTGGCCGTGGACCGCACGGCCGAGCAGCGCCGGCTCTTCGACCTGGCCGTGCTCTGCGAGCAGGTCACCGCCACGCTGCAGGCCAGCATCCGCAAGCAAGGCCACAAGCTGGAGCTGGACGTGCCCGAGGGCATCCTGCTCAACAGCTTTCCCGGCCCCCTGGGCCAGGTGCTCAGCAATCTGGTCAACAACGCCATGCTGCACGGCTTTGGCGCCCGCCGCGGCGGCTTGATGCGGCTGAGCGCCCGGCTGCTGAAGGACGGCCGCGCCGAGCTGCGCTTCCGCGACGACGGCGTGGGCATCAGCCCGGCCCACGCCGGGCGCATCTTCGAGCCTTTTTTCACCACGAAGTTCGGCCAGGGCGGCAGCGGCCTGGGCCTTTCCATCAGCCACAACATCGTCAGCTCCCTGCTCGGCGGCAGCCTGGCGCTGGACCCCATGCCCGGGCCGGGCTGCTGCTTCGTCCTGTGCCTGCCCTTGCAAGCACCCGAGGCCCAGGGCCCGGCCGCGGCGGACGGCGGTGATGCGGCTGCCGCCATCTGAGCAGGTCAGGGCCGGGGCGCAAGAAGCGGGTGGCCGCCCGCCGCGGCGCCCGGCACACTGAGGCCATGAACCGCCCCCACTACGACCGCGTCCGCCAGGCCCTGGAACAACTGAGCCAGGGCCCCGTGCCCTTGCAAACCCTGGCCGAGGCCGCGGGCATGAGCCTGTTTCATTTCCAGCGCCGCTTTGTCGAGCTGGCCGGTGTCACGCCCAAGGAGTTCGAGCAAGCCCTGGCCCTGGAGCGGGCCAAGGCCAGCCTGCGCGCGGCCGAGCCGGTGCTGGACGCGGCCCTGGCGGCCGGGCTCTCGGGGCCCTCGCGCCTGCACGACCTCTTTCTCAGCGTCGACGGCATGACGCCGGGCCAGTTCAAGCAGGCCGGACAGGGCTTGCAGATGCAGTGGAGCGTGGTGGACAGCCTGCTCGGCCCCGTCTGGCTGGCGGCCAGCGCGCGCGGCCTGCACCAGCTGAGCTTTTTGCAGGACGAATCCCCCGAGGCCCTGGCCGAGGCCGCGGCCCAGCAGCTGCCCCAGGCCGTCTGGCAACGCGATGACAGCGCGCTGCGGCCGCTGGCCGAGGAGCTGCAACGGCGCCTGTCCGGTCTGCAGCCCAGCCAGCCCATCGGCCTGGCGCTCAGCGGCACGCCGCTGCGGCTCAAGGTTTGGCAGGCGCTGCTGCAGATCCCCGAGGGTCAGGTCTTGAGCTACACCCAGCTGGCGCGCCTGGCCGGCGCGCCGCAGGCGGTGCGGGCGGTAGCCAGCTGCGTGGCGGCCAATCCGATCGCCTGCCTGATCCCCTGCCACCGGGTGATCCGCGCCAATGCGGAGTTCGGCGAGTACCGCTGGGGCCCGCAGCGCAAGCGCGCCCTGCTGGGCCTGGAGCTGGCCCGGGCCGATGCGCGGGCCACGGCTGCCGCCGCTTCAGCCCTGGCTTGATGCCGCCGCACGGCGGCAGGCCCACGCCAGTGCCACCCCAAGATCGCCCATGCAGCGGCGCCAGAGGAACAGCAAAGACCGCCATCCCTGGGACATGGTTCTTCGCCTGCTTCAGCCAATGGACGCGCGCGGGTCAGGGCGAGCAAGGTTTTGCCTATCCACAGGTTAGAACTATTCAATTGGCGAATTTGATAGAGGAAAACTAAAGTCCTTCCATCCCAGCCACCCCCTCACTCAGGAGAGAAGCGCCATGTCCACCGAAAGCAAATGCCCCTTCCACCACGTCGCCGGCGGCGGCACCAGCAACCGCGACTGGTGGCCCAAGCAGGTGCGCGTGGATTTGCTGAACCAGCATTCCAGCAAGTCCAACCCGCTGGGTGAGCAGTTCAATTACGCCGAGGCCTTCCAGAAGCTGGACTACCACGCGCTCAAGGCCGATCTGGTCCAGCTGATGACCGACAGCCAGGATTGGTGGCCGGCCGACTTCGGCCACTACGGCCCGCAGATGGTGCGCATGGCCTGGCACGCGGCCGGCACCTACCGCACCCTGGACGGCCGCGGCGGTGGTGGCCGTGGCCAGCAGCGCTTCGCCCCGCTGAACAGCTGGCCCGACAACGTCAACATCGACAAGACGCGCCGCCTGCTCTGGCCCATCAAGCAGAAATACGGACAGAGCATCTCCTGGGCCGACCTCTTCATCCTGGCTGGCAATGTGGCGCTGGAAAGCATGGGCTTCCGCACCTTCGGCTTTGCCGGCGGCCGCGAAGATGTGTGGGAACCGGATCAGGACGTCAACTTCGGCGCCGAGACGAAGTGGCTGGCCGACGACAAGCGCTTCCACGCCGGCGCCAGCCCGCGTGAACTGGACGCCAACCTGGCCGCCACCCACATGGGCCTGATCTATGTGAACCCGGAAGGCCCGAACGCCAGCGGCGACTACCTGGCCGCGGCCCATGACATCCGCATCACCTTCAACCGCATGGCCATGGACGACGAAGAAATCGTCGCCCTGATCGCCGGCGGCCACACCTTCGGCAAGGCCCACGGCGCTGCCCCCGAGCACCACAAAGGCCCCGAACCCGAAGCCGCCGGCCTCGAGGCCCAGGGCCTGGGCTGGCAGAGCAGTTTCGGCAGCGGCCATGGCAAGGACACCGTCTCCAGCGGCCTGGAAGTGACCTGGACCACCACGCCCGCGCAGTGGAGCAACAACTTCTTCGAAAACCTCTTCAAGTACGAGTGGGAGCTGACGCACTCGCCGGCCGGCGCCAAGCAATGGGTGGCCAAGGATGCGCCCGAGATCATTCCGGACGCCCACATCCCGGGCAAGTTCCACAAGCCCACCATGCTGACCACAGACCTGACGCTGCGCTTCGATCCGGCCTTCGGTGCCATCTCCAAGCGCTTCCACGAAAACCCGCAAGCCTTTGCCGAGGCCTTTGCCCGCGCCTGGTACAAGCTGACCCACCGCGACATGGGTCCGAAAGCCCGCTACCTCGGCCCGGAAGTGCCGAAGGAAGACCTGATCTGGCAAGACCCCCTGCCCGCGGCCACGCACCAGCCCACGGCGGCCGATATTGCCGATCTGAAGGCGCGCATCGCGGCTGCAGGCCTGTCGGTGAGCGAGCTGGTCTCGGTGGCCTGGGCCTCGGCCTCGACCTTCCGCGGCAGCGACAAGCGCGGCGGCGCCAACGGTGCCCGCCTGGCCCTGGCGCCGCAGAAAGACTGGGCCGTCAACCAGCGCGCCGTGCAGGTGCTGCCGAAGTTGGTCGAGATCCAGAAAGCGGCCGGCACCGCCTCGCTGGCCGATGTGATCGTGCTGGCCGGCGTGGTCGGCGTCGAGCAGGCGGCGCAGGCGGCCGGCGTCAAGCTTGAGGTGCCCTTCGCGCCGGGCCGGGTCGATGCCCGCCAGGACCAGACCGATGTGGAGTCCTTCGGCGTGCTGGAGCCGCTGGCCGATGGTTTCCGCAACTACCGACGCGGCCCGGTCGGCGCGCCGACCGAAGCACTGCTGATCGACCGTGCCCAGCAGCTGACGCTGACGGCCCCGGAGCTGACGGTGCTGATCGGTGGCCTGCGCGTGCTGGGCGCCAACTTCGACGGCGGCACCCAGGGCGTGTTCACCGAGCGCGTCGGCGTGCTCAGCCATGACTTCTTCGTCAATCTGCTCGATATGGGCACGGCCTGGAAGGCCAGCGACGCCAGTGACGAGCGCTTCGAGGGCCGCGAACGTCAGAGCGGCGCGCTGAAGTTCAGCGCCAGCCGCGCCGACCTGGTGTTCGGCTCCAACGCGGTGCTGCGCGCCTACGCCGAGGTCTACGCCAGCGCTGATGGCCAGCAGAAGTTCATCCACGACTTCGTGGCGGCCTGGACCAAGGTGATGAACCTGGACCGCTTCGAGCTTGGCCGCCGCTGAAGCAAGGAGTCAGCCATGGACCTGAAGATGCGCCGAAGCTTGCGCCTGCTGGCCGGACTGGCCATCCATTGCGGCGGTGCGGCCGCCGGCCTGGGCATGCTGCTGCAGTTCACGCACAACCAGCCGCATTGAATGAACGCCGTGCCGCGAAAGCGGCATTGATGCACAGCAAGAAGGGCTCGCTTGACCGGCGAGCCCTTCGTTTTGGCCGCTGCAGGCTGACAGAATGCGCGCCATGCATCTGATCCTCACCGACGATGACTTTGCCGAGCTGGAAGCCCGCCTCCATGCGGCCGGCGCAAACGCCTGCCTGCAGGACCGCGTGGCCCTGGCCTGGCATCTGCGCGAACGTCAGACACGGCGCGCGCAACAGCTGGCGGATCAGCTGCTGCGCGAGCTGCAGGATGCCCCAGCCAACCATGCGCTGAACTCCGGCGCCACGGCCGCGGGCCTGCGCCTGCGCTTGCAGCTCTTGCAGGCCGAGTGCTTGTGGCTGTTCGCCGAGCTGGACGCGGCCCAGGCGCAAGCGCGTCAGGTGGTGGAGCTGGCGCGCCAGCAAGGCGAGATGCGGGTGCTGTCCGATGCCCATCTGCTGTTGGCCCAGATCGCTGGCGACCGCTACGACCTGGCCCTGCGCTGCCGCGAGCTCGATGCCGCGGCCAGCGTGGCCGTGGGCTGCGACGACGATTTCCGCCTGGAGTTTGCCCAGCTCGGCCTGGCCCATGCAGCCTTGCGCCAGGATGGCCCGGCCGCCGCCGCGCAGTGGAGCCTGCATGTGCGCGAACGCCTGGCCCAAGCCCTGCACCCGGCGCTGCATGTGCTGTGCAACGAGTTTCTGGCCTTCGAGGCCTTGCAACGCTCGGACTTCCGCACGGTGTTTCAGGCCTGCAGCCACACCGTCACCGAGCTGACCCGCGCCGGCCTGCTGCGCCAGATTGCGTTGACGCTGACGACCATGGGCGTGGCCTTCTCCAACCTCGGCGACGACGCCCAGGCCATGGAATGGATGCAGCGCAGCCTGAGCCGCGCGCGGCCGACCGGCTGGCCGCTGGTGCAGGGCCTGGCTCTGTTGCAGGTGAGCACCGTGCAATGCCGGCTGGGCGAGTTGGAGGCCTCGCAGCAGTCCCTCAACGAAGGCCTGGCCCTGCTGGCACCGCTGCAAAGCTCACGCGCCTACAGCCTGGGTCTGGTGTACCTGGCCGAGCTGCAACGCGACTTGAAGCAGCCCGAAGCCGCCCTGGCCACCGCCCTGCGCCTGGAGGCGCCGGGGCCCATCCCGCGCAGCCTGGACCTGCGCCTCAATGCCATGTGCGTGGCCGCGCTCTGCCTGTCCGAGCTGGGGCGTGCCGAAGAGGCCATGGCCACGGCTGAGAAAGCCCTGGCCCTGGCCCAGCCCAGCCATTTGGCCTATCACCACTGCGAGGCCTTGCGCGTGCTGGCCACCCTGCATGAGCGCCACACCCTGCCACCACCGTCCGGCATGCAGGAGGCCAGCGCCAGCCTGCACTACCTGCTGCGGTCCCTGGCCGTGTACGCGCCCGAGGCCCAGCACAATGTGCCGCCCGCGGTGTTCGACGCCATTGCCAGCGAGTACGCGCGGCTCGGCGATGGCCTGCAGGCCTATCACTACGCCGGGCGGGCGCGCGCGGCCAGCGAAAGCGTGCACAAGCAGGACGTCAGCAAGCGTTTGATGTCCATGGAGGCGCGCTTTCAGGCCGAACGCACGGCGGCCGAGAGCGAGCATCTGCGCCAGCTGGCCGCGGCCTCGGCCGAACGCGCCGAGCTGCTCAGCCAGACCGGCGCGACGCTGGAAAAGCTCAGCCTGATCGGCCAGGAGATCACCGCCCATCTGCAGGAGCAGGCGGTCTACGCCACCCTGGACCGCAATGTCCATGGCCTGCTGACGGCCAACCATTTCGCCGTCTACCTGCTCGACGAGGCGGCTCAGGAACTGCGCCTGGCCTACGGCACCGAGAACGGCCGGCCGATCACGCCTTTTGCCATCCGCTGCGATTCGCCACAATCCCAGGCGGCACGCTGCGCCCGCGAGCGCTGCGAGCTGTTCCGCGACATCAGCCCGGACACGCCGCAGCACCTGGCCCCGGGCACGCAGCCGACCCTGAGCTCCATGTTCATGCCCCTGCTGGCCAATGACCGGGTGCTGGGCGTGATGTCCATCCAGTCCAGCCAGGCGTTTGCCTACGCCGACCGTGAGCGCCTGATCTTCCGCAGCCTGGCCGCCTACGGCTCGATCGCGCTGGAGAACACGCGCAACTACCGCCGCCTGGAAAGCACCCTGGGCCATCTGCACCAGGCCCAGGCCGAGGTCCTGGAGAAGAACCAGGAGCTGGAACGCGCCTACCAATCGCTCAAGGACATCAGCCTGACCGACCCGCTGACCGGCCTGCGCAACCGCCGCTTTCTGGAGCAGCACCTGGCCGCCGAGGTGGCGCAATGCCTGCGCCTCTATCAAGACTGGCGGCGCCAGCCCGAACGGCCACGCCCGACGGAGTCGGACCTGGTCTTTCTGCTGGTCGACATCGACCACTTCAAGCAGGTCAACGACGACTGGGGCCACCCGGCCGGCGATGCGGTGCTGGTGCAGATGCGCGAGCGCCTGCGCCGCGCCTGCCGCGAATCGGACTATCTGGTGCGCTGGGGCGGCGAGGAGTTCCTGGTCGTGGCGCGCGGCGTGGACGCCGAGGCCGGCCCGCAGTTCGCCGAGCGCATCCGCGCGGCCGTGGCCCAGCAACCCTTTGCCATCGCAGCCGATGCGACCCTGGCCCTGAGCTGCTCGGTCGGCTTCGCTGCCCTGCCCTTCATCCCCAGCCAGGCCGAGCGCCTGGACTGGCAGCAGGTCGTCAGCCTGGCCGACCAGGCCCTCTACATGGCCAAGCGCGCCGGCCGCAACACCTGGGTGGGCCTCAGCGCCAGCGCGGCCTGTGCCGAGCTGGCTGAGCTCGGTGAGCTGCTCAGCGCCCCGCAGGCCTGCGTGAGCCGGGGCCTGCTGCGACAAAGCCGGTCGGGACTGCCGGCGCCTGCGGGCAATCCCGCTGCGTCGCTCGCGCCCAGCGGCCCACAATTCGCCGCTTCAATGCTCTGAACATGCACCCGTCTTGGACTTCCGTTACGCCTTCTTTCCCATCTGGCGCCAGCAAACCGCGCTGACCACCGCCGGTGTCATGGCCGTGGCCGTGGGCCATGCCCTCGTCACCGGCGAGCCGCTGCGCAAACCCGATCTGCTGCTGAACCTGGCCATGGGCCTGCTGTGCGGGCTGATCGTCAGCATTCCGGTGGCCATCTGCCGCTTCTCCGTCAGCGCCGAAGGCCTGCGCACCTTCGACAGCTGGGGCCGCTGGCGCCAGATTGCCTGGGCTGACATTGCCGCGGTGGAGCCGGCCCGCTACCTGCTGTGGCCGCATCTGCGCCTGCAGGTGGACGGCCAATCCCGCGGGTTCTGGCTGCCGCTCCAGCTCAAGGACATGGCCGGGCTGCGCACCGCCGTGATCGAGCAGGCCGGCGCCCGCCATCCCCTGGCCGTGGCCTTGCCACAAGCCGCACAGCCCGCGCGGCGCGAAGGCTGAGCGAGGGCCGACTCCTCGGCCCTCGCTGCACGCATGAGGTGCAGCAACACGGCCGCCTTCTGACGGCTCTATAGTGTCCGCAAGCCAGGGCCGCTGCCGTGCCCTGTTTCCCCCTGCCCCTTCCTCTCTGAACAGGAGTCGCCATGGCCAAGAAGTCCGTCGCCAAATCTGCCAACGCCGCTGCCAGCATCAATATCGGCATCAGCGAGAAAGACCGCGCCACCATCGCCGCCGGTCTGTCCAAGCTGCTGGCCGACACCTACACGCTCTACCTGACCACGCACAACTTCCACTGGAACGTGACCGGGCCGATGTTCAACACCCTGCACACCATGTTCATGGCCCAGTACACCGAGCTGTGGAACGCGGTCGACCCGATCGCCGAGCGCATCCGCTCGCTGGGCCATGTGGCGCCGGGCTCCTACGCCCAGTTCGCCCAGCTCAGCAGCCTGCCCGATGCCCCGACCCAGCCGCCCAAGGCCCTGGAGATGGTGCGCATCCTGGTCGAAGGCCACGAAGGCGTGGCCCGCACGGCACGCAGCCTGTTCGCCGCCGTCGACAAGGCCAGCGACGAGCCCAGCGCCGACCTGCTGACCCAGCGACTGACGGTGCATGAACAGACGGCCTGGATGCTCAGGAGTCTGCTGGAGGACTGAGGCCCAGGCCCAGCCAAGCGGGCGCGTCACCCTATGATCGCGCCCCTATGACGACCGCAAGCGCCGAACCCGTGGCTGCCGACCCGCGCGGCGACACCTGCCCGAATTGCCAGCAGACCCTGCCCGATCCTCAACCGGCGTATTGCCCGGCCTGCGGTCAGGAGACCGCGCTACGCGTGCCTACGCTGGCGGACTTCGCCAAGGAGTACGGGGGGCACCTGCTGGCGACGGAAGGTGCCTTGTGGCGCACGATGCGCGGCCTGCTTCGCCCCGGCCATTTGACCTTGGCCTACCTGGCCGGGCAAAGGCGGCGCTACCTCACACCGCTGCGTCTGTTCCTGAGCATCTGCCTGCTTTGCGTGGGGCTGGTGCATTGGGTTCGGCCAGCCCATGAGAAACCGACCGATCAAGTGTCCTTCGTCCATGCCAAGATCGGCGTGAAGGACGGGCGCTTCGTTTGCGAAAGCCTGCCTGCCGAGCGTTGTGTCTATTGGCAGCGGCGGATCTCGGCCGACCCCGAGCTGCTGAAGGATCTGGAGCAGGCTCGCAGAAGCAACAACCAGATGACTCGCCAGGCCGTGTTCCTGGCCATGCCGCCGTCCTTGGCGCTGCTCCTGCTGCTGGTGTACTGGCCACGCAAGCAGGCTTTTGGCCTGCACATGGTCGCCTCACTTCATCTGCACAGCTTCATGCTGCCCCTGATCACGGCCCAGGTGCTGCTGGCGCGCTGGTTTCCAGGTGTGGCCTGGATCAGCGGGGGCTCACTGGCGGCCGTGGTGCTGGCCTTCAGCGCGGTGACGCTGCAGCGCATCTACCAGGGCAGGCCATGGCTGACGGGCGTAAAGCTCGCAGGTGTCTACGTCGCCTACATCTCGGTGTTCGCGCTGTGGACGGGCCTTGCCGCGAACTGGAACCTGCAGCGGATTCTGATGTGAGCCTGTTGCGCCCCGCCAGGGCCTGCGCCCACCAACACAGCGATCAAGGCACCGATCAAGGCGCCCCGAACCCCTGCCCTTGCTGACGAATGCCCTGCGCGCGCAGCGCCAAGGCCTGGCGCAGCTCGGCCAGGGTGCCCGAGCGGCCGTGCACGCCGACGATCCAGGCCGGATCCAGCTTCTGGGCCTGAATCAGGTCCAGCAGCTCCTGGCCCGTGGCGAAGGCCGGAGGCACCGGGCCGAGCTCGGGGATGTAGAACAGATCGCCCTGAAACAAGGCCCGAGACTGGCTGTCGTAGGCGACCACCATATCGCTGGCATGGCGGCTGGCCAGGGGCCAGAGCTGCACGCGGCGATCGCCCAGATCGAGCGTGTGCGGGCCCTGCAGTTCCTGTACGCGCTCGTCCCAGGCGGCCCAGGCGCTGCCCAGCTGGCGCCGCAAAGCCTGGCGCGCCTCGGGGCCGACCAGCACCTGTGGTGCATCGGCCTGATAGGCCGGCAGCCCGGCGATGTGGTCGCGGTGGGCATGGGAGAGCACCACATGGCTGACCTTGCGCCCGGGCGCCAGCTGTTCGATCAGCGCGCGAACCGAGGCCGCCTCGGCCGGACTGACCGGCGCGTCGAAGACAGCGATGCCCTGGCTGCCGATGCTGAAACTGCTGTGATACCCGCTGCTCAAGCCATCGACCCGGTAGCTGCCGCCACCGAGCGGTGTGGCACGCAGGCCCGCTGCATCGGCGGGCGCGTCGCTGTAGCCGGCCGGCAGGGCGTAGGCCGCCGGCTTGGTGTTGGGCGCCGCCACGGCCTGGACCTGCCAGACCCAGGCCGGCGCCTCGCCGCGCTGCTCGCTGATGCGGCGCGGCTGCTGCAGCCCGCCGGCCAGGGTTTCGTAGTCGCTGTACTCATAGCGCCGCCCCGCGCTGCGGGCCCAGAGCACCCGGCCACTGGCGCCGTCCAGGGCCAGCCGTGCCGGCCGACCGGCAGCGTCCGTGAAGGCCAGAC
This sequence comes from Paucibacter aquatile, assembly GCF_002885975.1. Classification (NCBI taxonomy): domain Bacteria; kingdom Pseudomonadati; phylum Pseudomonadota; class Betaproteobacteria; order Burkholderiales; family Sphaerotilaceae; genus Roseateles; species Kinneretia aquatilis. The sequence continues at coordinate 3,196,553 of NZ_POSP01000003.1, read as the reverse complement.
TGCCGTCAGCGGCCGGCTCGCCGCGCACCGCGCTCAAGCGCTGAAGCAGCCAGGCCGGGACCAGAAACTCGTGATCGGCCCAGCGCTCGCGGGCGACCGCAGCAGGCAGGCGCGAAATGGCCAGGCCTTGCCGCCACTTCAGGAGGTCGACCGTGCTGATGCCCTCGGGCAGGCCGAGCTCGAGAAACTGAAACCGGATCGGGCCGGGGTAGACGCTGTCGGTCTCCAGCCGGTAGCGGCCCTGCGGGTCGAGCAGGAGCTGTTGCCGCAGCGGCACGCGCAACACAGCCTCCGCCGGGTTGCGGGCCTGTTCGCCCACCAGGCGTTCGGTCTGCATGTCCAGCTGCAATGCTTCGCTCACCCGGGGCAGCCGGGCTTGCTGTTCATGGGCCGGCTTCTCCTGGGCCACCACGCGGGCAGGGAAGCTGGCAGCGGCACAGGCGAGCACCAGCACCGTCAGGCTGCAGGGCCGAAGCCGTTTCAGGATGGAAGCGCGGGTGAGATTCATGGACAGAGGCACCGTGTTTCAGCCAGGGACGCCGGAGTGTGTCCAGGCCGGCGTGCCTTGCCAAAAGTCACCGGCGGTGCGTGCCCGCAATGCGCGTCCGAAGACCCTGGCCTTCAAGGGCGTCGAGCGAGCGCCAGGTACTTCGGCTCCTCATAACGAAACGCCTGCTCGCCCGCGCGCTTCAGCACCGCTTGCAGATGGGGCAGCGCCTCGGCCTCTCGCCCCTGCTCGACCAGGCATTGGCCCAGGCGCAGCTGCGGCAAGGGCTCCGCCCGGGCCGACTCAAAGCTGGCCAGCAGGGCGCTGAAGGTGTCGCCGCTGGCTTCAAAGTCCTCCAGCAGAAACTGCATGTCGGCGATGGAGAACAAGAGGGTCTGCGCCTGCGCATGGGCAGACCAGGGCTCGGGCAGCAGTTCCAGCGCCTGCTCGAACAGGTCCAGCGCGGCCTCGAACTCGCCCTCGTCGGCCTGCTCATCGGCGCGCTCGACCAGGGCGCGAACACGCGCCACGTCGGCGGGTGACAGCTCAGCCATGGCCGATCAACCCAGCACCGCGGCCATGCCCGCCAGGCCCAGGCCGAGCGCGGCCAGGGCGTCGCCGGCGATCAAGCCACCGCCGACCAGGGAGGTGCTGCTCATGTCATCGGGCAGCTGCTCTTCACCGGCCTTGGGCTTGGGCGCCAAGGTATTGATGGCGCTGGAGATCACGCCGCCAGCAGCAAACCACATCGAGGTGTGCAGATTGACAAAGCCGCCGAAGGACGAGGCGTAGGGGCTGGGCAGCACCACCGCATCGAGCATGAAATCGGTGGCGAAGCCGGCCTTGCTGCCGGCCGCGAAACGCTGGTAGCCCTTGTTGGCCTTGATGATCTTGCGCAGCAGCTCGGTCGCAAAGCCGATCAGCACGCCGATCAGGATGGCTTGCGTCTGGTAGGGCTTGGGCTCGGTCAGGCTGCGCAGGGCACCGACGAATTTGTAGGTCATGGCCGAGGTCCATTGCGCGGGCGCCTGGTCAGCGCTCATCACGGTCTGGTCCAGCTGCAGCACCGGGTAGGCGGTCATGAAGAACTTGGCCACGGCCACGGCCAGCACCGAGCCCAGCAGCAGGCCGGCCACCTGGAAGCGGAACTGCAGGGTCCGGTTGGAGCCCAGGCGCCAGCCGGTGGAGCGGTCCTGCTGCATATCGCCGGCCACGCTGGCCGAGACGAACACCACCATGGCCGCCATCAGGCCCAGCATCGGGTCCTTGAGGCCGATGCTGGCCAGGATCAGCACGGTGACGACAAAGGCGCTGGAGATGGGGTTGGAATCGGTCAGGCCCAGGGAGATGCCGTTGACGATCACGAACAGATAGACCAGGGCCACGGCCAGGATCATGTAACCCAGGGGCTCGTTGAAGAACTGCACGCCGCAGACGATGGTGGCCACGGTCCAGACGCCCACCCAGGCCAGCAGGCGCGGCAGGCTGGCGCGCGGGCCGGTGCGCTGTTCCTCGGGCACGACGATGCGCTCACCCGGCTGGCTCAGGCGGCGGGCGACACGCCAGAAGATCAGGCTCAGATCCACGATGGCCGCACCCAGGATCAGGCCCAGGGCGATCAAAAAGGCAATCTTGCGGAAGGGCTCACCCTCCTTCAGCCAACCGATGCTGACGAAATAAGGTGCCAAGGCCCAGAAGATGCCACCGCCGACGATGGCCGGAATGCCGACCCGGGCACCGACGATCAGCCCGGCGCCGAAGGTGGAAGCCGACAGCTCGATCGCGCCGAGAAAAGCCAGCTTGGCCGCGCCAATGCCGCCCATCAGGCCAGCCCCCATGCCACCGAACAGGCGCGACACCGATTGCTTGAGCAGCACCGGATCGGTCAATGCGCGCAGGATGTTGGCGACCGCCAGACCCGAGGGAAAGGTCAGCTGCATGCGCTCGACCAGGATGGGCGTGTAGAGCATGCCGATGCCGGCGGCCATCATGCCGATGCACAGCATGTAGGTGACCAGTTGCCAGGCCGGCACTTCAGGCATGCCCATCCAGGCCATGGCCTGGATCAGGGTGCTCATGGCCATCATGCCGGCCACGGACGCGGCCGTGGTCTGGATGTAGTTGGCGCCATGCTTGCCCTCGGCGCCGTAGCCGTAGGTGACCACCGAGCCCAGGATGCCGGCCAGCACCTGGCCGCCGACATAGAAGCCGATGGAGAAGTTCATGAAGGCCGCGGCGATGCCACCCAAGGGGCCCAGCAGCAACATGCCGATGGCGGACAGAAGGGCGTAGTAGCCCCAGCTGCCAACCGGCGGCAACCAGGCCCAGCGGCGGGTGTCGATGGGGACGGCCAGGGGCGGATTCAAGGGAATGGCGGACATGGGTGACAAACCAAAACGGCAACAAAAAGGGCCCACAAGGAGCCGGAAGCCGGCGCACAAACGCCGGGAGTGGCGCGCAATGTAACCCCGGGTTCACAATCGGGCCATGCGTGAAGTCACCCCCTCCGGTCTGAACGCACCCGGCGCCACGCGGGTGGCCCTGGTCTGCTTCGACGGCTTCCAGGAGCTGGACGCCTTCATCCCCCTGGCCCTGCTCAACCAGCTGCGCCCCCGCGGCTGGAGCGCCGAGCTGTGTGGGCCGGGCACCATGCTCAGCTCCATGCATGGCCTGCAACAGCCGCTGCAGCGCCCGCTGGAATGGGCCAACGAGGCCGAGGCCGTGCTCTTTGTCGGCGGCCTCTACAACCGCGCCGTGGCCGAGAACTCGGCCTTGCTGGACCGGCTGCAGCTGGACCCCTTGCGCCAGCAACTCGGTGCCTTGGGCTCCGGCAGCCTGCTGTTGGCGCGCCTGGGGCTGCTGGGCGACAGCCCGGCCTGTTGTGATGCCGCCACTCGGCCCTGGCTGCTGGAGGCCGGCGTGCGGGTGCTGGATCAGGAAGCCTTCCATGCCCATGGCCCGGTGGCCACCTGCAGCGGCGGCCTGGCCGCCCCCCTGCTGACCGCCTGGCTGGTGCTGAACACGGCTGGAGAAGCGGCGCTGAGAGAGGCCATCTGGCCCAGCCTGCCGCTGGGCGAGCGAGAGACTCAGCTGACGCAGTTGCTGGCCCAGGTGCGGCGCGGCTCGCAGGGCTTGTGGAGCCGGGACTGATGCGAAGACTGCAACACGTCTTGAAGTTCGGCCTCTGGTTCAGCGCCATGGCCTGTGCGGGGCCGCAGGCCGACGCCGCCCAGGCCACCGCGGCCTCGGCCCCCGCCAAGCCCGCCCTGCGCGTGGCTCACACCGAGGCCATGGCCTACCCTTTGCTCAGCATCAGCCCGCCCAACCGGCTGAGCGGCGGCTTTCTCAAAGACCTGGGTGATCTGATCGCCGCCGAGCTGGGCACCGAGGCCAGGCATCTGCTGGTCGCGCGGCGACGCATGGAGAGCACGGTGATGGGCGGCGAGGCCGACATCGCCTGTTACTACAGCCCGCATTGGATTCCCGTGGCTGGCCCGCATTGGACCGTCCCCGTCGTGCCCCAGGTGGAGCGCGTGGTGTCGCTGGCGGCCCAGCCTTTGCCTTTCGAAGGCCTGAGCGATCTGCAGGGCAAGCGCATCGCCGTGCTGCTGGGCTACCAATTCCCGCAGCTGCAGGCCGCATTCGAGAGTGGCCAGGTGACCCGCCTCGATGAACGCCAGGTCGAGCTGCTGTTCCGCCGCCTGCGCCTGGGCATGGCCGATGCCCTGATCACGTCCGAGGTGGAGATCGCCGGCTACTTCAAACGCTTCCCTGAGGAACGGGAGCGCTTCCACATCAGCCACCGCAGCTTCTCGATCACCGACACGCAATGCCTGGTCTCCCCCGGCTCACCCTGGCGCCTCGCCGCCATCAACGAAGCCCTGACCCGCCTGATCCAGCGCGGCACTGTGGCCCGCCTGGCCCAGCGCTATGGCATGAGCGGTGGGCGCTGAGCCGGCGCCTGCCCCTCTCCCTCTCACTCCTCACACTTCACGGCTCATGTGCGCCGAGCGACCGCTCGTGCGCGTTGGGGCGGGCTTCGCCGCCTCAGGACCTGACAATGCCGGTCCCCGCCTACGCTTCGCTTCGTTTCCAGGTCTGGAACACCGGTGCGAACTCTTTTTGACGAAGGCGAGCGAGATCCCATGAAAACCACGTCCTCTCAGCTGCGAGCTCTGATCGCGGCGCCCCTGGTGGCCCTGATGGTCACGGCCTTGGCGGCCGATCCCAACCCACTGCCCCAGGGCTGGTTCCGGGCCGGCGATGCGGTCGACTGCCGCAGCACCACCGAGCCCCGCGCAGGCGCCCCCACGCCCAAGGTGTTTCTGCTCGACTGCAAGCGCAATGCGCGCGGTTTTGTCACCGCCATGCAAAGCATCCAGGCCCGGGACTACGCCGGCCAGCGCCTGCGCCTGAGTGCCCAGGTCCAGGGCGAGGACCTGTCGCAATGGGGCGGCATCTGGCTGCGCGGCGATGTCGGTCAGGACATCGGCCGCGTTTTTGACAATATGGAGCTGCGCCCGCTCAAGGGCAGCTTCGGTTGGCGCGAGGTCTCGGTCGTGCTGCAGATTCCCAAAGAGGTGGATTCCCTGCATTTCGGCACCATGCTGACCGGCGGCGGGGTCTTGCGCGCCACCCAGTTCAAGCTGGAGATCGTGCCCGACAGCGTGCCCGAAACCCAAGGGCCCGAGCACGCGCTGCTGCTGCCGCGCCAGCCCCAGCATCTGTCGCCGCCGTGAGGGCCCCGTCTCCAGCGGCCGGGCCGCGCGCGCCCGCAGCCCTGGCTGCACGGGCTCTGCGTGAGGAGTTCGGCCGCCCGGCCCTCTGGCCGCAGCTGGGCCTGGGCTTGCTGGGCTTCGGTCTCAGCGCAGCCTTCTGGGCCCAGCACGCCGCCTGGTGCCTGGCCCTGAGCCTGTGGGCGGGCTGCGCGCTGAGCCAGTGCTTGTTGAAGGCGCTGAGCCTGCACGCCGATGCCCGCCTGCAGCGCCACGGCTGGGCGCTGGCCCTGCTCCTGTGCGCCCTCGCCGTTCTGTCTGGCGCAGCGGCGGGCTGGCAGCTCGATCTGCAGTTGCGCAGCCAGTTGCTGGATCTGCCCCGCTGGGCCCAGGGCGAGCCGCTGGCGCGCGCCGGCCTGCACCTGGGCTTTGTCGGCCTGCTGTTGGGCCTGCCGCTGCTGCAACGCAGCCGCCGCCTGGCCGGCGAGCAAGACCTGGAGCAGGAGCGCGACCGGGTGCGCGCCGAGCTGCAACTGCTGCAGGCCCAGATCGAGCCGCACTTTCTCTTCAACACCCTGGCCACGCTGCGCGGACTGGTGCGCCAGCAATCGAGCCTGGCCCTGCCCTTGCTGGACCGCACGACGGCTTTCCTCGAAGCGGTGCTGCCCGAGGTGCGCACGGCCGCATCCACCCTGGGCCGAGAGTTGCACATCGTGGAGCAGTATCTGGCCATCATGGCCCTGCGCCTGGGCCCGCGCCTGCGCTACCGCATCGAGGTGGCCCCCGAATTGCACGACCTGCCCCTGCCGCCCCTGCTGCTGCAACCCTTGGTCGAGAACGCCATCGTGCACGGCATCGAGCCCTGCGAAGGCGGTGGCGAGCTGCTGCTGCAAGCGACGCGCAGCAACACCCATCTGCGGCTGCGCGTGTACAACAGCGGCCAGCCGCTGCAAGCCCGCTCGCCCCAGGCCGGCCAAGGCCTGGCCTTGGTCAATCTGCGCCAGCGCCTGCACGCTTTGTACGGCCATGCAGCCGAGTTTCAACTCCAGCCTTTGACCGATGGTCGCGAAGGCACCGAGGCCCTCTTGCAACTGCCCCTGGGCCTCACCACCCCTGCGGATTCATGACGCCCACCCCCATCGCCTTGATCGCCGACGATGAACCGGTGCTGCTCGAAGAGCTGCGCTGCCTGCTGCAAGTGGCCTG